>NZ_QRWD01000005.1:48601-157439 GCF_003459505.1 Collinsella sp. AF20-14LB
ATGTTCGCAGCTCAGAGGCATCGCCTCTGGGCTGTTTTGTTTTGGTCGCCAAATGGGTCGCCAAATACGTCACCAAATTTCGAGTTTTTGATCTTCCGGGATGCCTCTCAGTAGTCATCCGAGGAAACTCTCATCTTCTCCGTTTGCATACACATATCTTTCAAGGATTCGTGCCGCGGTTGCATGAGGCTCGGCAAGGCATGACCGCAACATGTTGGTCAAGCATAATCTTTTGGATTCTTTTGGCGTGAGCGGCTTGGTTTTGGTAGGATTTGTCAGCGGCTTGACTAAGGGGGTTTTATAACTGCCATGCAGGTAGCCGTGTTGGTAACGTTTTACCGACTTGTCAAATACCCCTCATTTTTAATGCGTCTGCAAAATGACTAATTGCTTTGACCTGCTGAAACACTATATGTTGTGTTTGATCTAAAAAAAGAATACAGGATATAGATGCCTCTTTGTCGTATGATAGATGGCGGACAGAGAACGAAGACCTTAACTGCCTCTTTTGAACGTATCCTTGAGCCGCTTGATCGGCTCCTGGGAATGTCCGCATGGAGGCTTATGGTTTATCGAGAACACAGATTGCGCGACGGCGCCGCAAGACAGGGGCAAGCCCTGCCGGGCATCGTTTGGCTCTGAAGCGCAATGAGGCTACGATGCGAAAGAGGCAAGAGGATGAAGATCATCAAGCGCAGCGGCACCGAGGTTGTCTTTGACATCGATAAGATCGTCAATGCCATCCGCGCCGCCAACTTGGAGGTCGAGGAGAGCTCTCGTCTAACCGACCGCCAGGTGGTTTACGCGGCACAAAACGTCGCCGAGGCATGTGAGAACGCGGGCCACACCGTTTCGGTCGAGGAGATCCAGGATTTGGTCGAGGACGAGATCATGCGTCTCGACTGCTACGAGGTTGCCCGCCACTACATCATCTATCGCTATGTCCAGAGCCTGAAGCGCCAGAAGAACACGACCGACGACAAGATTCTGTCGCTCATCGAGTGCAACAACGAAGAGGTCAAGCAGGAGAACTCCAACAAGAACCCGACCGTCAATTCCGTTCAGCGTGACTACATGGCCGGCGAGATTTCCAAGGACCTGACTCAGCGTGTGCTGCTGCCCCAGGAGATCGTGGATGCTCACAATGAGGGTCTGATCCACTTCCATGATTCGGACTACTTTGCCCAGCACATGCATAACTGCGACCTGGTGAACCTGGAGGATATGCTCCAGAACGGTACTGTTATCTCGGGTACGCTGATTGAGAAGCCGCACAGCTTCTCGACGGCTTGCAACATCGCGACGCAGATCATCGCCCAGGTTGCTTCCTCCCAGTACGGTGGCCAGTCGATTTCGCTGACCCATCTTGCCCCGTTCGTCGAGGTGAGCCGTCAAAAGATTCGCGGCGAGGTCGCCCGCGAGCTCGAGGAGCTCGGCGTTTCCGCATCTCCCGAAAAGGTCCGCGAGGTTGTTGAGGACCGCCTGCGTGACGAGATCCGTCGCGGCGTCCAGACGATTCAGTATCAGGTCGTGACCCTTATGACCACCAACGGCCAAGCGCCGTTCGTGACGGTCTTCATGTATCTCAACGAGGCTCGCTCAGCGCAGGAGAAGCACGACCTTGCCATGATCGTGGAGGAGACGCTTCGTCAGCGCTACGAGGGCGTTAAGAACGAAGCCGGCGTGTGGATTACCCCGGCATTCCCCAAGCTTATCTATGTACTCGAGGACGATAACGTTCACGAGAATTCCCCGTACTTCTACCTGACCCAGCTGGCTGCCAAGTGCACCGCCAAGCGCATGGTGCCCGACTACATCTCCGAGAAGAAGATGCGCGAGCTCAAGCTGTCTAAGGGCGAGACCGCCGGCAACGGCGATTGCTACACCTGCATGGGTTGCCGCAGCTTCTTGACGCCCGACCGCTCCGGTAACGGATTTAACAACGTAGCCAACGCGCTGAACTATGACCCGACCAAACCTAAGTACTATGGCCGCTTTAACCAGGGTGTTGTGACCATCAACCTGCCCGATGTCGCGCTGAGCTCGCATCAGGACATGGACAAGTTCTGGAAGATCTTCGACGAGCGCCTTGAGCTGTGCCACCGTGCCCTGCTGTGCCGTCATGAGCGCCTGATGGGTACGCTTTCGGATGCCGCACCGATTTTGTGGCAGTACGGCGCCCTCGCTCGTCTGAAGAAGGGCGAGACGATCGACAAACTGCTCGTGGGCGGATACTCTACCATCAGCCTGGGCTATGCTGGCCTGTATGAGTGCGTCAAGTACATGACGGGCCACAGCCACACCGAGAAGGAAGGCACGCCGTTTGCCATGGCCGTCATGCAGCGCATGAACGACAAGTGCGCCGAGTGGAAGGCCGAAAGCGATATCGATTTCTCGCTGTACGGTACGCCGTTGGAGTCGACGACTTACAAGTTCGCCAAGTGCCTGCAGCGTCGTTTTGGCATTATTCCGGGCGTGACGGACAAGGGCTACATTACCAACAGCTATCACGTCCACGTGTCCGAGGAGATTGATGCTTTCGACAAGCTTAAGTTTGAGGGCATGTTCCAGCAGCTTTCGCCGGGCGGTGCTATCTCCTACGTTGAGGTTCCCAACATGCAGGACAACCTCAAGGCTGTCATTCGCGTGATGCAGTACATCTACGACAACATCATGTACGCCGAGCTCAACACCAAGAGCGACTACTGCCAGGTGTGCGGCTACGATGGCGAGATCAAGATTGTCGAGGATGACGGCAAGCTGGTGTGGGAGTGCCCCAGCTGCGGCAACCGCGACCAGGAGAAGATGAATGTCGCCCGTCGCACGTGCGGCTACATCGGTACCCAGTTCTGGAACCAGGGTCGAACCGAGGAGATCCGCGACCGCGTGCTGCATCTCTAATAGTCATCCCAGGCCGCCCCGTAGCGAGGCCCCGGACCTTTACTCGCTATTTCGGACAGTCCTGGCTCACGATGGAGGCGCCACTGGCGCCTCCTGTTCGTGCGGAACTCATATCGAGCAAAGGTCCGGGGCCTCGCTACGGGGCGGCCAAGTTGATGTAGCTGAGATGCAGCATGCGGTCTGCTCACTCCTCGAAGTTCTTAGCGGAAATAATTCGAGCTGCAGCTGCGATTTACTTGCGATGGCGGTTGAGCCGCAACCCAGTTTTTATTGGACCTCGAACCCTATACTCGATGTTCGCTTCGTTCATTGAGTTGCCTTTTGCATGAGGCCGGGACATATCGTTCCGCCCGCAGTTTCGCAGGCCAAAGGCCGAGAATGTTTGAGGACGGAATGATATACTCCAGACCCCCCAGGAAGGTTACTTATGAACTACGCGAACATTAAGTATTTCGACATTGCTGATGGGGAAGGCGTCCGCACTTCTCTGTTTGTGAGCGGGTGCCGTCGTGGGTGCAAGAATTGCTTTAACTCTGTTGCGTGGGACTTTGCTGCGGGCGAGCCCTTTGATCGTGCCGTCGAGGACAAGATTATCGAGAGCCTCGATCATCCCTTTATCGATGGCCTGACGATTCTGGGCGGCGAGCCTATGGAGCCCGAGAATCAGGCGGGGCTCGTTGATTTCATTGAGCGCGTGCGCGCGGCTTACCCGGTGGAGTCGGGGAAGACTATTTGGTGCTTTACCGGCGATGTGCTCGAGGAGCTTATGCCGGGCGGTCGCCATCATACCGAGGTGACGGATCGCATCCTTGCCTGCCTTGACATGTTGGTGGACGGCCCGTTTGTTCAGGACCTGTACGATATCTCGTTGCGCTTTAGGGGCTCGAGCAACCAGCGCGTGATCGATATGAACGCTACGCGCGCCCGTGCTGAGCGCGAGGGCGTTGCGCTTTGTGATGCGGTTGAACTTTGGCGTGATGATCCGGTCTATTCGACCCATACTATGTAGCTTGTGGTCGATGCCGAAGGGCGTGGTACCATAGTGCGAACGTGAAATCGGAAAAGTGAGGCCCAGATGGTCGATCAGGAAAAAGTCGAGGCCGCCATTAAGCTGTTGCTTGAGGGCATAGGCGAGGACCCAACTCGTGAGGGCCTGCTGGAGACCCCGGCGCGCGTTGCCCGTATGTATGGTGAGATCGCCGGCGGTATGGACCAGAGTGCCGAGGAACACCTGTCCAAAACCTTTGCCGTCGCTTCGAACGATTTGGTTATCGAGCGCGACATCACGTTCTACTCGCTGTGCGAACATCATCTGCTGCCGTTTTATGGTAAGGCCGCCATTGGTTATATCCCTAACGGTCGGGTGGCTGGGCTTTCCAAGCTCGCCCGCACGGTTGAGGTTTATGCCCGCCGTCTTCAGCTGCAGGAGCAACTGTGCGCACAGGTTGCCGATGCCCTCATGGATTATCTCGCTCCCCAGGGAGCGATTGTGTTGATGGAGGCCGAGCATATGTGCATGACGATGCGTGGCGTGCAAAAGCCCGGCACCAAGACCGTGACGCTTGCTCGCCGCGGCGTCTTTGAGGCCGATCCCGCGCTCGAGGAGCGTTTCTTTAGGATGCTGGGCCGCTAACCATGAGAGTCGTCAACGACTTTACATCGAAGACCGATGAGCGGACGTCGCGTCGCGGCTTTATGGCTTCGGGCTTGGCCCCCTTTGGTGCCATGCCTCGCATTGATTACATTTGTGCCAACGGGCTGTTCCGGCGGCACCTGGGCAACATCGTACAGTTGGAATCGGGGCGCATCTTCTGCCGCCACGGTATTGACCATCTGCTCGATGTCGCTCGCATTATGTGGATCAAGAATCTCGAGGAACAGCTCGAATTTGACCGCGAGGTCATCTACGCCACGGCACTTCTTCACGATATCGGCAAAGATGAACAGTATGAATCGGGTATATCCCATGATGTTGCAAGCGAACGCGTCGCTGATGCGATTCTCGGCGGCATGCCCGATGACGTGGCGTTTGAGCCGGCCGATGCCGCAGCCATTAAGACGGCCATTCTGGGCCATCGAAAGCTGCGCGTGAACAGCCAACCGCTTGAGCGTCTGCTCTATGCAGCCGACAAAGCGTCGCGTGCCTGCTTTGCATGCCCCGCGCGCAACGCTTGCAACTGGAGCGATGATAAAAAGAACCTGTCGATTCGCGTGTAGTTAGTTTGTGCGGTCGGGGTTCTAAACGAAGGAGACGATCGCGTTGAGTAACAAGAAACTGCCCGAGAATGCAACCAAGACTGAAGGTGCTGAGCTCGCCCGCCGTGGAAGGGGCGAATTATCCACCGCAACGGCGGTGCCTCACGTGAGCTATGACGATCTGCGCCATGCCGATCGTATTGTCATTGACGGCCTTGAGGTTTTTGCCAACCATGGCGTGTATCCCGAGGAGAACGCGCTGGGTCAGAAGTTCATCGTTTCTCTGGTGCTCTATGCCGACCTGCGCACGGCGGGGGAGCACGATAACCTGGACGCTTCGATTGACTACGGCTCGGTGTGCCACGATGTCGATGGCTATCTGCGCGAGCATACGTTTAAGCTCATCGAGGCGGCAGCCGAGGGGACAGCCCAGATGCTGCTGCGCCGTTATCCCTCGCTGCTTGGTGTGCGCATAAAGCTCGATAAGCCGTGGGCTCCTGTTGGCCTGCCCCTGGCAAGCTGCGGCGTCGAGATCGAGCGCGTGCGCTAGTCGACGCTAGAGCTTGTTGAGGGGTGGCTGCTTGAGCCGCTGAGACAGTGCTCTATTGTTGGGACAGTACGTGTCGAGCAGGGCGTGAAAGCGCTGATTGTGGCTCGGCTCGAGCAGATGGACGAGCTCGTGGGCGACAACCATGTCGAGGCATTCGACAGGGTAGGCGGCGAGCTCGCGCGCGATGCGAATGGCGCCGGTTTTGGGTGTGCAGGAGCCCCAACGCGTTTTCATGCTGCGCACGGAGACGCGGGCCACGGTGACGCTCATTGCGATTTCGTACGCGTGCACGATGTCGCGTAGCGCTGCGGTGACCTCGGACGCGTAGAGCTGGTCGATGTGGGCTTGGAGCTCGTCGGACGTTAGGCCGTCGAGGATTGCGTGCCGCTTGGCCTGCGGGCCTTCGTCCGATTCATCGGTACCCATAAAACTTGCGAAGGTGGCCTGTTTGGGTCGCGGTGCGGGTGATGCAAAGTTGTGATCGAGTGCATCCTGTACCGTGATGGGCTTGCCCCAAAGTGCAATGATGGACGAGGGGCTGAGCGGCTCTCGTGCCGTCGCCTGACGTTGCTCGCGCTGGGCAAGTCGGCTGATAATCCAGGCGCTGTTGCGCTTCACAAACGCTTCGATACGCTCGCGGCTGGCGCCGATCGGTGCGCTGGCGTGGACCTCGCCGCTCGATGTGACGCGTAGGTTGAAGTTTTTGACGCGCTTTTTGGTAACGACGACGGGGATGGTCGTCCCATCCGGTCGGGATGCGGAAATCGTAAACTGCTGCGTCAAAAGCGGTCCTTCAGATCGGGGACGGGCCGGCATGTCGACCGTTCGGCATGCCGGCCCGCTCAAGGGATGTGAAATTAATAACGCTCGAAGAAGGCAAGCGCGTTGTCGCTGCAGAGCTTTTGCATCACGGTCTTGCCAAAATGCTTGGAAAGCATGTTCTGGAATTCGGGCATCTTGCTGGCATCGGAGAGGAAAGCGGGCACCGTGGCGCCGTCCCAGTCGCCGCCGAGCGCGATGACGTCCTCGCCGCCCAGGTCGAGCCAGTGCTCGATATGCGCCGCCAGCTGGTCGAAGGTGACGTCTGCGGCGGTCTTGTCGGTTGCGTCGTTGGAAAGGAACTCGCTGCAGTAGTTGAGGCCGACGATGCCACCCATGTCGCGAATGGTGCGGAACTGGTCGTCGGTAAGGTTGCGTTTGGCGCCGCAAACCGCACGGGAGTTGGAGTGGCTGGCGACGAAGGGGCGCGTGGCGCGGGCGGCGACCTCGTCAAAGCACTCATCGTTGAGGTGGGAGACGTCGAGCACCATGCCGGCGTGCTCCATCTGCGTAAGCGCCTCGATGCCGGCGGCGGTGAGGCCGGCGTGGGTGTCGTGGCCGCTCGCGAGCGGTCCCTGCGCGTTCCAGCTGAGTGACGACATAAGCACGCCCAGGCTCTTGAGCACCTCGATCAGCGCGGGGTCCTCGGCAAAGAACGTGGCGTTTTCGATGGTGTGGATGCAAGCGACCTTGCCGTCCTTGAGCGCGGGGCGAATGTCTGCGGCGCTGCGCACGTTGACCATACGGTCGTGGTTGAGCATTGCCTGGCCGCTCATATGCGCCATGATCTGCGCCTGGAAGCGCGCGGCGTGGGCGGTGGGAATCTCGTCGGGGACAAACGTGGCGAAGCACTGTGCCCACGGCGTGTTGCCGATCTTTGCGAGCGAGATGGCACAGGCGTTACCCTCGATGAGGTCGAAATCTTGCGGATGCGTTTCGTCGCCGGGGAAATAACCGTCGGTGCCGGCGGTAAAGCGCAGGTCGAGATCGAGCGTGGCCCAGCCGATTCGGTCGGCAGTGTCGCAGTGTAGGTCAAATACGGGATATGCCATGGTTCCTCCGGTTGCAGCGTTTCTTTGCAAACTGTCATTGAATTGTATGACTAGGGTATAGTTAGCGCCATATGTTCACGGCGGCCCGCGTTGTGCGCCGCCCTTATCACGGAGGTTGTCATGTCCAACCAGGGCAAGAAGGTCAAGACCCATTATCGCGGCACGCTCGATGACGGCACGCAGTTCGATAGCTCCTACGATCGCGGCGAGCCGCTGGAGTTCACCTGCGGCGCCGGTCAGATGATCAAGGGCTTCGATGCCGCTGTTGTCGACATGCAGGTGGGCGAGAAGAAGACCGTGCACATCCCGGCCGCCGATGCCTACGGCGAGCACAACCCCGAGATGGTCCTGACCTTCCCGGCCGAACAGGTTCCCAACATCGAGCAGATCGAGAAGGGCATGAAGCTCTTCCTGTCCACGCCGAGCGGTATGCCCGTCCCCGCCGTGGTCATCGACGTAACGCCCGAGGCCGTGACGCTCGACGCCAACCACGAGCTGGCCGGCAAGGACCTCAACTTTGATATCGAGCTCGTCGAGGTCGAGGGTTAGAGTATGCCTGAGCGCTTGGTTTCGACGACATGCTTGGGAAATCTCAACGATCCGTCCTATGAACTCCTACTTCGCCGGGAGCTGGGCGGTGTCTTTGAAGTTGACGAGCTCCTGCTCGATTGGGACCAGGCTGATGCGCGCACGTTTGTGGGCGTGACGGAGCTGGGGCGCACGATCGATGTTCGGCTGGATACTGCCGACGGCGGTCGTCTTGCCGATGGCGACGTGCTCACCATTGACCGTTCGGGCAGGGTGCCCGTGGTGGTTGTCGTGCGCCTGCGCAGCGCCGAGGTCTATTTGGTCGAAGTCGACCGCATGGATCCGATTGCGCTCGCGCATGCGTGCTGGGAGATCGGCAACATGCATGCGCCGCTCTTCCGGGGCGACTCGGACGAGCATACCGTGCGCATGTATACGCCGGTGCAGCCGGTTTTGGGCCGTATGCTTCGCGGCGTCGAGGGAGCTCGAATCTCGACGGTTACCCGTGAACTCGATGCGGACCGGCGCTTTGCGTCGTGTGCGGCGGATGCCGTTGTGAGTATGGCTCCAGACTTTACGATCGTAAAGAAGGCGCGCGGTTAACGTGCGTATAAGTAAGACGGACTTTGAGAGGCAACTATTCAAAGTCCGTCTTTCTGTTGATGAGATGCTGTGGGGGAAAGCATATGGGTCTTGAAGGAATCAAGCTGATTGCATGCGATTTGGACGGCACGTTGCTGCATCCGGGGGAGCGCGAGCCGCGTTCCGAGGCCTTTGAGCTCATCGATGAGCTGCATCGTCACGGTATCGTGTTTATGCCGGCGAGCGGCCGTCAATATGCGAGTTTGCGCTATCTGTTTGCCCCGGTGGCCGATGAGCTCGCCTATGTATGCGAAAACGGAGCCCTGGTGATGAGCGAGGGACGTGCCGTTGTCAAGCGTTCCATGGAGCGTAGCCTTGCTATGGATATCGCGAATGCCGTGGTTGCGTATCCCCATGCCGACGTGACCCTTTCGTGTGAGGGACACCTCTACACCATGAGCGGCAACGATGCGTTCGTCGACCATTTGCGCTATGAGGTCCACTGCGATGTGGCGGTGGTCGACCGCCCCGAGGACATCGACGAGGACGTCATTAAGATTGCCTTCCAGACGCCCGAGGTGGATCAGCCGGCGGCCCTGGAGTATTTCGAGTGCCTCTTTAGCGACTGTGTCGACGTGATGACGTCGGGAACCGAATGGACGGACTTTATCGGTTTCGGTTCGGGCAAGGGCTCCGCGCTTGCCGATTACGGTCGTGCCCTGGGTATTTCGCCCGATGAGATGATGGCGTTTGGCGATAACGAAAACGACCGCGACATGCTCAACGTCGTGGGCCATCCTTATCTAATGGAGAGCTGCAATCCCTCTATGCGTGGCATCAACGACCGCGTCCGTTACGCGCGCACGGTCGAAGAGGAATTGCATCGCCTGCTTGCTGAGTAGATATTTGGGACATGCCTAGAAATCTATTTTTTGCTGCAAAGCGCGGAAAGGTGGATTTTAAGGCATGTCCTGAACATCTACCGGCAGTCGGGGCAGAGACCCTCGAAGATGGTGTAGTGCGACGTGACGTGCCAGCCGATTTGCTCGGACGCCTTGGCGTCGAGCTGGGCATCGAAGGGGAGCGGTACGTCGATGACGCGGCTGCATGAGGTGCAGATGATATGCGCATGCGGCTCGATCGTGCGATCGAAGCGGCTGCCGCCCGGCGTCTTGATGGAGAGGATTTCGCCGGCGTCGGCCAAGAGATTGAGATTGCGGTAGACCGTACCGCGGCTGATTTTGTCATCCTGCGCGCGCACGACGTTGTAGATTTCGTCGGCGGTGGGATGGTTATAGCTTTGGCGCACGGCGTCAAGAACCAGCTTTCGCTGCCTGGTATTCCTTCTTTGCACCGCCATGCGCCTCGCCTCTTTTCTATTAACGGTCGTAGGTAAATGATACCGTATTTAGCACACAATACTAATAATGAGGACTGAAACCGTCTTCATTGGCAAGTGGGGCTCGGGCCTGGGCGTCTACGAGGCGAAAACGCGTTCCCATGCGCTCGTAGGAGGCATGAAGCGCCTCAAGATGAGATAGGACGTTTGCCGGAGCTCCCTGTATCTCCATCTCAACTGAGCCGTCTTCCATATTACGCACCCAGCCGGTGAGGGAGCGTGCCTGCGCGAGGTTGGTGTTGGTAAAGCGAAAACCAACGCCTTGGACTTGCCCCGCCCAGCGCAGAAAATAGCGCAGGGGAGTGTCTTGAGTGGCCTCGTCGCTTGCGAGCACGGTAAGCCTGCGGCGCAGCTCGAGCTCGACGTTTGATGGTTTTTGAGGCTCTCGACTGCCTCCGGTGACGCTGGAGAAGAACGTATCGAAGAAGCCCATCGCTATGCCTGCTTGCCTGCGTCAGCCGGGAAGGTTATGCCGGCCTGCTGGCGCACGGCATCCATGATGCGCAGTGAGACGAGCGTGACATCGCGGTAGTGTCCGAGCTCGTGGCGTCCCGCCGGGGTCTCCCAAATCTCTTCCTTAACGTTATCGATGCCGCCGATGGCGGTGATAAAGTCTGTGAGTTCGTATTCCATAGTGTTGCTCGATTTGGGCAG
Organism: Collinsella sp. AF20-14LB; assembly: GCF_003459505.1. Lineage (GTDB taxonomy): Bacteria > Actinomycetota > Coriobacteriia > Coriobacteriales > Coriobacteriaceae > Collinsella. The sequence goes on from NZ_QRWD01000005.1 coordinate 59,283, forward strand.
GTCGAGCACGCGGCCGTTGTCTCCCTGTTCGCGCGGTGCCTCGGTCGCCGAGCCGCGTACGACGTCGCCGCGATAGTCGATGCGGACGTTGCGGGGCGTGGACAGATGGTCGATCTGGATAGTGCCACGCTCGCCTTCGATCTGCGAGGGCAGCAGGTCATTCGTAATTTTGGAGTGCGCGAGCTCGACGGAGATGCTGCCTCCGCCATAGCTGGCGAGGATGGAACCGCAGCCGTCGATGGGGCCGTGCGTGAGCTGTCGCGTGGTGGGGTCGAGCAGGGTAGCCATGCTCGTAAGGCCGGAGGGCATGCCGAAAATCTCGACCATGGGCTCGACGGTGTAGACGCCAATGTCCATGAGGGAACCCGATGCCATATTGCAGTCGAAGATATTGGTGGCGCGTCCCGCGAGAATCTCGTTGTAGCGCGAGGAATATTTGCCAAAGCGCAATGAGGCGCGGCGGATGGGGGCGATCTCGCCCAGGGCGTCCTCGATGGCGTGGAAGGCGGGGTCGTGGAGGGGACGCATGGCCTCGAGGGCCACGACACCTGCTGCCTCGGCAGCGCGGAAGACTTCCAGCGCCTGCGCTTCGGTGGCGCAGAAGGGCTTCTCGACGATGACGTGCTTGCCACCGGCGATGCAGACAAGGGCCTGCTCGTAGTGAAGTGCGTTAGGGCTGCCGATATAGACGGCGTCGACGTCGGCAGCTGCCGCGAGCTCATCGAGCGACGTAAAGTTTCGCTCGCCACCGCGCTCGGCGGTAAAGGCAGTACCGCGATTGGCGTCGCGTGAAAGCGTGCCCACAAACGCGGCTTGGTCGTTGGCGTTGACGACTTGGATAAAGTCGTCGGTGATCATGGATGTACCGATGGTCGCGATGCGCAGCATACGTCTCCCTTGCGTTGTTTGGTCTACAGGATGAGTGTAGCGCGTGGGGATATAAAGCTGCGCGAAAACGCTATTACAGGTCGCTCTCGTTAAAGCCGGTGTCGATATCGAGGTTGCTGCCGTCGGCCGCCGTGGTGGCGAGCTCATCACAGCGCTCGTTGAGCTCGTGACCGGCGTGACCCTTAACCCAGATGAACTCAACCTTGTGCTTGCTTTTGGCGGTGAGTAGGCGCTCCCACAGGTCGCGGTTCTTGACGGGTTGCTTGTTGGCGGTTTTCCATCCGCGCTTTTTCCAGCCGTCGATCCAGTGCTTGTTAAAGGCGTTGACGACATACTGCGAATCGGAATGGACTTCGACCTCGCAAGGGCGGTTGAGCGCCTCGAGCGCCACGATGACCGCCATGAGTTCCATGCGGTTGTTGGTGGTCTTGGCGTAGCCGCGCGAAAGCTCGGAGGTGAAGGTCTTGCCGGCGGGGTTGGTGTATTTGAGCACGGCGCCGTAGCCGCCGCGTCCCGGATTTGATCGGGCCGAGCCGTCGGTATAGATGATGACCTTCACGGGCCTCCTTTCGTTGGGTACGTTTCGTGTGAGTGACCATTGTAGCGCCATGCCCGCCGGGGGCTAGCAATCTACGATTTCTACCCCGTCTTCCGACAGTTAGTTGGCACGGATGATGCGGTTGAGCTCGTCGAGGTATTGCTGCAAGAGGGGAGAGGGCTTGCGCTCGTCGTGCATGATATAGCCTACGTGCATCGTTGGGGCGTCTGCTAACGGGATCGATGCCATACCCCATTGCATTTCATTGGAGAGGACACCGGTCGACAGGGTGTAACCGTTCGACGTGATAAGTAAGTTAGTAAGTGTTCCGCGGTCCGAGATTCGTATGTTGCGGTCGCAAGGGATATAGCTAAAAGGTTCCTCGGCGTAATAGAAGGAGCTCGAGGTGCCTTGCTCAAAGCTGTAGCGCGTATAGGGTGTAAGGTCGGCAAGGGACAGCTGCGGGCGGCGTGCGAGCGGGTGGCGCTCGCTAACGAAGACGTGGACCGTCGCGTCGAAGAGGGGATGGAAGCTTGCACGGGCATCGGCGAAGGCCTTCTGCAGAACGCGGGCGTTAAAGTCGTCCAGATAGAGGATGCCGATGTCGCTGCGAAACGCGCGGACGTCATCGATGATCTGCGACGTGGTGGTCTCGCGCATGATGAATTCGAACTTGCTGTCCCGGCAGCGCTCGACGACGTTGACGAAGGCCTCGACCGAAAAAGCGTAATGCTGGGCCGAGATGGCAAGGCGCGCCTGGGGCGTGCCGCCGTCCTCGTAGCGGGCCTCGAGCATATCGGCCTGCTCTACGACTTGACGCGCATAGCCCAAAAGCTCGGTGCCGTCGTTGGTGAGCGTGACGCCGCGGCTGGAGCGCGTAAAGATCTCCAGATGGAGCTCCTGTTCCAGGCTTTTGACGGCGTTTGAGATGTTGGACTGAGCGGTATAGAGGCGCTGAGCTGCGGCGTTGATTGAGCCGGACTCTGCCACGGCGATCAGAAAACGAAGCTGCTGGAGGGTCATCGACGCAATCCTTCCGATTGTTATCTATAAAAACGATAACATGTTAGCGCTTTTAAGTGATTGACCGAGGGAAACAATGCCCGTACTATTCAAAACACACAAAGGCGGTAGGTAATTAAGCCAACCACGGAACCGGGATGCGAAAGGAGGCCCGCATATGAATTGCTTACCAAGACGAATGCCGGGCTCCTGTTTGCGCCCGTCGGCGTGATCAGGAGGCAGCGACTTACTTCTCTCTTTTTATTTACTTTTGTTCGATCAAGGAGATCATCATGAGCCAGTTCATCAACAACCCCGAGCACACCTTTGGTTTCGATACCCTGCAGCTTCACGTTGGCCAGGAGAGCGCCGATCCCGCATCCGACTCCCGCGCCGTGCCTATCTACCAGACCACGAGCTATGTGTTCCGCAACTCCCAGCACGCCGCCGACCGCTTTGGTCTTGCCGATGCTGGTAACATCTACGGTCGTCTGACCAACTCCACCCAGGGCGTCTTCGAGGACCGTATCGCCGCACTCGAGGGTGGCGTGGCGGGTCTCGCCGTCGCCTCCGGTGCTGCTGCCATCACCTATACCCTGCAGGCTCTTGCCCAGGCCGGTGACCACGTGGTGGCTCAGAAGACCATCTACGGTGGCTCCTACAACCTGCTGGAGCATACGCTCTCCCAGTTTGGCGTCGAGACCACCTTCGTCGATGCCCATAACCTGGAAGAGGTCGAGGGGGCCATCAAGGACAACACCACGGTCATCTACCTCGAGACGCTCGGCAACCCCAACTCCGACATCCCCAACATCGACGCCATCTCCGAGATCGCCAAGAAGCACGGTCTGCCGGTTGTCGTCGACAACACCTTCGGCACCCCGTATCTGTTCCGTCCGCTGGAGCATGGTGCCAACATCGTCGTCCACTCCGCAACCAAGTTCATCGGCGGCCACGGCACCTCGCTGGGCGGTGTGATCGTCGACGGCGGTAACTTCGATTGGAAGGCGAGCGGAAAGTACGCCCAGATCGCCGAGCCCAACCCCTCCTACCACGGCGTTTCGTTTGCCGAGGCTGCCGGTCCCGCCGCCTTCGCGACCTATGTCCGCGCCATCTTGCTGCGCGACGAGGGCGCCTGCATCAGCCCGTTCAACGCCTGGGTCCTGCTCCAGGGCACCGAGACTCTGTCGCTGCGCGTCGACCGTCATGTCGAGAACACCAAGAAGGTCGTTGAGTTCCTGGCTGGTGACAGCCATGTTGCCAAGGTGAACCACCCGAGCCTGTCTGAGCACCCCGATCACGAGCTCTATCAGAAGTACTTCCCCAACGGTGGCGCGTCGATCTTCACCTTTGAGATTAAGGGTGGCCAGGAGGCAGCTTGGAAGTTCATCGATCATCTGCAGGTGTTCTCGCTGCTCGCCAACGTGGCCGACGTCAAGTCGCTCGTCGTGCACCCGGCTACCACCACGCACTCCCAGCTCTCTGCCGAGGAGCTCGCCGAGCAGAACATCACGCCCTCCACGATCCGTCTTTCCATCGGTACCGAGAACGCCGAGGACATCATTTGGGATCTGAAGCAGGCCTTCGCCGCGCTGGACGAGTAAGGCGACTTGTGCAAGGACCCCTTGCCACTCGATAGGTATAACTGCATAAAATGCCTGCTCAAGGCGCCTGCGCAAGCAATGGTTGCGCAGGCGCCTTTTTTGCATAGGAAGGGCGCTATTACAGGGTTTTTGGCATGCTTTATGCATTCGAGTTGTGGAAAACTCCTGTTGAGAGGATGTGAGTTTTACGCAATTGACGTGCGCCTTTTGAGTAAAACCGCAGGTCGCGATTTGCTCGAGGTACTATGCAGCGCGATCGAATCACACGCAGCTCAAACGCAGCAAAAACGCACTACGGAGGTTTCCAGCTACATGAGGATCGATTCACGAAAACCGAAAGCCGCCGCCCTTTCCGCCGCTCTGACCGTGGCGCTTTTGGCGGGCGCCGGCGCAACTGATGCCCACGCGGCAACACTGTCCGATACGGTTGGATCTACGCCGTCCGAGACGACGCTGGTACAGCCCGTTGATTATCGCGGCGATGGTTATGGTTCCATGCAGGAGTGGAACGCCTCGATGGAGGCCAAGCGCGATTCCCTTGAGATGCGCGCTCAGATTATCCTAAACATGTATGGTGACTATGCCACCGATGACGAGCGCGCTGTGCTGCAGGGTTGTATCGATGGTGCGGGCAGCCTTTTGACGATGGGGGAGGTCGACGCGAAGTCGACCGAGCTCGATGAGCTGCGCACTGCGCTTGAGAATGCCAAGCGCGAAGCGCTCGAGGCCGCTGCCGCCGAGGCGGAGGCTGCCGAGGCCGCCCAGGCTTCGTATTACAACGCCGGCTCCGGCTCGTCTTACACGTCTGCTGCGTATTACGCGAACGGCTCGGGTCTGACGCGCTCGAGCGGCGTCAATAACTATAACGGCCGCCGCGAGACTTATTACAGCAGCAACGTGTTGTATCACCACCGCACGGGCGAATGGACGCAGGATTCTGAGGGCTTCTGGCGCGATTCCGACGGCTATTACGTTGTTGCCGCGGGCGATATGGCCCAGGGCTCGACCTTTACGGGCTCCAAGGGTGATTGCAAGGTCTATGACTCCGGCTGCGCTGCCGGAACCACCGACTACTACACCGGTTGGTAATCTGCCATAAGCAAAATACGCACATGATGGGCGGGCGTCTTTACTGAGCTTTTAGACAACGTAAAGCCGCCCTTTCTTTATGTGCGCTTGAGTTAACAGAGCCCTTACCGTGGCGGTACGCTGGGCGTATGGATGCGGGGCACACTAGTTCATGAGAAATAAGGTCTTTCTCGTGGAGGAAGTGGTCTCATGAACGCTCGAGATATCGCTATCGCCGCCGTCGCATTGGTACTTGGCTGTCTTGGCCCTACAGCTGCGTTTGTCGCAGGCATGCAGGGCTCGTGCGGAGCTGCTCCTATTGTGGTCGGCGCGCTCATCGCAGCAGCGCTGCTGGGAAGTGCGGGCGTGACCCTTTGCCGCGATGACGAGGACGAGACGCCGCAGGTGCGGCGCTAGCCGTTGTGAAGCTGGTTTTGCCCATAGATGAAGAAGGAAGCCGCCGCAAGGGGAGTGCCCTTTGCGGCGGTTTTTGCTATTGAGACTGTTGGATGCGGTGCGGCGGCGTTACCAGCTGGCCTCGATTTCGCGGATGCGCGAATAGAGCCATTCGTTTTGCGGCACCTGGATACCGTGCTTGGCCGCGAGGCGGCAGATGGTACCCGCAAATTCCTCGACCTCGGTTCTGCGTTGAGCGATGCGGTCTTGCGCCATCGAGGGCATGCCGGCGGGATCGAGCCCTTTTATGAGACGCACCATCTGCGTTAGGTCTGCCTCGGTGAGCTCGATGCCCTCGGCATTGGCGACTGCAAGCGTCTCGCGCATGGCGGAGACAAAACTGCGGAGCTGCTCGGAGCCCTGCTCCGTAGCGCTTCCGTAGGTGCCGCCGTAGGCCATACAGGTCTGGTTGATGCCGTCGTTGAGCATGAGTTTGGCCCACATGCGATGTGCGATGTCGTGCTCGACGGTATGGGCGATGCCGCAACGCGTGTAGAGCTCGTCGATGGCGATAACGGTTGCGGGGTCGGTGCCGGCGGCCGCACCAAAGCGGATCTCGCCCGCATTGGTAAAGGTGAGCGCGCCGTTGAGAAACACGGCGTCCATGCCTTGGCATATTCCGAGGACGGTGTGCTCCCAGCCAAAGCGCTCGGCAATCTTCTGCTCGCTCGTGATGCCGTTGCACAGCGACGCGATCAGCGTGTCGGGTCCCACGACGCTTTCCAGGGTTTTGAGCGCCACATCGAGCCCGGTTGTCTTGACCGTGAGGATGACCAGGTCGACGGGCGTCGCCTCGCTCGCGCGGACGGACTTGAGCGCGCAGGGCTTGCCGTTGACGGTGAGCGCATCACCCGCGTGGCGCTCAAAGCGCGCGTCGTCCATAACGTATTCGACGGCGTCGTTGCCGAGCGCTTGGGCGATCATGCTGCCGTAGAGCAGGCCCACGCCGCCCTTGCCGATGAAGGCGACCTTGTTGATCTGCATGTGAATCATCTCCCCATAAAAAGGCGCCCGCGTATGGAGCGCCTGATGGATTGTATGCCGCCGGGCCATGTCGCGTGCACCGGATGGCCGTATTTAGAAGAACAAACGCATGGGAACTTATGACGCGGGGCAGACCGCAAAGACACGTGCGGGATATCCGACGCCATCACGCACCTTGGGGAAGGTGCAGAAGATGACGGCGCCCGTGGCGGGAAGCTCGTCTAGATGGTCCATGACCTCGATCTGATAGCGATCGACCGAGAGGATGTACTGTTCGCCGGGGTAGGGGTAGGCGTCCTCACGCGTGGTCACGCTCGCCGGGTCGGTGTCAGCCGGCTCGTGGCCGATGGCGCCGATGTCGCGCTCTTCAACGAGCCACTTGATGGCGTCGAGGTCCCAGCCGGGGTAGTGGGGCTGGCCGTCCTCGTCCTTGTTCTCGAGGTCGGCGAGCTTGGACCAGTCGGAGCGGAAGGCGACGAAAGCGTCCTCGGGAATGCGACCGTGCTCATCCTCCCAAGCTTTGAGGTCCTCGATGGTCAGGATAAAGTCGGGATTCGCGGCGCACTCCTCGTGCTTGTCGATCACGCAGAGCGGATGCATAAACTCGATGGGTTCAATCTCTCCAAGGGAACGGCCGTCAACATGGAAGTGGCGCGGTGCGTCGACATGCGTGCCGTACTGCGAAGCAACCGAATACTGGAAGCAACGCATGGGGGCGAGCATGTCCTCGGGCGTGCCGGGCAGGTAGTCGAAGAGCTTGGTGGACTCAAACGGCTTAAAGCCAAACCAGTGCGGGGTGTCGCATGAGAGCGTGTGGGTGAGGTCGACCCAGCGATAATCGTTGCTTTTGAGCTGGGAGGCGAGGTTCCAAAGGTCGAGCGCGGGCATGGGCGGCTCCTTTCATCGGGCTTTTTGCTGATGTTAAAGCGGTGCCGTGACAGCTCGATTTCTGCTGCGTTACGATACGTTCTCGATTGCGATTCCACGATGTTTCGGCCGCGTGACCATTGTGTTTCGCCTTGCCGGGGCGCTGATGGCGAAAGGAGGGGCCGTGCAATATCGCGTTGACCCCAAAAGTGGTAACCGAATATCCGCTCTGGGTCTGGGCTGCATGAGATTTCCCGGTGCGCCGGGACACCCCGATGCGAAGACAGCCGATGCCATCATTTCCCGTGCGGTGGAGCAGGGGATTAATTATCTGGATACCGCGTATCTCTATCCCGGTAACGAGGTGTGCGTGGGCGCCTCACTTGAGCGCCTGGGTCTGCGCGACCGCGTGTTGCTCGCGACTAAGTTGCCGCACGCTTCGTGCAAGTGCGCGGAGGATTTCGACCGGTTCTTCGACGAGCAACTGCACCGCCTGCGGACCGACCATATCGACTATTACCTTATGCACAACATCACTTCGCCCGCCCAGTGGGAGCGCGTGGTGGCGTTGGGCATCGAAGACTGGATTGCGCACCAAAAGGCTGCGGGGCGTATTCGCCAGATAGGTTTTTCGTATCACGGCAGTGCGGCGGACTTCCTGACGATGCTCGACGCGTATGACTGGGATTTTTGCCAGATTCAGTACAACTACGCTGGAGAGCGCTACCAAGCGGGAACGGCGGGACTTATAGCAGCCGCCGAGCGCGGGCTCGCGGTGTTTGTGATGGAACCGCTTTTGGGCGGACGCCTGGCGGGCAAGCTGCCTCCGCGGGCCCGCGCCGTGCTCGATGACGTACGCGATCCGTACCTGAAGACGCCGGCTGCTTGGGGCCTTTCGTGGGTGTGGAACCATCCTCAAGTCACGATGCTGCTTTCGGGCATGACCGATACCGCGCAGGTGGACGAGAACGCGGTGCTGGCCGATCGGGCCCTGCCGGATTCGATGACAGCCGCTCGGCTCGATACCATCGCACGCGTGCTGGCGGAGTTTGAAAAATCGAATCGCGTGCCCTGCACGGGATGCGGCTACTGCATGCCATGTCCCAAGGGTATTAACATTCCCGGCTGCTTTGCCGCTTACAACGCGAGCTATGCGCACAGCTGGTTTACGGGGCTGTCGCAATACTTTACGGCGAGCGCGGTGCGCACGAGCGAGCCCAAGCTCGTGAGCAATTGCGTCAAGTGCGGCAAATGTGCGCGTCACTGCCCGCAACACATCGATGTCCCCGAGCGTCTCGACGACGCGCGCCGACGTTTCCAGCCTGGCCCCGTAACGGCCGCGCTTAAAGTCTTCAGCAAAACTCGCTCCTCATGACCCTTTTATATCTTGTGATGGAATAGTTCCTGTTTGCGGCAGAATAGGGCGATAGCAGGAACTATTTCGTCGCAACTGAAGGGGGCTGTCGTGGGCCATCGGGATTCATGTGATGATTTGCGTGAGGTTCGTTGGGGCGTTTTGGGCGCTGGGCACATTTCGCATCGATTTGCATCGTCGCTCAAGAAGGTCGACGAGGCACGGCTGGTGGCTGCGGCCGGCCGCACTCCTGCACATGTCGAGGAATTTTGTCGAGCGTTTTCGATTGATGCCGCGCACAGTTATGCCACGGCTGACGATAGCGGCGATGCGGCTTATGACGCGCTGATTGCCGACCCCGATGTCGACGCAATCTACTTGGCTCTTCCGCATGGCATGCATACGCGTTGGGCCTGTCGCGCGCTGCGCGCCGGAAAGGCCGTGCTGTGCGAAAAGCCGGCCGTTTTGAGTGAGGAAGAGGCCCATGCGATCGCCTCTGTTTCCCGTGAGTGCGGTGTGCCGTTTATGGAGGCGATGAAAAATCGGTTTTGTCCGATGCATACTCGCGTGAAGGGTTTGCTTGCGTCGGGCGAGCTCGGCTGTATCGTCTCGATCGAAAGCGTGCAAAAACTCGATTATGGTGAGTCCCCTTCGAGTTATCTGCTCGATCCGTTGCAGGGTGGCTGTCTATATGACATGGGCTGCTATGCGGTCGGGTGGTTTGAGGATCTGCTTGCGGGTGCGTGCGATGTTTCGTCTCGTGAAGTTCGCTGGCGTGACGTATTAGGCGGCCGCGTGGATTGGGCCGATGAGATCCATATGAGTGTCGGCGGTATACCCATTCATATGGTGTGCGACGGCAAAGCAGCATATGAAAGCCGCTTAATGATTGCTTGCGAACGGGGTTCGGTGGAAATCGAGCGCCTCCATCGCCCCGAGCTCGCCCATGTGAAGTACTCCGACGGACGAATGCTCGAAATTAATGCCCCGTTTGATGTCGATGATTTCTACGGCGAAATTCAGCATGCGACGCAGCTCGTCCAGACGGGAGAGCTTGAAAGCCCCGTTATGCCTCTTGCCGCCACGCAGCGCTGCGCGCAGATAATCGATGCGATTCGCTTGACGCTCTAGGCTGCGGTGCTGGTGCTCAAGGGGGCTCGGCGGACCTTGCCCCTGATGCCCCTTTTATATCTTGCGGTGGAATACGGTCTGTTTGCGCCAAAATAAGGCACCAATAGACCGTATTTCACCGCAACTGATGAGGGGGAGTTGGAGATGCTAACGATTGGGTGTCATCTTTCGACGACGAAGGGCTATCGAGCAATGGGGGAGACGGCGCTGTCCATTGGCGCCAATACCTTTGCGTTCTTTACGCGCAACCCGCGCGGCGGCAAGGCGAAAGACCTTGACATGGATGACGTGGCGGCCCTGCGCGAGCTTATGGAGCAAAACGATTTTGGTCCGCTCGTGGCACATGCCCCCTATACCTATAACCCCTGCTCTGCCAAAGAGCGGGCGCGCGAGTTTGCCTTGGAGGCAATGGCCGAGGACTTGCAGCGCCTGGAAGCGCTGCCCGGCAACTACTACAACTTCCACCCCGGCGCGCATGTGGGGCAGGGGACTGATGCTGGCATTCAGATGATCGTCGACGCCCTGTGCCAGGTGATGTTTGAGGGCCAGCAGACGACGGTGCTGCTCGAGACCATGGCGGGAAAGGGTACCGAGGTGGGCCGTAGCTTTGAAGAGCTGGCGCGCATTATCGAGGGTGCTGCCGCCAGGCGTCCAGAGCTATCGGACAAGCTGGGCGTGTGTCTGGACACCTGCCATGTGAGCGATGCCGGCTACGACATCATCCATGATCTGGACGGCGTACTCGACGAGTTCGACCGCGTGGTGGGTATCGACCGCTTGCGTGCCGTACACATCAACGATTCGAAGAACCCCTGCGGTGCCCATAAGGATCGCCACGAGTGCATCGGTAAGGGCTACCTGGGTAGTGAGGAGTTTGGCGGCGGTATGCAGGTTATGCAGAATATTGTATCGAATAGCCGCTTGCGCGCATTGCCATTTATTTTGGAGACGCCGAACGAACTTACAGGTTATGCAGCGGAAATTACGCTATTAAGGTCGTTACAGCAGTAACAACTGTCACAAAGTGGAGTGTTCCATTCACGTTATGGGATTGTTTCAATCAGTTTTCTCATTGCAGATTCGTAATTCCGGGTGCATAATAGCCAACAGTTTTTGCAGACCTCTGAATCAAACGGGGTCACCGGAAGGAGACTGATTATGAAGCTCAAGAAGCTTGGCGCATTTGCCGCCACGGGCGCCATGGCGCTCGCCCTCGCACTGACGGGCTGCGGCTCGTCCAACGCCACCTCTGGTTCCGATGCCGGTTCCAGCAGCTCTGATGACGTGAAGGTCGAGAAGGTCGACGGCTCCAAGGAGTATGCACTCGTCAAGGACGGTACACTCACCGTCGGCACCTCTGCCGAGTACGCGCCGTTTGAGTACAAGGATGACAACGGCGATTACCAGGGCTTTGACCTTGAGCTCATCAAGGCTATCGGTGACAAGCTGGGTCTGGATGTCGAGTACGTCAACAACGACTTCGACACGCTCGTCCCTGGCGTTGCTTCGGGCGCCAAGTACGATGCCGCCATCGCGGCTATCACTGACACGCCCGAGCGTGAGAAGGAAGTCGCGTTCTCCGACTCTTACTACATGGACGATCAGGCTATCGTGACCAAGGTCGATAACACCGACATTACGGCCGATAACTTCAGCGAGAAGCTCAACAACGCCGACGCTACCATCATCGTCCAGTCTGGCTCGACCGCCGAGGCCTTTGCCCAGGAGAACTTCCCGAAGGCCAAGATCGTCCCCTACAAGGACGCTACCGAGTGCTTCAGCGCCCTGCAGTCCGATAAGGGCGACGCCGTAGTCACCAACCGCTCCGTTGCCAGCCAGCTGACCGCCGAGCAGTTCAACACCTGCCAGACCATCAAGCAGATCAGCACCGGCGAGGAGTACGCCATTGCCATCAACCAGGGCAACACCAAGCTCAAGGATGACATCAACCAGGCCATCAAGGACCTGACCGACGACGGTACCGTCGACGCCCTCATGGCTAAGTACAACATCAAGTAAAATAACTACTTGATTGCGCGCGGGCCCTTTCCGTTTTGCGGAGAGGGCCTTTGCGCTTCTCTTGACGGAGAGCGTTTCCGTCTCGTTTTGCCGGCAACTTCTACGATAGGAGCCACCTTGTCTCGACTGAACAAAGGGGCCGCTGAGCAGCGTTTTCCACTGCCCGTCTTGCTCCAAAAGCTAGCCTGCGTCATGGCCGTGGCGCTCGCGCTGGTGTGCGCGGGGGCATATGCGCCCACGACCGCCCAGGCGCTTGAGACCGCAAAGATTACCGCCCGACCCAACACCGGTTCGGGCAGCGATGTGGTCGGCGGCACCGAGACGCGCATTACCTGGGAAGTTCAGGCCGATGCCGACGAGGAGCTGAGCGGTCTTTCTTTGACGTTTGTCGACGGCACGACGTTTGGTACCGATGACACGCGATTGACGATGCTCTCGGGCGAGGACCTCATGGATCGTACGCCCATGAAACCCACGTGCAAGGCTGACGGCCAGACGCTCAAGATTGACTTTGGCGAGGCGGCGCCTGCCGGCGGCTTTTTCCGTGTCGAGGTTTACGGCGTGACCTTCCCCGTCGAGGGCGGCGACGAGGCCTTTAGCGGCACCTACACTTTGGCCGATGGTTCGACCAAGAAGATCTCCAAGATTCCGTCGGTGGAGATCAAGGGCGTGACGGCATTCGATAACTTCCTGGCCGACCTTAAGGAGCAGCCGTGGGTCGAGGCATGGAATTCCAACATGTTCCTTCGCCTGTTCCTGAACCCGGTCATTTTGGTCCAGAGCCTGCCGATCGTCTTCAAAGGCTTCCTCATGTCGCTCTCGATCGTGCTCGTGGCGTTTCCGCTGGCAATTCCCTTCGGTTTCGCCCTGTCGCTCATGCGCATCTCCAAGTCGCGCATCCTGCGTTGCCTTGCCGGTGTCTATGTGAATATCATTCGCGGTACGCCGGCGTTCCTGCAGATCTACATCGCGTTCTTTGGCCTGCCGCTGGCCGGCGTCAAGGTTGACGACTATGTGCTGGGCGTCATCGTCATGGCCATGAACTCGTCCGCCTACCTGTGCGAGATCTTCCGTGCCGGTATTCAGTCGATCCCCAAGGGCCAGAACGAGGCTGCGCGCTCGCTGGGCATGAACGCCTTCCAGACACTGCTCTACGTTATGATTCCGCAGACGTTCCGCAATGTCCTGCCAACGTTGACCAGTGAGTTCATCCTGCTTTACAAGGATACGTCGCTGCTCGCGGCCGTGGGCGTGGTCGAGATCGTCATGAACGCCCGCACCATCGTGGCCACGACGGGCTCTATTACACCGTACGTGGTTGCCGCCCTGTTCTATCTGGTCATCACCCTGCCGCTCGCTCGCTTGGTGAGCGGCCTTGAGGCGAGGCTTTTGGGCACGGCCGAAACTAAGAAGAAGCGTCCCGCCAAGAGCGCCGGACAGGTCGTCGCGACGCCCGCCGATCACATCGCCGGTCTGTAAGGAGGTCCTATCATGAGCGAAACCAATAACTCGAACGAGGTCGTCGTCAGCATCAAGAACCTCCAGAAGGCCTTTGGCGATAACGTGGTCCTGCGCGATATCGATCTGGATGTGCACAAGGGCGAGGTTGTCGTAGTTCTGGGTCCCTCGGGCTCGGGTAAGTCGACGATGCTTCGCTGCATCAACCGTCTTGAGCATCCCACGAGTGGCTCGATTGTCGTTGAGGGTGTGGACGTGTGCGCCAAGGGCGTCGATCTTAACAAGGTGCGCACGCATCTGGGTATGGTGTTCCAGCAGTTCAATTTGTTCCCGCACCTCTCAGTCAAAAAGAACGTCATGCTCGCGCAGCAGAAGGTGCTCAAGCGCAGCAAGGAAGAGGCCGAGAAAATTGCCGTCGAGGAGCTGACCAAGGTCGGTCTTGCCGAGCGTATCGACTTTATGCCGAGCCAGCTCTCGGGCGGTCAGCGGCAGCGCGTTGCCATCGCCCGCGCCCTGTCGATGAACCCGCACGTCATGCTCTTTGACGAGGCCACCTCGGCGCTCGACCCCGAGCTCGTGCGCGACGTCCTGGGTGTCATGCGCGACCTGGCACGCGACGGCATGACCATGATCGTCGTGACGCACGAGATGGGCTTTGCCCGCGATGTCGCCGACCGCGTCGTCTTTATGGACGGCGGCGTCATTGTGGAAGAGGGTACGCCGAGCGAGGTCTTCGACCACCCCAAGAGCGAGCGCACCAAGGCGTTCTTGGGAAATATCTCGTAGCCGGTTGATGTAACTGCCGTTACAAAAGAGCGGGGGCTGGACTTGAATCCAGCCCCCGCTCTTTTGTAGGGATGGGGATGCGCTGTGATACAGGCTCTTTTGGAGGCCTGGTTTCGTTACGCGAGCTCGGCTCCGAGGGCCTTGCAGGCCGCCTCGCCCTCATCGTCGGGCGCATCGTAGCAAATGACGGAGTCCACGACGTTGACGCCGGCCTCGTCGGCGTCGGCCTTCCAGTTGTCCATCCACTCGCCCTCGGCCCACGAATAGGAGCCAAAGAGGACGACCTTCTTGTCGCCGAGGGTCTCCTTGACCTCGTCCCACATAGGCTGAAACTCGTCATACTCAAGCTCCTCGGAGCCCATGGCGGGGCAGCCGAAGGCGAAGGCATCATATTCGGCGGCCTTGTCGGCAGAGAAGTCGGCGCAGGGGATGACCTCAGTCTCGGCCCCCGCGGACGTGGCGCTTTCGGCGACGAGGTTTGCCATGGCCTCGGTATTGCCCGTGCCGCTCCAGTAGACGACGGCGATCTTGCTCATGTTTTGTCCTTTCGGTCGTGCGGCGCTTGCCGCGGCTTGTACGTTCTATCGGGTTGCCTGGGCAAGTTGCGCCAGGCTGCAGCCCTGCTGATAGATAAAAGTGAAGTATTGGGTGCAGGCACGGTAGGCATCAAACGTCGCAAGCGCCTGCTCGACATTTGCGTAGACCTTCCAGGCCCCAAAGACCTTGTAGTTCTCGCCGCGCTGGACGATAAACTCGTGCACGTCGTCGTAGGGATATCCAAGGAAGTAGCCTATTTCGTGCGGAAACTCGCAGGTGCAGTCTTTGCTGCAGCTAGCTTGCTGGGGTAGTGCGCATCGAGTCTGGCTGCAGGCGCATTCCGCGACGTTATTGCTCGCGAGCGTGATGCGTGATGCCAAATGCACAAGGCATGCCGAAAGGTCTCTCGTGTCGTAGCCTTCCGAGGTGAGCGCCGTTTGGACGCGAGGGTCTGCGAAATAGGTGGTGAGGCTTTTGGCTCGGTACGCGTACACGAGCGCTCCGCAGGGCCGCCAGACCAAAACCCTCAGGTGGATGCCGAGCGGGTCAAGCTCGCGATTGCACTGGGCGATAACGTTGAGCAGGCGTGCTCGGCGTTCTGCAATGGTTTCGGTTGTGGTCGAGCCGTCCCCGTGGGCGTAGGTGCCTGGATAGGTAAAGAGCGATGCCGGCTTGATGCCCGCGAGCGTGGGAGAGCAGTTGCGCACGACTGCCGCCTGAAACGTTGGGATGTCTATGGTTCGAGTCACGGCGTTCCTTACGGATCTAAACTGTTAGCCTAGGAAAACTTATACACGAAAGTAAGCCATGGTCAACAAAAAAGTTTGAAGAGGGAAACTAATTGACTGAACAGACATGATTTTGGGTTAAGATGGGGGCACCCCATGGGGGTATCTAGATAGTGCTACTTGAAAGGGGAGCGCATGAGTGACTTGCTCAACCCTGCGAATCTCATCGTGCTGGCCGTCATTGCCGTCGGCATGTTTTTTGGACTGCGTCGCATTGCCGCTTCGACACACGGGAAGAGTTGCTGCAGCGATGGTACGAGCGGCAAGAAGGCCAAAAAGGTTGTTGTGGTGGATACCGATGCGTCACACTATCCCTATAGCGATGAGCTGCTCATCGGCGGCATGAGCTGTGACGGCTGCGCTCAGAACGTAGCCAATGCCCTCAATGCGCTGGATGGCGTGTGGGCAACGGTGACGTATGCGGACCACACGGCACGCGTGCGCTCTAAGCAGCCGGTTGATCGTGGTGTCCTCGAGACGGCCGTGAAAGACGCGGGCTATTACATCATAAAGCTGTAGGGGCTCGTGCCTCGGCGGCGCCCTTCGCCGGCGTTCGGGCTGAAAGCGTTCCCCATAAATTGCTTAAATATAGTTCCTCAGTTGTGTAGTAAATGGAAACTCGGTGCCTTTCAAGCCCGAATGCAACCAATTGGCGATCATTGCGCATTCATACAATGTGCTTTTTGTATACTTAACGATGTTTGTTAATACTGTGCCCAGTATTGCTGCTCAAGGTGGACAGAGTTTTTTGGCGTGCGTATAGCTGGGCAATGAGACGAGGGGAGCATTTGCGTTATGAGACGAGTGGAAACACTTGGTCTGGTTTTTGCGCTTGCCGCTACGTTGGCATCGCCGATTCCAGCGTGTGCTGAAGAAGCAGGGGGGGGGGGTCGGTCTCCTATGATGCGGGAAACGGTTACACTTTTGAGAAGCTCTCACACCCCACGGTAGATACCTCTTTGCCGGACGGCATTGTGGACTACCAGGGCGACGGTAAGGTTGCCGTTCCCGGCGCCGAGGGGAACACTGCCAATAATGAGGGTGACCGCGGACAGAGCTACACATGGTCAGCGGTCAGTTATGGCGATTGGCTCTATGTGGGAACCTGCTATGCGGCGATGGGCAATACGCTTACGCTGATGCAGGGTACGCTGGGCGACTCGTTTGATGCCGACACCATGCGTGCAACGCTGGAAGCCATGTTCAACGGAACCTTCTTTTATGGCCAGCAAAAAGAGGACGGCACGCCCGATAAGGACAGCGGCGGCATCTTGCTCAAGGTCAACACCAAGACCGGTGAGACTAAGCTCATCCTCTCCAAGTCGTCGAATAATATCGAGCCGCTTTTCCGCAACGCTGTGCGTTACAAGGGCAAGCTGTATTTTTGCGGCAGCGTGAGGAAGGCCAATAGCGCCTCGGGCCTGCCCTCCGTTTACGAGATCGACCCCAAGACCGATGAGTACAAGGTTGTGTACCAGGGTCTTTCGAGCTTGCAGGATTATGGCGCGGCGTACAAGCAGGGTATTTCCACCGGCATCCGCGGCATGTGCGTGCACGATGGGCAGCTGGTTATCAGCAACGTGGGCAAGGACGCGAGCGGTAAGTTTGTTGCGACGATCCTGACCTCTTCCGACCCCTCGAAGGGCCAAGAGAGTTTCACCGAGATCGCAAACTCCGATACGCTGTTTGGCTATCCCGCCATTAGCTACAAGGACAGCATCTACGGCGGCAGCATTTGGGATATGGTCTCGTTTAACGGACATCTGTATGCCACGATCTGCACCGGTACGCCCGATAACGCTCCGGATGACAACTCCATGCAGTCGTTTGCGATGGTTCGAGGCGATAAGAATGCCGATGGAACGTATACCTGGGTGCCGATCGTCGGCGATCAGGCCAATGACAAGGCGAAGTATTGCTTTGGTATCGATCCTGCCCGCACTCGTTCGGGCGCGGCGAATCTGATCGTCTATAACGATTATCTCTACATCGGCGAGTATAACGATGAGGAAATCGCTCTGGAGCGTATCCTATTTAACAAATCCAAGAGTGGAGAGGATGGCAAGAGCGGTATGGGCGGCGTCGACTGCTCGTTTGTGAATGCCAACCTTGAGCAGTCGGTCAATCTGTACCGCATGGACAAAGACGAGAATATGGAGCTTGTCGTCGGCGACCGCACCGAGATGTTCCCCGAGGGCGGCATCTCTGGCCTGACCTCAGGCTTTGGGCGTAACGAGAACCAGTACATCTGGCGTATGCAAAAGTTTGACGGCAAGCTGTATGTCGGCACGTTCGACACGGCGAGCCTGCTGGAGCCGATCGGCCAGTTCTCCAACGGCGACATTATCGATATGACGCCGGAGGAGTGGGACTCTCAGGTTAAGTACATCAAGAACCTGCTTAAGATCTTGCTCGAGAAAAACCTACCCAATAATCCGATCGAGGGCGCGAGCACTCTGGCGGATGAAGAGGACGGGGACGCCGCTGGCATCGATGATGCCGATGACGTTGACGCCGACAAGGCTGCGGCTGCCGAGGGCCTGGAGAATCTGGGCGACGCGTTGGACGATGCCACGGATGGCCTTGCCGATCAAGCGGCAACGATGTCCGTGGACGACGAGAGCGACGACGCCTATGCTCAAAAGATCGATGGCGAGATCGCCTACTTTGAGTCGTTCGCGGATCAGTATCAGGACATGCTGAATGCGTATGACGAGCTTAAGCAGCAGTATAAGGACGCCTACGGCGATGAGCTTCCCGGAGATATTCAGGATGCGTTCGATAAGCTGCTGAGCCAAGAGAATCTTAAGAAGCTGCAAAGCGTGATCAAGTGCATGTATTACTTGCGCGACGCCGAGCGCGGCTTTGATATGTATGTTACGGCCGATGGCGTGAACTTCACGACGTTGACGACCAACGGTTTTAACGATCCGTACAACCATGGTCTGCGCACCTTTGCCGTGACCAATCAGGGCCTGTGCCTTGGCACGGCCAACCCATTCAATGGTTGCCAGGTTTGGATTCAGCGCAAGGAGAACTCCGAAAACCCGGTCGATCCCGATACGCCGGATCCCGGCAATCCCGATCCGGATCCGACCGAGCCGAGCAAACCCAACCCGGGCAACCCGTCGAATCCGGGTTCCACGGATAAGCCCAACGGGTCTACCAGCAGCACGACCACGGTTTCGAAGAGCACGAAGAAGGCCGAGAAGTCGTCCCTGCCTGGCACAGGTGACTCGACCGCAACGCTGGTCGCAGGTCTTTTGATTGCCGCTGTCGCCGTGCTCGCCGTTGCGTTTGGCCTGCGCAAGCGCTCTGGCCGCTAGGCTCGGCCGCGTAGCTCGATGTCTTGAATGTCGTCGAAGTTAATGGCGATATCCCTGAGTTTGAGCAGCTTGAATGCGGGTAACACTTCGTCGAGGATGCCCGTGCGGCTACGATAGCCGTACATATCGTAATAGGTGACGCGCACCAAGTCGCCGCGTTTGAGGCCCTCGAGCTTTTTCGAAAGCTCGAGGGCTTTTTCTTCCGTGAGTTCGCATTTGGGCTCAACAGTGATTTCTTGTTTGCGCACGAGCTCGTAGTATCCCGTGAGGGCGGCAAAGGGCATAAACTGCGCGGCACGGCCGGCGCGGACGGCGCCGTTGGCGGTGAGCTTGGGGTCGGAGGAGCGACGTCTTCCCTCGGGGTCCGCTAGACGTTCAAAAGGCGTCGGTGGCCGCATCGGCTGTTGTTGGGACTTAGGCACGATGTCCTCCTACCTGATCGTTGCGTTCGCGTGCGGTGGCGCCGGCGGTGAAGCTTAATCCCTTGACGAGCGCGTTCTTGCCGTACTTGCCCTTCACGGCCAGGACAGCGCGCGCCAGGTCGCGCTCGCGCTCATCGGCCTTAACATCGCTGAACAGGTCGATAGTGGTAAATTCCTCGGGCATGAGGTTGCCAAATCCCAGGTTGATGCGCTTGACCGGTCGTTTGGGATCGACAGTCTGCGCCCAGAGCTCATCGAAATAGCCCATGATCTTCTTAAACGAATTGGTGCGCTCGGGCAGCTTGCGCGAGGCGTTGGAGTGCGCAAAGAGCGCGGCATAGCCACCACGCGGCTTGCCGCCGTGTTCGCCCACAAAGATGCCGTCAATCGCCTGTGCCTCTCGCACCAAACGTCGGCGTTCGTCGTCGCGTTGGACGGGCTTGGGCGCGCGGGGCGTGAGCCCGGGGCCGTCGGTTGCGGCGGGTTCGATGCTCGACGTGCTCGAACGCAAATGCCCGCATCCGTCTACATATTGTGCTGTGCCGCTGGCGTCGAGGCGGCGTATGTCGGCGCGCTCGCTCGCGTAGCCTACAAAGAGCGAGATACTGTTGCACACCACGTGCTTATCGACTAAGTCCAGCACAGCGTTGTCGACCATCTCGCGCAAGACGGTGTAGGCCTGTTCATAGGCATAGCCTTTCGAGAGCACCTGTCCTGTGGTAGTTGAGGTTGCCTGCGGGCGATAGGCCTGAATATCGGCGATAGTTGTCGGCTCGCGCCCAAAGGCGTGGTCGATAAGATACTCGGCATTGACGCCGAGCTCGTCGTAGAGCAGGTTTTCGTCGAGCGCCGCGACGCCCATCAGATCGTAGACGCCGTATTTTTCGAGTCGTGCTGCCACGCCGGGCCCAATGCCCCAGATGTCGGTGATGGGGCGATGGGGCCAGATCTCCTTGCGAAAGGTCTCGTCATCGAGTATGCCGATGCGGCTGGGTACGTGCTTGGCGGTAATGTCGAGTGCCACCTTGGCCTGGAATAGGTTGGGGCCGATGCCAACCGTTGCCGTGATGCCGGTGCGCGCCAGGACCTCGTCGCGCAACATGCAGGCGAAGCCTTCAGCGTCGGTGTGATAGAGGTCCAGATAGGGCGTCACGTCGATAAAGCATTCGTCGATGGAGTAGACGTGCACGTCCTGTGGGCTGACGAATTCCAGATAGATACCGTAGATTTGCGCCGACACCTCCATGTAGTGCTGCATGCGCGGTACGGCCTTGATGTAGTCGATACCGTCGGGAATCTCGAACAGGCGACAGCGGTTATGGATTCCGAGGTCTTTCATGGCCTGTGTGATGGCAAGGCAGATGGTCGTGCGCCCGCGCGATTCGTCGGCAACGACCAGGTTGGTGGTGAGCGGGTCGAGACCGCGGTCGACGCACTCGACGCTGGCGTAGAACGTCTTGAGGTCGATGCAGATATAGGTGTGACGCTCGTGTCCCACGCGTCCTCCCATCAAACACATGTTCTTATCGAATACTTGTTCGATAATACCCGCTCGTCCGGACATCGTCAAAACCAACCAAAAAGGGACTGGTTTGTTTTGGTAGGTATGGTCGTGCGGCTGCATCGGGTTTTAACGCAGCCCTAAAGAGTGTGAAACAGCTCGGAAAACCTCGCTTCGTAGCATGGGTCTAACGATTGATACCGCCTATACGCACGGAAGGGTTGTGGGAAAGATGGTCAATTGTGGGTTTGGTATGCCGACGCGCCTTGTTGCGGATGGGGACGTGGCTCGCTGGTGCGGACGATTGGTCGCTCACTACGGTGGCACCAAGGCGCTGGTTGTGCTGGGTGGTGACAAGCACACGCGTGATGAGCTCGTTTCGGCGGCGCTGGGCTCGCTCGATCGCGCCCTGCTCGAACGCGTGCTCTTTCGCTGTGGCTCGGTTGGAGGCGATGGGGGAGGCGAGCTGGTCAACGAGGCCGTGGCCCTGGCGACCGACGAGGGTGTGGACTTTGTCCTGGCGATCGGTGATGCCGATACAGCCGGCTTTGCGCGCGAGCTCGCCCACCGCATGGCGGCGCTCGATGCCGGTGAGGACGGTTTTGTCCCCTATGGATGCATTGTCTCGGAGGGCAAGGTGCCCGCTACGGTGGGAGCCGGCGAGGCTCCCGTTTTTGCCATCATCGCGCCCGAGCTGCTGGAGGGCATCGGGTCTCCTCTGCGTGAGTTGCTCGGCAGTGTGTGCGCTGCGGCCTAATAATTGCCATAAAGGGATGGGTTATTTTTGATTGGTAAAGCGTTTGACCTGCCAAAATAAACCTGTCCCTTTTTGGTCGGTCGCCGTTTGGGGGCCGATTGGCAACGCTCGCTGATTGCAGTCTTGACCTGCGCTAGAATAGAGATATCTGAATATCCGGGCGTGCATGGAGGTGTGCGCCCGTATGCTGAGGAGGACTTTATGGCAACTGTTGCCGCACCTATCGACGCCACGTCGACTGACGCTTGGAAGGCGCTCGAGGCTCATCAGGAGAAGCTCGAGGCCGAGGGTATCGACCTCAAGGCCTGGTTCGCCGCCGATCCCGAGCGTGTGAACAAGCTGAGCTTTGACGCCGGTGACCTGCACTTCGACCTGTCCAAGAACCTGGTGACCGACGAGACCGTCAAGCTGCTGTGCGATCTTGCCCGCGAGGTGAAGCTCGAGGAGCGCCGTGACGCCATGTTCTCCGGCGAGCACATCAACACCACCGAGGACCGTGCCGTCCTGCACACCGCGCTGCGCCGCCCGGCTAGCGAGAAGGGGCAGCTCGTCGTCGACGGCCAGGACGTTGTCGCCGACGTGCACGAGGTCCTCGACCGCATGTACGCCTTCGCCGAGCGCGTGCGCTCCGGTGAGTGGAAGGGTGTTACCGGCAAAAAGATCGAGCACCTGGTGTCCATCGGCATCGGCGGCTCCGATCTGGGCCCGGTCATGGCTTACGAGGCCCTGCGTCCCTATGCCGACGCCGGTATCGATTGCCGCTATATCTCCAACATCGATCCCAACGACCAGGCCGAGAAGCTCAAGGGTCTGGATCCCGAGACCACGCTCGTGATCATCGTCTCCAAGACCTTCACCACGCTCGAGACCCTCACCAACGCCCGCGAGGTCAAGACCTGGATGCTCGAGCAGCTCAAGGCTCAGGGCGCCATCGATGGCTCCGATGAGCAGAACGCCGAGGCCGTGGCAAAGCACTTCGTTGCCGTTTCCACCGCGCTCGAAAAGGTCGAGGCCTTCGGTATCGACCCCGCCAACGCCTTCGGTTTTTGGAACTGGGTCGGCGGCCGCTATTCCGTCGACTCCGCCGTGGGTCTGTCGCTGATCGTCGTGCTCGGCCCCGAGCGCTTCCAGCAGTTCCTTGAGGGCTTCCACGCCATCGACGAGTACTTCTGCAACACCCCGCTCGAGAACAACGCCGTCGCGCTGATGGGCCTGCTCAACGTCTGGTACGTCAACTTCTTCGGTTCCAAGAGCCACGCCGTGCTGCCGTACTGCCAGTATCTGCACCGCTTCCCGGCCTACCTGCAACAGCTCACCATGGAGTCCAACGGCAAGCACGTCCGCTGGGACGGCAGCGCTGTGACCTCCGATACCGGTGAGATCTTCTGGGGCGAGCCCGGTACCAACGGTCAGCACGCCTTCTACCAGCTGCTGCACCAGGGCACCGTGGTGGTTCCGGCCGACTTTATCGCTTTCGCCAACACCGCCAACCCCGCAACCGACAGCGGTCAGGACGTGCACGAGCTGTTCCTGGGCAACTTCTTGGCCCAGACCAAGGCGCTCGCCTTTGGTAAGACGGCCGATGAGGTTCGTGCCGAGGGCACGCCCGAGCAGATCGTCCCGGCTCGCTGCTTTGAGGGCAACCGTCCGACGACCTCGATCTTTGGCGACACGCTGACCCCGTTCGCGCTCGGCGAGCTCATCGCCCTGTACGAGCACATCACGTTTGTCGAGGGTACGGTCTGGGGCATCGACTCCTACGACCAGTGGGGCGTTGAGCTGGGCAAGCAGCTTGCCAAGCAGATCACCCCTGCCTTCCACGACGACGCCGCCAAGGCCGAGCAGGACGCTTCGACCCAGGCGCTCATCGAGTTCTATCGCGCGCACCGTAAGTAGTTTTTACGGCCGAGTTGGCTTATGGCTGAAAGGGGCCCGTATCCGTTGGGATACGGGCCCTTGCTATTTGGATAGGATGGAATGTATCGGGAGGCGCCTCGACGGGCATCGCAATCGTCGAAGGCGCGCCGTTCATGTTCGGGACAATATGACTTTTTACCCGTTGCAGACAGAGCCGCCGTGGGTGTTCTGTATGATGGCTCAGACAAGGTTGTTCAATGATAGGGAGGCATATATGGCAATCAAAGCCATCGCAATGGATATCGACGGTACACTCACCAACGACCAAAAGGTCATCAGCCCGCGTACGTGCGAGAAGCTGCTCGCTGCGCAGGAGTCGGGCATTAAGCTCATCTTGGCTTCGGGTCGTCCTGCATGGGGGCTGCACGCCTTGGCGCAGGAGCTCGACCTTCAAAACCATGATGGTCTGCTAGTTGCCTTTAATGGCGCGCACGTGGTCGACGCTCAGACCGATGAGGTCCTATTTGATCAGGCCATGCCGGCTGACGAACTGCACCGTCTGATTGATCATCTGCGCAATTTTGACGTGATTCCTATGATTTCGCTCGGACGCGACCTGCATGTTGAGGATTCGTACCGCTGCATGATTACGCTGCCGGACGGCTCGCAGAAGAATATCGTCAAATACGAGCGCGATGCCTGCGATCTTAAGATCCGCGAGGTCGAGAGCTTGCATGAGGTCGTGGATACTTATCCCGTGGACAAGCTGCTGACGGCGGGCGATCCGACCTACCTGCAGGCGCATTACGAGGAAATGTATGCGCCCTTTACCCAGACGCTGTCGGGCATGTTTACGGCCGACTGGTACTTTGAGTACACGGCGCCCGGTATCGACAAGGCCCGCGCACTCGAGGGTGCCCTGTCTAAGCTCGGCATCGATGCCAGTGAGGTCGTATCGTTTGGCGACGGCCAGAACGACAAGTCCATGATTGAGTGGGCCGGCACCGGTGTTGCCATGGGCAACGCGGTTGACGAGGTTAAGGCCGTGGCCCAGATGGTGACCGCCAATAACAATGAAGACGGTATTGCGGTGGCGCTGGATAAGCTGCTGGGTTAGAATCGCCGATAATGCATGGTTCGGGCGCCTGCTTACAGGCGCCCTTTTGTTAGGGAGGGTGCCGTGTCCGCATTTCCGTTCGACGCCGTTATCTTTGACATGGACGGCGTCATCGTCGATACCGAGTATTACTACCTGGGGGAGACTGCCGCGTTTGCCAAGGAGCTTGGGTTGAATCTGACTCAAGAGGAGTTGAATGGACAGGTCGGTACCTCGCATCAGTTCTTCCTGCATATGCTGGTCGATTGGCTTGAGCGCGCCGGTAAAGGGCGCTTCACTGGCGAGGAAGCGTTGGCCCGTTGGGACGAGTGGGCGCATAAGCGTCCGCGCGACTATCAGGCTTTGATTAACCCGGGCGCTGTGGATACGATTCGAGAGTTGCCGCGCCGCGGCGTTCGCGTGGCGTTGGCGAGTTCGTCTCCCATGGACAGCATCGAGGAAGTACTCGATGCATGTGGTCTGTCGGATGCCTTTGAGTACGTGGTGAGCGGCGAACAGTTTAAGGAGAGCAAGCCCGAGCCCGATATCTACCTGCATGCGCTGGACCTGCTGGGGCTGCCCGCGAATCGCTGCTGCTGCGTTGAGGATTCCGTTCCGGGCATTACCGCGGGTAAGCGAGCCGGCCTGACGGTCATTGCCAAGCGCGAGGAGCGCTTTGGCTTTAGCCAGGATGCCGCGGACAAGATTATCGACCAGCTGCCGGAGCTGCTCACGCTTTCTTAGGAGCGCGGTAGTTGCGCGTTTTTCGG
This sequence comes from Collinsella sp. AF20-14LB, assembly GCF_003459505.1. Classification (GTDB taxonomy): domain Bacteria; phylum Actinomycetota; class Coriobacteriia; order Coriobacteriales; family Coriobacteriaceae; genus Collinsella. Next base: position 84,492 of record NZ_QRWD01000005.1, read on the forward strand.
GTCTGATGAGTAAATAGCCGACATTTTGGTGCGACACCTAGCATACTTTAAGCTAATGCGGGCTTAAGGACTTGTTGAATGCCCCTAAGCCCGTTTTAGACTTAATTGTGCTTGGAGAGGGTATATGCCACCGACTGAAGGGCTAACTGACGGTAAAGCAGCGATACCGCTGTACCAACAGGTTATCGATATCATCAAAAACGAAATCAACTCCGGTGCCTACAAGGCAGGCGCGCGGATACCCAACGAATTCGAATTGGCTGAGAGCTATAAAGTTGGCCGCGTTACCGTGCGACGCGCTATTGAGGAGCTCGTCCAACAGGGCTATCTAACGAAGCGACAAGGGAAAGGCACGTTTGTCAATGCCCCCAAGCTCAAACGCAAGATTCGCCAGAAGGATGACGTCCAGAGTTTTTCGGACGCATGCCGCGTAAACGGAATGGAACCGGGGGCGCGTGTCATTTCGAGAAAGATACTGCCGGCGGATTCCACCGAAGCACAGTTCTTTGGTGTTCCCGTTGGAACTGACTTGATCTGCGTTGAGCGCGTGCGTACTGCCGATGGCGTCCCTGTCATGCTCGAGAACAACATATATGTTTACGAGGACAACGCCTATCTATCAACGGCACCTCTATCTAACCAATCCATTTTTGAGTTCGTGCGCAACCGGACGGGCCGCACGCCCGCGTTTACCGACCCATGCACGCTTGAGATCGCGTGCGCGTCGCCCGAGGTCGCTCGGTTGTTGGCAGTTCCCGTTGGCGAACCCTTGTTTTATATGGAAGCCTTCTTTTTCGATGAGCAGCGGCGGCCGTTTATCATCGGTCGTCAGCGGATCGTTGGGTCTCGCTACGTTTTTGACATCTAGGACATTGCGTATGGAAACGCCCGGTGAATCATCTCACCGGGCGTTTTCATACCGTTCACGGCGCAAACGCAACCGTTCAACCGCGTTGCGGCAATCAGTTTGAAATTATCTTGATGACGAGAAAAGCTGCTGGTAATCTATAGAACGTCATAGAACGTTTGCCTTGTGCAAACGTTGAGGCGAGATGCGATGCAGTCTCGAGTTCTTTGGAGGTATCTATGTCAGATACGAAGGCGAAGAAGACAAACAGACGTTTTAAGTTCAAATTACCGCATGTCTATACGATCATGTTCTTGCTGATCGTTGTCTTTGCGGTCTTGACTTGGATCGTTCCCTCTGGTCAGTATCAGCGCAAGATGATTTCGACAGCGGCGGGCGAGCGTGAAGTCGCCGTTGCTGGAACCTATGAACAGGTCGATAAGAACTACACCGATTCCGAGACCGGCGAGACCATCAATCTGGGTCAGGATATCTTCGCGGTCCTGCAAGCGCCCACTAAGGGCATCCAGGAGGCTGCCGACGTCGTTGCGTTCGTCTTATTGATTGGCGGGTCGTTCGCAATCATCACCAAGACCAACGCTTTGAATGCCGGCATGAGCCGTGTGATTAAAAAGCTCAAGAACAAGGACATCCTCATCATTCCCATCACGATGACGTTGCTGTCCATTTGCGGCACCACGTTTGGTATGTCTGAGGAAGCCCTGCCGTTCTATGCCATCTTCATTCCCATCATGATGGGTATCGGTTATGACTCGATGACGGCATTCATCATCTGCTTCCTTGGTCCTAACCTGGGATATTGTGCTTCGACCATCGACCCGTTTAATGTTTTGATCGCCCAGGGCATCATTGGCATCGAGGGCAATCCGCAACTGTGGCTGCGCGCCGTTTCTTGGGTCATCTTCACTGCCGCCGGTATCGCATGGGCTATGCGCTACGCCATGCGCGTCAAGAAAAACCCCGAGTCGTCCATTACGTACGAGGACGATAAGCTCAAGCGTATCGAGTTTTCCGTGACCGATGTCTCCATCGAGGAAGAGTTCACTACCCGTCAGAAGCTCGTGCTTATCGATTTTGCTTGCGGTATGGGCATTATCGTCTGGGGTCTTGTTACCCAGGGTTGGTACATGAATGAGATTTCCGCCGTGTTCCTTGGCATGGGCTTGCTTGCCGGTATCCTGGGCGGTCTTGACCAGCAGACGATTGCTGAGGAGTTCGTTAAAGGTCTCGCCGACTTTGCGTACGCCGCCATCGTTATCGGTATTGCTCGCGGTATTCTGGTCATCGCCGAGGGCGGCATGATCATCGACACCATCCTCCAGGCGCTCGCTACTGCGCTCGCCGGTGCACCCGCCGCCGTCTACACCACGTTTATGTATATCGTCCTTGGCCTGCTCTCTTTGCTGGTTCCCTCGAGTTCTGGCCTGGCGGCACTCACCATGCCCGTTATGGGCCCCCTGACCGAGCTCATGGGCCTCAATCCCGAGGCGGCCGTTACCGCGCTCCAGTTTGCCAACCAGACCATCAACACCATCAGTCCCGTGGCAGGCATGACGGTTGCCGGCCTTGGCGTGGCTAAAATTTCGTTTGGCCAATGGTGGAAGACCATTTGGAAGTTCTTCATCTTCATGGTCGTGTTTGGCTTGGTCATTACTGCCATTTCTGGCATGCTTCCGGCGTAGGTGATTATAATGTCCGATCGTTTGACGGTCCTGACGTCTAAGAGTGTCTTTACCGGTACGGGGGACCTGCCGTTTGAAGGTTTCGTAGCGGTCCGTGACAATCGAATTGAGGCGGTTGGCACCAAGTGTGAGGTAGCTTCGTATTTGACCCAGGCGGACGAGGTGGTTGACCTGGGCGACCGCACCGTCATGCCTGGCCTGATCGATGTGCATACCTTCTATACAGGTTGGGCGCTGCGGACGTTGGGGTCTGGTCTGTCCGGCATCGCCGATGCCAAAGAGGCCGTGTCGCTCTTGCGTGCATGGAAAGAAGATCATCCGGATTGCGCGGCGGCTTTTGGCCACAACCTGCCCGAAACGTTGGCATCGGATGCCGAGAACGCAAATACGGCAGCTGTGTTTGACGATTGTTTTGGCGATATCCCTGTCGTCTGCTTTACACCGGGTGCGGAGACCTGCGTTCTCAATGCTGCCGCCAGTGCGCGATACGGCTTCACACCCCAGGCGTGCTATGCCGAGAAGATCTGGCGCATGATGAGCGATTTCCTCGCGCTGCCCGAGGTACGTGCGGGGTATTCGGACTACATGGGCATGCTTAACGAGCGCGGCGTTACCGCCATCAAGGAGATGGCGTTTGATGACTACTACGGTTTTGCCGACGAAATGGCTCGCCGTGAGGAATCTGGTGAGCTGACGGTTCGCGTCTCTATGATGTCGCAGCCGGTGGGTGCCGGTGCAAATCTGTCATATGCTCGCGAGGCACGAGAGCGCTTCCGGGGTCCGTTCGTTCGTTTTTCTGGCTTCAACCGTATGACCGATCGCGGCGTATGGGCGGGGCTTGCCGAGATGATTGACCCCTATGAGGACACGGCCGATGCGGGCGCTGCCGGCAAGACGGTTGTCGAGGAGCCCGAGTGGGATCTGATTGAGAACGAGCTGCGCGCAATTGATGCTGACGGCTTCCGATATTCCTTGCATTGCCAGGGCGATGGCGCCGTTCGTCGCACCGTGGCGCTCTATGCCTCGCTGCCTCGAGACGAGCATGGACGGTTGCTTCGCCGCCATGCGATTACCGATCTCGAGAACTCTGATCCGACCGATCTTGTCGAGTTTGGCAAGTTAGGTGGAATTTGCGAGGTCTATCCGCAGATTTTGACGCTGGACCGGCGCGAGGATTGCCTGTCGATGATGCGTCGACAAATTGGCGAGACGCGACTTTTGCACAGCTGGAATCGCCGCGGCATGGAAGATTCCGGATGCACGGTGTGCTGTGGTACGGATTTGCCGCTGCTGATTCCGAGCCTGGGCGAGTCAATCTACAGCGCGTGCGGCGGATACTTCGACGATGGACTGCCCGTGAATGAGGCCAACGCGCTGACACTTGTCGAGCTCTTGCGCGCTTGGACTGCCGGGGGCGCGTACGATCTGATGCGCGAAGACGAACTGGGTACGCTCGAGGTCGGCAAGCTTGCCGATATCTGCGTGCTCGATCGGGATGTGTTCGACCTCGATTATCGCGACGCACGCGATCTTTCGGTTGATATGACGATGTCGGACGGACAAATCGTGTTCGATCGAAATAAGGAGGCATAAGATGTCTGAATCCAAACCGACGCTGCGCCGCGAACAGATTGCGGGCATGAATATCCACTACATCATGTGGTCGCTCGATTACTTCCTTGATGTGCAGCAGCGTTTGGGCTTTGAGTCCATTGAGCTGTGGTGTGCAGAGCCGCATGTGACACTCGACCATACGGGCTACTTTGAGGCTGAGGTCCTGGCGAAAAAGGCTGCAGACCGTGGGCTTAGGTATCGTACTCTGTGCCCCGAGAATGTTGTCTATCCTTGGCAGTACTGCGCACGCAAACCGCTGCATGAACAGCGCAGCCTGGCGTACTTTAAGCACGGCATTGAGCTTGCCGAGGTACTTGGGTGCGACCGTATGTCCGTCAACTCGGGCTGGGGCGACTGGGACGAGGACCGCGAGGACGCCTGGAAGCGCAGCCGCGAGCACTTGTCCATTCTGGCGGAGTATGCCGGCGAGCACGGTCTGGTGCTTACGATGGAAAGCCTGCGTCCCGAGGAGAGCAACCTTGTGACGACGGTTTCCGATGCGAAGCGCATGATTGACGAGGTCGCGAGCCCGTACTTACAGCCCATGGTTGATACAACCGCGATGGGCGTTGCGGGCGAGACGCTCGAGGACTGGTTTGCCGCCTTTGGTGATGGGGCAATTCACGAGATGCACTTTATCGACGGCGACCCGTATGGCCATCTGGTGTGGGGCGATGGCAAGCACGATATGGACGCCTTCGTCGCCACACTCAACGCCCATGGTTTCGACGGCATGCTGGGCCAGGAAATCACGGACGGCCGTTACTACGATGACCCGGCGGCGGCAGATGCCAAGAACATGGCCGCATTCGAGAAATATCTGATTGACTAAAACAACTATCGGCCACGCAGCCAACGTCATTGATTGCGGACTAAACAAGAAAGGAACTGGATATGAACGCACACGATCTGATCAAAGAGGCAATTGCCGAGAAGGGCAAGTTCGACAGCGTCTACTGGATTGCTTGCGGTGGCTCCATGATCGATTTGATCCCGGCTCATGAGCTTCTGCAGCGCGAGGCAACCACCTTCACTTCGTATATCTATACGGCTCGCGAGTTTGATATCATGCGTCCGCGCCGCTTGGGTGAGAAATCCCTGGTCATTGCCTGCAGCCACAGTGGCAACACCCCCGAGGTCGTCGAGGGCTGTGAGATCGCCCTTGCCGCCGGCGCTACGGTGATCGCCCAGACCGACAACGCTGGATCCAAGATTGACTCTGGCAAGTGGACCACGTGGGTCTACCCGTGGGGCGAGGGTGTGCCGCAGGCCGAGGTCCCCGCTGGCATTTCGCTGTCGCTTGCGGCAGAGCTGCTCGATCAGCAGGAGGGCTACGTCGATCTTGCCGATATGTATGCCGGTATCGCCGAGATGGATAAGATTCTTCCCCCGGCACGCGAGAAGGTAAATGCCGAGCTGGGCGATCGTTTTGCCAAGCTTTGCCAGGAGCATGAGTTCTTCTATATTCTGGGCAGCGGTCCCAACTTTAGCCAGACCTACGGTTTCGCTATCTGCTCTCTTATGGAGATGCAGTGGCAGCACTGCAGCTACATCCACTCTGCCGAGTACTTCCATGGCCCCTTCGAGGCTACTCAGGATGGCGTTTTTTACTTCCTGCAGATGGGCTCCAGCGAGTGCCGTGCTATGGACGAGCGCGCCCTGGCGTTCCTTAAGACGCATACCGATACGCTGATGGTGCTCGATGCCAAGGAGTACGGTATGGAAGCCGTGCCGGCGAGCGTCCGTGCCTATCTGGACTCGGTGCTGTTCTACGCCATGAACTGCGAGCTGCGTGCCGCACGCGGCAAGGTGTTTGACCATGATCCCGATTTCCGTCGCTACATGGGCGTCGTCGAGTACTAGAAGGGTAAATACCATGGCATTTAACGTTAACGCGCTCGGATTTGGCGACAACGTCGTCGACCGCTACGAGCATATCCACACCATGTATCCTGGCGGCAACGCGGTGAACTTCGCCGTTTATGCCAAGAAATGCGGTGCCGCACGCTCCGCATACATGGGCATTTTTGGCAATGACGCCGCTGCCGAGCATGTCATTGCAAGCCTCGAGGATGAGGGTATCGAACTTGACAAGTGCGAGCAGATGATTGGCGAGAACGGAGCGGCTCGCGTGACCGTCGTTGACGGTGACCGTGTCTTCCTCGGCTCCAACGAGGGCGGTATCCGTGGCGATGCGCGCTATGTCCTCGATCGCTTTGACCTTTCGTACATGAAGCAGTTCGATGTGGTTCATTCGGGCAACTATTGTTTTACCGAGCGCGAGCTGCCCAAGTTGAAGGCTGCGGGCGTCACGGTCTCTTTTGACTTTTCGGACGACTCCACCGACGAGTACTACGAGCAGATTGCGCCCTACGTCGATTTTGCTTTCTTTAGTGCGGCGGATGCCGCGAGTGAGGACGAGATTCGCGAGCGTCTGGCATGGGTGAAGGGCCTGGGTCCGCGTTTTGTGTCGGCTACGGCGGGCGCCGAGGGCTGCATTGCTTACGACGGCGAGCGTTATTACCGCCAGCTGGCTAAACCGGTAACGGACATGAAGGACACCATGGGGGCGGGCGACTCGTTCCTCACCTCGTTTTTGATGTGCTATCTCGATTCCGCCAAGCGTGGTGAGGATGGCGCCGAGGCCATCGAGCGCGCGCTCGATTTTGCTGCCGGGTTTGCCTCGACCGTGTGCGGCATGGAAGGTTCTTGGGGTCACGGAGCACCAATCGTCGAATAGCTTAAGAAAGCGTACGGCGGTCTGGCTATGAGGCCTTGGATAGCCGATGCAAAACAATAAGCGAAACGCGAAAAGGGGGCTCGTTATGTGGTGGGTCCCCTTTTGAACATTGGAGAAGAGTATGGGTATTAAAGCGTGTGCGGCTGGTTTTTGCTGCGCGGACGTCTATCAAAACATCGGCGTGTTCTATCCGACTGGCAACGGCATTGACTGGGGTATCCATCTTGCACGAATGGGCGTTTCGGTATCCGCCGTGTCGGTTGTCGGCAAGGACGAGTACGGAGACAAGATGAGGGAGGCGCTGGCCGCTGAGGGGTTCGATATCTCACACCTGCGGGTGGAGGATGGCGACACTTCGGTGATGCTCATGGCATTGAAAGACGGCGTCGATCGTGTGCATCTCGAGGCAATCGATGGCGTAATGGAGACATATCGACCGAATGAAGACGACCGGGCGTTTATCCTAGAGCATGACATCATCCATACCGACCTGTTTGGCAATTGTTTGGACCTCCTGCCCGAGTGGCATGATGCGGGCAAGACGGTGGTTATGGACTTCTCGGTGTTCAGCCAGGATCCCGAATATGCCTGCGAGAATCATTTTCCCTACGTTGACTACGCATTTATGTCGTTTGAAGATGACACTCCGGAGCTACGAGACTGGGTACGTCACGCGCAGGAATTGGGGCCGCGCGTTGCGGTTGCCACGCTTGGCGAGAAGGGAAGCATTGCCTATGACGGTGAGCGCTTCTATGAGTGCGGGATCGTGCCGGCGGAGAAGGTCGTTAATACCGTGGGTGCCGGCGACTCGTATATCGCCGGGTTTACCAAGGGCGTGATCGATGGCCTTGATATTCCGGCGTGTATGAAGGCGGGCGCTGAGCTGTCGTCCCGAGTGATTGGTTCTTTTGAGCCGTACTAGGGTCAAATGCCTGGAAAGGAGTACGAAATGGTTATCGACATGTTGGTCCATCCTATGCTCTACGGTGAGATCTGTACGCCGGGTGATGAGCCTGATGGATTCGGTTTTTGGTCACGAGAATTTGGTATGGGGCATATGGGCCCCATGGATTGGGATGAGCTTCAAGTCGAGATGGACGTCTGTGATGTGCAGAAGAGCGTGCTCATGCCGCTCGATGTAACCACGGCATGCGGAGGGCACTTTGGCACCAATGACCAGATTGCCATGCTGGTTGCCGCACATCCCGATCGTCTGTGGGGATTTGCGAGCGTAGACCCGCAGGTGAGCGGTGCCGCAGACGAATTGGAGCGCGCCTTTACCGAGTTGGGGGCAAAGGGGCTTTGCCTGCATCCTGCAAAGCAGGGTTTTGCCCCCGATGATGCTGTGGCCGAGCCGCTTTACGAACTGTGCGAGCGCTATAACAAGCCGGTGGTTTTCCATGCCGGTATGTCTTGGGAGCCGGGCGCAGAGCTCTCGCGCAGTAACCCGCTTGCATTTGAGCACACAATCGCAACGCATCCAAATGTGCGTTTTAGTTTGACCCATTTTGGCTGGCCCTGGGTGCGCGAGACCGTGGCGATGCTGCTCAAGTATCCCAACTGCTACGCGGACACCTCTATCACTTACATCGATTCGCCCGAGGAGATGATGCAGCGTCTTTTCACGGTCGATATGGGGCCGCTGTGGTATGAGCGCGCGCTATCGCACCAAGTGATGTTCGCCAGCAATACGCCGCGCTTCCGTGCATTCAAACTCAAGCGGGCGCTCGATACCGTGCCCATGCGCGATGATGCGCGAGAAAGGCTCTACTGGGGTAATGCCCTGCGTTTTCTTGAAGGGGATGAGTGAACATGGTGACGCTCGAGACATTGAGCTATCTATCGACTGCTCCGGACCAGTTCATCGATATTACCGAGGACGTGCACGCTGCCATCGAGCGCAGCTCGGTGACCAATGGCTTGGCGGCGATTATTTTGTCGCATACGACCTGCGGAATCGTGGTAAACGAGGGGCTGCCCTGCGTGGAGACGGATCTTATGGAGACGCTTGATCGCATCGCTCCACTCGATGCCCCCTATGCGCATGCACACTTCCTGCCGAGCTATGGAGCCACCGGTAACAACTCCTGTGGGCATATCAAGAGCATGATTAGTGGAAACAGTTGCTTCTTTCCCGTCCAAGATGGCCACATCGTGTGCGGAGGTGCCCAGAACATCTATCTTGCGGAGTTTGACGGTCCGCAGAAGCGAAAGGTGTACGTCGAGGTGCTGGGGGAGTAACGTCCCTGCAATGACCCTATGAAGGAGCACGTAATGTCGTTTCTAACCTCGATGTTCAAGACCGAAAAGCCGGTTATCGGAATGCTGCACCTGCGTCCTCTGCCGGGCGATCCACTGTATTACCCGGGCGGAAGCGTGTCGCAGGTCGTGGAAGCCGCCAAGCGCGATCTCGAAGCGTTGCAGCAGGGCGGTGTCGATGGCATTTTGATTACCAATGAGCTCTCGATGCCCTATGAGCAGCACGTTTCTCCCTCAACCCTTGCATCGATGGGCTATGTAATCGGGGCTCTATCCCATGATCTGTCGACTCCTTGGGGAGCTGAAGCTATTTACGATGGTGATGCCACAATCGAGCTGTGCGCTGCCGTCGACGCGCAGTTCACGCGCTGCAATTTTTGCGGTGCCTGGGCCGGTGATCTCGGGCTGATTAACCGAGATTTCGCTCACACCATGCGTCGCAAGGCGGCGCTGCGCCTGGACGACCTCAAGCTTTTTCACTTCATCACGAGCGAGGGGGAGGTTTATCTCAACGACCGCACGACTGCGGACATTGCCGATTCACTTCTCTTTAATTGCCTACCGGATGCGATGGTCATCGGCGGTTCGGCTGCCGGTCGTGGCGCTTCGGGCGAGCTTGCCGATGAGGTCCGCGAGCGTGTTGGCGAAGTGCCCGTGGTATGTGGCACCGGTTGTCGCGAAAATACCGTGGCTGACGTATTTGCTCACTACGATGGCGCGTTTGTCGGCACGTGCTTAAAGCGCGACGGAAAGCTGGATGCCCCGGTTGATGTTGAGCGGGTAGCTCGTTTTATGGCTGCCGCTCGTACGGCGCGAGGGGAGTAGGCACCTATGGCGCTCTATCTGGGTATTGATATTGGGACAAGCGCCTCTAAAGGCGTTTTAATCGATGATCGATGCAACATCGTTTGCCAAGCCTCTTGTGGACACGAGACGGACAACCCGTGTGACGGATGGTACCAGCATGATGCGGAGGCAGTTTGGTGGGGCGATTTTTGCCGCCTGTCGCGCGAGCTGGTGGCGCGATCGGGGGTTAACGCGGCACAGATTGGATGCGTGGGCCTTTCCGCATTGGGTTGCGACTGTGTGCCGGTCGATACCGAGTGCAACGCGCTGGCGCCCGCGATTTTGTATGGAGTCGATGCACGTTCGAAGCCGCAGATTGACGAGCTTCTTTCCGAATATGGGTCAGATCGCGCGCGCGAGCTTTTCGGGCACGATCCCTGTTCGTCAGATATTGCTCCTAAGATCTTGTGGTTTAAGGAGAATATGCCCGAGGTGCACGAACGTGCCGCGAAGTTCCTGACGGCGTCATCGTTTCTGTGCGCAAAGTTGACGGGGCGTTTTACGGTGGACCGTTATTTGGCGGAGGATTTTCTTCCCCTATATGACCGCTACACTTGGAAGGTTGATGCTCGGGAATGTGCTCGTTTCTGCCGGCCTGACCAGATGACGGAGGTAATGTCGGCTACCGATATTGCCGGGGTGATTACGCAGCGTGCGGCTGAGGCGACGGGGCTCGCGGCAGGGACACCTGTCTTAGTGGGAACGGGCGACTCTGGTGCCGAGGCCATTTCGACGGGTGTATTCCGTCCCGGCGATATGATGGTTCAGTTGGGGAGTACGGCGTATTTCATCTACCTAGCTGATCATATGATCGATGATGCCCGTCTGTGGCCAGGGACGTTTATCATTCCCGGAACTTACGGGATCTGCGCGGGGACCAATACGGCGGGTGCGCTCACATCGTGGCTGCGCCAAGAGCTGTATCGCGACGCCGTAGAGGCCGAGGGCCACGGTGGCCCCGATGCATATTCGGTTATGGCGCATGATGCCGCCGACGTGGCGCCGGGTGCCGATGGGCTCCTGTGTCTGCCGTACTTTGCGGGGGAGCGTACTCCGCTCAACGATCCCGAGGCGCGTGGCGTCTTCTTTGGCTTGACCGGAAGGCATACGCGAGCCCATATGGTTCGCGCCGCCTTGGAAGGCGTCGCGTATACCGTTGCATCCCATGCCGACATTATCGAGCGGGAGCATGGACTGCTAATTGGGCGCATTATGCTTGTCGGAGGTGGAACCAAGAATCCAGTTTGGATGCAAGCTATCGCCGACGTATGCGGGCGCGAGGTCTCGGTTGCCAAGGTTACGGTGGGCGCATGCTTCGGTGATGCCATCATGGCAGCTCTCGCAGGTGGCGCCTATGCATCATGGGATGAACTCGCCCGAGTCCTTGGCGTTGCGCAAACAATCGTGCCCGATATGGCTGCCCACGAGTTATATGCGTCGCGTCGTCATATCTTTGACGAATTGTATGCACGCAACCGTGATCTCATGCACGAATTGGTGTAATGCCGCCGAACTGTACCGCCTTCCAATAGGGACTGCGTTGTGCGATTCGCATGTCCCTTGGCATTTTTGCCCACAGGGGTTAGCGAAGGTCAAAAACAGAGTGCGCATTTGCTAAAACTGTTGACTCGATGCGCTTTATGTCACAGTTTTTGAGTGAGGCGATGCGCATCGAGGCTCTTGTGAGCGATTTGATGAGCGACTGCGCGCTTGTTTCCGTGTTTGGCTCGGCCGGCGCATCAGTCTCGAGTAGTAGACGGTCGAGTGGAATCTGTCGGGCGTATTCGCGCCCACGTTTGGTGACGAGCATGCGCTCGCTGACGGAAAAATAGCAGCCTGCATCGCGCGCGCGGACGAGTTCGTCCGAGGTGCCGCTAAACCAGTGGAAGATGATAACGGGGGAGTCGGAGTTTGGGATGAGTAGTCCATGCGATTCGAGGACGTCCAGTACGGTTCCTGCCGAACGAACGGCGTGAATTGATATCACGCGCCCGGCAAGAGGATGCTGCACAAGTGCATCGCAGAGCCGGTCAAGTGCCTGTATTTGTAACGGCTCGCTTCCAGCAAAGCGTGCGGAAAAGTCGAGCCCGATCTCGCCGATAAAACGCTCTTGTGCAGCGACTTCGCAAAGCAGGTCTATTTCGGTAGCGCTGCATCGACCGTCGGCGAGCCACCAGGGATGGAGCCCTACGCCCGCGATGATGTACGGGTAGTGACTGGCGCGTGTTTTTGCTGCCGCGAAGTCGCGTGGGTCGACGCCGCAGTCAAATAGACCCAGGCCCAGTGCCGTCGTCTCATCGGCAACGGTATCCGGGTAGGCCATCAAATCAAGATGACAGTGTGCATCAAACAGCTGCGGCGCCATCGCGGCATCCCTGCTAGTCCAAGCGCTGGCCGTCGGCGCGCACGCGCTCGGTGCCGCGCCCGCTGATCTGGCGGATAACCTCGCCGGCAATCATCTGGCCCATGATGGGCGGCATGAAGCTCGCGGTTCCCAGCTCGGTACGCTCGTGGATGTTGGAAGGGTCGCGGGGTTGAGTCTTAACCGACTCCTCGCAGCTAAACAGTACGTGCAGGCTCTTGATGCCACGCTTTTTGCATTCTTTGCGCATAATGCGGCTCATGGGGTCACGTACCGTATCGAAGATGTCGGCAAAGCGGAGGCACTCGGGATGGAGCTTGTTGGCCCCGCCCATGGAACTAACCAAACGAATGCCGTGGTCCTGAGCATATTTGGTAATGGTGAGCTTGGCCGAAATGGTGTCGATGGCGTCGACGACGTAGTCGAGCTTGCCGTCCGTCTGCTCCAAAACGCTCGCGAAGAAATCATCGATGTTGTCGCTCAGCAAGTATTCAGTTCGCTTGATGACGGTGGCGGCGGGATTGATGTCGTGGATCATGGCTTCCATCACGTCAACCTTGCGCTTGCCGACGGTGCTGTGAAAGGCGATGGCCTGGCGATTGATGTTGCTGGGCGCGATGATGTCCTTGTCCAGGATCACGAAATGGCCGATGCCGCCGCGGGCGAGTGCCTCGCAGCAGTTGGAGCCCACGCCGCCGCAGCCGAGCACCAGCACCGTGGCATCGGCGAGCTTGTCGAGTGCCTCGCGGCCCATGATGATCTCGAGCTTGGCATCGCGCGTCTCGTTGGGAGTTGCGGCTGTGGTTTCGGTCATAGACATCCTCCGATGGGGAAGCGAATCGTGTTTTAGCTATCGCCATTATAGGTATTATCGCGATTCCATTTGAGCCCTAGGGGCTTGTTGAAATGAGGCAGTGATTCGCATAAGATGAAGCAGATGGCACCCGTTGCAGCGGGTTGGCCAACTCCCAAACACGTTTGTAGCGTGAGAAGTGGCCGTCTTCGCATTACGCGGGGGCGGCTATTTCATTCGACCTCCAATGTGGATGCCGAGCTCCACAGCCGCGATTACAAGCAACAACAACGTCAGGACATCGTTAATACTCATAGTCCATCTCCTTCTTGGGAAGAGGGAGCTGGCCCATCTGCTTCTGGACCCATTGTATCTAAAAACGAACGAATGTTCTATACATAACATTGCTATTAGATAATTAGACAAACATCTAAATATCGAGTATAGTGTGCACGTCGCGAGAGATAGCGAGAGGAGGTTCTATGCCGGGAGAAGGTTTTAAGGCGCTGGCGGATCCAACGCGGCGGCGCATTTTAGAACTGCTGCGCGAGGGCAATTGCACGGCCGGGGAGCTTGCCGAGCATTTTGACATTAGCAAGCCGTCGCTCAGCCATCATTTGGCGACGCTCAAAAACGCCGGGTTGGTGACCGACGAGCGCCATGGCCAAAACATCGTTTACAGCTTAAACACCACCGTCATGCAGGACTTGATTGGCTGGTTTATGGGCCTTACAGACACTGAAGGTGATGAGGATGAATAACGAAAACAAGGGCATTCACGCCACGGGGGTATCGTCGCGCGTGTGGATTGCACTGGTCGCTCTGTGCGTTGCCAATGTCGCAGCGCATCTGATAGTGATGCCGAGCCCGCCGGCGCAGATTCCCACGCACTGGGGCGCGAATGGCGCCGTCGACGGTTGGGGCCCTAGCTGGATGGCCTCCGCGCTCGGCGTGTTGCCTCTGGCACTTCTCGCGATGTTCTACGTCGTGCCACGCATTGACCCCAAGGGCGAGGCGTATCGGACCTCGGGTAAGTTCTATCAGGGCTTCGTAATCGCCTTCACGCTGCTCATGTGTGCCATAAGCTGGCTGGGGGAGCTAACGGTGTGGGGCATCGTGCCGGTGGTAGGAACGGTCAATTTGCTGGTATCAGGCGCTATCGGCTTGCTCTTTATTGGTATGGGCAACTACTTACCGCGCGTAAAGCAGAACTACACGCTCGGTATCAAGACGCCCTGGGCGCTTGCCGATCCCGAGAACTGGCGCCGTACGCAGCGTTTTGGCGGTGCCTGCTTTATGGTGCTGGGCGTTGGCCTGATTGTGATGGGCGTGGCGGGTAGCGTGCTTTCGAGTGAAGTCGTCGCCGCGGTGATTGCGGTTCTGGCGTTTGGTTCAGCTGGAGCTGCCTACGTCTATTCGTATCTGCTGTGGCGCAAATCGCAGCGAGCCGCTCGTTAAGGTTGCGGAAAACTAGCGTACGCAGTTCATAGTATGTTCCGGGGGATTTTTCCCAGGTAGTATTAGGGGGTGTGGGCAACCATGCCCCTTTTTCGTTTAGTTTCAGAGCTGGTTTCCTCATTTCGTTTCCACTAAAGCGAATCAAGAATAGGGAAACAGAAGGTAGAAAGGATAAAACAGGCAAATGGCGGAGTTTATCTACCAGATGTATCAGGCTCGCAAGGCCCATGGCGACAAGGTAATCCTTGACGACGTGACCCTGAGCTTCTACCCCGGTGCCAAGATCGGCGTCGTGGGCCCCAACGGTATGGGCAAGTCGACCCTGCTCAAGATTATGGCCGGCATCGAGGAAGTCTCCAACGGCGATGCCAGACTTACCCCCGGCTACACCGTGGGTATCCTGCAGCAGGAGCCGCCGCTCGACGACAACAAGACCGTCATCGAGAACGTGCGCATGGCATTTGGCGACATGATCGCCAAAGTCGATCGCTTCAACAAGATTGGCGAGGAGATGTGCGACCCGGATTGCGACATGGACGCCCTCATGGCCGAGATGGGCAAGCTCCAGGACGAGATCGACGCCGCCGATGGCTGGGATATCGATTCCAAGCTCGGCCAGGCCATGGACGCCCTGCAGCTACCCGATTCCGACATGCCGGTCAATGTGCTTTCCGGTGGCGAGCGCCGTCGCGTGGCCCTGTGCAAGCTGCTGCTCGAGGCTCCCGACCTGCTGCTGCTCGACGAGCCCACCAACCACCTGGACGCCGAGTCGATCCTGTGGCTCGAGCACTTCCTGCACAACTACCAGGGCGCGGTGCTTGCCGTCACGCACGATCGCTACTTCCTGGATAACGTTGCCGAGTGGATCTGCGAGGTCGACCGCGGTCACCTTTATCCCTACAAGGGCAACTACTCCACGTATCTGGAGACCAAGGCCGCCCGTATCGAGGCGCAGGGCAACCGCGACGCCAAGCTCGCCAAGCGCATGGAGGCCGAGCTCGAGTGGGTACGCAGCTCGCCCAAGGCTCGCCAGGCCAAGAACAAGGCTCGTCTGGCTCGCTACGAGGAGATGGAGGCCGAGGCCCGCGCAAGCCAGAAGCTCGACTGGACCGATATCCGCATTCCCGTTGGACCGCGTTTGGGTAACAAGGTGCTCGAGGCCCATCACCTGCACAAGGAATTCGACGGTCGCGTGCTCATCGACGACCTTTCGTTCACCCTGCCGCGCAACGGCATCGTGGGCGTCATCGGCCCCAACGGTGTCGGTAAGACCACGCTGTTCAAGACCATCGTGGGCCTGGAGCCGCTGACTTCGGGCGAGCTCGAGGTGGGCGAGACCGTCAAGATCTCCTATGTCGATCAGAACCGTTCTGGCATCGACCCCGATAAGAACCTGTGGGAGGTCGTCTCGGACGGCCTGGACCACATGATGGTCGGCGAGACCGAGGTTCCGAGCCGTGCTTATGTGGCGAGCTTTGGCTTTAAGGGCCAGGACCAGCAGAAGCGCGCTGGCGTACTCTCCGGTGGCGAGCGCAACCGTCTGAACCTGGCGCTCACGCTCAAGCAGGGCGGCAACCTGCTGCTCCTCGACGAGCCCACGAACGATCTCGACGTCGAGACGCTGTCCTCACTCGAGGCGGCGCTGCTCGAGTTCCCGGGCTGCTCGGTGGTTATTAGCCACGACCGTATGTTCCTGGACCGCGTCGCCACGCACATTCTGGCGTGGGAGGGCACCGACGAGAATCCGGGCAACTGGTATTGGTTCGAGGGCAACTTCGAGGCCTATCAGGCCAACCGCATCGAGCGCCTGGGCGAGGACGCAGCCCAGCCGCATCGTATTCACCGCAAGCTGACGCGTGACTAGGTTTGTTACGCGGTTTTACCAAACCGCGTAACGAGATGATGCTGCGCGAGCCGCAAGCACCCCATCTTGTCGTTCAAACCGTCGCTCGCGTACCAAAGTACGCGTCGCTCCTCTTTCACGGCAACCTGGGGCACTTGCGGCTCGCTCGCTGTTGGTTACGATGCATCGACAAATGAGCAATTTAAACGAATGAGCAAAAACGGCTCAAATCCTGATTTGGATTTGAGCCGTTTGTCGTTACTGCTCGGGTTCTTCGACTTTATCGATGGTCCAGGCGGCTCCGAGACCGCCGGCGGTGTTGCGGCGGATGCGCACGGCAACCTCGCGGCGCTCGCCGGCCTGCGTGTAGTGCAGGGGGAAGCTTGCGCGGTTTCGCGCGGCCTCGATGGTACCGCGCTCGCGGGCGATCCAGTAGTACTCGCCGACGATGCCGAGCGTGTCGGCGCCGTAGGGGAGATAGGTCGACAGCTGGTGCAAAAGCGGGCCGGGGCAGAAGACCTCGGTTGTGAAATCGACGGGGAAGTCCTCGGGGATGGCGGGCGCTGCGGGTGCGGGGGCCGGTGCTGCAGCGGGGACCGGAGCCGGTGCGGGAATCTGGTCATAGACAGGTTCGGATGCGGACTCGATGACGGGTGCAGACTCAGGCGCCGGTTCCGGCTTAACTGCGGAATCTGTCGGTTCCACGGAGACGGATGTGTCTTCAGTCTCGGTTTTGGCATCGGCTTGCGGGGCGTCCTCTGCCTCGACAGGCAGCTTTGCTTCGACCGGCGTGGATGCCATGGTGGTGATGCCGGCGTTGGCGTTCTCGGGGTCATAGACAACCGTGAGCGAGATGGCGGGCTGCGGCGTCTCGGGCTCCGGCGCCGACTCGGTAGCGCCTTGATCGGCGGGCTCGTCGGACTGATCGTCTTCGGCCTCGTTGCCAAAGACATCGCTGTTTTGGAACGCAGACGTCTCGGGTTGGTTAGCGGCTTCTTCGGTTGTCGACTTGGGGGCCTCGTTGAGCTCCACAGCGGCTTCCTGCTCTGACATGACTTCGGGATCGGTCATGGCGGCGATTTCGGTTTCGGCTTCTGCTGCTACCTCAATAGCGACTTCGATCTCTGTCTCGGGCTCGGGCTCCGGAGCGACTTCGGCCACGGGCTCGGGACGCTTAACGTGCTTGGGGCGTACAGCCTTGAGGTCTTTCTCGCCGCGCTTTTTCTTTTTGTAGGACTGCTTGGCACCCTTGGCAGCCTTGGGCTTGTCCTCGCCCTTGGCAAGTGCGGCATCCCAGGCCTCGTTGGCGATGACGGTGGCATACAGGCGACCGCCCTTAAAGACGGTCAGCTTAATGCAGTCGTCAAGCTCTTCGAGCAGCTCGCGCGTGGATTCGAAGCCCAGGTCATAAGCGGTCATGTCGCCAGCGGTGAGCGCCTCCTCGACCTGTGTCATAAACGTTTGCTTGCCACACCCAATCGCATCGCGCAGCAGGCGATACAGATAGATGTGGTTGCCCAGCGATAGCGTGGGCCTAACTATTGTCTTGCTCATGGCAAATCTCCTCTTTACACATGTAAAGCATCTTACCATCGCATGGCACTCGCCATGGCGGCGCCCAAGGCAAACGGGCGCGAACCGCTGTCGGTCCGCGCCCGTTGTACAGGTTGCCTATCTGGGGATGCAGTGCCTAGTTGCCCGATGTCGTGCCTTGGCTTGAACTGTCAGATGCCGTGCCGGACGCGGTTCCGCTCGAGCTGTTGGTGTTGCTGTTGTCGGTAGATCCCGTACTCGGTGTATTGCCATTCGCCTGGTCGCCCGTGCTCGGTTGAGAGCCGTCAGTCGTTTGGCTTGAGTCAGTCGTGCCGGATTGCGTGCCGCTGTTGTTCGCAGAGGAATCGACGCCCTGCGATTGGTTTTGGGTGTTCGAGGACGAATTGGCAGAGGTAGAACTGTCTTGCGTATCGTCCGTCTGTGCCTGCTGATCCTGCGACTGGGTGTTGCCATTTGCATCGCTCTCGGTCGTGCGCGACGACAGGATTGGCTCGGGACGCTCGCCCAGACCCTCACCGGCAGTGGTGATAAGGATGGCGCCGGCGCAGGCGATGACCGCGACGATGGCGATAGCGATCGAGAAGACGATGACCTTCTTTTGCGTCTGGCTGCGCTCAGCCGCCGCCTTGGCGCGCAGGCTGTTGGGAGCGACGCGCGCCGTGGTCGCGCGTCCCGCAACCTGGCGCATCTCCTGCGTGGTTGCGGCGCCACCTAGGTGCTCCTCGACATTGGGCTCAACGGGCTCGTAGGCGCCGGTAGGGTAGTCGACAGCGGCATGCGTGCCCTTGATTGCTTCGGCGCTGGCGGAGATAAAGTGGCGATAGACCTGCGAGGACACAACAGTGATGACTGAGCTCACAGCGGCACCAATCACCGAGCCGGCAATGCCGATCTTTGAAGCAAGCGCGACGCTCGTTGCGGCAGCAGCGGCGCCGGCGACGATCTGGGGAATGGAAATGTCGTCGAACAGGCCCTTTTTGGGCGCGATGGCCATGGTCTGTCCGATGGAATGGTTCTCGTGCACGCCGTTGTTGAGCGATGCCGGCGTCATGACGCGCGTGCGCGGCGCGTCGGTGTACTTGGTTGTCATACGGGGTCCTCCCGGTGTAAATCTACTTCGTTTCGTGTAGCCATCAGGGTACCCACCAGATGTGAATCGTACGTGACATTTAACAGATACCATCAACTCATCAATAGCTCACCAAGTTGGTGGGATGCGGTTACACCCGGCGGTTGAACTACAATAGGGCTTGCTAATTGTTGTGAATGGCGTCTACGCACGGGAGCATTCTTATGAATCTTCACCTTTCTCAGTCTGACGGCTTTCTGCGGGTCGCGGCGGCGTCGCCGCGGATTCGCGTGGCCGATGTCGAGGGCAATGCCGAGGTTGCGCTGGGGGCTGTTCGGGAGGCTGCCGAGCGCGGCGTTCGCGCGTTGGTGTTGCCCGAGCTTAATCTGTGCGGCTATACCGCGGCTGATCTGTTCCATAACCGCACATTACTGCATGCCTGCGAGACCGCACTGGCACATATTCTCGATGAAACTCGCGAGCTGCCGATTGTCTTTACCATCGGTCTTCCCGTTGCAGTTGCCGAGAATATCTACAACTGCGCCGCCGTGTGCTGCGCGGGCGAGCTTTTGGGCCTCACGGTCAAGAAGTATCTGCCCAACTATGGCGAGTTCTACGAGCGCCGCTGGTTTGCCCCGGCGCCTGCCGATCCCGTGTGGGTTGAATTTGCCGGTCAGGGTCCGGTGCCGCTTGGCTCGGGGCTTGTCTACCGCTGCTGTGATGAGGGCGCCGAGGACCTGGTGCTGGGCGTTGAGGTCTGTGAGGACCTGTGGGTGCCGGCGCCCCCTTCGACCGAGATGGCGCTTGCCGGTGCGACGGTGATTCTCAACCCGTCGGCTTCTGACGAAATCATCGGTAAGGCAGATTACCGCCGCAGCCTTATCTCTAACCAAAGCGCGCGCCTGTACTGTGCCTATGCCTACGCGGATGCGAGTGAGGGCGAGTCCACGACCGACATGGTCTTTGCGGGCGAGAACCTCGTCTACGAAAACGGCTCGAAGCTCGCCGCGACCAAACTGCTTACCTGCGATATGGCCATCGTCGACGTTGACCTTGACCGTCTGGTTGCCGAGCGCCGTCGCTCGACGACGTGGACGCGCGCGGACGATGCGCCGGAGGCCACGACCGTTGAGTTTTCGTTTGAGGGCGTGTTGGCCGAAGAGCCTGTCCTGCGCGATGCACTCGGCATCGACCGTGTCTTCCCCCGCGCACCCTTTGTTCCGGCCGACCATGGTGACCTGGCCGAGCGTTGCGAGACCATCCTCGACCTGCAGACCGCGGGCCTCAAGACCCGTCTTGCCCATACGGGTACCAAGGCGGCTGTCATCGGTCTTTCAGGCGGTCTGGACTCCACGCTGGCGCTGCTTGTGACCGTGCGTGCCTTCGATGCGCTGGGGCTGCCGCGCACGGGTATCACGGCGGTTTCCATGCCTGGCTTTGGCACGACGCATCGCACTAAGTCGAATGCCGAGTCGCTCGCTCGCGACCTGGGCGTGAGCTTCCGCGAGGTTTCGATCCACGCGGCTGTGGAGCAGCACTTCAAGGACATTGAGCACGATCCGACCGTGCAGGACGTGACCTACGAGAACAGCCAGGCCCGCGAGCGTACGCAGATTCTGATGGATCTGGCCAACCAGGCTGGCGGTTTTGTCATCGGCACGGGCGACCTGTCGGAGTTGGCACTCGGCTGGGCTACCTATAACGGCGACCACATGAGCATGTACGCCGTCAACGCGAGCGTGCCCAAGACACTCGTGCGTCACTTGGTGCGTTATGCGGCTGATGTCTTTGGCGGGCGTATTGCCGAGGTTTTGCTCGATATCCTCGACACGCCGGTGTCCCCCGAGCTTCTGCCGCCCACGGGCGACGGCGAGATTGCGCAGAAGACTGAGGATTTGGTGGGCCCGTACGAGTTGCACGACTACTTCCTCTACTACTTGCTGCGTTTTGGCTTTGAGCCCGGCAAGATCTACCGCATGGCGCTCAAGAGCTTCGAGGGCGCCTACGACGCCAAGACCGTCCACACGTGGCTGCGTACGTTCTATCGTCGCTTCTTTGCCCAGCAGTTTAAGCGCAGCTGCCTGCCCGATGGTCCCAAGGTGGGCTCGGTGACGCTCAGCCCGCGCGGCGATTGGCGTATGCCGAGTGACGCCAGCTCGCATCTGTGGCTTGCGCAGATCGACGCGCTCAATCCAATTGACTAAGGTTGGCTAAATTGAACCAATACGGGGTTTGCAAGCGTTACACTTTTGCAATCTGATGGCCCGTATCGCGCGGCGCTCTTGTCGGAGCGCCGCGTTTTTTATATCGAAAGGTGGCACCATGCAGGCATCGCAGCGTCTCGACCGCTTTGGCGCGGAGGTCTTCGCCTCGCTCAACAACAAGCTGCTCGCGCTGAAGGCTCAGGGTAAGACCATTTACAACATGAGCGTGGGAACGCCCGACTTTAAGCCGTACGACCACGTGGTCGAGGCACTTACGCAAGCAGCCCAAGATCCCGAGATGTGGAAGTATGCCCTGCGCGACCTGCCCGAGCTCAAGCAAGCCGTATGCGATTACTACGAGCGTCGCTTTGGCGTTTCGGGCATTACGCCGTCCATGGTGCAGTCGTGCAACGGCACGCAGGAGGGCGTGGGCCATTTGGGCTTGGCCCTGCTCGATCCGGGTGACACCATTCTGGTTCCCGATCCGTGTTATCCGGTCTTTGAGGCGGGTGCCAAGATCGCCGATGCCAAGCTCGAGTACTATCCGTTGGTCGCCGAGCATAATTACCTGCCCTATGTGGCGGGTATCGATCCCGAGGTGGCCGATCGTGCCAAGTACATGATCGTGTCGCTGCCCGCCAACCCGGTGGGCTCGGTGGGCACGCCCGAGGTCTACGAGGAGATTATCGCCTTTGCCCGCGAGCACGATCTGTTGATTGTTCATGACAACGCATACTCCGACATCGTGTTCGACGGTGAGCCGGGTGGCAGCTTCTTGCAGTATCCCGGCGCGCTCGAGGTGGGCGTGGAGTTCTTCTCGCTCTCCAAGTCGTTTAACGTCACCGGTGCGCGCATCGGCTTTTTGGTCGGCCGTGAGGACGTGGTCTCTGCCTTTGCCAAGCTGCGCAGCCAGATCGACTTTGGCATGTTCTTCCCGATCCAGAAGGCTGCTATCGCCTGTCTGAACGGTCCGCGCGATGAGGTCGAGGCTCAGCGTCTGAAGTACCAGGAGCGCCGTGATGCCCTGTGCGACGGTCTTGAGGGTCTGGGCTGGGAGCGTCCCAACGCGCATGGCTCTATGTTCGTGTGGGCCAAGCTTCCCGGTGGTCGCACCGATTCCATGGCGTTTTGCGAGGAGCTTATGGAGAAGGCCGGCGTTGTGGTGACGCCGGGCGCGAGCTTTGGTCCTTCGGGCGAGGGACACGTGCGCATGGCGCTGGTCCTGCCGCCCGATCAGATCGCTCTGGCCGTCGAGGCTATTCGCGAGGCGGGTCTGTATTAAAAAGACATTTAGACGCGTCAATAGTTCGAAACCGATTTCGGGCAGTTATCTTACGAATTCTGCAAACAATTTCGGTAAACGGTCGATTTTTGGCTGCGAATAGGAGCATAATCAAAGTCCCGATTGGCTATATTGGGATTACGGCAAGCCGCTTGGGTCGTTCCCGGGCGGCTTGTTTGTGGAGAGAGATGGGAGAAAGTAATGGTTAACGAGAAGAAGGTCGCTATTGTCGGCTGTGGTTTCGTCGGTTCGTCTTCGGCGTTCGCGCTGATGCAGAGCGGTCTGTTCTCCGAGATGGTCCTCATCGACGTGGACAAGAACCGCGCCGAGGGTGAGGCCCTGGATATCGCGCACGGCATGACATTTGCCGAGCCGATGAAGATCTATGCCGGCGATTATTCCGATGTCGCCGACGCCGCTATGATCGTCGTCACCGCTGGCGCTGCCCAGAAGCCCGGCGAGACCCGCCTGGACTTGGTCAACAAGAACGTCAACATCTTCAAGTCCATTATTCCCGAGATTAAGAAGTCTGGCTTCGACGGCATTCTGCTCATCGTCTCCAACCCGGTCGATGTTCTGACCTATGCCGCCATCAAGATGTCCGGCCTGCCCGAGGGCCATGTCATCGGCTCCGGTACCGTGCTCGACACCGGTCGTCTGCAGCAGATGCTCGGCGCCCACGTCGAGGTCGATCCGCGCGACGTTCAGGCCTATGTCATGGGTGAGCACGGCGACTCCGAGTTCGTCGCTTGGTCCAGCGCTCAGGTTGCCGGCGTTCCACTGAACACCTTCTGCGAGCTTCACGGCCATCTGGAGCATGAGGCTGCCGAGAAGCGCATCGCCGAGGACGTCAAGAACTCCGCCTACACCATCATCGAGAAGAAGCACGCCACCTACTACGGTGTCGCCATGGCCGTTAAGCGCATCTGCACCGCCGTCATGCGCGATGAGCAGACCGTTCTGCCCGTCTCCTCGCTCATGGTGGGCGAGTACGGCCTGTCCGATCTTGCCATCTCCATGCCGACCGTCGTTGGCCGCGACGGCGTTGTCTGCCGCGTCCCCGTGCCGCTGAACGATGACGAGCAACATGAGCTCACCGTCTCCGCCAAGGCCCTCAAGGACATCATCGACAGCGTCGACTTCTCCTGCTAAATCAAGCTCGCTAGAGCGAAAAGCTACAATGAAGGCGTCTGGGTCCATGTGACCCGGGCGCCTTTTTGATGCATCGGGGACAGGTATGTTTGCATCAAATGAGGCGCAATCGGTGCAAAACCGACCTGTCCCCTTGCACTGTTGTTGATGGGAGCGCCATGTCGGATTCGCCTAATTTTTTGACCTATGCCCAGACGGTGTTTGACCCGTTTGAGGAACGGCCGTTCTGCGCGGTGGATAGCCTGGTCTTTGCGTGGTTGTCCTATTTGCGTTTGCCGGGTGATATGGCGGAGCTGACGAACTGGCAGGGCCTAGACGTACGCGAGCTGCTTCGTGCCGAGTGCTACCGGGACATGATTGGCGACCTGTGGGATCCAGAGGGGAGCAGGGCCTTGTTGGAGGCCGTGGCGGCAAGCCCTCGCTACCGTGGCGTACGCGTTTGCGGCTATCGTGCCGTGAGCGATGTGGTGGCGACAGAGCAGTTTGCAGCCATGGCGTTCCGGTTTCCGGCGGGGTTTAGTTATCTTTCCTTTCGGGGGACCGACAGTACGATTGTGGGCTGGAAAGAGGACTTTAACATGGCGTTCCGGTGTCCTGTGCCGGCCCAGGAATCCGCGGCGCGTTATGTGGACGAGGCGGCGGATGCGATTGACGGGCCGCTTTTGTGCGGAGGTCATTCCAAGGGTGGAAACCTTGCGGTGTACGGTGCGGCGATGTGCTCCGACGTCGCCCGTGAGCGAATCGAACGGGTGTATTCCCATGATGGTCCGGGCTTCGTCGAGGAGTTTCTGAACGGCAACTCCTTTGCCGATCTTTCCGGTCGAATCGACAAGACGCTACCTCGGTCGTCGATCTTTGGCATGATGTTCGAGACACAGGAGGACTATGCCATCGTTGAGAGCACCGAGTTCAGCCTGCTGCAGCACAATCCCTTTAACTGGGTGGTTGATGGCCGCGACTTCGTGTACTGTGAGCGCCTGTCCGCCGGTGCTCGATACGTTGATGGCTCCATTCGCGAGATGCTGCTTGCAGTGGGGCCTAGCGAGCGCGAGCGTTTTGTAGATGCGTTGTTCTCCGTGTTTGAGGCTACGGGTGCTGAGCGGTTTGCGGATATCGCTGGGAATCTGCGCGAGAGCCTGCCCGTGATGCTCCAGGCTGCGCAAGGTTTCGACAAGGATACACGACGCTTTGTCTCGCAGACCATCGTGGCAATCCTTAAATGCGCACTGCTGCCCAAACGACCCCAGTTCGACATGTCCGCTGCCGGTAAGAGTCTGGCAGAACAGCTCGAGGCTTGGCAGTCCGAGCTCCTGCGCTAACCATTGGTGCAAAGCAACCTGTCCCCGATGCACCAATCTTCGATGCGCTCGGGGAGGGCTCGACCGCTATACTGGTTCGTGCCGAAATCGATCTAGAACGGAATGCCGTATATGAAAATCAATCACGCGATTCTGCATATCCTGGACTTTGACTCTGCCGTCAACGTTATGAGCCAGCGCGAGCTCGATATCGAGAGCCGTACCGTGCGCAACTTCGTGACCACGCATCTTCGCCGCGCACGTACCTCGGCTGACAATAAATGCGCCACGTTTGCCGAGAACTCTGCGTTTGGCGGCGAGCTCAAGGGTTATTTCTTTGGCGAGCGCGAGTTCGTGGACCTGTCGCAGCAGATTGCGGAGTTTATCTCCTCCGAGCTCACCAAAGCCGAGAAAGCCGAGTCCACCGACGTGCTCGTGGCCGATTTTGACGACGATGAGGATGCCCGCTGGTTTGCCGTGATGCTGCTGGGCTCCAAGCAGGCTTTTATGCACGAAGTGGGCCGCGAGGAGGGAGAGGTGCGCAACGACATCGCGCGCCACTACGCCATTCTGCCGAACCCCTCGCAAAAGGTGCCGAGCTATGCCATCGTGCGCGCGAGTACCATGGAGATCGGCTACGTGGACAAGAAGCGCAAGATTGCCGGCGAGGACCGTATGCTTATCCCCGATGGCCTGCTGCAGTGCGACACGGGCGTATCTGGCAAGGAGGTCATCGACACCGTGACGCGTGTGGTCGAGGAAGTCGCCGAGGAGCACGGCGCCAACACGGCCGTGGCGCTCGCCAAGGTTAAGGCCGCTGTGGCCGAGAAGGTCGAGGATGACGAGGAGCTTCCGCCCTGGGATATCGTCGATGAGGTCTTTGAGGACGAGCCGGTCATCAAGGAAAGTGTGCGCGCGGCACTGACCGAGGAGAAGGTTCCCGAGCGCGTTCCCGTGGAGCGCAAGCAGGTCGAGCGCGCGGCGGTTCGCAATCATAAGATTCGTACCGATACGGGTATCGAGATCAGCTTCCCGGCCGAGATGGGTTCGAACTCCGAGTACATCGAGTTCGTCAACGAGCCCAACGGCCTCATCTCCATCGAGCTCAAAAACATCGGCAGCATCGAGAATCGATAAGTTGCGTTACGCCTGCAGCGAGAAAGCGAAGGCCGAAGCCTCGGATGAGGGCTTCGGCCTTTTTACTTGGGGCTTAATTTCGCTACTGGTTGAGCATAAGTCAGCGAAAACGCCCCAGAGCGAGCAAGGTGACGTGAAAGAGGAGGGCATTGACCTTTTGGTCATGCCCGACGACTGAACGTCAGATTGCCGCTCTGGGGCGTTTGCAGCGTCGGCTAGTTACGCGGTTTGGTAAAACCGCGTAACCCTACAGTTGACGTAAACCCTCTTCCAAGCCGGTCTTGCTGTCGGTCTGGGCGTCGCGCATCTTGATGACGCGGGCGGGAACACCGGCCACGACGGCGCCGGCGGGAACATCCTCGACGCATACGGCACCAGCGGCGACGACAGCGCCCTTGCCCACGCGTACGCCTTCCAAGACCACGGCGTTGGCGCCGATCATGACATCGTCTTCGATGACAACGGGCGTAGCGCTAGCGGGCTCCACAACGCCTGCCAGCACGGTACCGGCGCCGATGTGGCAGTTCTTGCCCACGGTGGCACGGCCGCCCAGCACGGCGCCCATGTCGATCATGGAGCCTTCGCCAATGACGGAGCCGATGTTGATGATGGCGCCCATCATGATGACGGCGCGGTCGCCGATCTCGACGCGGTCGCGGACGATCGCGCCCGGCTCGATGCGGGCATTGATGCCCTTAAGGTCGAGCATGGGTACGGCGGAGTTGCGGCAATCGTTCTCCACGTCAAAGTACTCGATAGAATCGGCGTTAGCGTCGAGGATTGCCTTGAGCTCATCCCAATCGCCAAAGACGGTCTTGCCGTGGCAATCGCCGTAGACACGCGCGTCGCCCCACTGGACCTCCGTATCGGGCTTCTCGCGTACGTACAGTTTGACGGGCGTCTTCTTGGGCGCGGTGGCGATGTAGTTGATAATCTCCTGTGCATCCATCTCGGCTGTGTTGCTCATTTGCTGTCTCTCCTTTGGGTGGATTTGGTTGATGCCGGGTTAGGCAAACATGACCTGGTCAAACGTGTAGAAGCCGGGCTCGCAGGTGACGAGCTTTTGAGCGGCGGCCAGAGCGCCGTTGACAAAGATCTGACGGCTCGTGGCGCGATGCGCGAGCGTGACTTCTTCGTCCTGGCCAAAGAAACTCACTTCGTGTACGCCGGCGACCGTGCCGCCGCGCAGCGAGTGCATGCCGATCTCCTTGGGGTCGCGCGCGCCGCACATGCCCTCGCGGCCATAGACGGGGTGGTAGCCTGCTTCGGGCTCGGCTTCGACGACGGCGTCGAGTAGCAACTTGGCGGTGCCGCTGGGAGCGTCGACCTTTTGGTTGTGGTGCGTCTCGACAATCTCGCAGTCAAAGCCGGGCAGCTCACGCGTGGCCTGGGCAACCAGGTGGCGCAGGGCGGCGATGCCGATAGAGTAGTTGCCCGAGTGCATGACGCGGGCATTCTGGCCCAGCTCGCGCAGACGATCCATCTGATCGGGTGTGTAGCCCGTGGTGCCCGAGACCAACGCGGCACCCGTGCGCTCGACATAGGTGACGACGGCATCGAAGGTCACGACGTTCGAGAAGTCGATGATGACGTCGGCTGCCGGGGCGCTCTCGAGCTCGGACAGATCAAAACCGATCTGGGCGACGATATCAAAAACGGGCTGACCGGCGGCGTCGACAACGCCCTCGGCGGTGGTGCGGATGAGCGAGCCCATGCGGCCCGTTCCCATAATGACAGTCTTAATCAAGCAGACCAGCTCCCTTCAGAGCATCGGTAAGTGCAGCGCGCGTGTCGTCTGCCATGGGGCATAGAGGCATGCGGTAGTTTGCCTCGATCATACCCATCTGAGCAAGCGCTTCCTTGACGGGGATGGGGTTGACCTCGCTAAAGAGGGCATTGATGAGCGGCTGGCCGGCAATCTGGATATCGCGGGCGCGCGCCACGTCACCGTCCAAATAGGCGCGGCACATGTCATGCACAAGCTGCGGCTGAATGTCGGCCCACACGCTGATGGTGCCCGAGGCGCCCAGGCTCATGAGCGGCACGGTGAGCGCATCCTCGCCCGAGTACATGCGGAAGTCGTCGGACAGCAGGTGGGCGATCTTGGCCGCATAGGCGACGTTGCCCGAGGCTTCCTTAATGCCCATGATGTTGGGGTGCGCGGCCAAGCGCTCTACGTTGCGCTCGCTGATGCCGCAGCCGCAGCGGCCGGGGATGTTGTACAGGATGCAGGGGATGTCCACAGCATCGGCGACGGTCTTAAAGTGCTGATAGATACCCTCTTCATTGGACTTGTTGTAGTAGGGGGTGATGAGCAGCAGGCCGTCGGCTCCCAAGCCCTGGTAGGTGAGCGACTTGGTGAGCATCGTCTGCGTGGAGTTGGAGCCCGAGCCGGCGATGACGGGGACGCGTCCTGCAACATGCTTGACCACGGCGGCGACGACGGAGTTGTCCTCGTCATCGGTCATCGTGGCGCTCTCGCCGGTGGTGCCCAGGGTGAGGATGGCGTCGGTGCCGTTTTGCAGGTGGAAATCGATAAGGCGCTCGAGTGCATCAAAGTCGACGCTGCCGTCCTTTTTAAACGGTGTAACAAGGGCGACGATTGAGCCCTCGAGATTGCGGATGTCCATGTTCTTCTCCTTCGCGTCCGCGATCTGGATGCGTTTGTTCCATTGGGCGGCGACGGCCAGGCGCTCGTCTTGGGCCCGACGGCGGGCGCTTTCGGCGCGCGACTTGGCCAGCAGCTCTCGGCCGCTCGGCAGCACGTCGAGCGTGGCAAAGTAATCGCCCGGGCGCTCGGCACGGCGGATGAGGTCGGCCGAGCCATCGGGGCGCAGCAGCACCTCGGCGGAGCGCAGGCGTCCGTTGTAGTTGTAGCCCATGGAGTAGCCATGCGCGCCGGTATCGTGGATCACAAGCAGGTCGCCCATGTCGATCTGCGGCAGCTCGCGGTCGATAGCGAACTTATCGTTGTTCTCGCATAAGTTGCCCGTGATGTCATACGTGTTCGTGACCGGTGCTGCAGTCTTGTCGGCGCCACCCGGCTGACCCATCACCGTAATGTGGTGGTAGGCGCCATACATGGCAGGGCGAATCAGATCGACGGCGCTTGCATCGACACCGATAAAGTTCTTGTAGATCTGCTTCTCATGGATGGCCTTGGTCACCAGGCAGCCGTAGGGCCCCATCATAAAACGACCCATCTCGGTGCAGATCGCCACATCGCCCATGCCGGCGGGAACCAGGATCTCGTCGTAGGCCGCGTGTACGCCCTCGCCGATGGCGTGGATGTCGTTAGCCTGCTGCTCGGGCAGGTAGGGGATACCCACACCGCCGGACAGATTGATAAAGGCGACATGTGCGCCCGTTTCACGCTCCAGGCGCACGGCAAGTTCAAAGAGGATGCGTGCGAGCTTGGGATAGTAGTCGTTAGTGACGGTATTACTGGCAAGGAAGGCATGGATGCCAAAATTCTCTGCACCCTTGGCCTTGAGCATGCGGAAGGTCTCGAAGAGCTGCTCGGTGGTCATGCCGTATTTGGAGTCGCCGGGGTTATCCATGATGCCATTGGAGAGCTGGAACAGGCCGCCCGGATTAAAGCGGCAGCTAACCGTCTTGGGGATGGGCCCCGCAACGCGCTCAAAGAACTCGATATGGCTGATGTCGTCAAAGTTGACGATGGCGCCCAGTTTATCCGCAAGGGCAAAGTCCGCCGCCGGCGTGTCGTTGGACGAGAACATGATGTCGTGCCCCGTGATGCCCAGCGAGCGGGCGATCATGAGCTCGGTATAGCTCGAGCAATCGCAGCCGCAGCCGTATTCGTTGAGAATGGAGATGAGCGCCGGGTTGGGATTGGCCTTGACGGCAAAGTACTCCTTAAATCCCGGGTTCCATGCAAAGGCGTCGCGTACTTCTTGCATGTTACGGCGGATGCCCGCCTCGTCGTATAGATGAAACGGCGTGGGGAACTGCTCGACGATATGCTCGAGCGTCTCCTTGTCCACAAACGGCTGCTTTGCCGCATATGCCTCGTTGGGGGTCAATGCCATGTCCCGTAAACCTCGCTATCCAGACGGCGCCATCTGCGCATCGAATCCGCATAACGTGGACCCAATGTCCGGATAGCGCTCCCGCATTGCTGCAGACAGTCCTGCGGGTGTTTCCCGCAGGCCCACCAGGCTGTTCGTGCCCGAAAAGCCCAGTTCGGCGGGTTTCGCCTCCCCGCAGGGTCAAAGTCTGCCGACTCGCCCGCGGCTCTTCGTGCCCGCGCCTCTATCAAGTGGTAACGACCCTACCACGTTGCACTTTACCAAACAAGAGTATTCGTATATAACGTTTAAAAAATGCAGGGATATGCTAGAAACAAGGGTGCCACAATCCTGCGTCACAATATTGTGTGAATGGATATGCCCCCCCATGAAAGGAACCTTTATGACCGAGCTCCAAGAACTTCGTCGCTATCGGCGCGACCTGCATCGCATTCCGGAGCTCGATTTCGATCTTCCTCAAACCATCGCCTATATCGAGGGCGCGCTCGCTCCGCTCGCCTGCGAGGTGACCCATCCGTGCCCCAGCTGCGTCTGCGCTTTCTTCGATGCCGGCACGGGCGCCGCGCATGCCACGGCGATTCGCGCCGACATGGACGCCCTGCCCATCGCGGAGGCAACGGGCGCGGCCTTTGCCTCGACGCATCCCGGTAAGATGCATGCGTGCGGTCACGACGGTCACATGGCCATGGTGCTTGCCGCCGCGACGTATGTCGATCGCGCGATTCGTGAGCAGCCGGGTGCCATCAAGTGCAACGTGCTCTTTGTGTTTCAGCCAGCTGAGGAAACGACCGGTGGCGCCAAGACGGTGTGTGAGAGCGGCGTATTCGAGCGCTACGGGGCGGATCGCATCTTTGGCTTCCACGTATGGCCCGATTTGCCCGCCGGCACGTTGGCGAGTTGTTCCGGTCCGCTGCTGGCGCGCTCAAGCGAGACGCACATTCATATCCATGGCGCGAGCATCCATATCGCCAAGACCTACGGCGTTCCAGTCGAGAAATCGCACGATGCTGCGCTGGCAGCGGCCAAGTTCTTAGTTTCCGAGCGTGAGCTCATGGACGAGCTGGGCACCGACGAGCCCTGTATCGGCAAGTTTGGCCTGCTGCAGGCCGGTACCGTCTGCAATGCGGTGGCGGGGGAGGCCCATGTTGCCGGCAGTCTGCGCGTGTTTACGGACGACATGTTCGACCGTGCGCGTGAGGGCGTGCGCCGTGTACTCGACGAGGCATGCGCTGCAACGGGCTGCACGTACGATCTCGACTTTGCCGAGGGCTATCCGCCGGTCGATAACGACCCCGAGTTATTTGGCAGCGTCGCGCCTGCCTTGCCCGAGCTGCAGCTCGTGGACGAGCCGCTGCTGATTGCCGAGGATTTCGCGTTCTATCAGCGCCATCTGCCGGGCGTGTTCTTCCTGCTGGGCACGGGCGTGCCGGAGGGACAAGAAAACCCGAGCGATTCGGATGGCTGCCCTGCCTATGCCACAAGCGCCCTGCATACCGATACCATGCTCTTTGACGAGGAAATCCTACTCAAAGGCCTCGATGTCTACAAACGATTGCTTTTGCTTGACTAAGGCGTGAAGGACTATATGATCTAGAAAACACGAACAAACGTACGATATAATAGAGATGTAAGTCTGTAGAAACGTTTGACGTTACTAACGTAAGGCGATACTATGATTGCATCGTATAAAGATGAGGATACCGAACGCTTTGCCATGGGTGTGCGGGTCAGGAGGTTCGTGCCCTTTGAGCGTGTTGCGTTGAGGAAGATTCGCCAACTGCAGGTTTGTGCTTCGCTTGATGATCTTCGCGTTCCACCGGGCAACCGCCTGGAAGCTTTGAAGGGCGATCGTGCCGGTCAATATAGCATCCGTGTTAACGAGCGCTATCGGGTCTGTTTTGAGTGGAGACAGGAGATGGCTTGGAATGTCGAAATCGTCGATTATCACAAGTGATGAGACTTCGGCCGATTTGTTGTCGCCGGTGACTCCTGGTGAGCTTCTCAAAGAGGAGTTTCTTGTTCCCATGGGCATTTCTCAATATCGCCTTGCGAAAGAGACCGGGATTCCGGCTCAGCGTATCGGGCAGATTGTCTTGGGAAAACGTCGCGTGACGGCCGACACCGACCTCCGTCTTTGCCGTTATTTTGGCCTGACGGATGGTTATTGGCTGCGCGCTCAGGTGGCGTTTGATCTTGAGGCCGAGAAAAGGCGGATTGAACCGGAACTCGATAAGATCGTTCCTGTTCAGCAGGCCATCGCACTGTAGTGCTCAAAGATGATGGGGGGTGGCGATGGGGCGACGCCGACAATCTGCCGTTTATAGTCCCGGTGGGTGTGGATGCGGCTTGTTGTTGCTTCCGTTTATTGCTGTGAGCATTGGCGTGATGTTTGCGCTTGCCGGGGTGGCAGCAGCGGCACTCGTGTTGCTGATTGTGGCCATTGGCGTGACGGTCTGGCTGTGCCGTTCTCGCGAGCAACGTCGTGCCGATGGTAAGACCAATGTTGGATGGGTCGCCTTCTTGATCATTGCGTACCCGCTGAGTGTCAGCTACCTGGTGTTCTTTGCCCTGTTGATGATCAGTGCCTTTACCGGGGAATCCGTCACGGTGGGTTGATGCACTGCCAGCAGACGGTCGCGCAAAGTGCGTTTGCTCGGCATTCGGATAACTGCATTGGCCGTTTACCGCAACTTTAGCTCACAGCTAATGAATTCAAGTTCAATCCTTCCTACGATGTGCTGTGTGCCGGCGCGGTAGCCGGATCGTAGGAAGGATGCATGATGAAAAAGCTCGAAAACGAAGTGCTGCTGAGCCGTCGCGCTGCGCTTGGAGCGTTCGCCACCGTTGCCTTGGGGGCTGCCGGCCTGCTTGCGGGCTGTGGCAGCGATAAGGCGACCGTTATCGAGGACGCCGGCGACGCAGATAAGAAGGAGGAATCGAAAAAGGAGGAACAGCCAACGACCGACCTGGCCGTCGGCACGACCGTGACCACGGCTGCCGGTCTTTCCGTTACTGTCGATTCCGTGCAGACCGGGCTTACCAATTTTGACGGTTCGACCATGACGGGCATTCACGTCACGTACGTCAACAATGGCGATGAGGGCGCGGACTACAATATCTACGACTGGAAGGGCGAGGACGCCAACGGTGCGCAGCAGAACCAGGGTTATTACAGCGAGGGTTCCGATGAGCTGCAGTCTGGTACCCTTGCCGCCGGTGGCTCCGTGGCGGGCAATATCTACTTTGATGGTGACATCAAGAAGGCTCTCTATTTTGCCAACGTGTTTGATAAGTCTGCCGCTGCAAGCTGGGTGCTGGCCTAACATGTCGCTACCGTTGCGCCGTATGGGAGGTGAGGCCGCGTGCCCGATAAAAAGCTGACGGACGAGTTGCTCAACGAGCTTCTTGATGCGCCGAGTATCGATGGCTATATCAAGGAACACGACTTTGCCGCCCCGTCGCTTTCGGATTACTTAAAGCAGTTGCTGCAAGAGAAGGGGCTCGAGCGTTCGCGCGTGGTGCGTATGGCCGACCTCAACGAGACCTTTGGCTATCAGATCTTTATCGGTTCGCGCAATCCGAGCCGCAATAAGGTGCTGCAGATTGCCTTTGCAATGGCGCTGTCGATGAAAGAGACCAACCGCGCCCTGACGGCTGCCGGAGTGAGCGTCCTCAACTGCAAGGACCGTCGCGATGCAATCATTATCTTTTGCATCGACCGTGGCTGTAGCCTCCAAAAGGTCAATGAAGAGCTGTATCGCTTTGGCGAGGAAACGGTGAGTTAGTGGCCGATGGCTGAGCCGGTTGTGTCACCAGAATAACCATGCAAACGAACGGGGTGCGGACAACATGGGGTGTCCGCGCCC
The DNA here is from genome assembly GCF_003459505.1 of Collinsella sp. AF20-14LB. GTDB lineage: Bacteria > Actinomycetota > Coriobacteriia > Coriobacteriales > Coriobacteriaceae > Collinsella. The sequence goes on from NZ_QRWD01000005.1 coordinate 118,568, forward strand.
CGCGTTATGATGGACGCTATGGATACTCAGAGCCCAACATATTCCGATGATGAGCTGACTGCTTCGCTTGTCGAGCATTTGGCGTCGCTCGACCGCGATGACAGCTATCGTGTGGAGCGCGTGCTCAAGCTCTCGGATGTCGAGACGACCGAACTCGTCTATTTTGAGGGCTCTGGTGGCGGGTCTCTCGGCCCCTTTGTCCGCAAGCGCATCGATGCTTCGGTGCAGATTGGCGGAGCATATGAGCGCCTGTTTGTGGCCCAGCGCGCCGGTCGTCGTTTTGAGCACTTGCCCCGAATCGTCGATTGCCGCCGTGTGGGCGACGAGCTCGACGTGGTGATGGAGTATGTCGAAGGCGAGACACTCGAGGCGTTGGTGGGACGCTTGGGGGCGACGCCCGATTATGCCCGCGGGCTGTATCCCGTTTTGTGTGAAGCGGTGGGCGAGCTGCATGCTGGTTTTGCAGCTGCGGGGGAGTCGGGGGTACCGGTAATCCACCGCGACCTTAAACCCTCGAACATCATCGTATCGGGCGTGAGGCATGCGGCCGATGCTGGCATGACCTTCTCGTCGCTGGTGATTATCGACCTGGGAATCGCGCGGGTGTGGCGTGACGGGGCCGATGCCGACACGGTTAAGTTTGGAACGCGACCCTATGCGCCACCCGAGCAATATGGTTTTGGGCAGACGAGCGTGCGCAGCGATGTCTATGCGCTCGGCGCGCTTCTGTTCTTTTGTCTGACGGGGGCTGACCCTAAGCCGGGTCAGAATATGCGCGAGCAATGCGAGGCGTGCGACGTCCCCGCGGCGCTGGCTGATGTCATTTGCATGGCCATGGCGCTCGATCCGGCCAAGCGCTTTGCAAGTGCCGAGGCGCTCGGACACGCTGCGCGCGCGGCATACGGGCTGTGTCTGCCTGAGCCTGGCTCGAATAGCACGACGGCGCCTTCAATGGCGCAGGCTGCTCCGCAAATGGCGCCGTCTTCCGGGCGGCGGCCCAAGGAAGTCTCTTCGGTGACTCCTCGCCGCAAGAGCCTGCTTTCACGGATCCCGGAACCCATTGGGCGTATATGGAACGGCATGATCTATGCGGCAACCTTGCTGCTACTGGTCGGAAGCCATTTTGCCGTATTCCAGCCCACGGGAGCCAACCGCAGCTATCCAACGTGGTTTTTGGCCCTTGAGTATTTTCTTATGGTCGATGGCATGGTGGTGCTCATCTCGTTTGGCATGCTCGACCGCCGCAGGCTTCGGCGCCGCTTTCCCGTGCTTGATCGTTATCGGGGCCGTGAGTTTGTCACGCTGTGGCTTAAGGCGCTGGGAATTATGTGCGTCATCATGATCGTGATTATTGCCGTCGGCAACGCAACCGGCATAGTCGCTTAATGCAATGTACCGCTATAAGAAAAGGGTCCCGATTGGGGCCCTTTGCAGTAGCGCTTAAATGCGGTTCATCTGGTTGCAACCTTGTTGTACCACTCCTGCCTCGTGGGCGGGGCGAGTGCCCATCGCCATAGGTGTTGTGACGGTTAAATTGCTCCGTGCTTCGAAGCGCCGTCAATTGTCACCACAGAATTCCGTCAATTGTCACCATAATTCGCCATCAATCCTCACCACAAATTTCCGTCAATCGTCACCACACAGCTGGTAAAATACCTAATATGGGTAAGTCAAGAAGGAGGCCGTGTGGATAGGTATGTAGATAGATGCATCGATAAGGCAATCAGCCGTAATCTCAATATCTTCGGTGCGGTCCTCATTCAGGGTCCAAAGTGGTGCGGAAAGACTACTTCGGCTAGTCGTTTTGCTAATTCATCCTTGTCTCTTTCCGATCCGGCTGGAAATTTTTCCGCTCTCCAGCTGGCACGGATCGATCCGGCGCAAGCATTAGCAGGGCTATCTCCCAGGCTCATCGATGAATGGCAGGAAGAGCCGAAGCTGTGGGATGCCGTGCGTTTCGAGTGCGATGCAAGGAGGGGAGAATCCGGTCAGTTTATTCTTACGGGTTCGGCAACGCCTCGGGATTCGATGCAGCCGATGCATAGCGGCGTTGGACGAATAGCTAGGTTGCGAATGGACACCATGACGATGTTCGAGCTTGGCGTTTCTTCTGGCGCGGTTTCGATTGGAACGCTTCTTTCCGGTTACCCTGCCAAGCAGGCTGTCGGGTCAATCTCCGGCATCGCCGGAATCGCCGATTTGCTGTGTCGTGGCGGTTGGCCTCAGGCGATGGGGAAAACGACTGACGATGCCATGCAGATAGCCGCTGCCTATGTTGATGGCGTATGCGAATCGGATGTTTCTAGAACTGATGGCGTTAAGCGCGATCCGGTCAAGGTCAGGTCTCTTTTGGCATCGCTAGCGCGGAATGAGTCGACGCTTGCTGGCTCAAAGTCTATTGACAAAGATATCGGTACCGGCGTTTCGAAGAACTCGGTCTCCAGATACATGGACGCCCTGAGACGAATCAATATCGTCGACGATATCCCCGCTTGGCATCCAGCGCTCAGGTCTCCGGTGAAGCTGCGGCAGGGGGCGAAGAGGCATCTCGCCGATCCTTCGCTTGCCGTTGCGCTGCTCGGAGCAAATCCGGAGTCGTTGGCATCTGACCCGAAGACACTGGGGTTGCTTTTCGAATCCCTCGTCCTGCATGACCTCAAGGTTTACGCCGCCGCAAATGACTCGTTGGTGTCCCATTACCACGATGCCGACGATCTCGAGGTTGACGCAGTTATCCACAGGCGCGATGGAACTTGGATTGCCGTGGAGGTGAAGCTTGGAAGCCCTCAAATCCCCGAGGCATCCGCAAATCTGCTTCGGCTGGAGCGAAAGCTGGTCGAGCGTGGCGAGAGGCCGCCTGTGGCAAAACTCATCATCATTGGGTTCGGCATGCCGGTTCATACAACGCCCGATGGCATCATCGTTGCTCCCGTTGACACACTCGCGCCATAACGTTGTGGTGGGATCACCTTGCCTTCGGAAGGGGTTTCAGTCTCAAGCGACTTTTCCAACACTCACTTATGCCTGCATGCCAATTCTGGTCTAGCAAGGCCAAAGAAAAGGGGTCCCGCTTGGGGCCCCTTTGCAGTTGCGCTTAGATGCGGTTCATCTGAGCGGCGACTTTGTTATACCAGTCCTGCCACGTGGGCGGGCAGTACTTTTTGGCCGCTGCCGGAGTAAGGGTGGAGCCGTAGTTGGCACCCAGATAGGCAACGTGAGCGGAGATGCCCTCGCTCCAGCTGCCAAAGCTGCGCCAACCGCCGCCACGGGCGCTCCAGCCCCAGGCGTTGTAAGAATTGGCGCAATAAGCACCCTTGGTGCTCTCGATACAGGCGATGGCGGGGGACCAACGGGGGTCGACACCGGTATTCCAGGCGGCGACGGCAAAGTTATAGCCCTGGCCTGCCATGGGGGAGCCGGCAAGATAATTGTCGATGCGGCTCGTCCACTCATTAATGAACGAATCGTAATCGGAACTACCGGTATTGGAGTTGTTCACCGTGGTGTCTATGGTGGTGTTGGTGTTGGTGGCCTGGCTGCTGGAATTGCCGCCGCTTACGCCCTCGCCCGAGAGCTTCTCGGCGGCAGCGGCCTTATCGGCCTCAAGCTTGGCAAGCTCGGCGGCATTTTCCTGCTCGGCTTTTGCCTGTGCCTCGCTGCGGAGCTGCTGGGCCTGCGCCAGCGCATCCTCGGCGTTTTTCTGCTCTGCCTCAAGCTGTGACTTGGCCTGCTGGAGCTCGGCCTTGTTCTGCTCGAGTTCGGTTTGCATATTATTGAGCTCTTCGATCTCGTTGACGCTCGAGCTCGTGATCTGGTTGGTGTATTTGCAGGTCGTGATGAACTCACCCAGGCTCTGCGCATTGACCAGGAAGCTCACGATGGGATTGGTGCCCTTCTGATACTTGTACAGATCGCGCATGGCGGAGCTTGCCTTGGCCTGCTGCTCGGGAAGCTTAGCCTCGATTTCCTCGATGCTTGCCTCGTTGGAGTCAATCTGCTTTTGCAGGTCATCGAGTTTGGTGCGGGCGTCGTTGTAGGCGCTCGTGGCGGCTTCGATCTTCTGCTGGGCTGCGGAAAGCTGGTCCTGCGTTGCCTGCGAGGCGGCATACGCCGCAACGGGGGAGAGCATCGGCGTGGCCGTCAGCGCAACGGCGAGCGCGGCGCTCGTGATGATACGAGCCGGCTTCGACGCAATGAGCGCTGCGGTGCGATGATTCGAATGCTGCATCCAGTCCCTCTGCAATCAATCGTAGGTTATGGTTCGAACGGTATTCTACTACTGCTTTCGACCTCAACTTGAACCTTAAAGGTTCCAAAGGGTCAAGTTGAACTTGAAGCTTTGGCTTTGACCTGCAGTTATGATGAATTGTTGAGAAACCATAGAGTTCAACTTTAACGTTACGGGGGCCTGTTTGCGGACGGGCTTTCGGTCGTGAAAGCTATCTCAACAGGGGGTTTGCGGCTACAAGGCCCCATCGCGGTGAGTGCGGCTTTATGCTGGACGATCACGTCGATTGCCATAGATACGGTGGAGCTTTGGGCGCCGGCGGCTTGGCACGCTAGAATAAATCAGTTGCGCAAAGACCGCCCGTTGTGTGGGCAGTTCATGATAGGAAGTTTCCATGGCATTGCAGTTTACAGAGCGCGAGTTCATTCCCGTGCTGCTCGGAGGCGACATCAACGCCTATTCGGTGGCGCGCGCCTTCTACGAAGAGTACCAGGTCAAGAGTCTGGTCTTTGGCAAGTACCAGACGGGTCCCGCTTACCGCAGCCAGATTATCGACTACACGCCCAACGTGGATATCGACACCATGCCCGTGATGCTCAAAACCGTCAACGGCATTGCCCAAGCGCATGCCGACAAGACGATTGTCCTTGTGGGCTGTGGCGATAACTATGTTGCCCTCGTGGCTCAGGCCAAGGATGCCCATGAGCTGGCGGATAACATCGTCGCGCCTTACGCTCCCTACAGCATGCTTGAGCAGTGTCAGAAGAAGGAGATCTTCTACGAGCTGTGCGAGAAGCACGGCGTGCCCTATCCGCATACCTTTACCTTCACCATGGCGATGCTGAATGCCCAAGGCGAGGCACCTGCCGAAGTGCTCGACCAGATCGATTTTCCTTACCCGATGATCCTGAAGCCTTCCGACGGCATCATGTGGTGGCAGCACGAGTTCGAGGGCCAGAAAAAGGCCTATGAGATTGCCGACCGTGCCGAGCTGGAACAGGTCATTCGCGACTCGTATGCCAGCGGCTACACCGACGACCTGATCTTGCAGGATCGCGTGCCCGGCAACGACGAGTATATGCGCGTGCTCACCAGCTATTCCGACCGCAACGGCAAGGTCCGCATGATGTGCCTGGGCCACGTGCTGCTCGAGGAGCATCAGCCTCACGGTGTCGGCAACCACGCCTGTATCATCACCGAGCCCAATGACGAGCTCATGGGCGGCGTGCGCAAGTTGCTCGAGGACCTTCACTTTGTGGGTTATTCCAACTTTGACGTTAAGTACGACGAACGCGACGGCTCGTTTAAGTTCTTCGATTTCAACACGCGCCAAGGTCGCAGCAACTACTACGTCACTAACAGCGGCTTTAACGTTGCCAAGTATGTGGTGGACGAGTATGTGTTCAACCGCCCGTTTGAGCCGGAGTTTGTGACGGCGCAGGACGAGGCGCTGTGGATGGTCGTTCCCATGGGCGTCGTCGACAAGTACGTCAAGGATCCCGAGCTGCGCGCTAAGGTGCATCGCCTGGACAAGGAAGGCAAGGGCGCCGACCCTTCGTTTATGAAGGGCGACTTTGTCTTTAACCGCTGGCTGCGCATGTGGCACACCAAGCTGCGCCACTTTAAGCTGTTCAAGACGTATTACAAGTAGATGAGTGCGGCGCCCGTCCGGTTTACATCGGGCGGGCGCGGGTATGATACGCGCAATTGCGCAAGCGTCACCAAGGAGGCGGCGATGGAAAAGCTGGGAGTTATCGGCGGCATGGGCGCCGAGGCCACGTCATATTACTACGACCAGGTGGTGCGTCATACGGCTGCTGCCTGCGATCAGGAACATATCGACATGGTGGTGCTCTCCAAGTCGACCATGCCCGACCGCACGCTGGCCATTAAGACCGGCGAGCATGCCAAGCTGCTGGCGACCATGAAAGAGTGCGCCCAGGCACTCGAGTCGCTGGGCTGTGCGCACATTGCCATTCCCTGCAACACGTCACACTACTTCTACGACCAGATCCAGTCGTTTACGAAGGTGCCGATTATCCACATGCCGCGTGAGTCGGTGCGCTATGCCCTTGCGGGTGCGGTGATGGGGGAGTGCGAGTTCGACCCCAACCTGAGTATGCCGGCCGAGCCGGTGCGCAAGATTGGCATCATGGGCACCGACGGAACCGTGGGCGCGGGCGTCTACGGCCGCGAATGCGAGGCCGCGGGTGTTGAGGTTGTCTATCCCAGCGAGAAACGTCAGAACGATGTGATGTCGCTTATCTACGATGATGTGAAGGCCGGACGTGAGCCCGATATGGATAAGTTCGACCGCGTGATGTGGGAGTTCGCCCGTAGCGGCTGCGACCGTGTCATTCTGGCCTGCACCGAGCTATCGGTGCTGCAGAAGTATCGAGAGATGCCCGAGATCACCCTCGATGCCATGGATGTCTTGGTGCGCGAATCCATCATCCGCAGCGGCGCCCCCTACCGCCTCTAGCTTCCGACCTGTCAAAAAGGGACAGGTTAATTTTGGTAGGTTTTATCTGGTGAAACAGTAAAGGCCTCGGCTCGTTTGGTGCGAGCCGAGGCCTTTTGCGTTGGGCGGTTGCTGCCGGTGGCGAACTAGAACAGGAAGCCGATGGCGATGAGGGCGATGCTGACGATGAGCACGGCGATGTCCAGGCCCTTGATGGAGTAGCGCTTGTACGAGCTGGCGCGTGTACGCAGATAGAAGCCGCGCTGTTCTGCCGCCAAGGCTGTGGCATCGGTCTTGCCCACGCTCGAGATGAGCAGTGGCACGCACAGTGGCAGCATGAGCTTAAGCTTCTTGATGGGGTTCTTGGTGTCGTACTCGACGCCGCGTGCGGTCTGCGCTTCCATGATGGCGTTCATCTCCTGACCAAACACCGGCACAAAGCGTAGCGCCGTGGTAAAGGTGAAGGCATAGCGATACGGCACGTGCAGCACCTCGACGCAGGCGTTGGCGAGGTCGTTGAGCTTGGTCACCATAAGCATGAGGATGAGTGGCAGCGCCACGCCCAACAGGCGTAGGCAGGCCTTCGATCCGGTAATGAGGCCCGTGTCGGTGATAAAGCCCCACACTATGTTGCCGTCGCGCATAAAGGCCAGCTGAAGCACCAGCATGATAAGTGCGAGCGGAATCAGCAGCTTGAGTAGCGAGAGCAGACGGTCGACGACACCGGCATAGGCGCCCAGTGCGAGGGTGAGTGCCAAAAAGCCCAACAGCGCCACGTAGGTGTCGGACAGGAAGATGCCGATGATGATGGCGGCGGCAAGGCCCAGTTTGACGACCGGGTTCAAGCGGTGCAGCAGTGTGTCGCCCGGCATATAGTCGATGACGTTAACCACGGTGGACCATCTCCTCGGTAATGCGAACGATATCGGTGACCTCGCTCACCTGTGCAAAGACGGGAGAGACGGAGGATGCCAGACGATGAGAAAGCTCTATGACCTGAGGTGGCTCAACGTAGGCTTGCTGCATGAGCTCGATGTTCGAGAATAGCTCGTGCGTGCGGCCGCGGTCGAGGATACGACCGTCGGCCATTACTACGATACGCTCGGCAAAGTCGGAAACGACTTCCATGTCGTGACAGACCATAATCACGGCGCAGCCGCGCTCGGCCATGGTGCGCACCGTTTCCATGACGGTCATGCACTCGCGGTAATCAAGGCCGCTCGTGGGCTCGTCGAGCACGACGATCTTGGGCTCAACAACTACGACGGAGGCAAGCGCCACCATTTGTCGCTGGCCGCGCGAAAGCGAGAAAGGTGCCTCATCGGCAGGCAGGCCAAAGCGGTCGATAACGAGTCGAGCGCGACGCAGAGCCTCGGCACGGTCGATGCCGGCAAGCTCCAGGCCAAAAGCGACCTCGTCGAGTACGGTATCCTTGCAGATCTGGCGGTCGGGGTTTTGGAAGAGGGTTGCGACTTCGCGGGCGATGCGGCTCGTGGGAACGGCTGCGGTGTCCAGCCCCGTAACGCGCACGCTGCCCGAGGCGGGCTTAAGCAGGCCTGTGAGCAGCTTGGTGAGCGTGGTCTTGCCGGCACCGTTCTGGCCGACGATGCCCACGAGCTCGCCGGGATAGAGGGTCAGGTTGAGGTCGTGTACGGCGGCGCCGCCATTGGGATAGGCAAACTCAACGTGATCGAAGGTGAGCACGGGCTCGGCGTCCTTGGCGTGCGGGCGCAACGACGGTGCATGCGGGGAGCCGGCGGGCGCCTGGGCTTCGCTGGCCGCGTGTGCGGGGTCGACAATGCCCGAAATCAGGCGCTCGGCCTCATCGACATCCAAGCAAGGGGTACCGCTTACCAGGCCATCGGCCTCGAGGCTATTGAAGATACGCGTGACGCGAGGGCAGTCGACGCCGATGGCACGGAGCTCGTCGGTATGCGCGAAGACCTCGTGTGGCTCGCCCTGTAGCGCGATTTCGCCATGATTGAGCACGAGTACGCGGTTGCAATACTCCGAAAGCAGGGCGACCTTTTGCTCAACGACGACGATGGTGATTCCAAGCGCGCGGTTTGCCTCACGCAGCGTCTCGAAGACCAACGTGGAGCTGGCGGGGTCGAGTGCCGCGGTGGGCTCGTCGAGAACCAAGACGCGCGGACGCATGGCGAGGATGGCAGCGATGGCCACCTTTTGCTTCTGTCCGCCCGAGAGGGTGGCGATCTCGCGGTCACGCAGGTCGCTGATGCCGACGGTCTCGAGCGTTTCACTCACGCGCCGCTCGATCTGGTCGTGGGGAACGCCAAAGTTCTCGAGGCCAAAGAGCATCTCGTCCTCGACGACCGAGGCGACCATCTGCGTGTCGATATCCTGCAGCACGCTGCCGACGATTTGCGACACGTCGGTCAACGAGACCTCGCAGGTGTCGTGGCCGTCAACCATGACGGACCCAAAGAACGTGCCGGTGTAGTGGTGGGGCACGGCGCCCGACAGGCAGGCGGCAAGCGTGGACTTGCCGGCGCCCGAGGGCCCGATAATGCCGATGAAATCTCCCTTGTTCACGCTGAGTGAGATGTGGCTGAGCGCCTGCTCGGTCTGCGTGCCATAGGAGAACGAGACATCGTCGACGTTGATGATCGTTTCCATGGATACCTTTCATAGTCATCGGGGACGTTCTTTAATGACTAGTCGTTTAAGAACGTCCCCAAGAGCTAGTTGTTTGGGACAGTCTTTACCGATGGGACACTGTGGGTTAGTTGAGCTTCAGGGCCTTCTGGATGGGCAAGTAGAGGGCGCCGACCAGAATGGCGTTAAAGACGGCGGTCATGGCGACGACGGGCAACATGGCGGCGGCGAGCTCGCCGACCACGCCGAGCATGGCCATCTTGATGACCATGAAGATGGCGCCGGAGACAAAGGTGGTCACGAAGGTTGCGACGATGGCGACGGCAGGCTTGACCTGACCGTTCTTGCCGGCGGCGTTGACGATGCCGGCCATGAGCATGGCGGCGATGCCCTCGGCGGCAAAATCGACGAACGGCGAAGTGGTGGTGATCTGGATCACGGCAGCCGAGATGAGGCCAATGACGAGCGCCTGGCCGATGTTGGGGCGAACGACCAGGATGGTGAGGCAGAAGGCCGAGATGATGAACTCGGGGCTGATCATGCCGCCCGAGATGCCCGAGATTGCCTTGCCGACGGTGAAGTTGAGGATGAAGCCGGCGGCGAGCAGGATGGCGAGCAGGACGAGGGCGCGGACATCGAGTTTGCCGCGATCGGCGGTATGGACGGTGCGGGGCTGGGTGGCGGTGGTGTTCTGAGGCATGGTGAAAATCCTTTCGGAAGGGGATTGCAAGAGAAAAGCGGAGGCGCGTGATGCGAATGCGATCGGGCTCGAGATAGAAAAAGGCCCCCGGTCGAAACCGGAGGCCTTCCAATCACCTAGAGCGCAAAAACAGGCGTGAGGGACTCACTGTCGACCGATCGTATTCGCATCACGCCACCACCAGTTGTTGAGAGATTTCATCGTGTTCTTCATGTTGGTGGCTCCTTTCGTGATGCCGTGGCGCGGTCGCACCTAGTTGCTGTTGCGCTGCACTATAGCACAGCGAAGTGTGTGCGGGGAAATCTTTTTTAAAAAGATTTCAGGCGGGTTTCCCGTCGGTCAAAAGAGCGGGCTAAGCGGGCGAGGCTGCCATTGCTGCCTTGTCCGCTCAGCTAAGACATGAGGGCCTTAGGCCTTCTTGCGACGATAGATCACGTAGGCGCAGACACCGATGATGACGACGGCGCCAACGGCCATGGCGGCCATGTTGTTGCCCTCGGACTTCTCCTCGGTGACCTCTTCCTCTTCGGCCTCGGGCTCGGCCACGTCCTCATCGGAAAGGGCCTCGTCGGCGTAGGTGATGGACTCGACCAGGCAGTCGTTGTCAGCATCGTAGTCACTCGGGACGAACTCCTCGGAGAAATCGCCCTCCTGGAGGTAGTCGCGCATCTCCTCGAGCATGGCCTTGCACTTAACATAGGTGTTCTTGGTTGCAGCCTTGCCGGCCTTGTTGGCCAGGGCGGTGCGGGCTTCGGTGCCTTCTTCGGCCTGCATGGCCTCGTCGACGGTCAGGTTCTGCTCGATGAGCTCCTTCTGCAGGGCGTCGAGATAGGCGCGGACGCCGGTGGCGCAGTGGTCGCGGTTCTCATAGGCGAGCGTGTTGATGTCCATGAGGACGTAGTTGATGGAGTTCTCGGGCTCCTCGTTGTTCACGACGTCTTCCTCTTCGCAGTGATCGAAGGAGACATCCTGATCGCTGAAGTAGGGGCTGACCTCGGTGAGCAGTGCGGAATAGAGGGGGATAGCGACGGAGAACTCGGCGTTGGAGAGCATCTCCCACTGGATGGTCGCGATCTCGGGGTCCATGCCGTGACGGATCTGGAAGGTGTGGATTTCGGTGTTGCGGTTGGAGCCGATGGCATACGCGCCGTCGGTGTTGGCGTTGAGGCCGGCGACATTCTCGCCGCGAGCGGCGAAGGAACGAATCATCTCAAAGGTGTTCCAGTCGGACTTGCCGGGCGTAAAGAACAGCGGCTGCATTTCGTGGACCAGGGCGCCGGTCGTCGCGCGAGCGTCTTCGCGCTCGTCCTTGACGATCTTGTAGTCGGTGCCCTCAGCAAGCGGAGCCATGAAGTAATCGCGGCCCTGGATATAGCGCGACCACTGGTGCATGCCGGCCTCGCCAATCTCCTCGCCGTAGGTCTTGGCGACGTCGAACTTGCCGTCGGTGTACTCGGCAAAGCCCTTCTCCTTAGGCATAGACTCGATGCCCTCGGAGTGGAGGCAGTTCTCGGTGTCGTCGAGGTCGACGTCATAGGTGAGGTTGCCGATGTTGGGGTTGAGCGAGGCGATATCGTCAGTGAGCCTCATGGCGATCCACTGATGGCCGGAAAGCGCTGCAAACAACCAGGTCTCGTTGTTGTCGGCAATGATGATCTGGTCGTTGGAGCAGACGCCCTGCTCGTCAATCAGGCTGCCGAGGAGCTCGACACCCTCGCGGGCCGTGGCACTCTCGCCCAGAATGACGCTGGCGTAGTTGTATTCGCCAATGCCAGTCTCCTCGGTGATGGGGTCGGCCTCTTCGGCCTTCTCGTTATAGGAGGTGCTCAACGTGGCAGAGCAGGAGACACCCTTCTCGTTGATGCCTGCCTCGGAATATGCGTCGTAGCGATCTTCCCACTGCGAGGGGTTGTCGCGAACGAAGGTGTAGCGGTAGGTTGCGCCCTTGGACTTGTACTCAAAACCGGACTCGACCGAGGTGTACTCGTTGCCGTCCTTGTGTGCGGGCTCAATGCCAAAGTGCTTGATGTAGCGCGGACCGAAGTCCTCGGAACGGCCGTAGTACGTGTTGCCGTCTGCCGTGAGCTTGCTGCCCATGTAGATCTGGGTGCAGGCGAGTGCCGAAGTCGGCATGGCCATGATAGCCGCTGCTCCAAACGCAAGGCCGCAGCCGAGCTTCTTGAGCGTGTTGACAGGATGAGTAAACCTCATAATCCCTCCCAACTGTTGAAACCCCGCGAAACCGTACGGAGTTTCAGCTAATAAATACATCTACTAGCCTAAAGGAAGTGTAAAGAGTATTCACTCGACAACAGCCTTTGCTCGATGAGCGTGAAGAAATATACGATGAACGGATAATAATACTCATTTTATGGCTTTAGTTAAATAAAGGCACCCTGCATTTACTGTAGCTGAATAAAGCATTAGACGGCGGTCAAAAAGAAAACTCTCCCGCTGTTTAGGATTTGCATAAACAGCGGGAGAGTCGATAACTGGATGAATATCATACCAATGTGGATTTACTTCTTTCGGCGGTGAATCACGTTGATGGCGTAACCGACGAGCATGGCCAAGACGATGACAATAAAGCCGATCAGGGGATTGTCGTTCATAGGGTCCTCCTATTTTCCGAGCGGGGAGAATTCGTCGACGATGAGGTCGAGGCATTGCGGAAGCGCGCGGGCTCCAAAGACGCCCGAATTGCTGGAGATAATCTCGCCATCGAACTGCATGCCCAGTGACGGGGTGCAGGTGATCTTGGCTTCCTTGGTCTGGATGATCTTGAACTGTGGGCGCCCGAGTACCTTGCCGGCGGGGTCAAGCGCAGCGGTGATCACGGTAGGCAGCAGCTGCACGGTGCGCACGGGTTCGATGACCGCAATGTCGACCATGCCGTCGTTCATGCGGCAGTTGGGGAACAGGTTGATGTCGTTTTGGATGACCGAGGTGTTGCCGGCCATGCAGCAGATGCCATCGAGCTCCTCGACAATGCCGTCATGCTCGATGGTAAAGTGCGCCACCGTGGGGTTAGGCGTGGCGAGCGCGGAGAGGAAGTAGGCGATCTCGCCGATGTCGTTTTTGGTAGGGGCGGCCTTCATCATGATCTCGGCGTCGAAGCCCGAGCCGGCGATGATGATAAAGCCGTGGCGCTTTTCGTTGCCGTTCTCGTCGAGCCAAAAGAGCTCGCCCATGTCCACTTTGACCGTGCGACCGGCACGGCAGGCCTTGGCAAGTGCCGCTGCCTCGGGGGCATTACCGATGTTGTTAAAGAACAGGCAGGCTGTGCCGGAGGGGAAGACGAGCGTGGGGACGCCGCATCCGCGCATTTGGTCGAGTACGTTGGAGACGGTGCCGTCGCCGCCCGAAATCACCACGCGATCAAACTCGCGCACGTCTGCCACGGCGTCTTCGGGTTCCATGCCATCGCCGATAAAACGCATCACGACCTCGTCGCCGCCCTGCGCGAGGGCGTGCGTGAATGCGTAGATTTCATCTGAGCTGGGGCCCGATGCCGGGTTGTGGATGATAAGGCAGCGCATACTTACGTTCCCGTTCTGTGACTAACCGAGTATAGTTGTAAGGCAATGCCGATATCCTACCCGTGTTTTTCGGGCCTAACCTTATTCGATGGGTTGATATGTACATTTCCACACATCAGGCTCTACTCGACTTTTGTCAGCGCGCCCGTGAGTTTGACGCGATTGCCGTCGATACCGAGTTTTTGCGCGAGCGCACGTTCCATCCGCGCCTGTGCCTGGTCCAGATTGCCACTCCTGCCGAGAGCGTCGCGGTTGATCCGCTGGTGATCGACGACCTGTCTCCCTTGGCCGAACTCATGGCCGACGAGAGCGTGACCAAGGTGTTCCATGCTTGCTCGCAGGACATGGAAGTTATGCTTCATACCGTAGGCGTGTTGCCGCGTCCGATTTTTGACACGCAGGTGGCCGCCGCCTTTTTAGGCGAGCGCCAGCAGATTTCCTACGGCGCGCTCGTGCAGACGTTTTGCGGCGTCTCGCTGCCCAAGACTGAGTCGCTGACCGACTGGTCGCGTCGCCCGCTGACCGATAAGCAGATTGAGTACGCGATCGATGACGTCAAGTACCTGATCGTCGCCTATACCGAGATGATGAGCCGTCTGCGCGAGCTGGGCCGCGTGGACTGGGTACTCGACGAGTTGCGCCCGCTGGCTGACGAGTCGCACTATCGCGCCGATCGCCACGAGGCGTTCCGCAAGGTCAAGCGCATCAATTCGTGCAGCCGTCACCAGCTGGGTATCGCGCGCGAGCTCGCCGCCTGGCGCGAGGACCGCGCCGAGCGCCGTAACATCCCGCGCAAGTGGGTCATGTCCGACGACACGCTGCTTGCGCTCGTTAAGCGCAATCCCGTCCGCGTTGAGGAGTTCCGTAGCATTCGCGGTACCGACCAGCTGGGGGAGCGCGACGTGGACGGTGCGCTCATGGCCATCAAGCGCGGCGCGAGCTGCCCGCACGATCGCCTGCCGCTCATGGTGCGCGGACACCGTCAGATCTCGCCGGAGCTGGAGAGCGTGACGGACCTGATGTATGCGCTCATCCGCCTGGTTGCCGAGCGCTCGGGGGTGGCGACCTCGGTCATTGCCTCGCGCGATGACCTGGCCGATTACATCGAGCATCCTGAGCAAAGCCCCCTGCGCGAAGGCTGGCGTTTTGAGCTTGTGGGTTCGCGCCTGGACGATCTGCTTTCCGGCAATATGGGGCTCACCGTGAAGGACGGAAAGATTGAGTTGTTATAGGGAAGCCTAGTCTGCTGAGTGGGTAGAATGCCTCCAACGTGTAACTCGATTTGGAGGAATTCGCATGCCCTATTACTATGGATATGGCTTTGGCATCGACCCGCTGTACCTGCTGGTTGTTCTTGTCTGCACGGTGCTTGGCCTTGCTGCGCAGAGCTATATCAATTCGACGTACAAGACGTGGTCCAAGGTTCGCTCGGACGGCGACACGGGTGCCACGGTCGCTCGCCGCATGCTCGACGCCAACGGTTGCAACGCCGTGGGTATCAAGGGCGTCGCCGGTGAGCTCACCGACCATTACAACCCGCAGGACAATAACCTGTATCTGTCGGATTCCAACCGTTCGGGCGGCTCGGTCGCAAGCGTTGCTGTCGCTTGTCACGAGGCAGGCCATGCCGCGCAGCGTCAAAGCGGCTATGCCATGATGAAGGTACGTACCGCCCTCGTGCCGGTCGTCAACTTTACCCAGAACACCTGGACCATCGTGCTGCTCATGGGCCTGTTTATGAACATCGCGGGACTCACGACCATCGCGCTGATCTTCTTCTCGTTTAGCGTGCTGTTCCAGCTCGTTACGCTGCCGGTCGAGATTGATGCCAGTCGGCGCGCCGTGGCGTATATTGAGCAGTCGGGTATGAGTTCCAAGCAGGTCAACGGTGCCAAGAAGGTCCTGACGGCAGCCGCGCTTACCTATGTGGCTGCAGCGCTCACTTCGATCATTCAGCTGCTCTATCTTATGGCTCGCTACAACAGAAACTCCAACCGATAACAAATTGGCTTGACAGGCGCCGCGGAGATTTGTGTCCCCGCGGCGCTGTACTATGTGTTGGACTTGAATTTGCGCAGGGCCGGAGCCCTTGTGCACGATAACGAAAGGAGGCTGCGTGGCAGGCTGGAATCTGACCGGCAATGCCGTTTCCGCCGAGTTCGACGGTTCGGACGAGCAGGAGCGTAAGGAGCTCAGCGTGAGCCAGGCGGTAGAGATCGCCGCCGGTGCGCTCGATGCCATTCCGCAGCTGAGCGTTCTGGGCGAGGTCACGGGCTTCCGTGGCCCCAATGCCCGAAGCGGCCACTGCTACTTCCAGATTAAAGACGACTCGGCCGCCGTCGACTGCATCATCTGGAAGGGTGCCTATCTCAAGCGTACCTTCGATCTGCGTGACGGCATGCAGGTGAGCTTTAAGGGCAGCTTCAATCTCTACAAGCCTACGGGTCGCATGAGCTTCGTTGCCCGCTCGTTCTCGCTGGCGGGGGAGGGTCTGCTGCGTCAACAAGTGGCGCAACTGGCCGAAAAGCTACGCCGCGAGGGCCTGATGGACGAAGCGCGCAAGCGCCGCATTCCGGTGTTCTGCTCCCGCGTGGCGGTTGTCACCTCGCTTTCGGGTGCCGTAATCGACGACGTCAAGCGCACATTGCGTCGTCGCAACCCGCTCGTCGAGCTCGTCTGCGTGGGCGCCAAGGTTCAAGGCGAGGGTGCGCCGGCCGAGCTCATTGAGGGCCTGCGCCGCGCCGCTTCCATTGCGCCGGCGCCCGACTGTATTTTGCTGGTGCGCGGCGGCGGCTCCTTTGAGGACCTCATGACCTTTAACGACGAGGAGCTTGCCCGTGCGGTGGCAGCCTGTCCCGTGCCTGTGGTGACGGGCATTGGGCATGAGCCCGATACCTCGATCTGCGACATGGTGAGCGACCGTCGCGCCTCCACGCCAACGGCAGCGGCAGAATCGGTGGCGCCGGCTATGACGGAGTTGGCCGACGTGCTCGAGACGCGCCATCAGCGTCTGGGCGCCGCGATGGCTTCGATGATCGGGTCTGATCAGGTCGATCTGGAAATGCTCGACCAACGCGGCCGTCGTGCCTGGGACACCTATACGGCTCGTCTGGGCGACGCGCTCGATGCAGCCGCGTGCCGCCCGTGTCTTAACGATCCAACGTTTATGGTTGAGCGTCGCGAGTCCGAGCTTGCCCTGACTGCCGACCGCCTGTCGGGCGCCATAGCGCGCTCGGTCGGGGCATTCCGCTCCAACTTTGAGCGCCTGCCCGAGCGTTTGGTTGCAAGCACTTCGGGGCTCGATGGCAAACGCCATGCGCTCACGCTTGCGAGTTCCCGTCTGGAGCATCAGGGGCGCACGATGCTCAGCAAGCCCGCGTCCGACTTGGGCCGAGCGGCGGCTTCGCTCGATGCCCTGTCGCCGCTTAAGGTACTTGCCCGCGGTTACTCCATCGCGTACAGCGATGATGGGGTTGCTACGAGCGCCAAGACCTTTAAGCCCGGCGACGCCATCCGCGTGCGCATGGCGGACGGCAACGTGTCGGCAACCGTCAACGCAGTCGAGTAGACCGCGTTTCATAGTGATAAACCTTTAGGAAAGGAAACATATATGGCAGAGAAGACCCCGGTGGAGCAGCTCACCTACAAGCAGGCCTCGCAGGAGCTGGAGCTCATCATCCGCAGTCTGGAGTCGGGCGATATGGAGCTCGAGGAGTCGCTCGAGAGCTATACCCGCGGCGTCGAGCTCCTCAAGAGCCTGCGCACCCGCTTGTCCGATGCCGAGCAGAAGGTCTCGGTGCTCCTTAAGGACGTCGACGGCAACGACGTGCTCGCCGACGGCGAGGCCGCCAACACCGACGACAACCTCTCGTTCTAACCATCCCGACCAAATATAATTACCTTGGTCTGTGAGAAAGGAACAACCATGTGTGATTGCATCTTCTGCAAAATTGCCAACCACGATATCCCCTCGACCGTCGTCTACGAGGACGACCAGGTCATCGCGTTCGACGACCTTAACCCCCAGGCGCCGGTCCACACGCTCGTGATCCCCAAGAAGCACTACAGCGACATCGCCGACAACGTGCCTGCCGAGACCATGGGCGCCATGGCTCACGCCATCCAGGAGGTCGCCAAGGTCAAGGGTCTGGAGGACGGTTTCCGCGTCATTTCCAACAAGGGCGTTAACGCCGGTCAGACCGTCATGCACTTCCACATGCACGTCCTCGGCGGCAAGAACCTGGGCGAGAACCTCATCTGAGGGCGCGTAGGCCGTCGACTTGGCTGCCTTTGGAGTAACCTATGCAGCTTTCTCAACTCGAATACCTTCAAGCGGTAGCGAACTACGGCGGCGTGCGCAAAGCGGCTCGAGCCGTTCATGTGAGCCCACAGGCCGTTTCGTCGGCAATAAAAAAGTTGGAATCTGAGTATCAGATTGTTTTGCTCGACCGATCGGCGGGGGAGGCTGTTTTGTCTCCGGCGGGCAGAGAATTTGCGCGTCGTGCACGCGTGATCCTGGCACAAGTCGACGATCTCAAAAAGTACGCTCAATCGAGGGACGACGGCGTCTCGCCCGACGGCCACTTTCGTCTTTATGCCCCCTGCCTTCATGGGCGGGGGCGCCTTTTTGCCGAAAACTGGTATGACTCGTTTGAACGCTCGCACCCTCAGATTCATCTTGATGTGTGGCATCAGCCAACGGCAACATGCTTTGAATCACTTATACTTGGAATTTCGGACGCGGCTATCTCGTTTGAGGAACCACGGGACAGCGTCCTTTCTTCAAAATATATGGGTGAAAAGGAGCTCAGGGTTCTTTCATGTCCAGCTGGTCATCAATCTGTTGACGCTATGACCATTCGTGAGTTACTGGGCGGCAGGCTCGCTGTTCCCATTAATTTGTCACCCTGTCTCAATGCAATCAATCAATGTCCCGAAGCTCAGCTGGTTAATTTCCGCTTTCGCGATGTCGAATACGGAAACAGGGCGCAGGCTGAGTTTCTTCAAGCCGGGGGATTGATATTGAGTTTTTCTGGCTCTTCTCTCGCATCGGATGGATCGGAAGTGAGCGAGTGCTCCATTGAAGCCTCACATGACGTAGCCTTGCCCATCTACTTTTGCTATCGACAAAATGCCTGGACTGATCGACACCAGTCGGTTTTTCTGCACCTATTGCGTCATCTTGCTTCGTGAGATTAATTGGCTTCGAGGCATCAAGTGATTATTGACGCCTTGTAACACATAGCTGACAGCTTTGCCCTCATGCTTTTCCAAGATTCCGATTTAGATTGCTGACTCTTGGAGGGTGGAGCATGAAAAACCGTACGGTTTTGCTTTATATGACGTTCGTTTTTCTGTCGAACTTCAGCACCATCTTGTATTTTCTAACTGTCTACCTTGAGTTCGTCGGATTTTCGATGGTATCGATTTCTAGCATGATGATTGCATATCAAGTGAGCAAGTTCATCCTCGAAGTTCCCACTGGCTATATTGCTGATAGGTTTGGACGAAAGACAAGCGGTCTCGTTGGCGTCGTGGGAATGCTTGGATACTACGCCGCCCTGCTTCTCGTCCGTTCCCCTCTACTTTTAATCGGTTCGTTCGCTCTCAAGGGTTTTGCCGTTGCGTGTGTGAGCGGATCCATCGAAGCGATTTACATTGACAGCGTCTCTCAGGACCAGCTCGTAAGACTTAATGTCGTTGAGCGATTTGTTTTCTATGCCTCTTATGCCATCTCCGCTTGCGTGGGCGGTTTCATTTCGTCCGTCGGTGCATATCTCATTGGTCTTTCGGCAGATATCATCGCAATGGTGTTGACGTTGGTTGTCGTTGTCTGCATTCCTGAAATGCGAAGAGGGGGCACTGCGACGACACCTGAACATGGGATTAGCCCGAAGATGATCGGTACCGCTATTGCGGGTAATGGCATTCTTCGTTCAGCGTTCATCATGGACTGTTCTCAGGCATTTGCTTTTGTCGCCCTGGAAGACTTTTTCTCACTGCTGCTTGCGGGTCGCGGAATGAATGCCGTCGCTTCGGGTGTGACCATTGCGGTCCAGCTCCTTGCCTCGGCCTCCATGGGACTTATTGTGCCCTGTGCGATTGCTCATGTCGACAAGGGCCGCTTTGCGCGTATTTGCGGCATCGTGCGCCTTTTCCTGTCAGCTTTGTTTTTGATTCCCCTTACTCCGGCTAATTTGCTGCCCGTGTTCTATGTGCTGCAGACGGTTGCGTACTCGTTATTTGCTCCAATTAAATACTCAATTTTTCAAAAGGCAGCCGATTCTTCGATGCGCTGTTCACTGATTTCGGTTCAAAGCCAGATGGTGGCGGTGGGTGCCGTTCTTTTCTATCTGCTCAACGCTGTGTTGAGTAGCGTTGCGGGCATTCGAGTCGTATTGCTTGTCGCGCTCGGGATTTCTTCCCTTGTGTATATCCCCGCGCTATTTCGTCTTACAAGCCAAAGGTCATGAGTATTTGGGCACCGATAACTTATATATCAACGCAATAAACCCGAGCGCGAGGGCGTTTGGGTTTATTATTGAAGCGTATGTAACCTGGCGGCGCCACACCGCCTGTTAGTAGGGAGACACATGAACGTTCTGGTCGTCAACGCAGGATCTTCGACCCTTAAGTATCAGGTCATCGATACCAAGTCCCACAAGGTGTCCGCAAAGGGCTCCTGCGAGCGCGTCTGCTTTACCGGCGGTACCTTCACCCACGCTGCCAACGGCTCCAAGAAGGTGACCGAGAACATCGAGTTCCCCGACCACAAGGTCGCCATCGAGGTCGTCCTGAAGGACCTTGAGGCCAACGGCGTCAAGATCGAGGGTATCGGCCACCGTATCGTTCAGGGCGGTTGGTACTTCGGTGATTCCTCCCTCGTCGACGAGGACGTCCTCGCCAAGATCCGCGAGGTTGCTCCGCTCGCCCCGCTGCACAATAACCCCGAGGCCAACGTTATCGAGTACTGCCTGGAGCAGTATCCCGACCTGCCCAACGTCACGGTCTACGACACCGCTTTCCACTTCAACATGCCCGAGGTCGCCAAGACCTACGCCCTGCCCAAGGACGTCTGCGACAAGCTGCACATCCGCAAGTACGGCGCCCACGGCACCAGCTACCGCTACATCTCCAAGAAGGTCGCCGAGATGACCAACGGCGAGGCTCGCAAGGTCGTCGTGTGCCACATCGGTTCCGGCGCTTCCCTGTGCGCCATCGAGGACGGCAAGTGCATGGACACCACCATGGGCTTGACGCCGCTCGACGGTGTTATGATGGGCACCCGCTGCGGCTCCATCGACCCTGCTACCGTGTGCTACCTGCAGCGCGAAGGCGGCTACACCTTCGACGAGGTCGACGAGATGATGAACAAGAAGTCCGGCCTTTTGGCTGTGACCGGCGGCAAGACCAACGACTGCCGCAACGTCGAGGAGCTCGCCGCCGCTGGTGACCCCGAGGCTCAGCTTGCCTTTGACATGTTCGTCTACAAGATTGCCGCCAAGGCGGCCGAGATGGCTACTTCTATGTGCGGTATGGACACCCTGGTCTTTACCGCCGGCATCGGCGAGCACGCTCCGGCCGTCCGCGCCGGCGTTGCCGACCGCCTGGCCTTTATGGGCGTCAAGATGGATCATGCCCGCAACGCCCTGCGTGGTGACGGCGCTTGGTGCCTGTCTGCCAAGGATTCCAAGGTCAAAATCTTTGTCATCCCCACGGACGAGGAGTTCATGATCGCTTCCGACGTCGAGCGCATCGTCAACGCCAAGTAATTACAAGAGGGGAGGGGCTGGACGGCAACATGCCGTTCGGCCCCTCTTTTGCGCTCGCTGGTCGATATATCTGATAGCTATTTATCAAGTTATGATAACTTCTTATTAACATGCGGCCGCCTTAAGGGGCCTGTACCGACCGTATTGCATTGCAAAGGAGTCTCATGAACGTACTTGTTGTCAACGCTGGTAGTTCAAGCCTTAAATATCAACTCTTGGATACCGATACCCGCGAGGTTTTCGCCAAGGGCAACTGCGAGCGTATCGGCTCGGACATGGGCATCTTTGGTCACGCCGAGAACGGTGGCGCCAAGCAGACCGAAGAGGTTCCCTTCCCCGATCATCGCTCGGCCATTGCGCGCGTACTCGAGGAGCTCGATAAGACCGACTTTACGATTGACGGCATTGGACATCGTATCGTTCAGGGTGGCTGGCACTTCGATGATTCTGCGGTCGTCGACGACGAAGTCATGGCCAAGATTCTTGAGGTGGCTCCCTTGGCTCCGCTGCACAACTACGGCGAGGCTGCGGCGATTGAGTATTGCCGTGAGAAGTATCCGGAGCTGCCCAACGTGGCCGTCTTCGACACCTCGTTCCACATGACCATGCCCGAGGTTGCCTACACCTACGCCCTGCCCAAGGACGTGTGCGACAAGTATCACGTGCGCAAGTACGGCGCTCATGGAACGAGCCACCGCTACGAGTGGATGATGGCCAAGGAGATCCTGGGTTCGCGCTGCCACCGCCTGCTTTCGTGCCATCTAGGTAACGGTGCCTCGCTTGCCGCTATCGAGGACGGTGTTTGCCGCGATACCACGATGGGCCTCACGCCGCTCGACGGCTTGATGATGGGAACCCGCTGCGGCTCCATCGATCCGGCCACCGTGTGCTACCTGCAGCGCGAGGGCGGCTACAGCTACCAGGAAGTCGACGACATGATGAACAAGCAGTCTGGCCTGCTTGCCATCTCGGGCATCTCCAACGACGCCCGCGACATCCGTACGCGCGCCTCCGAGGGCGATGAACGTTGCCTGCTCGCCTTCGATATGTTCGCCTACAAGGCCATGCAGCAGGCCGGCTCTATGATCGCTTCTATGGCGGGCGTGGATACCATCACCTTTACCGCCGGCATCGGCGAGAACGACTGGTCGATCCGCAAGGCCTTCTGCGACTGTTTTGAGTGGCTGGGCGTGCGCATCGACAACAACAAGAACCGCGAGGCCGTGGGCAACGGACCGCAGGTCATCAGCGCCGCCGGTTCCGCCGTCACGGTCATGGTCATCCCCACCGACGAGGAATACATGATCGCCCACGACGTCGAGCGTCTGACCAAGAACAACTAACGCGCGCATTTGCAAGTAAGCGAAAGGCCTCCAGAGCAACGACTCAGGAGGCCTTTTTGCTAGCAGGCGGACGGCGGAAACCCTATCCCATTTCGAGCGCAAATTCTGGGACACGCTTTCCGGTTGAGGCACGTTGCGGAAAGTGCGACCCACAATAAAGCAAAATTCCGTCCCGCAGTTTCCCAAACAGGCCCCAAGGGGAAACTGCATCCCAAAATTCGCCTTCAAACTGGGATACGCTTTCCGCTTGAACAGCCGCCGATCTGCAGCACGTCTCGCAGATCCAAAGTGGCCATATCCGCAACGCCTTCGCTCCCAACAATTGCACCCATTCATTCAGATCCTCAGCCCCAGCTCGTAGCCAAGCCGCCGTCCACTCCAGATTCCTTAGCTGCCACGTAGCGGCAGGGACCCTACAGGGTAAAGCTCTGAAACATTCCGCAGGACGGAGGAAGCCCCCGCCGCACGTAGTGCACAGCGGGGGCTTCCGACATGTCCGAGGACGTTTTCAGAGCTTTACCCTGTAGGGTCCCGAGGGGATACGTCCGCTACTCAGCCATCTGAGCCTGGACGGCGGTGATGGCCACGACACCCACGATGTCGTCGGCAGAGCAGCCGCGCGACAGGTCGTTGACCGGCTTGGCGATGCCCTGCAGGATGGGGCCGTAGGCGTCGGCACCGGCGAAGCGCTGGACCAGCTTGTAGCCGATGTTGCCGGCCTCGAGGTCGGGGAACACGAGCACGTTGGCCTTGCCGGCGACAGAGGAGCCGGGAGCCTTGAGCTGAGCGACGGTGGGGACGATGGCAGCGTCGAGCTGCAGGTCGCCATCGATGGCGAGCTCGGGAGCCTTTTCCTTGCAGAACTTCACGGCCTCCTGGACCTTCTTGGCAACCTCGCCGCCGGCGGAGCCCATGGTGGAGTAGGAGAGCATGGCCACGTGCGGCTCAACGTTGCCCATGAAGGTGGACCAGGAGTGAGCGGAGGCGATGGCGATCTCGGAGAGCTCGTCGGAGGACGGGTTGATGTTGAGGCCGCAGTCGGCGAAGATCAGCGTGCCGTCGGTGCCGAACTGCGGGGTGTCGGTGCACATCACGAAGAAGGCCGAGACCAGCTTGGTGCCTGGGGCGGTCTTGAGAATCTGCAGCGCGGGGCGCAGGGTATCGGCGGTGGAGTGGCAGGCGCCGGAGACCAGGCCGTCGGCGTCGCCCATCTTGACCATCATAGTGCCAAAGTAGGTGGCGTCCATCACCTGGGCGCGAGCCTGCTCGATGGTAACGCCCTTCTTGGCGCGGAGCTCGGCAAACTTCTGTGCGTACTCCTCGTGCTTCTCGGCGTTGCGCGGATCGATGACGGTGGCGCCGGGGACGTTGATCTCGTTGGGATCGCCCAGGATGACGATGTTGGCCAGGCCTTCCTCGATGATCTTGTTGGCCGCGACGATGGTGCGCGGATCCTCGCCCTCGGGCAGGACGATGGTCTTAAGGTCGGCCTTGGCGGCAGACTTCATACGGTTTAGGAAATCGCTCATGTTACTCCTTGCAAGCGTTTCGCTAAGCTCCAGGCGCCCGGCTGTTCACGAATAAACCCGCTGCTAGCGGGTTTACCTTTCAATAATGTACGCCGCGGTGCTTGAGCTTTCCTTGTGTGGCAAGCTCATTATAGGACGCATTAGCGCTATAATCGCTCTGATAAATATGTCTCGAAGAATGTTCGAGAAAAGCCCAGCTAACGAGCCCGTGGCTTTTGACAAGGAGTATCGATGCAGATTACCTCAGGCCTGCCTGAAGGCTTTAACGCCGGCGCGTACGACATGATTGTCGTCGGTGCTGGATATGCCGGTGCCGTTTGCGCCCGCCGTCTTGCCGAGACCATCGGCTATCGTGTTGCCGTTTTGGAGCGCCGTAGCCACATTGCGGGCAATGCCTATGACTGCACTGACGAGGCCGGAATCCTGATCCACGAGTACGGTCCGCATATCTATCACACCTTTAACGAGCGCGTGCATAATTTCCTGTCGCGCTTTACCAAGTGGACGGATTATCAGCACAAGGTGCTCGCCAACATCAACGGTACCCTTATGCCCGTGCCCTTCAACCATGCGAGTCTCAAGCTCGCCTTTGGTGATGAGCGCGGCGAGGAGCTGTATCAGAAGCTCGTGGAGACCTTTGGCAAGGATGTCAAAGTGCCCATCATGGAGCTGCGTAAGAAGAACGACCCCGACTTGGCCGAGGTCGCCGATTACGTCTACGAGAACGTCTTTTTGCATTACACCATGAAGCAGTGGGGCCAGACGCCCGACCAGATCGATCCCTCGATCACCGGCCGCGTTCCCGTCTTTGTGGGCGACGATGACCGCTACTTCCCGCAGGCCCCCTTCCAGGGTATGCCGCAGGATGGCTACACGGCGCTGTTTGAGCATATGCTCGACCACGACCTGATTGATGTGTTCTGCGACGTGGATGCTCGCGATCTCTTCGAGATCGACGAGACAACCGTCAAGGTCGACGGCAAGGTCTACGGCGGCGAGATCGTCTATACCGGTCCGCTCGATGAGCTGTTCAACCTCGACCTGGGCGCGCTGCCGTACCGCACGCTCGACATGAAGTTCGAGACGCTCGATATGGATCAGTTCCAGCCCGTGGGCACCGTCAACTACACCACGAGCGAGGACTACACGCGTATCACCGAGTTCAAGAACATGACCGGTCAGGTTTTGCCCGGCAAGACCACCATCATGAAGGAGTACTCCAAGGCCTATACGCCCGGCTCGGGCGAGACGCCGTATTACGCCATTCTTGAGCCCGAGAACCGTGAGCTCTATGAGCGCTATCTTGAGCGCGTCCAGAACCTGACAAACTTCCACCCGGTGGGTCGTCTGGCCGAGTATCGTTACTACGATATGGATGCCGTGACCAATTCCGCCCTCGATCTTTCGGATGAGATTATCGCCTGCCATGCATAAAGTCATAACATTCGGTATTCCCTCGTATAACGCCGCCAAGGACATGGACCATTGCATCACCTCCATCTTGGAGGGGAGCAATTACGCCACCGATATCGAGATTATCGTGGTGGACGACGGCTCCAAGGACGAGACGGCCGCCAAGGCCGACGAGTGGGAGGCCCGTTATCCTGGAATCATCCGCGCGGTGCACCAGGAGAATGGCGGCCACGGTATTGCCGTCCTTTCGGGTCTGCGCGAGGCGCAGGGCACCTACTACAAGGTCGTCGACTCGGACGACTGGCTTGACGGCGCTGCCCTTTCGACCATGCTGTCGATTCTGCGCGGCTTTGAAGAGCGCGACCAGCGCGTTGACCTGTTTATCTCGAACTACGTGTACGAGAAGGTTTACGAGGGTACGCATACGGCCATTGGTTACAAGTTTGCCCTGCCTCGAAAAAAGATCTTTACCTGGGACCAGATCGGCCATTTCCGTTTGGACCAGAATCTGCTCATGCACAGCCTGTGCTATCGCACGGATGTGCTGCGCGAGTCCAACCTGCCCATGCCGCCGCACACGTTCTATGTGGACAACATCTACGCCTACGTGCCGCTGCCGCGTTGCAAGACCATGTACTACGCCGACATCGACCTCTATCGCTACTTTATCGGTCGCGAGGGCCAGAGTGTCAACGAGGCCACGATGGTCAAGCGTCTGGACCAGCAGTTCCGTGTTACGCGTATCATGATGGAGTCGTACCACCTGTACAGCGATGTCGAGTCGTCGCGTCTGCGTTCGTACATGATGGGCTACTTCACCATGATGATGGCGATCTGCTCGGTGCTCACCAAGCTTTCCGACGAGGATTGTGCCGATGAGCGTCTGAAGACGCTGTGGAATGATTTGAAGGCCTATGACGAGCGTATGTATCGTCGTGCACGTTACGGTGTGGTCGGCTTCTTCACTAACCTCCGCGGTCGTGCCGGAGACAAAACCACACTCGGCCTATACCGTCTTGCCTCAAAGATCTTCAAATTCAACTAACTGCTGAGTAATCGCTGCTGATAGGTTGACAGGGCCCCTTGGCCTTTAGTTTGCTACTGCGAACAGTCCTGCTCGCACGGAAAGCACATTGAGTGCTTTCCGGCTCGTGCGGAACTTGTAGCAAACTAAAGGCCAAGGGGCCTCTGCTATAAGAATCGATTGTCAGGTTATTTGAATTTGAAGATCTTCGACGCGCGGTACACAGGGGCCTGGGCTGAAAAGAATCTGGTTGGTAGGTTGCCCGGTGGGGTTTGGTTATGTTTGTCGCGAGTTCCGCACGAGCCGAAGAGCACTTAATGTGCTCTTCGTGCGAGCCAGGACTGTAGAGCAGCAAACATAACCAAAACCCACCGGGCAACCGGACGAGCTAGTTTACTTTGCGGCGCCGGGTATGCCGTGGGAGGTTTTGGCGTTTTTGGCTCCGTTTACGATGGCGGTCTGTAGGGCCCTTACGGCGAGCATGCCCAGCAGGTCTAGGGGTACGGCGGCGCTTGTCTGAGCGTCTAGTTTGCCGCTGGCGAGGGTGTAGATGGTGTCGCCGTCGTTGGTGGTGTGTGTGGGGCGGATGGCGTGCGCATAGGCGTCTGCCGCCATCTGGGAGACCTTGGTGGCCTGAGCTTTAGTGAGCTCAACGTTGGTGACGATGCAGCTGATGGTGGTGTTGGTGCGGTCGAGCGGCATCTGCATGGATCCGGCGGCGGCAAAGGCTGCGAGTTCCATGTCGACGATCTGGTCGCTATCGGCTGCGGCACGCATACCGGCGACCCACTCGCCGGTGAAGGGGTCGACAACGTTGCCGCAGGCGTTGACCGAGACCACGGCGCCCACCTTGATGGGGCCGAGCGCCACGGCGGCAGCGCCAAGGCCGGCCTTCATGCAGGTGGCGGGGCCCATGAGCTTACCCACGGTAGCGCCCGTGCCGACGCCTACGTTGCCCTGTTCGAGCTTGGTGGGGGTGTGGTCGAGCGCCTCGCGCACGGCGGCGATGCCGGCCTCAATGTCGGGGCGAACGGTGGGGTCGCCAAAGGCAAGGTCGAAGATACAGCTGGAGCACACGATGGGCACCTGCGTGGGGCCGACGGGCAGACCAATGCCGCGGCTCTCGAGTTCGCGGGCCACGCCGCTTGCAGCCTCGAGGCCAAAGGCCGATCCGCCCGAAAGGCAGACGGCGTGGACCTTATCGACGGTGTTTTCGGGACGCAGCAGGTCGGTCTCACGCGAAGCGGGGGCGCCACCACGTACGTCAACGCCACCGGTGGCACCCTCGGGCGCTACGATTACGGTGCAGCCGGTGCCAGCCTCCTCGTCCGTATAGTTGCCAAAGCAAAAGCCATCGACATTGCAAACATCAATGGCTTCGAGCAGTGTGTCCATGTGTTCTCCTATCGGTTTTCCGCCGGGCCTTATGCCCGGTCGGGATCCGTACGGTACGGCAAAATTGTAGGCGCTGGGGGATACCCAGCGCCAGATGCAATTACGAGAGTTTTTGAATCGCGCGTGCGACGCGAGCGATGGGCAAGCCCACCACGTTGTAGAAGTCACCCGAAATATCGTGCACAAGCATGCGGCCGCCTGTGCCTTGGATGCCGTAGGCCCCGGCCTTGTCCATGGGTTCGCCGGAGGCAACATAGCGCTCGATCTGCTCTTCGGTAAGCTCATAGAACGTCACGTCGGTCACATCGACAAACGACAGGCTCTCGGCGGCATGCGGAGCTGTAGCGTCGCCGGCTTTAACGATGCAGACGCCGGTTGCGACCTGGTGCGTGCGGCCCGAAAGCTCGCGGAGCATGGTGCGCGCCTCGTCCCCGTCTGCCGGCTTGCCCAAAATTTGGCCGTCAAAGGTGACAATAGTATCGGCCGCGACGGTCAGTTCGTTGGGCTCGGCATGCTCGGCGGCAACGGCGGCGGCTTTGGCACGCGCCAAGCGCTCGACGAGTGTAAGCGGAGCTTCGCCATCAAAAGGCGTTTCGTCGATATCTGCGGGAATCACGCGAATGTCATAGCCCGCCTCGCGCATCAACTCGATGCGGCGCGGTGATTGCGAAGCCAAAATCATAGCTGAATGCCCTCGGCGACCTTCTCGACGGCCTTGTCGCCGGCGAGCGTGCGCAGCAGCTCAAGCGCAAAGGGGAGCGACTGGGCCATGCCGCTGGCGGTGATGATGTTGCCGTCTTGCGTAACCTTCTCGCCGGTATAGGCGCCTTCGGGGAAGCTTTTCTCAAAGCCAGGGAAGCACGTGGCGTGGCGCCCCTCGAGTAGGTCGAGCTCGCCCAGGATAAACGGGGCGGCGCAGATGGCGGCAACGTGCTTGGTCGCGGCGAACTCGCAGACCACGTCGCAGACGCGCTGATCGGCACGCAGGTTGGTGGCACCGGGCAAGCCGCCGGGCAGCACGACGCAGTCGTACTCGTCAAAGTTGATCTCATCAAAGAGCGCATCGCAGGTCACGGGGATCTGCAGCGAGCTTACGACCTCACGTGTGGGCATAATCGAGACGAGCGTGGCACGCACACCGCCGCGACGCATGACATCGACCATGGTCAAGCATTCAATAGTTTCAAAGCCATCGGCGGCGAGAACGGCAACGCTGGGCATGAGGGCTCCTTTCATGGGCGGCATACAATTAGCCGTCTTATACCCCGAAGACCTCCGCTTGCCACGCTCGATTTTCCATTGTTTAAAAAGGGACGGGGCTATTTTAGCTACCCTCACCCATCCTCAACAATCTCAATCTGTAACATCTAGACCCACTTTTGACCCCTAACTGTTACAGATCAAGACAAACGGAAACCGCCCCGACAAAACGTCTAAATCTGTAACATCTACGGACCAAAACCGGGTCTTACTGTTACAGATCGAGACAGCCCCCAACAGCACCGCCCCGTTCGGGGAAACGACCGCTACAGGTACGGCGGGCAGAGGCTCACTTTTTTCTTCGGTTTTTCTTGACGGAATCTCACCTGTTGTAGTACTTTGTCCCAGTCTAAAAACGCGTGGACTTTTCTGGGCGCTAGCCACCTTTTTGCCACGCAACCGAGCAGTCGGTTGCGTGGCTTTTTTCGTCTTGGCAGCAGGTACCACATGCACCGCCAGAAGACCGCACGAGCCCACCTTCCGACTGCAGGGAACAGACGCACGAGACGTGCATCTGCAAGACAGCAGACGGAAGGGAGCCAAATGGCAGAAACAAACACAATCAAGCAACAGACCGCCGAGGCGGGAGCCGCGGGCGCGGGGCAGGTCAAGGCGGCGCTCCAGGTCTTTGCGGGCGGCGCCTGCTACGGCGCGATGGCCACGACCTACAAGCTCGCCTACGCCGCGGGCTTCACCTCAGCGCAGGTGGTGGCGAGCCAGGCGTGGTTCGGCTGCCTCTTCTTCGCCCTCGCCACGCTCGCAGGGCACGCACTCGGGCACCGCTGGCAGCGCGTGGGCTGGAAGCTCGCCCTCAAGCTCATGGGCCTGGGAGCCCTCACCTGCCTCACCTCAATCCTCTACTGCTACGCCATGAGCGTGCTGCCCGCCCCGGTGGCACTCACGCTCCTCTTCCAGTTCACGTGGCTGGGGCTCGTGTGGCAGACCGTCATGACGCGCCGGCCGCCGAGGCTCCTCCAAGTGGCCTCCGCCCTGGTCATCGTCTTCGGAACGGTGTTCGCCAGCGGCGTCTACAAGACCGGCATCACCGGGTACGACCCCGTGGCCCTGCTCTGCGCGCTGGGGGCGGCCGTGTCCTGCTCCCTCTTTGTCACCCTCTCCGGCAAGGTCGAGGCCCCCTGCTCGTCCGAGCAGCGTGGCGTCATCGTATGCGCGGGCTCCGTGGTCATGTCGCTCACGGTGTGTCCGGACTACGTCGTCTCGGGCGTCCTCGCCCAGGGCATCCTGCCCTTTGCCGTCATCGCCGGCTTCTTTGGCATGCTCTGCCCGGTCCTGCTCTTCGGCATGGGCTCTCCGCACCTGCCCGCGGGCCTGTCCACCGTCATGGCCGCCGCGGAACTCCCCGCCGGCCTGCTCATCGCCATGATCGTCCTCGGCGAGCCGCTCGGCGTCGTCGAGTGGCTGGGCGTCGCCATCATCCTCGCCGGCGTGTGCCTGGCACAGGTCCCCTCCCTGCTTGGAGGCCGGGAGGCACGTCGCGCCGCCGCAGGACAAGCCGTCAGCTAGTCACCCCTTCACAGGCGGCCCGCGCGCATCAGGGAAAGGGCCACGGGCCAGGCGCGCGAGGCCGCAAGGACGTTATAAAGCGTCCCCCGCAGAGATGGGGGCGCCAGAGAGAAGGAGGCACCATGCCATTTCCAAAAGGGTTCCTTTGGGGAGGAGCCACCGCCGCCAACCAATGCGAGGGAGGTTATGACGAGGGCGGCCGCGGCCTTGCCAACGTCGACGTCATCCCACACGGGCCGGAGCGCAACGACGTAAGCCGCGGCCTGAGGCGCATGCTCGACTTCGAGCCCGGGTACTACTACCCGGCCCAGACGGGCATCGACTTCTACCACCACTACCGCGAGGACATAGCCCTCTTCGCGGAGATGGGCTTTAAGGTCTTTCGCCTCTCCATCGCCTGGAGCCGCATCTTCCCCAATGGCGACGAGGAGGAGCCCAACGAGGCCGGGCTCGCTTTCTACGAGGACGTGTTCCGCTGCTGCCGCGAGCACGGGATCGAGCCCCTCGTGACCATCACGCACTTCGACTGCCCCATCCACCTCGTCAAGAAGTACGGCGCCTGGCGAAACCGCACCCTTATCGAGCTCTACAAGCGGCTTGTGACGGTGCTCTTCAACCGCTACCGCGGCCTCGTGCGCTGGTGGATCACGTTCAACGAGATGAACATGATCTTGCACCGTCCCTTCATGGGTGCCGGCATCGTCCTCGAGCCCGGGGAGAATGCCCGCGAGGCCGAGTACCGCGCCGCGCACAACGAGCTCGTGGCGAGCGCCTGGGCCACCAAGATCGCCCACGAGGTCGATCCGGAGAACAAGGTGGGCTGCATGCTCGCCGCGGGAAGCTACTACCCCTACTCCTGTCGTCCCGAGGACGTTCGCGCGGCGCAGGTCAAGAACCAGGAGGACCTCTTCTTCGTGGACGTGCAGGCGCGCGGTCGCTACCCCGGCTACGCGCTCAAGATGCTCGAGCGCGAGGGCATCGACGTGGGCATGACCGCCGAGGACGAGCGCATCCTTGCGGAGAACACCGTCGACTTCATCTCGTTTAGCTACTACTCCTCGCGCTGCACCGCGGGCGACCCCGACTCCGTGGGCGGCGTCGCCGAGGGCAACGCCTTCGCCGGCGTGGAGAACCCCTACGTGCGCACGAGCGACTGGGGCTGGGTCATCGACCCGCTGGGATTCCGCATCACGATCAACGACCTCTGGGACCGCTACCAGAAGCCGCTCTTTGTGGTGGAGAACGGCCTCGGCGCCTATGACGAGGTGCTTCCCGACGGCACGATCGAGGACGACTACCGCATCGCCTACCTGCGCGAGCACATCGAGGCCATGCGCGACGCTATCGAGCAGGACGGCGTCGAGATGCTCGGCTACACCACCTGGGGGCCGATCGACCTCGTGAGCGCGGGCTCCGGCGAGATGGAGAAGCGCTACGGCTTCATCTACGTGGACCGCGACAACCTGGGCAACGGCACGCTCGAGCGCAGGCGCAAGAAGAGCTTCTACTGGTATCAACAGGCCATCGCCACCAACGGAGGCGACCTGGGCTAACCACCCGGGCAATATCACTAAGGAGAAAATAATGGCTGAAAAATACGACGACCTGGCCAGATCCATACTCGAGAACGTAGGCGGCGCTGAGAACGTCGCCAGCGTCGCGCACTGCATCACGCGCGTGCGCTTCAAGCTCAAGGACGAGTCCCGCGCCAACACGGCCAAGATCGAGGCCCTCAAGGGCGTCATCCAGGTCATCCAGGCCAACGGCCAGTACCAGGTGGTCGTGGGTAACATCGTCGAGGACGTCTACGACGCGGTCCTGGAGGCCGGCAACTTCTCGAGCGGCGCAAGCGCCGACGACGAGCCCCAGGGCGAGAAGACCGTGGCCTCCGTCATCATCGACCTCATCTCTGGCATCTTCCAGCCCATCCTGGGACCGCTTGCCGCCGCAGGCATCATGAAGGGACTGCTTGCCCTCATCACCTACTTCGTCCCGGACTTTGCAAACGACGGCCTCTACACGCTGCTCTACACCGTGGCTGACGGCTTCTTCTACTTCCTTCCCGTCGCCCTGGCGTTCAGTGCCGCGCGCAAGTTCCGCATGAACGAGTTCACCGGTGTGGCAATCGGCGTGGCGCTCCTCTACCCGACGATGGTCGCCCTGACCTCGGGCGAGGCGCTCGGCAGCATCGACCTCGGCGTGGCCGGCGCGTTCTCGTGGTACGCCACCGCCCTCGGGATCCCCATCATCATGCCCGTGTCCGGCTACGTGAGCTCGGTGATCCCCGTCCTTCTCATGGTGTGGTTCGGCTCTATCCTTGAGCGCTGGCTCAAGAGCTGGATGCCGGCTGCGCTCAAGATGTTCCTTGTCCCGCTCGCCACGATGACGGTCTCCATCGTCTTGGGCTACCTCATCATCGGCCCGGTGGCCACCCTCATCACCAACCTGCTGAGCGCGGCGTTCTCGTTCATCTTCCAGCTCCCCGTGGTTGGTTCCGTCCTGGGCAGCGCCCTAGTCGGCGGACTGTGGATGTGCCTCGTCATCTTCGGCTTCCACTGGAGCCTCATCCCCATCTCCATCATGAACCTGAACACCCTCGGTCACGATAGCGTGCTCGCCGCCACCATCGGCCACGGGTTCGCACTCGGAGCGGTCATCTTTGCTATGTACCTCAGAAACAAGGACGAGCGCTTCCGCGGCATCGCCCTTCCCGCGATGATCTCCGCCTTCTTCTTCGGCGTCACCGAGCCGGGCATCTACGGCATCGCCCTCCCCAACAAGCGCGCGTTCGTCGTGGCATGCCTGAGCTCCGCCGTGGGCGGCGCCATCGTGGGAATGACTGGCGCTCTCATGTACATCTCGGGCGGCCTCGGCGTCTTCAACCTGCTCAACTTTATCGACGGGACCCCTGGTGGCGCCGGGATCTCCCACATGATCTTCGCGATCATCGCCTCGCTCGTCTCTGCCGTCCTGGCCTTTGTTATCGAGTTCATCACCTACCGGCCCAACGACGATGAGGAAGGCACCCGCTAGCCTGCGCCCTCCTCAATCAGCTCTATGTAATTGAGGAGCAGATGAGGTGGGTGAGGGCCGAGGGCGATCAAGGTGGCCGCCCTCGGCCCGGGACAACCTGCCAGAAGGCGTTTAGCTTTCTCGGGCGGCGCTGAAATGAACTGCGCCCCGATACTTGGACGGGTCAATTAGCGGCCTATGCCGCACATGGGGACTGATTTCGGAACTCCTCCGGGGTCAATCCCTTTTGCTTAACCTGCCTCCTCTTGTTCCAGTGAACGGTGTAGGCGTGGAGGTCCCGCTTGAACTCCTCGAAGCTCCGCCACGTCCGGTTCCTGTAGAGCTCGTCCTTCAGGCGCCCGGGCAGCAGCTCCGTCGCAAGAGCTCGCCCTCGCGCGCCGCCGGCCCCGGCCGGGTCCGGGCGCCCTTCGGCCTTCGGTGCGCCCGTATCCCCTGTCGCAAAACTCTGCTGCAAGAGTCCTCAGCGTGGCGTCGTGTCCGACTTTCCCGTCCATAAAGAAGCCCCCCATTTCTAATGTCCAAGAAATGAGGGGGCGGTTCAATTTCGGGACGGGGATTAAATAATCATTCAGAACATATTTTTTTATCCCCGTCCCAGAAAAATCATCGGGCGTGGTCTTGGGCAAACGGTCTAGTTACGCTTGAGGTGGACGACGGTTTCGCAGTGGAAGGTTTGCGGGAACAGGTCGACCGGTGTGATCTTGACGGGGGAGAAGGTGCCTTCCTCGACAAAGCGCTTAAGGTCGCGCGCCAGGGTGGCAGGGTCGCAGCTCACATAGGCCACGTCGCGTGCACTCGTGCTGGCGATGAGGTCGATGGCCTCGGGTGCCAAGCCTGCGCGCGGCGGATCGACCACCAGGACATCGGCGTCCTGGTCGGGGAACTCGCGTACCGCGTCGCCGCCGATGACGTCGACGTTGTCGAGCTTGTTGATCTCGAGGTTGCGACGCAGGTCGCGCACGGCCGGACCGTAGGCCTCGACGGCGGCAACAAAGTCACAGCGGCGGGCGAGCGGCAGGGTAAAGGTGCCGGCACCGCAGTATAGGTCCACGGCCAGCTCGTCTTCCTGCGGGTCGAGGGCGTCCATAACGAGCTCAATCAAAATCTCGGCACCCTTGGTGTTGACCTGGAAAAACGACGGGGCAGATAAGCGCATCTGGCCTTCGGCGATGTTCTCGGTCCACGAGCCCTCGCCGGCGAGCATCTCGACTTTGGAGACACGGCGGGCTTTCTTTTCGCCCTTGCTCATCACACGCACGATGCTCGTGGGATGAGCGGCGTCCGCTAGCACGCGGGAGACCTGCGAGCGCGGAAAAGAGCCTGTGGGCGTCCAGAGTGCGACCTCGAGTGCCTTGGTGCGGCGCGATGCGCGAATGCCCACGCGTTCGAGGCCCAGGTCATGGCTACCGCTTAGATAGTTGAGCGCGCCGACGACCGATTTGAGCGCCTTCGGGAAACGCTTATCGAACAGCGGGCACGCATCGACGGTCACGATTTTGCTGGGGTCGACACCGTGCATGCCAAGGCGTACGCGACCGTTGACGACGGTCGGTTCGAGCTCGATTTTATTGCGGTAGCCCCAGTCGTCCTTGGTGTGGCGGATGGGCTGCACCAGCTCGTCGACTTGCTCAGGGGTGAACTTGCCGATGCGCTCGAGCGTGGAGCGTAGGTTTTGCTCCTTGGCGGCGAGCTGTGCCGTGCGCGAGAGATTGCCCCATGAGCAGCCGCCGCAGGTGCCCACGAAGGGGCAGGGAGGCTGAATGCGATCGGGGCTTGGCTCCAGAATCTCGGTGGTGCGGGCGCGCATGAACGACTTGCCGTCCTGCACAACTTCGGCCTCGACGGTGTCGCCTGCCACGGCGCCCTGCACAAAGACAGCCTTGCCGTTGTCGGCGTGCGCCAGTCCGTCGGCGCCGTAGGTCATCGATTCTATGGTGAGCTTCATATTCCTGCCTGTCATTCGCGTTGTTGTCCGCACCATGGTAGCAGGGAAAAGCACCCCGCATCCGAGGCTTTCCTCAAATGCGGGGCGCTTCTACAAACTGCTTCTACAAACGACTATTTCGTTTTGCCGGTAATGAGTGTCTTAAGACCCAGGCCGATCAGGCCCAGGCCCATGCGCACGCGACCGGGGCGATGGCGCTCGATGGCCTCGGTCTTGCCGGCGGGCTTCTTGCGACGGGCACTCGTCTCGGGTGCGGGCTTGGTGACCTGCGGCTCGGGCTGAGGTGCAGGTGCAGGCTCGGGCTCAATGACGGTCGCCTGGACCTTCTGAACCTCGGGTGTTGCCGGCTGCGGCTCAGGAGCAGGGGCGGGCTTTGCCTCGGCGGCGGCCTCGGCGTTGCGATAGGCACGCTCCAGCAGGGCTTCCTGCGAGTTGAAGGGTTTCTCACCCTCTGCGCGCTCCACGGGGACCCAGGTGCCGTCGCTCGTGAGGCTGCGGGCCTTCACGTTGTCGCGCAGCTGCATGCCCATGTACTCGTGCACCAGGGCGCGGCAGGTGGGGTCGAGCACGGGGAAAGCGATCTCCACGCGGTGCTCGGTGTTGCGCGTCATCATGTCGGCCGAGCTCAGATAGATCATGTCCGAGTCCACGCCAAAGGCGTAAACGCGCGCATGCTCCAAAAAGCGTCCGACGATAGAACGGACATGCACGTTCTCGGTCTTGCCCGGAACGCCCGGCTTGAGGCACGAGATGCCGCGGATGATCATGTCCACGCGGACTCCTGCGCACGATGCCTCGGCGATCTTATCGATGACCTCGCGGTCGGTGAGCGAGTTGAGCTTAAAGAACACACGGGCGGGCTCGCCAGCGAGGGCGCGCTGGATCTCACGGTCCAGGCCGCGCATGATGAGCGGCTTCAGGCCGACCGGCGCCACGCCCAGGAAGCGGTAGTCGCCGCGCAGGTTGCCCAGCGACAGGTTGCGGAAGAACAAGTTGGCGTCCTCGCCGATGCCGGGATGGGCGGTCATGAGCATAAAGTCGCTGTAGAGCTTGGCCGTCTTCTCGTTAAAGTTGCCGGTGCCCAACAGCGTCAAGCGTGTAAGCGCCATACCCTCGCGATAGGTGAGCTGGCAGATCTTGGAGTGGCACTTAAAGCCTTCGGAGCCGTAGATGACGGTGCAGCCTGCCTCTTCCAAGCGCTCGGCCCACTCGATGTTGTTCTGCTCGTCGAAGCGAGCGCGGAGTTCCATGAGCACCGTGACTTCTTTGCCGTTCTCGGCGGCATCGATCAGCGACTCGCACAGGCGGCTCTGCTTGGCCACGCGGTAGAGCGTGATGCGCAGTGAGATGCACTCGGGGTCGTAGGCGGCCTCGTGCACCAGATCCAGGAAGGGGTTCATAGCCTCATAGGGATAAAAGAGCAGCTTGTCGTGCTGAAGTACCTGCTCGCGGATGGAGCGGGTCATATCGATGGTGGGGTTGGGCTGCGGCTTAAACGGCGTAAAGAGCAGCTCGTTGCGCAGGTGCTCGGGAATCTTGCCCTCGATGCCGAAGACATAGCCCAGGTTGAGCGGGATATCGCAGGTAAAGACCGAGCGACGCGGGAGCTCGAGCGCCTTGCGGATAGTCTTGAGCGTCGCTTTTTCGAGTGAGCCCGAGACGGCGAGTACTACCGGCTGCAGGCGCAGGCGCTTCTTGAGGATGCGCTTCATATGCTGGCGATAGTCCTCTTCCTCCTCGACGCCCTCACCGTCGGGATCGATGTCGGCGTTGCGGGTGACGCGGATGAGCGCGCGGTCGAGCGGCTTATAGGAGCCAAAGCAGCTGTCCAGGCAGGCGAGGATGACGTCCTCGAGCAGAATGTAGGAGTAGGTGCCGGTGGGCGAGGGGATCTCGACCACGCGGTTCATCGAGGCGGGAATCTCGATCAGGCCCAGCAGGCTTTCCTCGTCGGTGACGCCGTCCAGGCCACAGGCCAGGTAGAGTGCGCCGTTACGCAGGTTGGGGAAGGGGTGGCGCGGGTCGATCACCAGCGGCGAGATGACCGGCGACACGTAGGCCTGGAAGTAGCGGGTTACAAAGGTGCGCTCCTCGGGCGTAAGCGAATCGATGCGAGCGCGGTGAACGCCCAAGGTGTCGAGCTTGCCCTCGATACTTTTGAAGATTGACTCCCAACGGGTAAGGAGCTCGGGCATTTCGGCCATAACAGCATCGACCTGCTCAGAGGCGGTCATATTGCTTTTGTTGTCGACAGGCTGTTTTTTGAGCTCGGCCAGGTCGGACAGACCACCTACACGGACCATAAGGAACTCGTCGAGGTTGGACTCGAAGATCGAGACGAACTTAAGGCGCTCGAACAGCGGCACGGACTCATCGAAGGCTTCGTCGAGCACGCGGTTGTCAAAGCGTAGCCAGCTGAGCTCTCGGTTTTGCGTATACGAGAAGTCGCGCGGCGGTTTGCGCAGCTTTGCGGCGGCTTGCTTCTTTTCGATTTTGCTCGGCATATGCATCTGTCCGTTCAGTCCCCACAGGGGACGGTAGCCTAACACTATTCACTATTGTCTCAATTTAGTCGACCTATGGCACGGACGTATTGTACGAACGGCATCTTTACCTACTTCTTACGCGGTCAAAGCATGCAACAAACTACCCGACCCGCTTTGAAACAATTTATATCCATACTCAACTGGTGAGGATGTATGAATAAGAATGATTGCGAGCTGAATATAATCGAATCCAAATCGAATCATGGACAAACGACATATATATGCAGAAAACAGTCTTAGCTATGCAATTCCTAAACATGAAAATATTAGTGCTATCTCGCTCAATTCCTTAGAAAAAAGAACGATTACCTTTGAAAACCTGCTTTAGAGAACCGAAGTGCATCATGGGGGAATCATATGCGATATACCGTTCATCGCACTTTGCTGACCGTTCGGGGGCGAGGTGGAATTGCGGGTGGTTTTTGGATATAACTAGAGCTGTCAGCAAGCAGCGTCCCATATGGAGGGGCGCTGATACATTCGGCCAGTAAGGCCCGAAAGAAAGGTAGGAGGCCATGACGAAAGGTCTGCACGTGCCTTCCGA
>NZ_QRWD01000050.1:0-357 GCF_003459505.1 Collinsella sp. AF20-14LB
CCGACCTCGTGTTCGAGGCCGGCGAGTTCTCCAGGTTCAGGAACGCCCGCTCGTTCGCCGCGTGGGTCGGCCTGACGCCCTCCGAGCACTCCAGCGGGGAGAGCGACCGCAGGGGCGCGATCACCAAGGCCGGCAACAAGCACCTGAGGAAGACGCTGGTCGAGGCCGCGTGGCACTACCTGACGTGCTCGGGGCGGCCGAAGGACCTCGCCAAGGGCCAGACCCCGGACCCAGCCGCCCGGAGGCATGCCGCCAAGGGCGTGCGGAGGCTGGTCGAGAGGCGCGGGGCCCTGCTCGCGCGCGGGGTCCACGGCAACAAGGCGAACGTCGCCACGGCGCGCGAGCTCGCCTGCTGGG
>NZ_QRWD01000050.1:367-772 GCF_003459505.1 Collinsella sp. AF20-14LB
CACGGCAACAAGGCGAACGTCGCCACGGCGCGCGAGCTCGCCTGCTGGGTGTGGGCGGTCGGCCTCATGGCCGAGGAGGCGTAGGGGGCGGTCCCCCGCACATAAGCCAGTCATCCCGGAAGCGGTTCGATCCGAAGCCGTTGAGGCGAACCTCAGGTCCCTTTTCTGCGAGCGCCCAGGGCGCCACACGCGTGCACAGACTGTCGGTTCGACGTAGAAGCCTCAGCCGTAGCAACGGATTGCCCAGCGAGAGATCGCCACGGGCGGATATTAAACTGCAAAGACGAGCGTCGGTAAGACACGCCGAGGTCGCCGCGGACGGGTTGATATAGGGAGAGGGCCTGACCCCATATCGTTGGGGCCAGGCCCGATTTTGCCTCTTGACAATGTCCTGCTCATATTAAA
>NZ_QRWD01000051.1 GCF_003459505.1 Collinsella sp. AF20-14LB
TCGAGCAGGTCATGCGCGACGAGGGGCAGGACATGAGCCTGCTCGACAAATGTCTAGACGGGTGGTACGAAGGGGATAAGGACTGCTCGGACCCGAGCATCTTCAGCGGGCCGAAGTTCGTGAGCAAGAAGGTGAACGGAGATCTGTACCTGTGGACTTGGGTGACCATGGGCAAGTTCTACTTCTATAAGGATGGTACTGACAAGACCCATCTACTCTATAAGTCCCAGCGATATCTGACTGGCACTAATTTCGTATTTCCGGCAGAGCTTGCCAAAACTGAGCTTGAGCCCACTTGCAACCTCAACGATAAATTCGGCACCGACCCCTCGACAGGCTTCACCGGCTGGCACCTGGACATGAAGCTGGGTGACGAGGCTATATCAAGCTGCACGGCGGGAAGCGGCATTACCGCCTTGTACGGCCGCAACCGCTGCACCCTGCGCACGGAATATGCCCCCGGATCGGTCGAGCTGGACCCGAGCTGGGACATGAGGCTGCTGCCCGAGGATGGTGCCGAGGCGCACCCCGGCTTCATCCCCGTGTTCGAGGAGCCCAAGCACAAGGGCTACGACGCCAAGGGCAAGGAGTTCGAGCTTGCGGCGATCGGCGACTCCGGCGAGGGCCACACGGCCTATTACTGGGACGAGCTCGCCCGCATCACGGTCCCCGCGACCGCGTACCGAAACATCGGCGGCGGGCAGTGGCGCACCTACAAGTGCGAAGCGTGGCTCGACGCGGACGAGGCGAACGC
>NZ_QRWD01000052.1:0-309 GCF_003459505.1 Collinsella sp. AF20-14LB
CGGGGGCTTTTCTTTTATGGCAACACCGCATGGATTCGAACCTCGGTCGAGGCGCGGGCGTCAAGAAAACGCGGAGCGTTTTAGCCCGCGGGCGAGCGCGCCGGCAGGCGGGCGAAGCCGGTGCGGATCCGCGCAGCGGATGCGCGGAATCCTATACGCCGCACCAATTGAAATTGAAAGCCTCCGGCAACGGGGGCTTTTCTTTTATGGCAACACCGCATGGATTCGAACCTCGGTCGAGGCGCGGGCGTCAAGAAAACGCGGAGCGTTTTAGCCCGCGGGCGAGCGCGCCGGCAGGCGGGCGGAGCC
>NZ_QRWD01000052.1:319-668 GCF_003459505.1 Collinsella sp. AF20-14LB
GTAAAATTTTTTCTAATTGTCGCTTGACCCATCGGGGGCTCGCGTGCATAATAATCCGTGCGTTGCGGCGTTACCTCAGCTGGATAGAGGGTCTGACTACGAATCAGAACGTCATAGGTTCGAATCCTATACGCCGCACCAATTGACTTTAAAGCTCCCGGCGACGGGGGCTTTTCTTATATCGCGATGCGTCGAAGATCGCGCCAAGCCCTCCAAATGATTAAAAATCAAATTCGATAACTTTTTTTGAAAAAATGCTTGACCATTATTCAGTC
This sequence comes from Collinsella sp. AF20-14LB, assembly GCF_003459505.1. GTDB lineage: Bacteria > Actinomycetota > Coriobacteriia > Coriobacteriales > Coriobacteriaceae > Collinsella. Next base: position 595 of record NZ_QRWD01000052.1, read on the forward strand.
CCTGTGCATAATAATCAACAAGTTGCGGCGTTACCTCAGCTGGATAGAGGGTCTGACTACGAATCAGAACGTCA
>NZ_QRWD01000053.1 GCF_003459505.1 Collinsella sp. AF20-14LB
CGCGCGGCAAGGAGATATATTGCCAGACCGGAGGGGCCCCGGGGGCGGGAATCACGCACTCCATATTTTGTTCACAAATCAACTAACTGGGCTCCGAGTTGCTCAGAGTCACGCGTATGGTCATAAAACTTGGACAGACCGTATGACCTCGGGAATCTTGCTGTCCACTGTAGACATAGCATCTTTATACCCTCGTCGATCTCCGCTAGTTAGCCCGTAATAAATTGAAGGACAACGTTAACAAACCTATATAAACGCCAGTGGGGGCTCTATCACTAATTAGACAGTGCCCCCACTGGCGGAGTGTATTTGAGTAAAACAATGCCCCTTAATTAATGTACTGGAAATAAGGAGCAAAAGATCCGTCCGGATATACGTGACGACAGAACCCTGGAGCCGACTGAGCGCCACCAGAAAGCGACATGAGTAAAAAGATCGGCTCTGCCTCACCGCGAACGACTACGATGCCCTCGACTAAAGCCAATCCGAACACACCTAAAACAGATAGGGCAAATGTCGGTTTATATAACGCAAAAAAGGGGGAGGCCGCGATGCCTCCCCCTTCTCCATTTCCTCTGACGGCTCGGTGCCGT
>NZ_QRWD01000054.1:0-234 GCF_003459505.1 Collinsella sp. AF20-14LB
ATTTCCTCTCCTCCGGGTACTTAGATGTTTCAGTTCCCCGGGTTGTCCTCCCCCCGCCTATGCGTTCAGCGGGGGGATATCCACACCTCTGTGGATGGGTTCGCCCATTCGGAGACCCCCGGGTCGAAGGATGTGTGCTCCTCGCCGGGGATTATCGCAGCTTGCCGCGTCCTTCATCGGCTCCCTGTGCCAAGGCATCCGCCGTGCGCCCGTGGTATCTTGCGGGACCGCTCT
>NZ_QRWD01000054.1:244-571 GCF_003459505.1 Collinsella sp. AF20-14LB
TGTGCCAAGGCATCCGCCGTGCGCCCGTGGTATCTTGCGGGACCGCTCCGGGCCCGCGGGATATCCACGTGTCGCTAAAGTTAATTAATCGATATCATGAATAGCGCTCGTATGTCGCAATTCGGGTATCTCATACCGCGGCACAGTCTTGACTGTGCTCGCGATCAGATGCTCCTCACTCATAAATAAGTGAATTCTTCTTGATTGGATCGGATGAATGATTGCTATCATTCTGTCTGATAAATCGCAGAAAAGAATCGAGTCTGGAAGAAGTATCTTCCATCTCTCTCCTATCGCTATGCGGCTCTCAAGGTACGCGGGTGCGAC
>NZ_QRWD01000006.1 GCF_003459505.1 Collinsella sp. AF20-14LB
GTCCCGCGGGCCGCGAGGTGCGGTTCCGGAAGAGCTCGGGCGATTAGTGCGGCTCGGCTGAGGCTGTCGCCAGCCTTGCACCTGCCGTCTATCGACCAGGTAGTCTACCTGGGCCCTTACCGGAAGGAGAACTAATCCCTGGAACGGCTTCCCGCTTAGATGCCTTCAGCGGTTATCCGCGCCGCACGCGGCTACCCGGCCGTGCCGTTGGTCGACAACCGGTTCACCGGAGGTGCGTCCACCCCGGTCCTCTCGTACTGGGGGCAGCCTCCATCGATTCTCCTGCGCCCACGGAGGATAGGGACCGAACTGTCTCACGACGTTCTGAACCCAGCTCGCGTACCGCTTTAAACGGCGAACAGCCGTACCCTTGGGACCTGCTCCAGCCCCAGGATGCGATGAGCCGACATCGAGGTGCCAAACCTTGCCGTCGATGTGGACTCTTGGGCAAGATCAGCCTGTTATCCCCGGAGTACCTTTTATCCGTTGAGCGACGGCCCACCCACTCGGGGCCGCCGGATCACTAGAGCCTGCTTTCGCACCTGCTCGGCTTGTGGGCCTCGCAGTCAAGCCCGCTTGTACTCTTGCATTCAAAAGGACGGTTGCCGACCGTCCCGAGCGGACCTTCGCGCGCCTCCGTTACCCTTTAGGAGGCGACCGCCCCAGTCAAACTGCCCGCCTGGCACGGTCCCCGAGCCGGTCGACGGCCTCGGGTTAGGACGCCGGTCGCGCGAGGGCAGTATTCCAAGGGCGGCTCCCCGGGGGCTGGCGCCTCCGGATCTGTGCCTCCTGCCTATCCTCTACACGCGGGACCAGCGGCCAATGCCAAGCTGCAGTGAAGGTTCACGGGGTCTTTCCGTCCTTCCGCGGGTAAGTCGCATCTTCACGACCAGTGCAATTTCACCGGGTCCATGGTCGAGACAGCGCCCAAGTCGTTGCGCCTTTCGTGCAGGTCGGAACTTACCCGACAAGGAATTTCGCTACCTTAGGACCGTTATAGTTACGGCCGCCGTTTACCGGGGCTTGGCTTCGGGGCTTCGCGCGATGCGCTAACTCCTCCGCGTGACCTTCCGGCACCGGGCAGGCGTCAGACCCTATACGTCGCCTTGCGGCTTCTGCAGAGTCCTGTGTTTTTGGTAAACAGTCGCTTGGGCCTCTCCACTGCGGCCCGCCTCCGCTCCCGGAGCAAGTCCGTTCACGTACGCGCGGGCACCCCTTCTCCCGAAGTTACGGGGCCATTGTGCCGAGTTCCTTGACCATGGTTGACCCGATCGCCTCGGTATGTTCTACCCACCCACCTGTGTCGGTTTGCGGTACGGGCGCGCACGCGCCTGCCTAGGGGTTTTTCTAGGGACCTCGGGCTCACTCGCTTCGCTTAAGTGCTTCGTCCGGAGCCTCGCCCTCGTGCGGACCGGATTTCCCTGGTCCGCGGGCCGCGCTCCATCACGGGGACGTCCAGAACCCCGCCGAGCCACCCCCATCCGTCGCCCCGTCGGTCGTAGCGCCGCGTGCGCGGTGCAGGAATGTCTGCCTGCTGCGCGTCGGCTACGCCTCCCGGCCTCGCCTTAGCCCCCGACTGACCCTGGGAGGATTAGCCTTGCCCAGGAAACCTCGGGTTCACGGCGGACGAGTTACTCTCTCGTCTCTCGCTACTCATGCCAGCATTCTCACTCCCATGCGCTCCACCGCCGGTCGCCCGGCGGCTTCCCCGCCCATGGGAAGCTCCCCTACCGATTCTACTTAGGTAAAACCCCGCCGCTTCGGTGTCCAGCTTAGCCCCGTGTATTGTCGGCGCATGTCCACTCGACCAGTGAGCTGTTACGCACTCTTTGAATGAATGGCTGCTTCTAAGCCAACATCCTGGTTGTCTGGGCGGACGCACATCCTTTGCCACTCGGCTGGAACTTGGGGACCTTAGCGGGCGGTCCGGGCTGTTTCCCTCTCGAGCACACAGCTTAGCCCACATGCTCTGACTGCCGCGCTCTGGGCCGCCGGCATTCGGAGTTCGGTTGGATTCGGTAGGCGGCGAAGCCCCCTCGTCCATCCGGTGCTCTACCTCCGGCGGTGAACGCGCGACGCTAGCCCTAAAGCTATTTCGGGGAGAACGAGATATCTCCGGGTTTGATTGGCCTTTCACCCCTATCCGCAGGTCATCGCCGCCGTTTTCAACCGACGTGCGTTCGGCCCTCCACGGGGTCTTACCCCCGCTTCAGCCTGCCCACGGATAGCTCACCCGGCTTCGCGTCCGCGGCGCGGGACTCAAGTCGCCCTGTTAAGGCTCGCTTTCGCTCCGGCTCCCTTTCGGTTAACCTCGCCCCGCGCCAGCGACTCGCTGGCTCATTCTACAAAAGGCACGCCGTCACACCGTATAGGTGCTCCGACTGCTCGTGGGCGCACGGTTTCAGGTACTGTTTCACTCCCCTCCCGGGGTGCTTTTCACCTTTCCCTCACGGTACTGGTGCGCTATCGGTCACAGGGTAGTACTCAGGCTTGGATGGTGGTCCACCCAGGTTCGGACCGGGTTTCACGTGCCCGGCCCTACTCAGGGACCGCGTCGCGCCGTCCGGTCTGGGTTCGCGTACGGGGCTGTCACCCGCTGCGGCCGGCCCTCCCATGCCGTTCCGCTCCCCAGCCGGACCTGCGCCCGGGGGCGGCAGCCCCCGGATGCGCGGCCCTGCAACCCCGTCGGCGGAACCCCTGCCGGGTATGCCCGCTCGACGGTTTGGCCATCGGTCCCCTTTCGCTCGCCGCTACTCGGGGAGTCTCGAGATTGATTTCCTCTCCTCCGGGTACTTAGATGTTTCAGTTCCCCGGGTTGTCCTCCCCGCCCCTATGTGTTCGGGGTGGGGATATCCACACTGCTGTGGATGGGTTCGCCCATTCGGAGACCCCCGGGTCGAAGGATGTGTGCTCCTCGCCGGGGATTATCGCAGCTTGCCGCGTCCTTCATCGGCTCCCTGTGCCAAGGCATCCGCCGTGCGCCCGTGGTATCTTGCGGGACCGCTCTCGGGCCCGCGGGATATCCACGTGTCGCTAATTAAGTTAAATTAATCGATATCATGAATAGCGCTCGTATGTCGCAATTCGGGTATCTCATACCGCGGCACAGTAGTTGACTGTGCTCGCGATCAGATGCTCCTCACTCATATATAAGTGAATTCTTCTTGTTTGGATCGGATGAATGATTGCTATCATTCTTGATTTAATCGCAGAAAAGAATCGAGTCTGGAAGAATGATCTTCCATCTCTCTCCTATCGCTATGCGGCTCTCAAGGTACGCGGGTGCGACCCCGGGGACCGGGTGCTGCGGGGACTTCCCCCGGGCGACATCCACCGGACGGGCTCCTGCCCTCTATTCGAGTTAAAGTGTTTTCTCTCTAAGAATGTGTCTCCCTAGAAAGGAGGTGATCCAGCCGCACCTTCCGGTACGGCTACCTTGTTACGACTTCACCCCCCTCACCCTCCACACCTTCGGCGCCTCCCCCCTTGCGGTTGGGCCGGCGACTTCGGGTGCAGACGACTCGGGTGGTGTGACGGGCGGTGTGTACAAGGCCCGGGAACGCATTCACCGCGGCATGCTGATCCGCGATTACTAGCAACTCCGACTTCATGGGGGCGGGTTGCAGCCCCCAATCCGAACTGGGGCCGGCTTTCCGGGATCCGCTCCCCCTCGCGGGGTGGCATCCCTCTGTACCGGCCATTGTAGCACGTGTGCAGCCCAGGGCATAAGGGGCATGATGACTTGACGTCGTCCCCGCCCTCCTCCGCCTTGACGGCGGCGGTCCCGCGTGGGTTCCCGGCATCACCCGATGGCAACACGCGGCGGGGGTTGCGCTCGTTGCGGGACTTAACCCAACATCTCACGACACGAGCTGACGACAGCCATGCACCACCTGTATGGGCTCCTCTCGGCCACGGGGTCTCCCCCGCTTCACCCATATGTCAAGCCCTGGTAAGGTTCTTCGCGTTGCTTCGAATTAAGCCACATGCTCCGCTGCTTGTGCGGGCCCCCGTCAATTCCTTTGAGTTTTAGCCTTGCGGCCGTACTCCCCAGGCGGGACGCTTAATGCGTTGGCTGCGGCACGGGGGGATCGCCCCCCCACACCTAGCGTCCATCGTTTACGGCTGGGACTACCAGGGTATCTAATCCTGTTCGCTCCCCCAGCTTTCGCGCCTCAGCGTCGGTCTCGGCCCAGAGGGCCGCCTTCGCCACCGGTGTTCCACCCGATATCTGCGCATTCCACCGCTACACCGGGTGTTCCACCCTCCCCTACCGGACCCAAGCCGCGGAGGTTCCGGGGGCTTCGGGGGGTTGAGCCCCCCGCTTCGACCCCCGGCCTGCCGGGCCGCCTACGCGCGCTTTACGCCCAATGAATCCGGATAACGCTCGCCCCCTACGTATTACCGCGGCTGCTGGCACGTAGTTAGCCGGGGCTTCTTCTGCAGGTACAGTCTTGACTCTTCCCTGCTGAAAGCGGTTTACGACCCGAAGGCCTCCGTCCCGCACGCGGCGTCGCTGCGTCAGGGTTCCCCCCATTGCGCAAGATTCCCCACTGCTGCCTCCCGTAGGAGTCTGGGCCGTGTCTCAGTCCCAATCTGGCCGGTCGGTCTCTCAACCCGGCTACCCGTTGTCGGCACGGTGGGCCGTCACCCCGCCGTCTACCTGATGGGCCGCGGAGCCATCCCCTCCCGTCGGGGCTTTAGCCGGGGTGCCATGCGGCACCCCGGGGTATCCGGTATTACCCGTCCTTTCGGGCGGCTATCCCGGGGGAGGGGGCAGGTTCTCCACGTGTTACTCAGCCGTTCGCCACTCGCTTCCACCCGGAGGTGGGTGCCGTTCGACTTGCATGTGTTAGGCGCGCCGCCAGCGTTCATCCTGAGCCAGGATCGAACTCTCCGTCCAAAATGTATTGGGCTTCGAGCCCGTCCGGTCCTCTCAGTCCATCGCTGATCGGTTCCGTTCGATTCATATGGTTCTGTATAGGAAAAGGAATTTCTCGGGGCCGCCTCTCGGCGGCCTTGCGAAAAACAAATCCAAGTTAGACCATTTCAAATGGTTCGATGTCTGCCCGGATGCGACACAACTGGTGTGTCCATCCTCGCAGTATCCGGTTCTCAAGGTGCACGCTCTGCGGCTGATCCGGTCCGACCGGGCCGCGCGGCAAGGAGATATATTGCCAGACCGCGAAGCCTTGTGGGACGTCAATTCCACTCTTCACAAGTCCTACACAACATATCGCTTTCTATAGGTAATAGAAAGACTAGTGCGGATCTTCCGCACGCATCAGATGATGACCCTTTGGTTCAGGAATATATAGAGATCGGTCACCTGTAAGTGTCTATCTACCCGCGCTTTTAGCAATGTAAACCGCGCTTCAGATAAAAAGAGGGAGCGCCGCGCACAACGCGACACTCCCCTAGCGATTCAAGAGAATCTATTAGGCCTCGAGAGCCTTCTTGGCGATGGTAGCCAGCTCGTTGAAGGACTCGATGTCCTCGTAGGCCATCTGAGCCAGGACCTTGCGGTCGAGCTCGATGCCGGCAACCTTCAGGCCGTGCATGAACTGAGAGTAAGAGATGTCGTTCAGGCGAGCAGCAGCGTTGATACGGGTGATCCAGAGAGAACGGATCTCGCGCTTCTTGTTGCGGCGATCACGATACTGATACTGCAGGGAGTGCTGGACCTGCTCTTTAGCATGCTTGTAAGTACGCGAAGCGGCACCGTAGTAACCCTTCGCACGGTGCATAACGGTACGGCGCTTCTTCTTGGCGGCAACAGCGCGCTTAATACGTGCCATGTTCTATCAACTCCTAGATGGTAAAACGAAAACGGGAACGCGAACTTAGGCGAGACGCGACTTGATGACCTTACGGTCGGCAGCGGCGATCTCGGTCTCCTGACGGAAGCCACGCTTACGCTTGGTGGACTTCTTGCTCAGGATGTGGCTCTTGAAAGCCTTGGCGCGCATAAGCTTGCCGGTACCAGTCTTGCGGAAACGCTTCTTGGTGCCGCTGTGGGACTTCATCTTAGGCATGAAATACTCCTTAATCGGTTACAGAACACTAGTTACTTGCTATCGCTTGCCGCTTTATCCTCATCGAAGGCGCCCTTAATCGGGGCGAGCAGCATAAGCATGTTACGGCCTTCCATCTTAGGCTTGGACTCGACCGTAGCGTAAGGCTTGAGATCCTCGGCGAGACGCTCGAGAACGTTAAGGCCCTGCTCCGGGTGAGCCATCTCACGGCCGCGGAACATGATGGTGATCTTAACGCGTGCGCCCTTCTTGAGGAAACGCAGAACGTGGCCCTTCTTGGTCTCGTAGTCGCCAACGTCGATCTTGGGTCGGAACTTCATTTCCTTGACCTCGACCTTGGACTGGTTCTTACGAGCAGCCTTGGCCTTCATGGCCTGCTGGTACTTGAACTTACCGTAGTCCATGACCTTGCAGACCGGCGGCTCCGCGTTGGGAGCGATCTCGACCAGGTCGAGACCCTGATCGTCGGCGACGCGCTGGGCATCGCGGATGGCGAACAGGCCGAGCTGAGAGCCATCGACGCCAATCAAACGACACGAAGATGCAGTGATCTCGTCGTTGATGCGGGTGTCATCAGACTTAGCTATTTTCCCTACCTCCATTCATAAAAAAATAACCCGGCGCTTCTCAGCAACCAGGTCGTACACATAGACCTCCTCGATTTGAGGAAGGGAATCTAAGTTGTATGACCAGTCAGCTGCTCATTGGCGCCAAAAGGTGGGAACCCTCAGGCTCCTCTTTAGGGCATTGCGGGAACAACGCCTTGCGAATAATAACACGTACAGCACGTTATCACATTACGTACACGAAAAAGGGGCCTTGACCCCCTTGAACACTCGCTTGTATGTATGGTGCCCGAGGCGAGACTCGAAGGGCCTTCGCTTCGCGAAGCTCCAGGCTTCGGGCGCGTGGCGCCCTCGCCACGCTCCGCTACAAACAGGCCACAAGCCTGTTTGCTTAACGCTTCGCGCGCTCACGCGAGTTCGGCACGAAAAAGGGGGCCGCAGCCCCCTTGAACGCTCGCTTGCATGAATGGTGCCCGAGGCGAGACTCGAACTCGCACGTTGTTGCCAACGGTGGATTTTGAGTCCACTGCGTCTGCCAATTCCGCCACTCGGGCACGTAATGCGTGAGTTAGTTTATCACAGCTTTCTGTTGATTAGTCCGAAAATGGAACTTCAAGCATTTCGACGAGTTCGACCGTGCGGAGCATCTCGCGCTGACGACATCCGCGGCCGTCGATTGAAGCCTCGCCCATCTGGTTGTCATAGGGATCCTCGCGCATGCCGTCGAAAGAGGACTCAAACTCTGCCTGGAATCGATTGTTGGCCACCATACGCCACGGGTCGAGATTGCCGAAGTAGTGACGGCGGCGCCACTCCTCCCCCATCCTGCGAGCAGAAGATCCAAATGACACGTCGGCGTTGAGCCAACCGGTCTGCGGCGTATAGAACTCTGCCCAGTCGTGCGACCCCACCGAATCGGGCGCAACATACAGGCCGCTCTGCCAACGGGCAGGCACGCCCGCGATACGGCACATGGTGATAAACGTGAGCGCCATAACGCCGCAATCGCCGCGGAGCGAATGCGCGCAGTCATCGGCAATAGATCCCAAAAGCAAGTACGGCGGCTGATAGCGATAGTCGATATACTGCGTCAGGTAATCATAGATAGCACGGGCGCGATCGAGCGGATCATCGAGCCCGTCAATAACACGCTCCGTCAACTGCCGCAGGTACGGTGTAAACGCAATGTGCGGACGGTCCTCGAAAATATCCTCGGGCAGAGGCGCGTCCATACGCGGGTGAACCGGAAGTGTGCCACCGTAGACATCACAATAAGCAGCATCGATTTGATAACGATAGGTCACCGAGAATGAGCGCTCACTCGAAGAAGACCACGAGGCGGTACGCGCCGAAGCATTCGCGGGGGCAACAGCACCCTCCGGCGTCATATCGAGAACCTCGATATGAGACTGTTGACGACAGGCGGCGGCAACGGGTAGCCACGCGCAAACAGTCTCTCCATCTAGAGCGCCGGGGACAGACACGGACGCTTTAAGCGTAATGACGCGAGCCAATCCGTTTTGTGACTCCATCTCCTTGAGCATCTCGTTGCGCAGTGCTATTCCGTCCGTAGAATCGGGCCGCATGCCGGGAACCTCTTTAGGATATACGCGAAGCGAATCGAGGAAGTTGTCGAGAACGAACAGTTCGCCATCGATAAAGCGCCAGTCAATACGCTTACGATTAATCAGGTCATCAAACTGCTCTTCGGTAAACTCTGGCCACTCCTCGCGAATCATCGCAATAGCCTGATCGCGCGACACCGAAAAATGAAGCGGCGTCTCGAGCATGCGATACCGCTCGGCACGAACACAAGCAGCCAGCGAAGGCTCGGGGTTCTGCTCCAGAAGGCGATCGCAGGCAGCAACAGCCTGCATCAAATACCCGGCATCCTTAAGACGAAGAATCTCAGGGGGTAGCCCAATATCGAGATGGCGAAAATCATCACTGCAAACATCAACAGAGCAGCCAACAGGACCCTCGTCAATAACCTTCCCATCCGAAGGCAGTACATTAATAACAGCCATACCAAAACTCCAAGTCACTAGAACGCTTGAAGCCCATTGTAGCGAGATAAAAAAGAAAGCCCCAACAAGGGAGCCATCAACACTGCTGAACGGTAGTCAAATAAATAATTCAGCCTCGTAACCCTGCGGCGTTAAACGAAGGAAGCCCCGTCCCCCGGAGCTGTTTTCTTGGCGCGACTTCTGGCAAAGCCAGGTGAGCGCAAAGGAAACAGTGTAGGGGGACGGGGCTTCCGGCGGGAAGTTTAGCGACGCTTACGCCTTGTTGACGGAGCCAAACTCCTCCATGAGCTCCTTGGTGCGGGCAACGATGTTGTCGCGACCAGGCTTGAGGAGCTTGCGGGGGTCAAAGCCCTTGCCCTGCTGATCCTTGCCAGCCTCGATGTACTCGCGGACGCCCTTGGCGAAGACGAGCTGCAGGTCGGTGTTGACGTTGATCTTGGAGATGCCCAGGGAGATGGCCTTCTTGATCTGATCCTCGGGGATGCCGGTGCCACCGTGCAGGACGAGGGGCAGGTCGCCGGTCTGAGCCTTGATCTCGCCCAGACGCTCGAAGGAAAGGCCGGCCCAGTCGGCGGGATACACGCCGTGGATGTTGCCGATGCCGCAGGCGAGGAAGTCGACGCCCAGGTCAGCAATCTGCTTGCACTCAGCGGGGTCAGCGAGCTCGCCGTTGGAGGTCACGCCGTCCTCGGTGCCGCCAATGCCGCCGACCTCGGCCTCGATGGACATGCCCTTGGAGTGGGCAAGCTCAACGAGCTCCTTGGTGCGGTCGAGGTTAAGCTGGAAGGTCTCCTCGTGAGAGCCGTCATACATGATGGACGTGAAGCCGGCCTCGATGCACTTGAAGCAGTCCTCGTAAGAACCGTGGTCGAGGTGAAGGGCGACGGGAACGGTAACGCCCGTGGCCTCGACGGCAGCCTTGACCATGTCGGCGCAGACCTTGAAACCGCCCATCCACTTAGCGGCACCAGCGGTGCACTGAAGGATCAGCGGAGACTTGGCCTCCTCGGCGGCCTGGAGAATAGCCAGGGTCCACTCGAGGTTGTTGGTGTTGAAGGCACCGAGACCGTACTTGCCGGCCTCAGCCTTCTTGAGCATGTCTGCTGCGTTGACGAGCATAAAAGAAACCTCCTGTAAGGTTGCTCCGATAACGCCTGAGATTTTACCACGGCGCACCCGGGCATAAACGTTCGTTTGTTCACGAATATCGTCCAAACAGACTTTTTTTGACCGTTTGCCCTACGGAATCGACCCGTTGGGGAAAAATAGCTTGACGTTTGGACGCTTCTCGTGCTTCAAAAGCCGACTATTAAGCTACATCCGCATGAAAGGGTTCTGCATGAGCTCGCGTGCCATGGTGGTCGAATCGCCATGGCCGGTTAGGCAAACGGTATCGGGTGGAAGCATGTGGGCGAGCTTGGAGAGCGAACGCAGAATCGCTGCCTCGTCGCCACCGGCAAGATCGGTGCGGCCGTGGCTGCCCGGGAATAGGGTGTCGCCCACAAAGGCAATGTTCCCCTGCTCGGTGGCGGCGAACAGAACGATGCCGCCCGGTGTGTGCCCGGGCACCTCAATTACCTGCAGGCAAATGTCGCCCAGCTCAATGGTGTCGCCCTCGGCAAGCAGCCGCGTCGGCTCCCCGGGGTCAGGCGTCTCAATGCCCCACATAGCTCGCTGTTCCTCGATGTTCGCATGCGGCACCGCCACATCCTTAGCACACAGCTCATACTGGCAGCCCTCGCCAACGGTGGTTCGCACGCCTGCAACACCACCAACATGATCGGCATGGCCATGAGTGCATACGGCGCCAAACACGCGTACGCCGGGATGCTCGGCTCGAATATGCTCCACCAGGCGTTCGCCTTCCCATGCGGGATCGATAATCACGCACTCATTGTCCGAAATAACAGCATAGCTATTGGTCTGAATGGGACCGTTTACGAGCGTCTCGATCTCGACCGATCCCTTGGGAGTTAAATCCAAGGACACAGCACTCATGTCCCTCTCCTCTCTATAGAACTCGAGGCATCAAACGATGCCTCGAGTGTAGCGAATATCGATAATGTGACACGTTCGTCGCGACTAAACGCGGCGCTTAAGCTGGGCTCCACCCTCACCGGGCATCAGGCGGCGCGCGTCGTAGACCGAGTCAACGCTGCTGATGGAGGCCAGCAGCGGATCCAGACCACTCGCGTCCGAGATCTCGACCATAAAGCGCAGGGTTGCAATACCCTCGCGGTTGGTCGACGTGGCGGCAGAAAGGATATTGCCGCCCGCATCGCCAATGGCAATGGTGACATCCTTGAGCAGGCCCATGCGGTCCAGGCACTCGACCACGATCTCGACCTGGAAGAGGGTGTCGGCAGCGCCGTCCCACTCCACTTCGATCATGCGCTCGGGATGCTCCATAAGACCCTTGACGTTGGGACAGTTGGCGCGATGCACCGAAACGCCACGACCGCGCGTGATGAAGCCGACGATGTCGTCGCCCGTCACGGGGTTGCAGCAATGAGCCAGACGGACCAGTAGGCCGCTGTTGCTCTCGCCCTTGACGATAATGCCGTTACTGGCGCTCTTGCCGCGCTTTTGCGGCTTGCGGTTGGAGCCGCGAGCAGGCTGCTTCACGACCTCGGCGATAGCCTCGGCCTTGGTGAGCTGTTCCTCGGGCTTGGGGTCCAAGATTTGCTCGACCTTATTGCCCACAGCGCGCGGGGCAACCTTGCCGGCGCCGACGGCGGCAAACAGGTCCTCGAGCTGCTTGAAGTTAAACTGCTCCGCCACGGCGTTGAGCGCACGCGTCGAACGCGGCGTAGAAATGCCATAGCCACGCTTACGCAGGTCCTTAGCCAGCATATCGCGACCAGCAGCAGCGTCGTCGTCCTTGGTCGCAGCGGCAAAATAGCGGCGGATCTTTGACTTGGCGGAAGGTGTCTTAACGATCTTGAGCCAATCACGCGACGGCTTGGAACTCTTGTTAGTCAGAATCTCGACACGGTCACCCGTCTTAATCTCGTGCGTGAGCGGAGCCACCGCACCGTTGATTTTGGCGCCGACGCAATGGTTTCCCACCTCGGTGTGAACGGCGTAGGCAAAGTCGAGCGGCGTGGAGCCGGCACGAAGCGCCATGACCTCGCCCTTGGGCGTAAAGACAAAGATCTCCTGATCGAAGAGGTCGACCTTCAGCGAATGCAGGTATTCCTTGGCATCGGTGATCTCGTCGGAAGCCGCCCAATCGAGCGAATGCTTGAGCCAGTTGATCTGGTCGTCCAAACGTTGAGCGTCATTGGTCTTGGAAGCAGACGATCCGCCCGACTTCTTATAGAGCCAGTGGGCGGCAATGCCGTACTCGGCCTGCTCATGCATCTCATAGGTTCGAATCTGAATCTCGAGCGGGCGAGCCGTGGGGCCGATGACCGTCGTGTGGAGCGACTGGTAGTTATTGACCTTGGGCATGGCGATATAGTCTTTAAAGCGGCCGGGCATGGGGTGCCACAGCGTGTGCACCGCGCCGAGCGTGGAGTAGCAATCGCGCACCGAATGCGTGATGACGCGCAGTGCCACCAGGTCGTAGATCTCGGAGAATTCCTTGCCCTTGCGCTTCATCTTTTGGTAGATGGACCAATAGTGCTTGGAACGGCCGTTGATCTGGAAGTCTTCCAGGCCAATGCGGTTGAGCTCGTCGGTGAGCGTCTTGATGGTCTCGGCCAGATAGCGCTCACGGACCTCGCGCGACTCCGCCACCATGCGTGCGATGCGCTGGTAGGCATCGGGCTCCAGGTAGAAGAAGGACAGGTCCTCGAGCTCCCATTTAATGGAGCTCATGCCCAGACGGTCGGCCAGGGGCGCATACACGTCCATGGTCTCGCGAGCCTTAAACAGGCGACGGTCCTCACGCAGGGCTGCAAGGGTGCGCATGTTGTGCAGACGGTCGGCAAGCTTAACGATGATGACGCGGATGTCCTTGGACATGGCGAGGAACATCTTGCGCAGCGTAAGCGCCTGCTTCTCGTCCATGCTATCGACTTCGATGTTGGTGAGCTTGGTCACGCCATCGACGAGCTCGGCCACCGTATCGCCAAACAGACCGGAAACATCGGCGAGCGAGGTCTCGGTATCCTCGACGGTATCGTGCAGCAGCGCGGCGCACACCACATCGCAGTCCATCTTGAGGTCGGCCAGAATGATAGCCACCTCGACGGGATGGTTGATGTACATCTCACCCGAGCGCCGCTTTTGGTTGCAGTGCTTCTCGGCAGCAAAGCAATAGGCCTGCTCAACCTTAGAGAAGTCGTCCTCATTCATATATTTGAGGCACAGGCGCTCCAGCTTGTCGTAGCTGTCCGCCATAATCTCGGGCGGCAGCTCATCGGCATGCTTATAGTGCTCCATCTCCGAGAACGGTTGGAGGGTGGAATCATGGGCGGTACGGGCTGCGGCATCCATCGAGGTCCCCTTCCCCTAGGCCCGCGGTACGATCGGGCGGTTAACTTTGGCTAGCATATCAGAAGCGCACGAATCAAGCGCCCAACTCCGGAAAGCCGAGAACTCCATGCGCGAGCGCAAGCCCTCCAAATAGCGGATTGACCTGCTCAATTGCACACGGCCGGGGTTTTCGGCCATCGCAATGCGACGGGTGTCATCAAACCCCGAAACGCGACAGAAGCCAAGCTCTTCGAAGATTCCCAGACCGCTTGCCACCGAGCGCTCGTCAACCGGCGTGCGGGCATCGATGGCAAGGCACATCTGCGCGATGTCGATATCGCTCGCACTAAATGAGTCGGCTCCGGTCTTGCCGCGGTTGGAGCGCCACATAGTCTGCAGCGCGCGATAGAGCGTGACAAGCTCATCGCGCTCGGGCGCGTAACAGTCGAGCAGGCGCTCGTTAATGCGAGCGTCACGCGACGAATAGAGCAGGTGAATCACGGCGGGCTGTCCATCGCGACCGGCGCGTCCGCTCATCTGGTTGAACTCGATGGCGCCAAAGGGCATGTGGTAAAGCACAACATGGCGGATATCGGGAAGGTTGACGCCCTCACCAAAGGCAGAGGTCGAGACGATGCAGCTGAGGCTTCCGTCACGAAACGCTTCCTCGACACGGCGACGATCGGAGCGCGCAAGCCCCGCGTTATAGAACGCGATGCGGGCCGCGCAATCGGGTACCCGCTTGCGCAGCGTCTTAGCAAGCGCCACGGACTGGTCGCGCGAGTTGACGTAGATGACGGTCTTCTCCCCCGTCGCCACGATTGACACCAGGCGGTTCTCGCGGCTCGCAAGATCTCGGTCATCCTCGAGTTGCAAGTTCTCGCGCACGGTCTCGTCGACCACCGTACGGGTAATCGGCAGCACGCGGGCAAGCTCCGCCACGACCGGAGCCGTCGCGGTGGCCGTCGCCGCCATAACGACCGGATCGCCCAGGGCCTTGAGGATATCGGGCATGTCGAGGTATGCGCTGCGGTCGCCGCCCTTGGCAAGACCGGCATGGTGCGCCTCATCGATAACGACAAAGCCGATGCGCCCTGAACGCGCAAAGCGGTCGCGGTGAATAGACAGGAACTCAGGCGTCGTGAGTACGATGCCGGTGCGGCCCGAAGCCAGGCCGGCAAACACATCATCACGCGCCGCCTCCACGGTCTCGCCAGTCAACACGCCCACGCCAATGCCGAGCGCGGCCATCGTCGACGAGAGGTGATAGGCCTGGTCGGCAACGAGCGCGCGCAGCGGATAGACAAAGATGCTCGCACGCCCACGAAGGACCGCCTCGCGCGCGGCATGCACATGGAAGATAAGAGACTTGCCGCGCCCCGTTCCCATAACGGCCAGAACACTTTGGTGATCGGCCAGGGCATCGAGCGCCTCGACCTGCGCGCGGTGCGGCTGGTTCGAGCCGATAAAGCTATGGATAAGCGAGCGCGTCAGCTCGGTATAGGAAAGCTGGGCGAGCGCTTGGCGCTTGCGGGACTCCAGACGAAGACCGGCGTCCGCAGGCTCCACGCCGCGGCGAAGCTCGCATGCCGGATCGTCGATATTGGACGCCGCGGTATCGCGCACCAAGGCATCTTTGATCATGA
Organism: Collinsella sp. AF20-14LB; assembly: GCF_003459505.1. GTDB lineage: Bacteria > Actinomycetota > Coriobacteriia > Coriobacteriales > Coriobacteriaceae > Collinsella. The sequence goes on from NZ_QRWD01000006.1 coordinate 14,697, forward strand.
GCTTGGGCTTCACGCGTCCCTGCCAATGCTCGGCCACGGCCTCGAACACCAAGTCGACGGCGCTGTCGCAATTGATGAGCTTATCGATCTGCGGCACGCGGAACATGATGGCCGGCACACTCGCGGCGCCATCGGTCGCCACAAAGCGCATGTGCTCGCCGGTTTTGCCCACCACGGCGCGATCGCACATCGTCACGCCCTCGGCAGCCAGCAGCGGCACCTTGTTGCCCTGGCCAAACGGCTCAAGACGGGAGATCTGCTCGATGGTCTCGATATTCAGCTCGGAAAGGTCGACGGTGGCGGCGACCTCGTCGGTGTCTTCAAAGTCCTCGGCGGGAAGCTCCGATAGCACGGCGGAAAGGCGGCGGCGGAACTCATCGAGCTTGGATGCCTCGATGGTCACACCCACCGCACCGGCATGTCCGCCGCGACGAATCAGCAGGTCGGAACAGCGCTCGACGGCGTCAAACAGGTTAACTTTGCCCACCGAGCGACCAGAGCCGCGCGCGATACCGCCCTCGATCGAGAACAGCAGCGCCGGCACGTGATAGCGGTTGGTCAGACGGCTTGCCACGATGCCCTTGACGCCCTCGTGCCAGCCCTCGCCACCCACGACGATTGCGCGCCCGCCATCATAGGTCTTCTCGACCTTTGCCATGGCATCGCGCGTGAGCTCCGCCTCGATCTCACGGCGCTGGCGGTTGATTTCCTCGAGCTCGGCTGCCAGTGCGCTTGCTTCGATGGGATCGCGGGCAAGCAGCAGGTCGAGCGCCAGCTTGGGATCGGCCATGCGACCGGCAGCGTTTAAGCGGGGAATGAGCGAGAACGATAGGCCATCCGCCGTAATGCTCGAAAGGTCCGCCTTGGCGAGCGCGGCAAGCGCGATATAGCCGGGACGGGCCGTCACGCGCATCTGCTGGATGCCCTCGGCGACCAGTGCGCGATTCTCGGGCGTGAGCGGCATCATGTCGGACACGGTGCCCAGCGCCGCGACCTCTATCAGCGAACGCCAATACGACGGCTTGCCCAAACGCTCGCCCAGGACCTGCACCAGCTTGAGCGCCACGCCGGCACCGGCAAGCTCGCGCGAGGGACCCTCGTCCTCGAGTTTGGGGTCGGTCAGGGGCACGCCCTGCGGCACCTGGTCGGACGGCTCGTGATGGTCCGTGACCACCAAATCGATCCCCAGGCTCTCCAGATAGGAGACCTCCTCCTTGGCGGCAATGCCGTTATCGACGGTCACGATCAGGTTGGGTTGGGCGAGCTCGTTGACGCGGTCGAGCGCCGCACGCGACAGGCCGTAGCCCTCGTCAAAGCGATGCGGAATAAACGGCGTGACATCGGCGCCAAACGTGCGCAGTGCCTCGGTCAACAGGCAGGTCGACGTAATGCCGTCAACGTCAAAATCGCCAAAGACCGCGATGTGCTCGTGGTTGCGAATAGCGCGCTCGACGCGGTCGGCAACGACCGCCATGCCCGGAATAATGAGTGGGTCGGCCCAGTCGCGATCGAGCGAAGGCGTCAAAAACAGCTGACCTTCTTCGATGGATGTAATGCCGTGCGCGACCATAATACGCGCCACCAGCCCGGGAATGCCCAGGCCAGCCGAAAGCTCCTTTTCGAGCTCGGGGTTTTGCTGAGCGACCGCCCAGCGATGCGTCGTCTTAAGCGATGACATAGGCGCCCACCCCCGATAGGGGCAGGTCGCCGCGATACCTCTCACGGTTCATAGCGATGAGTCCTCTGTGTATGCCCGCTTCGGCAGGCAGATCTGTTGAACGGATTTATTATACCGTGCAGAGCAGACGCAAATCGCCGCAGCACGCCGCGGTTTCGGTAAACGATGCCGGTAATAGCCTCGAAATATTCGAGCGTTTCTGACGCACGGACGCATGCGAGCGTCTAGCATATCCATTCAAAACGGGTTCACGGGCAAAGGGAGTCACAAGCGCATATGAAGCAATGGGTTGGACTGGGCAAGTTTCTCGCGGGGCACATGCAGGTCATCGTTCCGATTTGCGTGGCACTCGGCGTGCTCTTTCCCCAACAGATTGGCGTACTCAAGCCCATCGTTCCCACCTTGTTTGCCTTTATGACGTTTCAGGGTGCGCTCAGCAACACCTTTCACCAGGCAACCGAGGTGTTCCGCCGTCCGTTGCGCCTAGTCTTGGCGCTGCTCGTCTCGGCGGTGCTTATTCCCATCGCGGCGTATGCCATGGGGTCACTCTTCTTTGGCTCCAACCCCAACCTTGTCTGCGGCATTGTGCTCGAATACAGCGTGCCCGTGGCCGTCACCGCTTTTATGTGGATCAGCATGTTCGGCGGCAACGGCCCGCTCGCGCTCACCATCATCCTGACGTCCTCGGTCATCTCGCCCGTCACGATTCCGCTCACGCTTAAGCTCCTGCTGGGTGCCACCGTTGCAATCGATGTTACGGGCATGATGCAGAACATGGCCTTTATGATCGCCATCCCCGCCGTGCTCGGCATCGTGATCAACGAGTTCACGCGCGGATGGGGACACGAGAAACTCTCCCCCGCGCTTTCGCCCGCCTGCAAGTTTATGATGATGGGTGTCATCGCCTCCAACTCCACCGCCATGAGCGAGTACGTGCTACACATGAATGCGGTGCGCCTGGAAGTCGCCCTCTTTATTTTGACCTTCGCCATCAGCGGCTTTGTCGTCGGCATTCTGGTCGCCCGCGCGTTGCACCTGCCGTATAGCGAGACGACCACCATGTGCTTTACCTGCGGCATGCGCAATATCTCTTCGGGCGCCGTCATCGCCACGCAGTATTTTCCCGGCGAGGTCGTGTTTCCCGTCATGTGCGGAACGCTGTTTCAGCAGGTGCTCGCCTCGGTTATCGGACATCTCTTTGAGCGACTGACCGGCGAGGAGCGCGCCGCCCAGCGCAAGCGCGTCGAGGCCGGCCGCGACGCCATGGGACGCTAGACTGTCCGCATTACGCGGGTGATAGTCTTGCTATACGAGCGTTTCCAGATGCGCACGCAGGCGCTCTGCATCGATATCGAGCGTGGTCTCGGCATTGACCTGGGCCAAACGATAACCGACAAAGTAGGGCGAAACCACCCAACGCGGCAACACCTTGGCAATGGTCCGGCCGTCCATGTGGTAGAAGAACAAGTTGTACGACTCCGCGCGGCCGCCGTGGTGCTCGTGCAGGATATAGTGCAGGGCCACCTGAATCGCATCGGCAAACAGGTCCGCTTCGGCTTGGTCGCGGGCGTCGTCGCTGGCGGCGATTCCCTGTGGAGCCGAGACGTTAACCTCAAAGAATCCCATAATCGGTTCGGTTGAGATGTTGACCGAGATTCTCCCCTGTTGCCAAACATTGATGCCTTCGAAATTGGCGGAAGCCAGCGAAGCATAGCCGTCTTCCTGCTCCAAGCCCACAATCTGCATGTGTGGATGGACGAGGCTGCCGCCCGAAAGCGGGCCTTTGTTCTTGTACATGAGCACACTGCGGTACTGTTGGGAATCGAGCATCTGCTGCCAACAGCCCAGGGCAAACCGCATCACATGATGCAGCTCATCCGGTTCATAGGTCGCCAGGTCGGCGTCGTGATTGGCAGACTCGATCAATACGGTCTGACGGGTGGCCCGCAAGGTCTTGAACTTATTCTCGAGCCAGATGCAGTCACCATCGCGCTGGATGACGCTGGCGAGCCCCTCCGTATCACAAAAGGGGCACGCGGTGCCAGGGCGACGATTATCGTCGGGCTTACCGCTCGCCTGCTGAACGTCAAATACCAGTGCCACAGGTTACACCTCCAGCGGCACGATCTTGGTGCCATGCAGCTCGGAGACGCCAAGTGCTGCCGCCACGGCATCGCGGTTGGCCGTGGTAATGCCGCCGCCAGGAAGGATGGTCAGGCGGTCGCCCGCGTACTCGATCAAGCGGACCAGGTTTTCGAAGTTGCCCTCGATCGACGTACCGGCAGCGCCGCCATGCGTGAGGATGCGCGTAACGCCGCAGTCGGCAAGTGTATCAATCGCATCGAGCTGAGCCTCGGGCGAGAGCTGGTCAAACGCCATGTGGAAGGTGATGTCAAGGGACTCGCGCTTGCACTCCTCGGCCGCACACCCCGCAGCCATCACCAAGGCACCGAGCGTGAGTTCGTCGAGCGCCCATCCGCCAGCACAAGGCTTGCAACAGCCAAAGACCAGACCATCGACGCCGGCGCTTACGGCAAGGCCCAGATCCATCTCCATCATGCGCAGCTCGTCCTGGTTGTAATGAAAGTCCCCGCCGCGCGGACGAATCATGCACATCACGCGCGCATCGTGCTCGTGAGCGTAGCTGACCGTAGCGCTGATAACGCCGGCGGAAGGTGTGGTGCCGCCAACGGCAAGGTTGTCGCACAGCTCAATACGACTCGCACCGGCCTTAATGGCCGCCGGCACCCGCTCAAAGTTCTCGGCACAAAACTCGTACAGCATAGATAGACCCCCGAAGACAGCAGATGTTTTCCGACGGGCATTGTCACACACCCCCATGAAGTTGCGGTGGAATAAGGACTCTTTTGGCCTCTGAGGCTCCCATTTAGTCCCTATTCCACCGCAACTTAAAGGGGTAGTCGTTGGCATCTGCCACAACGTCTACTCATTTAAGTACGTCCCCAATGAGTACCCGCAGGGGACAGACAGACCGGACTCCCTATACGACAACTGTTGACATCATATACTATGTGTCATATAGTAGGTGTTACACAGTATACTACGAAAGGAGGTGTGCGGATGGAGGCACAGATGAAGCGCGGCTTCCTCGAGGCCTGCGTGCTCGCGGCCGTCTCGGGCGAGGAATCCTACGGCTATCAGATCGTGAAGGACGTGCCCGCGAGTATGGGGCTCACGGAATCCACGCTCTATCCGTTGCTCAAGCGCCTGGAGAAGGCGGGCTGCATCACCGCGCGCTCCGCCGAGCACAACGGGCGGCTGCGGAGGTACTACCGCATCACGGACGCCGGGCGCGAGCGTATCGCCGAGTTCCTCGCCGAATGGCCATCCGTGCAGGAGATCTACCGTTACGTGGAGGGGGCGCACCATGACGCGCGATGAGTTCTTGAACCGGCTGGGCGAGCTTCTGGCCTGCCTGCCGGCAGATCAGGTAAAGGAAACGCAGGAGTTCTACGCGGAGGCCATCGCCGACCGTATGGAGGACGGCATGACGGAGGCCGAGGCTGTGGCCGCCATGGGCACGCCCGGTGAGGTCGCCGAGGCAACGCTCGACGAACTGCCCGCCGTGCCGCGCGCGATCGCGAGGACCAAGCGCAAGAGCACGGCACTTCTATGGGCGCTCGCCATCGTGGGCTCTCCGGTATGGATTCCGCTGCTGCTCGCGTTCGTCGCCGTTGCCGCTGCAGTCTACATCTGTATTTGGGTTCTTGCGCTCTGCGTGTGGATCGTGGCCGCGGCATTCGGGGGCGCGGGCCTGGTAGGGCTCCTGTTCGCCGTGGACGGCATCATTATCGGGCATGTTCCGTACGTTTTGGCCTCGATGGGAATGGGATTCGCTTCCATCGGTGTGGCGCTCCTCACGGGAGCCGGCGCCTGGACGGCGTCCAAGCAGATCGCGCGCCTCTCTGCCCTTTGGGCGAAGAAAGCCGTTTCGCCCTTCTGGAAAGATCGAGGCAATAAGAGCCGCATGGGCGCCGAAGCGGCGCCGCTCACGGCATAGGAAGGAGTGCAAACATGTCCAGCGTAAAAAGGATTTACCTTGCCGTAGCGGGTGGGCTTGTTGCCACGGGGCTCGTCCTGGCTGCTATCGGATTTGTGGCCTCCGGCTTTAACCTCGCTGTGCTCAACACGCAGATCGACCTGCGCGATGACACCATCATTCTGGGTGGTGTTGAAATAGACGACCCGACAGGGCTTCCACTCATCGAGCAGCTTGCCGAGGTCGGCGAGATCCATATTGGATCTGCAACGACTGGTTCGTCTTCTCCTCGCAAATGATCGAGCTCGTAGCAGCCGTCCCCCCCCCTTCGGGCGCACCACGACGGGCATGAGCACGCCGCGCTCGGAGCCTTTTTGCGAGACCTTCCGTCACGCTCTTCCTGCGTGGTGAACCGGTCATCGACCGACGAGAGGCTGATGGGAATCTCTCGACTTCGGGCCAATCCCGCTCACCGATCTGGTCTTCCTTCGTGATGCGCACATAAGCGAGCAGACACCGCGCAGAGCTTCAGCGCGGCCGCACTTCCACGTCTATGACGGAGGTGCCCGGCGGCGTCTTGGCGATCCCCTTGTTTGCAGGCGTTAGCGCGTGGGGATCGCCCACTCGGGGGTCGAGGTCGCCGAGGACGGCGGCGAACCTCGCGGTGTCATTCGACATCGCGAGGTTCCCGGACCATGACCACCTGGCCTCGTACCGCGGCATAGCCCCAAGGGTGAGGAGCTTCGGCACGTCGATCAGGGCGCCCGCGCAGCGTCGGCCGGTCCGCCGTTCGGCAGAACGGCGGAAGTCCCTAGCCGCCCAGGTAAGCCTTGCGGACGTTATCGTCGTGCAGGAGCTCTTGGCCGGTGCCGGTCATGGTGATCTTGCCGGTCTCGAGCACGTAGCCACGCGTGGCGATCGAGAGCGCCATCTGCGCGTTCTGCTCGACCAGAAGCACCGTGGTGCCGGCCTTGTGCAGGTCCTCGACAATCTGGAAGATCTGCTCAATCAGAATCGGCGCCAGGCCCATGGAAGGCTCGTCAAGCATGAGCAGCTTGGGGTTACTCATAAGGGCGCGGCCCATAACGAGCATCTGCTGCTCGCCGCCCGAAAGGGTGCCGGCGACTTGGCGACGGCGCTCCTTAAGGCGAGGGAACTGCTCGTAGACGCGCTCAAGGCCCGGAGCCACCGTGGACTTGGGCTGCGTGTAAGCGCCCATCTCCAGGTTCTCCTCGACCGTCATCTGCAAAAAGGCACGACGGCCCTCGGGCACCTGGGCCAGGCCCTTGCCCACCAGCTTGTCGGCAGGCGTATGGGTAATGTCCTCGCCCATAAACTTGATGGAGCCGGTCTTGGAACGCAGCAGGCCCGAGACAGTCTTAAGCGTTGTAGACTTGCCGGCGCCGTTAGCACCGATCAAGGCCACGATCTCACCCTCGTTGACGTTAAAGGAGATGTCCTTGATGGCGTGGATAGCGCCGTACCAGACGTTGATGTTGTAGACGGAAAGCATCGGCTCTGCCATTTAGTTCTCCCCCTTATCCTGCTTGCCCAGATATGCCTCGATAACGGCGTCGTTGTTCTGAATTTCCTCGGCCGTGCCCTTGGCGATGACCTTGCCAAAATTAAGCACGCAAATGCCCTCGCAAATATTCATGACGAGCGACATGTCGTGCTCGATAAGCATGATGGCGATGCCAAAGGTGTCGCGGATCTTGACGATGTTCTCCATGAGCTCCGCGGTCTCGGACGGGTTCATGCCGGCAGCAGGCTCGTCGAGCAGCAGCAGCTTGGGGTTGGTGGCAAGCGCGCGGACGATCTCCAGACGACGCTGGGCGCCGTAAGGCAGCGAGCCGGCCTGCTCGTTTGCCAGGTGCTCCATATCAAAGATGGACAGCAGCTCCATGGCGCGCTCGTGGGCGGCCTTCTCGTGCTTCCAGTACGTCGGCAGACGCAGCACGCCCTCAAAACCAGAGTAGCGCTCCTGGTTGTGCAGGCCGACCTTAACGTTGTCCTCCACCGTCATGGTGTTGAACAGGCGAATGTTCTGGAACGTACGGGCGATACCCATACGGTTGACCTGGTAGACGGACTTGCCCGAGGTGTCCTCGCCGTCGAGCAGGATAGTACCGTGCGTGGGCTGGTACACCTTGGTGAGCAGGTTGAAGACCGTGGTCTTACCGGCACCGTTGGGACCGATCAGACCGGCGATCTCGGTCTTACCGATGGTCAGGCTAAAGTCGTCGACTGCCTTAAGGCCGCCAAATTCAATGCCCAAGTGGATGCACTCGAGCGCCGGGCGCTGGCCCAGGTCGCGGTCGGGAACGATGGCGCCAGAAGGATACGGGACCATCTTGCCCTTGTTGAACTCAAACTTACTGGGCATCGGCTGCTACCTCCTTCTTGGAAGCAAAGCGGTCCTTAATGCGTGCGAAGAACGCCTTGAGCTGCGGGTTGTTGGTAAAGATCATGACCAGGATCAGCACGATGGCGTAGATGAGCATGCGGTAGTCCGAGAACTGACGGAGCAGCTCGGGAAGCACCGTGAGCAACGCCGCCGCGATGACGGAGCCGCGCATATTGCCCAGACCGCCCAGGACCACGAATACCAGGATGAGGATGGACGTGTTGAAGTCGAACTTGGTGGCGGAAAGCTGCGAGAAGTTACCGCCGAAGAGGGCTCCGGCAGCGCCGGCGAGAGCGGCGGAAACCACGAAGGCGATCATGCGGTACTCGGTGACGGAGATGCCCACGGACTCGGCAGCGATCTTGTTGTCGCGCACGGCCATAATGGCACGGCCGGTACGGCTGCGAACCAGGTTGAGCACGATCACAAGTGCGACCATGACCAGGATGGCACCGGCGAGGAAGGTCGAGTACGTCGACACGCCCGATGCGCCCTGGGCGCCCTTGATGATGGCGGTGCCGTCCTCGAGCAGGTGCAGGTCGTCGATCGTGGAGTTACCTGTAATGTTAAAGATCACATGCAGGCCGCGGGAGTCGACGCCCACGATAAGGCAGGTGACGATCTCTTTGATAATCTCGCCAAAGGCCAGCGTCACGATAGCCAGGTAATCGCCGCTCAGGCGCAGGACCGGGATGCCGATCAAGAAGCCCAGGATGGCGGCAGCGATGGCGCCGACCACGATGCTGATGACAAGACGTATCGGATCGGAGGGAACGGCGCTCTCGAGGGCGACCGCGGTAACGATGCCTGTATAGGCGCCGACGCTCATAAAGCCCGCGTGGCCCAGCGACAAGTCGCCCGCGATGCCGACGACGAGGTTAAGGGAGATAGCCATGACGATATAGGCCGTGATGGGAACCAGCTGACCGGCGATCATGCGCGGAATCATGTGGTTAGACTGCATAAAGAACACGATGGCGAACGCCACAAGGCACATGGCGTACGTAACAAAGTCGTGACGCGTCTGCTTGTCTTTAAGAAACTTCATAACGCTCACCTACACCTTCTCGGGGACGTACTTGCCCAAGAGGCCGGCAGGCTTGACGAGCAGGACGATGATCAAAACACCAAAGACGATGGAGTTGGCAAGGCTCGTGGAAATATAAGCCTGTGCCATCGCCTCGATGATACCGATGAGAATGCCACCGACAAAGGCACCGGGGATGGAGCCGATGCCACCGAAGACAGCGGCATCGAAGGCCTTGATGCCAGGCATGGCACCCGTCGTGGGCTGCAGCACCGGCGAGTAGGAGCACAGCAGCACGCCGGCGATGGCGGCAAGGGCGGAGCCGATGGCGAACGTCATCGAGATGGTGCGGTTGACGTTGATGCCCATGAGCTGAGCGGCGGCCTTGTCCTCGGACACGGCGCGCATGGCTTTGCCCATCTTGGTCTTGCCTGTAAAGAACATCAGGCCGGCCATGATAACCAGGCAGGCGACGATGGTGACGAGCGAGACGGCGCTTACGTTGAACTTGGCCAAGAACTCCGGCACCTGGAAGGTGACGAGCGAAGTGAAGTTCTTGGGCGTGGCGCCCCACAGAAGCTGCGCGGCGTTCTGCAGGAAGTAAGACACGCCGATGGCCGTGATCAGAACGGCCAGAGGGCCTGCTTGGCGCAGCGGCTTGTATGCCAGACCCTCGATGAGAACACCGAGAACCGTGCAGACCACACAAGAGAGAATTACAGATGCCCAGCCCGGGAGGCCGAGATACGACGTGGCGCAGAACGAGACATAGGCACCGACCATGATGACGTCGCCGTGAGCGAAGTTGAGCATCTTGGCGATACCGTAGACCATGGTGTAGCCCAACGCGATGATGGCGTAGACGCTGCCCATGGACAGGCCGTTGACCAAGTATTGGATAAAGACCGTCATGTTCCACATCCCCCTTTCGAATAGGTTTCCAGTTGATGTATGAAACAGGGACGTTACATCGTCCCTAGATACCAAGCAAGCAGGGAAGGCCAAAACCTCCCCTGCTTGGGATCAAAACCGCTCTATATAAGGCGGCATATTAGGCCTGTACGTACTTGCCGTCGGTAATGACGTACGCCGTCGGGTCCTTCTGGACCTGACCCTTGTCGTTCCAGGAGAGCTTGCCAGTCAGACCGTCAACGGTAATCTTGAGCATAGCCTCGGGAAGCTTCTCGGCAACCTCGGTAGGGTCGGCGTCGACGCCCAGGCCGGCCTCCTTGAGAGCCTCGACCACAGCATGCACGCCGTCGTAGGCGTCGGCGGCAAACTGGTCGGGGGTATCGCCGTACTTATCCTTGTAAGCGTTGACGAAGTCGGCGTTCTTCTCGTCGTCGGCGGAGAACGGGGTCATGAGCAGCAGACCCTCGGCAAGAGAGGTGTCGAAGCCCTCAACGCCCAGGATGCCGTCCATGCCGTCGCAGCCCATCATCTTGACGTCGTAGCCCATGTCCTTGGCGTTCTTGAGCAGGACGGACGCCGGCGTGTAGTAGATCGGCGCAAAGATCATGGTGGCGCCTGCCTGCTTGGCCTTGGTCAGCTGGTTGGTAAAGCTCGTGGCGGAGTCGTCCTTAAAGGTCTCCTCGTCGACAATCTCAAGCTTAGACTTAGCGGCCTGGGCCTTAAAGGAATCTGCGATGCCCGAAGAATAGGCGTCGCCGGAGTTATAGAACAGCACGAACTTCTCGTTCGCATACTTCTCTGCCAGGAACTTGGCAGCGTTGACACCTTGGTTGGGGTCGGTAAAGCAAACCTGGAAGACGCAATCCTTGCCCTTGGTAACGTCCTCGGAGGACGCAGACGGGGTGATCATGAACGTCTCGGGGTCGTTGCCGCACTCGGCGGCAACGGCGACCGACGCACCCGTGGTGGTCGGACCGACGAGGGCCTGCATGCCCCAGTCGAACAGGGTGTTGAAGGCGTTGACGGCCTTCTCACCGTCAGCCTGGTCGTCCTCGGCCTTGCTGACAAGCGGCAGCTCCTTAGTCGAGAAATCCTTGCAGCCAAGCTCGACAGCCTGTGTAACGGACTTGCCGTAGGACGCGTTGGCGCCGGTCAGCGGGCCGATGGTGCCGATCTTAAACGAAGCGTCGCCCGACGCGGAACCGCTGTCGCCGCCGTTGGAGGAGCAGCCAGCTAGAATGGACATCGCCCCCAGACCTGCTGCGCTCGCGATAACGCTCCTGCGATTCATAACAGGGTTCAATGACTTACCGGTGAGGCTCGACATGCGGCTCTCCTCTCAAATCTCGTCGGGTTTTGGTTGCCCGACAGGCCATCCTTCGCCGTGTTCGGCGTTCGCAAAATAGTAGACGCTTTAGTTAGGAAAAGTGGCGATTATTTCAACTTTTCTTTGGATTTGTTCATTTATCCATAGTTCTGCATTTCCCCACTATTTTATGCAGTAATGCCACTTTATTGTGTAAAAGTAATGTTTCCATTCTGTTACAAGCGTTCCCGCTCTGAATAAACATGGTGTCCCCCTTTTTCGCTGGCCGCGGTGCGGCCGTCTTGCGGTACAGGGCAAACCTTATGGCGCAAACGTTGACAGTTTGTTACGGAAGTCCGTTTGTAGCGAGCGTGTTTCCAATGTTTCCGCAGCGTTTCGGGGGTGCCGTTTTGTGCGGCTCCTGTTGCCTGGCGAGCACGCGCCCCCGGTTCACGCTAGAATGCACTCAACCTTTAAGCGGTTTATCCATCCATAAGATGCACGAAGGAGTTATCTATGAGCGAACCCCTGCGCACCGTGAACGTCGGTCTGATCGGTCTGGGAACCGTCGGCGGCGGCGTGGCCCGTCTGATCAAGAGCCACCACGATGAGTACCTGGCAGCCTACGGCATCGACCTTAAGCTGACCCGCGCCTGCGCGCTTGCTTGGGAGCAGGCCGAGGCGGCAGGCATTGAGCGCGAGGCCTTTACGAGCGACTGGCACGATGTCGTCACCGACCCCGCCGTCGACATCGTCGTCGAGCTGATTGGTGGCGAGCATCCCGCAACCGAGATCTTCACCACTGCCTTCGAGAACGGCAAGCATGTCGTCTCCGCCAACAAGGCCCTGCTGGGCCGCCATGTCGAGACGCTTGCCGAGAAGGCGCGTGCGTGCGGCGTGCAGATTAAGTGCGAGGCCAGCTGCGGTGGCGGCATCCCCATTGTCAGCACACTCGAGCACGACCTGGTGGGTAACAAGATCCTGACCATCGCCGGCATCCTCAACGGCACCACCAACTACATCCTGTCGCGCATGGACGCCGAGGGCGCCGATTACGCTGACGTGCTCGCCGACGCACAGGCTAAGGGCTATGCCGAGGCCGACCCGTCCGCCGACGTCGACGGCTTCGATGCCGCCAGCAAGACGGCCATCCTCGCCTCCATCGGCTTTGGCACCCGCGTTACCACCGATGATGTGTACCAGCAGGGTATCCGCACCATCGGCGCCGAGGACATCGCCCAGGCCCGCGAGCTCGGCTACACCATCAAACTGCTCGGCATCGCCCGCAACACCGACGCTGGCGTCGACGTTCGCGTGCATCCCACGCTGATCCCCGCAGACCATATGCTCGCCAAGGTCAACGGCGCCATGAACGCCGTCTACGTGGTAGGCGACGCCGTGGGCGAGACCATGTTCTACGGCGCGGGCGCAGGCTCCTTCCCCACCGCGAGCGCCGTCGTGGGCGATATCCTGTCGCTCTCCGAGCAGATCAGCCGCGGCGTGGCTCCGCTGCCCGAGATTGAGCCCTATGGCCACAACCTCACCTTTAAGCCCATGGACGAGCTCCAGACCAAGTACTATGTGCGCCTGAAAGTCGCCGACCGCGTGGGCGCCCTGTCCGAGACGGTCGACATCTTTGCCAAGCACAACATCTCGATCTCGCTCATCAACCAGGTCGAGGACGGCAAATCGGGCGTCAGCGATGCCTGCTCGGTCATCTTCCTGACGCACCGCGCGCTCGAGAAGGACGTCCAGGCTGCCGCCGCCGAGCTTGCCAGCGTCGGCTGCGTGGCCGAGGTCGCCAACGTCCTGCGCATCGAGGACGTTGAGGCTTGGACCGAAGGCGTCATGGCGAACTAGCCCAACGCTCGCCTAGCAATACGCGCCTTGAGGGCTCCCGTCCGATGTGGGACGGGAGCCCTTTTGTCACCTGCCCTAAGCACAACGGCAAAGCATATTTGCGCGAGCCGCTCATCGGTAACGCGGGCTACCGTTCACCGATATGCAAACGCGGCCGATTCCGACTACCGCTACGCTGTGCTGCGAATGTCCGCCCGCGATGAGAGGAAGCACCATGTTGCTCGAGGGCAAGAAAGCAATCATCACCGGAGGCACACGCGGTATCGGCTATGCCATCGCCTGCCGTTTTATCGAGGAAGGCGCTGCCGTCACCGTCTTTGGCTCGCGCCAGGAGACTGCCGACACGGCCGTTGAGAAGCTGACAGCCGCCTATCCCGACGCCAAGGTCTGGGGTCGCTCCTGCGATCTCACCTCGCTCGAGGCCGTGACTGAGGCCTTTACGCAGACTGCAGCCGACATGGGCGGCTTGGACACGGTCGTCAACAATGCCGGTATCTCCCAGCGTTCACCCCTCTTGGACTACACGGCCGAGGAGTTCGCCAAAGTTATGGACCTCAACGTCGTCGCCGTCTTTAATGGCCACCAGGCTGCCGCCAAGATCATGACCGAGGCCGGCCACGGCGGCACCATCACTACCACAAGCTCGATGGTCGCCAAGTACGGCCAGCCCTCCGGCGTCGGTTACCCCACGTCCAAGTTTGCCGTCAACGGTATGGTCCAGTCGCTCTCGCGCGAGCTCGCTCCCATGGGCATCCGCGTCAACGCCGTCGCCCCCGGCGTGACTAAGACCGACATGGTCGCCAACCTGCCCGAAGAGGTCATCAAGCCCATCATCGCCACCATTCCGCTGGGTCGCATGGGCGAGCCCGAGGATGTCGCCAACGCCTTTGTTTTCCTGGCGAGCGACATGTCCTCCTATGTCACGGGCGCCGTGCTCCCCGTCGACGGAGCCGCCCGCTCCTAAGGAGCCACAAGCTTTGGCTTCAAGCTTCAACATAGCTCAACCAAAAAGGCGCGCCGTCTGAATCAACTGCAGACAGCGCGCCTTCTCCTGTTATGAAAGGGAAACTATGTCCCAGTATTTCGGATCAGAACGGGGCACGGTTTCCCCCAGGACCTCCTTGCGGAAACTGCATCCCACTCTGAGCGCCCATTCCGGGACACAGCTTCCCAACGGCCCCCGTTTCGGAAACCACATCCCGTTCCGAGCCTTCAAAGCGGGACGCGGCTTCCCCGAGAAAGTATCGACTACTTACCGTCGTCGTCTTCGGCTTCTTCGCGCGCATAGAGCTCCAGCATGCGACGGCGGTATTCGCGCACAGCGAGCTTGGCGCGCTCCAGGCGGCGGCGCTCACGCGGAGTCAGCTCGGACGGGTCGACCTCGTCTCCATAGGTCTTATCGGCAAGCAGGTGCGCCGCGTCCACGATGCGGGCATCGATGTGGCCGCTCGCTGCCTCGGCGGAAAGACGCTCGGCAATCGTATCGAGCGTAGGCAGGCCCTCGAATACGCGACCATGGCCATGCGAGGTCAGCAGCTCGTGCTCGCGCGCGAGCAAGCTCGCTAGGTCGTGGTGGGCGCGCAAGATGTCGAGCGCATCGGATGGATGCTCGGCAACCTCTGCCACGGCGGCGACCGGTGCGGCATCCACCACGCGGTAGAAGAGCTGCGCGAGCAATGGCATCAAGAACACCGTGATGGCACCGGCGGCAACCATGACCGACGCAATATCTTGCGACAGCGCGCCCGCGTTGACGGCAACGCTCGTAACGGCAACGATGATCGGCAGCGCCGTGGTGCAGTACAGGGCCACGGTAATGCGACCATACGCCGACACATCGCGCGTCGCAGGACAAATGCTCATGGAAATAAGAATGGGCACGGCACGAATAATCAACAACGCCACGATAAAGCCCACGAGCAGACCCGGGCGCGACGCCACGGCCGTCAGATCGATCTTTGCGCCCGATACGGTAAAGAACACCGGAATCAAAAAACCGTAGGCCAGACCGTCGAGCTTGGTCTCGAGCGTATGGTTGCCCTCGGGGATGATATAGCGCAGGACAAAGCCGGCGGCAAAAGAACCCAACACGATGTCGAGATCAAAGACAGCCGAGAATGCCACGAGCGTGACCAGGATGAGCACCGTCAGGCGCACGAAGGTCTGCGACGTGGTATCGGCGCGCTCCTCAACAAATGCAAAGAAGCGGCTGCCGACGCGCTTGGAGCGGCTCGGGACCACGGCCAGCAACACGCAAACCACCGCAAACAAGCCAAGGATAACGAGCGTTTGGATACCAGTGCGGGCAGACAACAGCACCGACATGGCGAGCACGGGACCGAGCTCGCCCCAAGTGCCATACGCGAGAATCGAGTCGCCCACGCGCGTGCCGGTGAGCGAGCGCTCACGCATGATGGGCACAAGCGTACCGAGCGCCGTCGAAGTGAGGGCAAGCGTCACGGCGATACCGTCGAAATGACTGACTGAGAACCACGGGGTAAAGCGCACGGCAAGCCAGGCGATACCAAACGTGACGACCCACGTCGCCAAGCCGTAGCGCCCCTCGACGCCTGTGATGCTCTTGGGGTCGATCTCAAAGCCGGCAAGCAGGAACAAAAAGGCCAGGCCCAGCTCGGACACAAGCGAGACCTCAGCATCTACATGGATGACGCCGAGCATATGGGGTCCCAGTACCGCGCCGAGCACGAGCAAAAAGACCGTCTCGGGAACGGGTTTTCCGGGAATCGCCGAGGCGATAAAAGGACTCGCAAAGGCCACGAGTGCGATGATGGCGAGCGAAACGAATGCCATGTGATGCCTTTCTCTTGTTTGCGCTTCACTGTAGCACCCTCGCCGTCCTCAACGCGCCGCGAGCTGTCGTATCATAGTGAGGTTTACAAACATGTGGCTCAAGGCGACCGCAGGGCAGACCCCGCAAACCGACCGCTGCCGCATACCGTACCGTACGCCCAACCGATCAGGAAGGCAGGAACCAATGGTCTCTCGTATCTACGTGGAGAAGAAACCCGGGTTCGACGTCGAGGCTCAGCAGCTCAAGGGCGAGCTGACCGAAATTCTCGGCATCAAGGGCATCGAGGCCCTGAGGATTATCAACCGCTACGACGTCGAGGGCATCGACAAGGAGCTTTTCCGGTCCTGCGTGCCGACCGTCTTTAGCGAGCCCCAGGTCGATGTGACCTACGACGAGCTCCCCGCAAGCGATGGCGCCGTCTTTGCCGTCGAATTCCTGCCTGGCCAGTTTGACCAGCGCGCCGACTCCGCCAGCGAGTGCGTGCAGCTCATCAGCCAGGGCGAGCGCCCCGCCGTGCGCTCCGCCAAGGTCTATATGATCTCGGGCGCTCTGGACGAGGCCGCCATTGATGCCATCAAGCACTACGTGGTGAACCCCGTCGAGGCGCGCATCGCCTCGCTCGACCTGCCCGAGACGCTGTACATGGAGACCCCCGAGCCCCAGCCCGTCGAGGTGCTCGACGGTTTCCGCGAGCTCGACGAAGCCGGCCTTGCCGCCTTTATTTCCGAGCGCGGCCTTGCCATGGACGAGGCGGACATCGCCTTCTGCCAGCAGTACTTCCGCGATGAGGATCGCGACCCCACCATCACCGAGATCCGCGTGATCGACACCTACTGGTCCGATCACTGCCGCCACACCACCTTCGGCACCGTCCTGGACGACGTGACGATCGACGACGCCGTGGTGCAGCAGGCCTTCGACCGCTACATGGAGATGCGCCACGAACTCGGTCGCGACACCAAGCCCGTCTGCCTCATGGACATGGGCACCATCGGCGCCAAGTACCTCAAGAAGACCGGCGTCATGACCGATGTCGACGAGTCCGAGGAGATTAACGCCTGCACCGTCAAGGTGAAGGTCGATGTCGACGGCGAGGACCAGGACTGGCTGTTCCTCTTTAAGAACGAGACCCACAACCACCCGACCGAGATCGAGCCCTTCGGCGGTGCCGCCACCTGCGTGGGCGGTGCCATCCGCGACCCGCTGTCGGGCCGCAGCTACGTGTACCAGGCCATGCGTGTCACCGGCGCCGGCGACCCCACCGTCCCCGTGTCCGAGACGCTCGAGGGCAAGCTGCCGCAGCGTAAGCTCGTGACCACTGCTGCCGCCGGCTACTCCAGCTACGGCAACCAGATCGGCCTTGCCACCGGTCAGGTCAACGAACTCTATCACCCCGGCTACGTGGCCAAGCGCATGGAGGTTGGCGCCGTCGTGGGCGCTACCCCGGCAAACCACGTGCGCCGCGAGTGCCCCGCCCCCACCGACAAGATCATCCTGCTGGGCGGCCGCACCGGCCGTGACGGCATCGGCGGCGCCACCGGCTCCTCCAAGACCCAGAATACCGAGTCCATCGAGACCTCGGGCGCCGAGGTCCAGAAGGGCAACGCCCCGGTCGAGCGCAAGCTGCAGCGTCTGTTCCGCCGCGGCGACGCCTGCCGTCTGATCAAACGCTGCAACGACTTTGGCGCCGGCGGCGTCTCGGTCGCCGTGGGCGAGCTTGCCGACGGCCTGTATGTCGACCTCGATACCGTGACCAAGAAGTACGACGGCCTGGACGGCACCGAGCTCGCCATTTCCGAGTCTCAGGAGCGCATGGCCTGCGCCGTCGCCGACGGTGATGTCGAGGAGTTCATGGGCTACGCCGCCGAGGAGAACCTGGAGGCTACCGTTATCGCCGAGGTTACCGCCGAGCCGCGCATGCGCATGGCCTGGAACGGCGTCGCCATCGTCGACCTGTCCCGTGAGTTCCTCAACTCCAACGGTGCGCCCAAGCATCAGACTGCTCACGTCTGCGCCCGCAGCGTGTGGCAGCCCAGCTGGGCCGGCACCACGCTTGCCGAGCGCATGACCTCGCTTGTCACCGACCTCAACGTTGCCTCCAACAAGGGCCTTTCCGAGCGCTTCGACTCCACCATCGGTGCCGCAACCGTGCTCATGCCCTTTGGCGGCAAGACGCAGCTCACCCCGAGCTCTGCCATGGTCGCCAAGTTCCCCGTGGACGGCGAGACCACCACGGCGAGTGCCATGGCATGGGGCTTCAACCCTTATCTGATGGAGGCCGACCAGTTTGCGGGCGCCTACCTGTCCGTGGTCGAGTCCATCGCCAAGCTCGTGGCTGCCGGCTTTGAGCACAAGCGCGCCTATCTCTCCTTCCAGGAGTACTTCGAGCGTCTGCGCACCGAGGCCGAGCGCTGGGGCAAGCCCACGGCAGCCGTCCTGGGCGCCCTCATGGCCCAAGTCGACCTGGGTGCCGGCGCCATCGGCGGCAAGGACTCCATGAGCGGCTCGTTTGAGGACGAGGCCGGCGAGCTCAACGTTCCGCCGACCCTGATCAGCTTCGCTGTCGCCGTGGGCAAGGCGGCCCGCGCTGTCTCCCCCGAGTTCAAGGGCCTCACACACCGCGTCGTCCGTATCGCCCCCGCCACCTATGGCGAGGACTACCGCCCCGATGCCCAGCAGCTGCTCGCCGCGTTTGACGCCGTCGAGGCGCTCACCGCTACCGGCGACGCCCTGGCCGTCTCCACGCCCGGCTACGGCTGCGGCGCCGAGAGCCTCTTTAAGATGTGCGTCGGTAACCAGATCGGTATCGAGCTTGCCGAGGACGTGGACGTGGAGAGCCTCTTCACCCCGCTCTACGGCAGCTTTATCGTCGAGCTCGCCGAGGACGCCGAGCTGCCCGAAGTCGCCGACGGCGTTGTCGTCGAGCCCCTGGGCACCACCGTCGAGGGCTATGTCATCGACACCGGCTCCGAGGTCATCGAGCTCGCCGAGCTCCAGGAGGCCTGGGAGAGCGGCATCGAGGGCGTCTTCACCTACCGCAGCGCCGGCGAGACCCCCGAGGTCGAGACCATCGACTTCCGCGCCAAGGATATCCACGTGTTCGGCGGCGCCAAGATCGCCCGCCCGCGCGTGATCATCCCCGTGTTCCCCGGCAACAACTGCGAGTACGACAGCGCCCGCGCCTTCCGTGCCGCCGGTGCCGAGGCCGACACCTTCGTGATCAACAACCTCACGCCCGAGGCCGTCGCCGAGAGCACCCACGAGCTTGCGCGCCGCATCCGTGCAAGCCAGATCGTTATGATCCCCGGCGGCTTCTCGGGCGGCGACGAGCCCGACGGCTCTGCCAAGTTCATCACGGCGTTCTTCCGCGCTCCCGAGGTCACCGAGGCAGTCCGCGACTTGCTCAAGGCCCGCGATGGCCTGATGCTGGGCATCTGCAACGGCTTCCAGGCCCTGATCAAGCTCGGCCTGGTGCCCTACGGCGACATCGTCGACGCCACGCCCGATGCGCCCACGCTGACGTTCAACACCATCGGTCGCCACCAGAGCCGTCTGGTGCGCACCCGTATCTCGTCCAACCTGTCCCCGTGGCTTTCGCAGTGCAGCCTGGACGACCCCTACACCGTCGCCATCAGCCACGGCGAGGGCCGCTTTGTCGCCAATGACGAGGTGCTCGCCCAGCTGATCGCCAACGGCCAGGTCGCCACGCAGTACGTGGGTGAAGACGGAAAGCCCAGCATGGATCTTTCCGTCAACCCCAACGGCTCCGCACTCGCCATCGAGGGCATCACGAGCCCCGACGGCCGCGTCCTGGGCAAGATGGGCCATGCCGAGCGTCGCGGCGACAACCTGTACCGCAACGTGCCCGAGCATGTCCCCGGCGATAAGTTCATGCCGATCTTTGAGAGCGGCGTGGCCTACTTCGCTTAAACCTTTCCCATCGGGTACAATCCCCTCGGGTAACAACACCCGCCACCGACACATCCGGTGGCGGGTTCTTTTTTGCTTCGCGCATGCAGGAAGGACATCATGGAAAGCCGCAAGCCGTATCTCGCCACCCTGCCCGGACTCATCCTGGGCTGTCTTGTTTGTTGCGCGCTCTGGGGATCGGCCTTTCCCTGCATCAAGATCGGCTACGCACTCTTTGGTATCCCGGCGCACGATAGCGCCTCGCAGCTGCTCTTTGCGGGCTTGCGCTTCACGCTTGCCGGCGCCCTGGTTATCGTTGGGATGAGTGCGGCCCAGCGCCGCCCCCTCATTCCGCAGGCTCGCGACATCAAGCCCATCTTTGTCTTGTCGCTCTTCCAGACTATCGGGCAGTACTTCTTTTTCTATCTGGGCCTCTCGCACGCCAGCGCCATGTCGAGCTCCATCATCGAGGCCAGCGCCAACTTCCTCGCAATCCTCTTTGCCGCCCTGGCATTTCACACCGAGAAGCTCAATACGGCCAAGGTGCTTGGCTGTGCGCTGGGCTTTGCCGGCGTCGCGCTCGTCAACCTCTCGGGCGCAGATGGCACCTTTGGCTTCAGGCTCGATGGCGAGGGCTTTATCCTAGCCTCCACTGTCGCGGGTGCTCTTTCGACCTGCCTGATCGGCATCTTCTCGCGCAAGCATGACGGCGTCTTGCTCGCCGGCTGGCAGTTTTTAGTCGGAGGTTTGGTCCTTACCACCATCGGGTTTTTGATGGGCGGCGCGCTCTCCCCCACCGCGATCATCCCCGCCATCGCACTCATTATCTATATGGCACTCATTTCCGCCGTCGCGTACTCGCTATGGTCGCGTCTGCTTGCCGTCAACCCCGTCAGCCGTGTGTCGGTCTTTGGCTTTATGAATCCAGTCTTTGGCGTACTGTTGAGCGCTCTGCTGCTCGGCGAGGGCGCTGGCACGAGCCCTGTTACCGTACTTGTTGCCCTGCTGTTGGTCTGCGGCGGCATCATCATCGTCAACAGGCCCAAAAAGGTCTAACGAACTACCCCTATTTAGCAGAGGGGGTTCACATGCTTTAGCTTAATGGAGTACATCGGAGAGCCGAGGGCCGCCACGCCCGCCAGCGTGCGCCCTTTTTCTAGCGTATCTGGGCGCCGGCTTTCTTCTTCTCGCGCTTTACGCGGTAGAGCTCCGCGTCGGCAGCACGAAACAAGTCTTGCCAGGTATCGACGCCATCACCGACCCGTGCGCAGCCGATGGACATCCGCAACAGATACGGAACCTCGGCGCGCGCGAGCTCATCGTTGATTGTCGCGCACAGATGCATGATATCCTGTTCCGCCACTGCCTTTTGGAGCACCACGAACTCATCGCCACCATAACGTGCGATAAAGCCGCCAGACGCCGAGCAGACTTCTTTGAGCGCAGCGGATATGACCTGAAGAGCATGGTCGCCCTCCACATGCCCATAGCGATCGTTAATCTGCTTAAAGCCGTCGGCGTCCATCATAAGCAGATATACATCTTCGGCCTGATCCACATTTGAGAAGAGCGACAGCATATAGGTCTCAAAACGGTTGCGATTGTTAAGTCCAGTCAACGGGTCGGTCGAGATGAGCTGCTCCTGGTAGATGATGTAGAGCAGCAACATGCTAATCATTATGCCGACACAAAGGCCGGGCACCGAGTATACGACCTGAAAGGTACCGCCCACCAGGGCCGGAATGGCGAAAAATGCCAAGGTTCGATAGATGGCCTTCGTCTGCAGGCTCTCGACCCTGCGAGATTGCACAAATGCATGCAGGGACGTATGTATAACGTAACAGTAGCTGACGATGGGCTGGATCATATAGGCAAAGCCGCGACGATACACGCCCTGCGAATCGATATAGAACAGGGCGTGCGTCCAGTAACTGGTAAACGCCAGCACGACCACCAGAGCCGTAGGCAACGCTACAAGCACCACCCTATAGCGCGAGGTCAAAAGGCGAGAACCCTGCACCGTCTCGGAATAGATAAACCAAATGAGACACGCGATAGCAAAGAGCGAAAACGAAACCGCGTTGGAAATCCAGTTGGCAGCAATGCCCAACGTGCCGTCCACACCGTCCGAAAGCGTCCAGATCATATCGAATAATATGTACGCGGCAGAGGTGTAGCCAAGCATGCTAAACAATAGCTGCTGGGTGCTCGAGAACAAGGAGCGACGACTTCGCACGGCAAGCCCGATAAGAACAATCATGCATAGCACGAATATCTCAATCTTGAGTGCCTTAACCACTAGCGCCATCCCTTCAATACCCAAGTGGTCAGAATCGCCCAATTCGAATCAGGGCAATAAACACCCCTTTACTCCACAGGGGTAAAGGGGATAATAGCAGAGCGCCCGAACATCACTGCAAAACAGTTTCTGTTCGGGCGCCCATACGGCGCGAATTGCACACGCCGGCATCATTGATGGGTATCGATTGCTACTCGCCATCGATGTCAGTCGCGACGGCCTCCTCTATGGCCTCGACACCGACAGGCGACAGATCCTCCTTGCCTTGGCAGAACTTCTTGTCGACCCAGCCAGTCAGAATCGGAGCCATGATCGCCGTGATGATAACGGCGGTGGCGATCTGAGCGTACGCGGTGGGCGCAAGCTCGGCGTAGCGCGGTGCGACCTCGGCGAGGGCAACCGGTGTGGTCATAGCCGTGCCGGCAATGGTGGAGCAAGCCACAGCGGCCTTGCCATTGCCGCCGCACAGACGCTCGAACGCAAAGGTGATGGGACCGACGACAAACAGCGTGACAAGGCCCAGCAAGATGCCGGAAATACCGCCGGTGATAAAGCTCGACAGGCTCATGGACGCACCGAGCTGAAATCCGATGACGGCAATCGCGGGATTGGCACCGGGAACCAGCAGGTTCTTGATAAACGGGAACAGGTTGCCCAGAACCATGCCAATAACGAGTGGCAAGATGGAGCCGATAATGGTGCCAATGGGAATGTTGGCGAGGCCGGAAACACCGAGGATGATCATCGTGACGGCGGGGCCGGCCGTAAAGAACAGGATACCGACGGCGCCCTGCTCAGACTCATCACCGAACTCGCCCATGATGCCCGTATAGAGCGCCATGTTGCAAAACGTGATGCCGCCGATGATAGACACGGAGCTCAGACCCAGGAAGTTGTCGTTAAAGAAATATGCCACGCCCAGGCCGAGAGCCGCTGCGACGACCAGCTTGGGAATCAGCACGACGATGCCGGTCTTGATAGCGCCCGGCGTGGACTTAAAGCTGATGCCGGCGCCCACAAACAGCAGGATCGCGGCGACGATGGTATTGGAGCCACCGCGGCAGGCAGCCGTAAAGAATCCGCCGATCTCAAAAACCTGCGGGCAGAAGGTGTTGAGCAAAAGACCGACGATCATCGGATAAATCATGATGTCGCCCGGGATGCGCGGGACCTTGAATTTCTTTTGCTCGTTGGCGGTTGCTTCCTGTGCCATGAAACCCCCATTTCCGCTGACGGGGTACAAAAGCCCACGTCACGCTTTGCTACAGTAAAGTTTGACCATGGTACCAGAAGAAATAGACCAGCTCGGTGAAAAACTCGACAAGTTGGGATGGAACGAGATTCGGCGCCCGCGACGCCACCCCTATATAAGGCTCAAGACGATATAGAGTACGATGCCCGAGACGCAGCACCACAGCATCGATTTTGTCTTGACCGCCACGACCACGACGCCGGCGGCCGCAATCCAGGGAACCAAGGCAGGCCAGAGCCCCGCGTCGAACGCGCCGGGACTCACCAAGTCGTTGGCGACCAGCGCGGCAAAGGCAGCGGGCGGGATATAGCCCAGGGCCTCGGTAATACGGGGCGACAGGGTCCGCCCGCGCAAGGCGAACGCCGGCGCGATGCGAAAGAACGCGATAGCAGCCCACGACGACAGCCACAGAACCAAGAACTCGTTAACGGGCATCGCGGGCACCTCTTCCGTCAAATACAGCATCGCACGCCAACGCAATGGCCATGCCGGCCACGACGCTTGCCGGCACGGCAATATTCGTGAGGCCCAAGAACTTGCATACGGCGACGGACACCGCGCCCGAAACCGCCGCGACAACGTTGCCGCGCGACAGCCGCTGCGAAAAGAGCAGGCAGATAAAGAGCGAGGTGCAGACAAAGGCTGCAATGGCGGTGGGAACATCGACAACGGCGCCGACGATGGCGCCCGTCGTACACGATACGCCCCATGTTGCGATAAGGATCACGTTGAGCACAAAGGACTCGCGCGGGCCCCAATCCTCCCCTTCAACCAACTTGGCAAGCGAGATGCCATATGCCTCCTCGGTAAGTGTCGCGGCAACAGCCAGCGTCTGACTCTTCGAGGCACCCGTCAGATGCGACGTGATCGATGCCGAGTAAAGCGCAAAGCGCGAGGAGATGGCAGCAACGCTCGCGACGATCGACGCCGCAGGCACACCTGCCAGCCACAGATTGCAGATCATAAACTGCCCGCTGCCCGTCACGAACGTGCTGCTCAGAGCAAAGACCATCCAGGGTTCCATTCCCGTCTGCCCCATGATCATTCCGCACGGCGCGCCTATTGCAACATAGGTAAGCATCACTGGCCAGACGGTTCTAACGATTTTGAGCACCATACGCTTCTCATCCTGACAAGGTCTCCGAGCCGCATGTAGCGACACGGCAGAATCATCATCCGACAGCAACCGAGTTCACCTACAATTGCCACCGGATCGAAAGACACAACTTTTTAGGAAGTCATTATGACAGCTATCGATCGAGACCGGGCGCGCGCGGCCTTCAAAAGCTACACCGATGCCTACGACGCCACTAACCCACGCATCGCGCTCAAATTCGAGCATACGTACCACGTGGCCGAGGCATGCGATGCCGTAGCACGCGAGCAGGGCTGGTCGTCAGAAGATATTGACCTGGCATGGCTTTGCGGCCTGCTACACGATATGGGCCGCTTTGAGCAGTTGCGGCGCTGGGACACCTTTAAGGACGCCGAGAGCATGAGCCATGCAGCGCTGGGCATCGAGGTCCTCTTTGGCGAGAATCCCGCCGATGCACCCGCCGTAACGAGCATCCGCGACTTTATCGATGACCCGGCAGAAGATGAGCTCATCCGAGCGAGCATTGCCTATCACAGCGATTTTCGTCTACCCGCGCAGCTCGACGAGCGTACGCGGAGCTTCTGCGATATCGTGCGCGATGGTGACAAGATCGACATTATGCGCACCATCGCCGACAGCACCGTCGAGACCATCCTCAAGGTGGATGAGGACGCATTTCTCGCCAGCCACTTCTCGGCACCGGCGCTTACCGCCTTTGACGAGCACCGCTGCGTCGCACGCGATGAGCGCGATGAGCCCGCAGACTACCTGGTGGGACTCATCTGCTTTATGTTTGAGCTCGTCTATCCAGCGAGCCGCGCGCTGGCGCGCGAACAGGGCGATATCCACCGCCTGCTCGATGCGCCCTTTGGCATTACGCGGCCCTTTACCAACCCCGCCACGCAGGCAACCTGGAGCCGCCTAAAGGACGAGATGCGCGACTGGCTGACGCGCGCTTAGCGCTCAAGCTGAGCCAGCAGCTCCTCAACGATCTCAACGGCATCGCCGACGACCTTATACTGGGCAGCACCGAAGATGGGGGCATCCGGGTCCTCATTGATGGCGACAATGCACTCCGCCCCACCGATGCCGGCGAGATGCTGGATAGCGCCCGAGACACCGATGCTCACGAGGAGCTTGGGCGAGACCGATACACCCGTCTGGCCAATTTGGTGGCGATACTCCAACCAGCCTGCCTCCACAATGGGACGCGTGCAACCAAGCTCGGCACCCAGGGCATCGGCGAGCTTTCGCATCAGGGGCAGATTCTTCTTGGAGCCGATGCCGCGGCCCACCACGACCAGACGCTCGGCATCGGCAATTGAGGCCTGCTGTCCCCACTCCTCGGCGGGAATCGAGATCTCGACGCGGGCCTTAACGTCATCCGCAAGCACTACCTGGGTAATCGTGCCGGAGCGGCTATAGTCAAACTCGGGCGCCTTAAAGATGCCGGGGCGCACCGTTACCATCTGAGGACGGTGGTTGGGGCAGATAATGGTGGCCATCAGGTTGCCGCCAAACGCCGGGCGTGTCTGCTGCAGCAGACCCGTCTCCGTATCCATAGAAAGCACCGTGCAATCGGCCGTAAGACCCGTCTGCAAGCGCACGGCCACACCGGGCGCCAGCTCGCGACCAAAGGCGGTCGCGCCGTACAGGATGGCCTCGGGCTTGCGCTCGGCTACCAAATCGCAGATCAAGCGGGCGTAGACCTCCGCGTCGTTCTGACGCAGGCGCTCGTCACGACAGACCAGAACTTCGTCCGCACCGGCGCAAGTCAGATGCTCCAGGTCCCCGAGTGAGCCCTCGGGGCTCATGCCGACCAGTGCCACCAGACGGCAGCCGCGGGCATCGGCAAGCTCGCGTCCCTTGCCCATGAGCTCGAAGGCCACGGATGCAACGGCATCGTGCTCGTCAGTCTGCACGAAGATCCAGATGTCTCGATATGCGTCAAGGTCTGCCGCGCCGGCGGCCTCGTCGCGCTCAATCGAGATGGCGTTGACGGGGCAGGCGTCGACGCACCCGCCGCACAGGATACAGCCGTCGGTTACGCGGGCACAGCGATTGGGGCGCTCGCCCTCCACCACAATGCCGCCCGAGGCGCAGGCGCGAACGCAGCGACCACAGCCGATGCAGGCTTCGCTATCGATAATCAGCCCGCTCATCTATGCCATCCCCTCGATAATCTTGGCAAGTTTTACCGCCTGCTCGGACGCCGTTCCCTCAACGGCCTCGCACGTTTGGTCACGGTCGGGCACAAACGAGTGCACGACCTGCGTCGGTGATCCGGCAAGGCCGCAACGCGAAGGATCGGCGTTTACGTCGGCAGCGCTGGCCACGCGCACGTCTGCATCCTCGGCCGCGCGAATACCGGCAATACTCGGCATGCGCAGCTGGCCAATCTCCTTGGCAGTCGTCATCGCACACGGCATCTCCAGGTACACCGTCTCCTCGCCGGCATCGCAGCCGTGAACGAGCGCCAGCGAGCCACACGTCGTAAATCCCGCGCTCTGCACACAGCTCACGTCGGTCACGCAGGGGACCCCAAAGGCGCCGGCCAGCTCGGAGCCGATCTGGGCCGTATCGCCGTCCACTGCCATCTTGCCGCAGATGATCAGGTCAAAGTCCTCATCGAGTGCCTCGATGCCGCATTTGAGGGCATAGGTGGTGGCTAGGGTATCGGCGCCCGCAAAGGCTCGATCGGTCAGCAGCAGCGCGTCGTCGGCGCCTCGAGCGATGCAGTCGCGCAGCAGCGACTCGGTCGCGGGGATGCCCATCGACACCACCGTCACGCGCACATCCATGCCAAAGCCGATAAAGTCGTCCTTCAGCGCCAGCGCGCATTCCAAAGCGCTCGCATCAAAGGGATTAATGACCGCCTGCTTGCCATCGCGCACGATGGTATTGGTCTTGGGGTCCATCTTGACCTCGGTGCTGCCCGGCACGGCCTTGACGCACACCACCATATGGAAATCGCTCATCTTCACGCGCCCCCTTTCTGGACGAGCTCATCCAAGAGCTTCTCCGAAAACAGGTTGCCGCGACCCAGCTGCCCGTCGAGATCGAGCTGGAGCTTGAGCCGCGCCGACTCGACCATGGCCTCGTGACCGTACATCGTCTCTAAGAAGCCCGCCTTGATCTTGCCGACGCCGTGCTCGGCAGAAACGGCACCGCCCATAGCCGTTACCTCCGCAGCCCACTGGGCAAACAGCTCGCCACCGCGACGGTAGTCCTGCGCGTCGCGCGGCAGGATGTTCACATGCAGATGGTTGTTACCGATGTGCCCCCAGGCAGCAGATTCAAGCCCACTTTCGGCTAACGTGCGGCGATAAAGGCCGATGACATCGTCCAAGCGTGCGTTGGGCACCGACATGTCCGAGCCCAGCTTGGTAATGGTGGGGTCGATGCGGCGACGCTCGTCAATGAGCATATTGACGCTCTCGGGGACCGCGTGGCGGAAGAACCGCTGGCACTCGCGATCGACTTCGGTGCGGGCGACCCATGTCGCATCGTCGCGGGCGCCCGCAAGCTCCAAAACCCATCCCAGGTGGTACAGCTCCTCGGTCGCCTGCGCCTCGTCGTCGCAGTCAAGCTCCACGTAGACACAGACCTTTGCCTCGTCGTCGAGCGCCGGCAGCGAGGCAAACGCCGTCGACTGCTCGCGCTGGCGACGTAGAATATCCAGGGCGCCAGCATCGAAGTACTCGATGGCAGCCGCATGGGACAGGACAGGGCGCACGGAATCGGTAAAGGACACCGCCTTGTCCTCGCTATCGAAAAAGCAACTCACACCCCATACGACCGAAGGTGCCGCCTGCAGGGCGATCTCGAGCTCGGTGACAACGCCGAGCGTGCCGCACGCGCCGATAAAGAGGTCGATGGCGTCCATATCGTCCGCAACGAAATAGCCTGAGGCATTTTTTGTCTCGGGCATGGTATAGCCGGGAAGATCGAGTTCGAGCGTACGACCCTCTGCCGTCACGAGCGACAGGTGGCGGCCCTGGGCAAAAGCCTCGCCGCGCTGAAGCTCAAGCAAATCGCCATCAGCCAGCGCGACGTGGAGTCCCGTGATATGCGGGCGCATGGGGCCGTAAGCGTAGCTGCGGGCGCCGGAGGCGTTGCATGCCGCCATGCCACCCAGACAGGCAGATGCCTCGGTGGGATCGGTGGGAAAGAACTGCTCGGGGGACTCTTGGAACTCCTCGTAGGCCTCAAGCGATGCCTGGTCCCAACCAGCGGTCGGCAGTACCTTCTTGCTCAGCTGCTTACGCAGCTCCGAGAGCACAACGCCCGGCTCCACGCGCAGCAGAAATTGGCCTTGTTCATCGCGGCGAAGGCCCAAGTAGCGATTCATACGGGAAGTATTGAGGATATGCCCACCGTGGGGCACGGCACCGGCGGCAAGGCCGGTTCGGGCGCCCTGAACCGTTACCGGGACACGCTCGGCATGGAGCGTTTCCAAAATGGCACGGACCTCGTCTTCCGTTGTCGGAAACGAGATGCTCGATGCTTCGCCCGATGCACGAGATTCATCGCGGCCATACTCTTCGAACTCATCGGTGAAGGGTTTAATGGTTGCAGACACGCGAACTCCCCCTTTAGCTAACTACAGTGTTTGCAGGGAGATGTTACCGCATCGTTTCGTCGACGTGTTCGAGACCGTCTCCATAATTGGCGATTTTTACGTTTGTGCAATTCGGCGAACGGCAAGGCTTCCTCGGCAGACGATGCTTTTGACACATATCGCCCCGCCGTCGCCGACCGCTCGATTGTCGCTCGAAAAAAGTTGAAGTAATTTTTCCACCTTTTACCTGCGGAGATGTCAATCCGTCAAGCATTTGGTCAGAAATTGGTCAAGTAGCGGCTGATACGGTCGGCGTCGACGGCCAAAACCGATAGAAGTTTTGGCCCCAGAAGCAGGGAGGTTCCCATGGCATATTACTGGCCCCAGTACGGCATCGCCATCGAGGTCGACGACGATCCCTATCTCCTGCCTTTCGACGAAGAGGCGTTCCCCGATACGGCGGTCTACCACGTCACCACCGATGTTATCTGCGACCCCGAGTCGTTCTCGGCGCTCGCCCACCACATCGCGCGTATCCACGACATCGAGCTCCCTCACGACTTTGACGAGCTCATCTACTCGCGCCGCCTGATGCTTCACATGCTCTTTGGAGCGGACCCGTCCACGTTCGCACGTGTCTACACCACCAAGGACGCCGCATGAGTGCGAAGAAGCCGCCCCGCCTCGCAGGACTGGGGCGTCGCAAGAAACTCGTCGTTGTCTGCCTGGCTATCGCCTGCGCCCTCATCGCCGTAGGGCTATACGCCTGGCAGTCGCAGCCCGTGCCCGAAGCGGGCGCCTCAGTCACGACGGCCGGGGGCAAAACGCGTCAGGAAATCCAAGATGAGCTCGATGCCATCGTCCGCGACAACATGATGACGATTTCGGTCGCGCCGGTCGCTCAGCTACAGGAGGACGGCAAGCTGCGCGTCAACGTGCAAAACGTCCAAGACAATAAATTTCCCCAGCGATTCCGCGTCATCCAAAACGACGAGACCATGTACGAATCCGGTGTGGTCGAGACCGGCAAGACAATCGAGACGTGCCCCGCCGGCGACATCAAAGAAGGCGAGGCATACATCGAGATCCAGGCACTCGATGCCAAGACCCTCGACAGCCACGGCAATCCGACACGTGTCAAGGTACGGGTTGAGCAAGCCGAGAACTAGCTTTTTCGGCCGACGCGACACCGCACGCAATTCACCAGCATTCGTCCAATCATCGCGGGGACGGCCCGCGGCGAATAGAAAGGAACGACCATGGACATCACCAGGAACATGAACGGAGCCAGAGCGCTCGTCGTGGGCGCAGGGCTCGCGCTCGCGCTCGCAATGGGCGCCGCCCCGACGCCAGCTCTGGCAGCCGGGCGCGTTGGAACCACGAAAGTAATGGTCAGGACCGAGATCGACAACGTAGAGTTCAAAGTTCCGACGGTTATTCCCTTCGTCGCCAAGGCCGACGGCACGCTTCAGGGCCCCTCAGAAGACGCGACCACCATCGACAATCATTCGGCCTACGGCATCCATGTCACCAACATGAAGATCGACGCCATGAACACCTGGACCATTGCCGCCGACGCCAAGGCCGGAACCGCGCAGAATTCCATCGACTTTAAGGTCGGCCCCGACGGCGCACTCCAGAACGCCAGCGCCGCAATGCAGGAGACGGGCCTCGATCTTTCCAAGAATGCAGCCTTCGACATGGGCTACCAGGGCATTGCCGGCGGCACGGACAAAATTAAGCTCAAGACAAGCGGAAACGTCGCCCGCGTCACGCGCGACATCTTCCGCGTAACCGGCGAAGGCGATCAGGTTGCAACGATCACCTGGACGGTCGAGCCCGGTGCGCACACGGCATAAGGCCGTCGCCCTGGCCGCCGTCAGTATCCTAGCGTTTGGGCCAGCCATGGCCTTTGCCCAGCAAGAACAGGCGCAGGCCGCCACGCAAGTGACGGTCGACCTCTCGGAGCTCGACCGCGGCAACTGCAAGGAACCGTTGGCACAGACAGACGACAGACGATGGCTCTTGGCAGCAGGCGCCACGGCAGCAGGTGCGGGAACCGCCGGCCTCGGTCTGCACATCAAACGCAGCCAGAAACGAAACACGGACAGGCCGCACTAAATTAGCTAAGGAGACCCCATGGCATCGAAGAACCTTTTGCCCGTCGTCGCACTCTGCGGCGCGCTCGCAACCGGAACGCCTGTCGCCGCTTGGGCGACTCCCGTCATGGCAGACTCCTTACCAGCAGCCCTAAGCTCCGCACCAAATCCGTCGAGCGCCATTGCGTGCAAGCGTTTTTCGTTCGCACAGGCCGCAATCTCAACCTCGGGATGCCTTCGTCGTAATACGGACGGCTCGATAGTCGTGGATATCAATCGTTCGAACAAGGCAAACGGCTCCCAGGCGGGGTGCGCCGTCTGCACATGGCGCTCGATTGTGCTCGATGCAGATGGCGATCCGTGCGATTTGGGGTTGCGCATCGATATCGCTTCGGTCGATGACTCGGCGAACGGAGCGAAGGTCGCCTTCGACGGTGCGTTTTTCGAGAAAGGAGGCGGTATATGTCTGGGCTGCGCCGCCGCGAATGCAGACGATGTGCAGCCCACCCTCTCATTCACGGCATCGCTGCGGCTGACCAAGGCGGGCACCGATGCCATCGCGGCGGGAGAAGCATCCCTGCTGTTCTACGCCGCCAGTACCGAAGACACAGACATTCATTTCGAGAAGCCGGCCGGATCGCTCAGCCTTACGCGCGGGACGGAGGCAGGCCCTATTGCGATCGATACCCACACGCTAGGCAGGCAACGCATTCTTGCCGACCCGGCGCTTCTCGAGATGGAGTGGAACGGATCCGGAGCCATCGGGATTGTCCCCTCCGCGCTTGACGCCAAGACGCTCCCCTCAAACGACGAACCCATCAACGCAACCATACAAGAAGAGAGCACGGACAAAGAAGCAGGTGCGGGCGACACGCCGTCGCCGACAAACAGCGTCCCAGCTTCTTTCGAAGCACCGAATGAGCCCGCTACCGGTCCAAACGATCCCGAGCTCGCGGACAGTCTGGGACTTGCTGATCCTCAGGAGATCGATGAAGGTAACTGCTGCGTGCTTGCCGCCCTCGACCACACAGAGGTCATCGATGCTGCAAACATCGAAGTTGCCGCCGCCAATCAGCCCGTCCGCAAGTCGGCCATCATCGCATTTCCCGAATCCATCGAAGTCGTCTTTTTGCCATCGGGCGAGGTCGTGGCCCCAACACTGCTCACCTTGTTGGGCGCCAAGAATACTCGAAACGAAATTAAAAAGGTCACGGTTGTCGACCCTGCAACCACCGCTAAACTGCGTCTATACGCCGTTGCCCCAGACGGAGGCAAGACCTTGGAATTCGATGGCGACACACTTCTAGCCTGGCGACGTCTGGACATTATGCAAGACGTCTCGTATCAGATCGAACTCGAAGGGTTTGATCGTGCCCGCGATGCCAATATCATCGCCGCGGCTATTGAATCCCCGCAGCGGCTTATGACACTGCGCTTTGACTACTACCCCTATGTCCCGACAACCACCTGAGGCTTAAATGCTGCGCATCATTCCTAATACCACTTATATAACGTATTAGATGAGTCGCGATGTGCCTCGCATTTCGTTCTGCTACGATTGCCACGTTGGCATCAATACAGGAGGGCTCATGCCGGGCTTGGGAACAATCATCAACGTTGCGCTTTTAGTTGCGGGCGGTCTTTTGGGATTAGCGGGCGGCCGCTTCATTACACCGCGCATCCAAGACACGCTCATGAAAGCATCGGGGCTGTGCGTCCTGTTTATCGGCCTGGGCGGCACCATGCAAAAGATGCTCATCATCGATGGAAAGGCGCTAGCGACCACCGGTACCACCATGCTCATCGTCTCATTTGCGCTCGGTTCGCTCATCGGCGAGGCCATCAACTTGGAGGCCGCCATCGAGAACCTTGGCGAATGGCTCAAGCGCAAGACTGGCAGTGAGGGCGATAACGAGTTCACCAACGCTTTTGTCTCGACTTCACTCACCGTGTGCATCGGCGCCATGGCCATTGTGGGATCGATCCAGGACGGCCTGCTCGGCGACTGGTCAACGCTTGCCCTCAAGGGCGCACTGGACTGCATCATCGTCTGCACCATGACGGCCTCGCTTGGCCGCGGCTGCATCTTCTCCGCCCTGCCCGTCGCCGTGTTCCAGGGGACGATCACGTTGTTTGCCGGCGCGCTCTCCCCCATCATGACCACAGCAGCCCTCAACAGCCTTTCGCTCGTAGGCTCCATGCTCATCTTCTGCGTCGGCGTCAACCTCATCCGTCCTCAGACCTTCCGCACGGCCAATATGCTTCCCTCCGTCGTCATCGCCGTCATATACGCCCTCCTGTTCTAAATCTAGCAACGCAGCGGTATCTCGAACATCTGTTTGATGCTGTGCTATGATATGAGGTCACCGTAGCTGCGTTCGAGAGGAGGAGCGGTGGCCGACCAGGACATCAAGATGCTCATCGAGCGCATTATGGCCGAGGCCCGGACCCATCAGTCCGCCCGCTTCTCAAACGAAACCTACGCAGACGAGCCGATTCTCAAAACCGGCCGACAGATGCAGAATTTCCTCCCCGACCAGTACCGTAAAATGCGCGAGATATCGCGCTGGCAGGATGACCCCAAGGGCGGTGCGGGCCGCTGGCTTTCGGAAGCCGAGCTTTTTTACCGCCAGGGCCTGCTGATGGCCGACTTTGAGGACGACTGTCCCTACAACGGCACCTTTAAGTCGTACTTTCCCACCTACAACGCCATGAGCGACCGGCAACTGCGCGGCTACTTTACCTGGCGTGCCCAAGTGCGCCGCGGAACCGTCGAGGAAACGTCTACGTCCTTTGCCTTTCTGTATCTCTATGAGCTGATCTGCGGCATTGGCGTAGATAATCCACTCGATGGTTTTAACAAGATCAAGGCTTTTTGGGATGTCTATCGCGCCTTCGAGCCCGGCATCGACCGGTTTGCGCGCGTGTGGCTGCAAGATTACGCCGTGTTCCACGGGCTCGACCCCAAGCTGCTTCGCGACTCTAAAACCGTCATGTTCGATAACGCCCTTATCGAACTGCGGCGCGCGGCACGAGACCTTGTACCGGCACCGTCCGGCCAGACCCCTAAGCGTCGCAAAACCTCCGAGCCCACGCTCCCCCTTCCGCCCGATGAGGTGCGCGAGGAGCGACTCATGGCCGCCATCAACGCCCTCTCCACGTACAACCTAAGTAGCTCGCGGCTCGACCGCAGCCACCACCGTGATCTGCGCCACGTGGCGTGCGCCGTGTATGTCCGCATGGCGCGCTACTATGACACGCACCGAAAGACCGGCATCGTGGCAAGTTTATTTGGGGAGGAGACGGCCATGCCCTACACCATGTTTGCCTCGGCCGTATTCTTTGCGCCCGAGCGCCACGAGGACTGCGAATACCGTCTGGACCCCATCCATATCTACCGTTGCCAAAACGGTTTTTGGGAATGCATGCGGATTCACGGTAGCAGGCAAAAGAGCAGCAAGCTCGGTGAAATGATGCGCGCCTGCGACCAACGCCTGCGCCTGGCGCTGGACCCCGCCCATCCCCTTAAGGAAGAAAAGGTCCCCAAATATCTGGCCAAGATTATCGATGACGAGATTGTGGCATGGCTTTCGTGGGACGCCGCACACCAGCCCGTCAAGATCGATATCGATTTGAGCCAGCTGGGGCACATTCGGAGCGCTGCCGCACAAACGCGCGAAGCGCTTTTGATCGACGAGGAACGCGAGGACGGCACGCTTGCGGATGCCGAGGTGACAGTTGCCGAACGACGGGAAGCCAAGCCCGTGGCCGGCACGATCGCCGAACCAGTCGCGACGACCATGCAGCAGGACGAGGCTAGCGAGCCGACCATCTCCACCGAGCAGTTTGGCGTCGTGGCCCCGCTCCTCGCACCAGCACCCACGTCCGCTGACACCGCGTCCGCACTCGATCCCGCCGCAGACGCCTATCTTCGAGCACTACTCGAGCAAAACGCAGCGCAGACGGCATCGGCGGTGGCGCAGTCGGGCAAGAGTGAGGACATGCTTGTCGATACCATCAACGAGGCGCTCTTTGACCTGGTGGGAGACACCGTTATCGAATTCGGCGCGGCAGGGCCGCAGATTATCGAGGACTACGAAGCAGACGTGAGAGGATACCTAGACCATGAGTGATACCGCATCCGCAGCACCCCGCGTGCCCAAGCGCGTCGCTGCCGTCATTCTCAACTCGCTCAAGGGCGGCGTGGTCCCGCGCATCGGCCTTCCTTACATCACCGTAGGGCGCGAGGTCGAGATCCGCGCCCTGCTCACCGATTTAAGTCTCATCGCCGATGGCGGCGCGAGCTTCCGCTTTTTAGTCGGTCGCTACGGCGCCGGTAAGAGCTTTTTGCTCCAGACCATCCGCACGCACGCCATGGGCGAGGGATTCGTCGTCGCCGATGCCGACTTGTCGCCCGAGCGACGCCTGCAGGGCGGTCAGGGGCAGGGCCTTGCCACCTACCGCGAGCTCATCCGCAATATATCGACCAAGACGCGCCCCGAGGGCGGTGCGCTCAACCTTATTCTGGATCGCTGGGTCGCCTCGTGTGCCAACGTCGACGAGTCGGTCGTCAATGCCCAACTGACCCCGCTCGAGGAGATGGTCCACGGCTTCGACTTCACCCGCATGCTTCGCCGCTATCGCACGGCCGTATCCGAGGGCGACGAAGAGGCCATGAGCCGCGTGACCAAATGGATCCGCGGCGAATACCGCACCAAGAGCGAGGCTCGCGCCGAACTGGGGTCCTCAACCATCATCAGCGACGATGACTGGTACGACTACGTCAAACTCATCGCGCGTTTTTTGGTTTGCAGCGGCTACAAGGGCATGCTGGTGCTCATCGACGAGCTCGTGAATCTGTATAAGATTCCCAACGCCATCACGCGCCAGTACAACTACGAGAAGATCCTGACCATGTACAACGACACACTTCAGGGCAAGGCGCAGTACCTGGGCATGATCATGGGCGGCACGCCAACCTCCATCGAAGACCGCCGCCGCGGCGTGTTCTCCTACGAGGCCCTGCGCAGCCGACTCGCTCAGGGTCGCTTTGCGCGCGAGGACCTTAAGGACATGCTCGCGCCCATCATCCGCCTGCAGCCACTCACCTATGAGGAGTTGCTGGTGCTCATCGAAAAACTCATGCAGATCCATGCCGGCTACTTTGGCTGGACACCCACGCTTACCGAAAACGACTTGGTGGACTTTCTCAAGATTGAGTTTGGCCGCGTGGGGGCCGACACGCATCTGACGCCGCGTGAAGTCATTCGTGACTTTATCGAGCTGCTCGACATCCTATGCCAAAACCCCGACGCCAACGTGGCCGAGCTGCTGCAAAGCGTCGGCGGCGACGCGTTGGCGCCGGCAACCGCAACAGGCGACACCGATACCGCAGGCGGCGACCGTAACTTCGCCGAATTCACCATCTAACCTGCCAATAAGGGACAGGTTTATTTTGGCAGGTTTTATCTGGGCAAACGTTGAAGCAGTAATGCAGCAAGCCGTTGCCAGCCGCGTTGAGAGATTCGTTGTTGAAAGGAGGCCCCGTGAACGCCTTTGACCGCTACGCCCCGTTTATCCAAGGCTTCATCT
Organism: Collinsella sp. AF20-14LB; assembly: GCF_003459505.1. Classification (GTDB taxonomy): domain Bacteria; phylum Actinomycetota; class Coriobacteriia; order Coriobacteriales; family Coriobacteriaceae; genus Collinsella. The sequence continues at coordinate 51,507 of NZ_QRWD01000006.1, forward strand.
ACTCCCACGATTGGGAGAGCTTGCGCTCTATCCAGGTTGCGGCGGCAGATGCCATCTTCAACACACAGGACAATGTGCTCCTGACGGCGTCAACGGCTTCCGGCAAAACCGAGGCAGCCTTCTTTCCCATCCTGACCGAGTTTTGGGAGAACCCGCCCGCAAGCGTGGGCGCCCTCTACATTGGCCCCCTCAAGGCGCTCATCAACGACCAATTCGTCCGCCTCAACGACCTGTGCGAAGAAGCCGATATCCCCGTCTGGCACTGGCATGGCGATGTCTCACAATCACACAAGGCCAAACTCATCAAAAAGCCGAGCGGTATCCTACAGATTACGCCCGAATCGCTCGAGGCGCTCCTGATCCATAAGCACATGGCAATCCCGCGCATGTTTTGCGACCTGCGCTATGTGGTTATCGACGAGGTTCATTCGCTCATGCGCGGCGACCGCGGCGGTCAGACGCTCTGTCTTATCGAGCGACTCTCGCGCATGGCCGGCGTGCAGCCTCGCCGCATTGGCCTTTCTGCCACCATCGGCGACCCCGAGCGCACGGGCGCCTTTCTCTCACAGGGAACGGGACGCGGTTGCATCATCCCCCGCTTTGAGGAACCGCGCCGCGTGTGGCGCATCTCCATGGAGCACTTCTACAACTCGGGCCCCCAGGCTCAGCAGCGAGGATTCGTAGGCACAGGTCCACAAGAAGCCGAGGTGCTTGCTTGCGAGCGTATTGAGACGGCGGCGCCCGCGGCGCTGCCCGCATCCGGACAAGACATGTGCCACAGCGGACAGCTTACACAGGAAGAACACCGTCAACGTCGTGAGCAGGCGCGGGGCAAGGCCGCTCCCAAAGACCGTCGCACTTCCTCGGCCCCCGAGGGCGAAGTCGACATCCCACGTGCGACCGAGCAGGCGCTTCTCAACCCCACCGACACGGCGCCCGACAACGCCGACCCCGGCATGGGTTATATCTTTGAGCATACGCGCGGCCGCAAATGCCTGGTCTTTGCCAACTCGCGCGAGGAGGCAGAGGCCGTGTGCTCCATGCTGCGCAGCTACTGCGAGAGCCGGCACGAGCCCGACCGTTTCCTCATCCACCATGGCAATCTTTCGGCATCGCTGCGCGAGACGGCCGAGGAACTCATGCGCGATGAGGAGCAGGCACAGACAACCGTCACCACCTCTACGCTGGAACTCGGCATCGATATCGGCCGTCTGGAGCGCGCGTTCCAGATCGATGCGCCGTTTACCGTCAGCTCCTTTTTGCAGCGTATGGGCCGCACGGGACGCCGCGATCTTCCGCCCGAGATGTGGTTCGTCATGCGCGAGGAAGAACCCGAGCCGCGCACGATGATGCCCGAGACCATTCCCTGGAAGCTCCTCCAGGGCATCGCACTCGTACAACTCTATCGCGAGGAAAAGTGGGTCGAGCCGCCCGAGCTCGATCGACTCCCCTACAGTCTGCTCTATCACCAGACTATGTCGACGCTTGCCAGCACCGGCGAACTCACGCCGGCAGAGCTTGCCCAGCGCGTGCTCACACTCAGCTATTTCCATCGCATCTCGGCCGATGACTATCGCGTGTTGCTGCGTCACCTCATTACCATCGACCATATCCAAGTCACCGAGGGTGGCGGGCTCATCGTGGGTCTCGCGGGCGAGCGCATCATTAACAACTTTAAGTTCTACGCCGTATTCCAGGAAAACGAAGAGTTCACCGTTCGCAGCGAGTCGGCCGAGTTGGGCACGATCGTCAATCCGCCACCGCCCGGTGAGCGCATCGCCATCGCCGGACACTGCTGGATTGTCGAGGAAGTGGACTGGAAGCGTCATACCGTCTTTGCCACGCAGGTCAAGGGCCGGGTGCCGGCCTACTTTGGCGACTGCCCCGGTGACATCAATACACACGTACTCGAGCGCATGCGCAAGGCGCTCAACGAGCACGCGACATATCCGTACCTTATGGGCAACGCGAGAGCCCGCTTGGCGCAGGCTCGTCATACGGCCGATATTTCGGGTGCGGGAACTAAGCCGCTCATCAACCTGGGCGGCGATACCTGGGCACTTTTCCCCTGGCTGGGCAGCTACGCCTTTTTGGCGCTCGAGCGCATGCTCAAAATTAAGTGTGCCGCGGAACTGGGCCTTCGCGGACTTGACCCGTCACGCCCGTACTTTATGCAGTTTAAGATGAAGGCCGACGAGGAGACGTTCTTTGAGGTGCTCGCCGCCGAGGCCGAGAAGGACTTCGATCCCATCGAGCTCGTCTATCCCGGCGAAGTGCCTTACTTTGATCGTTACGATGAGTTCGTTCCCGAAGAGCTCGTGCGTAAGGGCTTTGCCGAAGGCGTGCTCGACATCGAAGGCATGAAGCAGCGCGTTCTCGGCTGGTGCGACCACACATAAAACCAGTCTTTTTGGTACGGGGAGACTTACTTGTCGTGAAGGACGGTGCCGAGGAAGTCGGCGTTAAAAGGCACGGCTTCGGCGAAGACATAGTCGCCGTCGCTGGCGATGAGCAGGTAGTTCTCCTCGCCGCCAAATTCCGCGTCGCCGCAGGGAACCACCCAGGCATGCGCAAACACCTCGAGCGCCGTGGCAACGCAACCGCGCAGGAACGTCACATCGCTCCCCTCGTTCGCACTCACGATATTGGCCGCATAGATACCGCCGGGGTTCAGGCTGCCCCGCACCAAACGCAGCGCCTCAATCGTCGCCAGCTCGCGCACGGGCTCGGCACCGCCAAAGCAATCGCTCACGACCGCATCGTAGCGACGATGCCCCACACTCGTCACGCCCAGATACGAGCGAGCCTCAGCGGTAATCACCCGCAGGCGATCGCCCACCGCGTGCTCCAGCTCGTCTAGGTAGAACCAACGACGCGCCAGACGTGTAATCTCGGCGTCGTACTCAATGACGTCCATGCGCAAACTCTCGTGCGACATCAGCGCGAACTTGGGATAGGCAAACCCTCCGCCGCCCAGCATAAGCATGCGGTCGATGCCATGACCATAAGCATCGCGCATGGCATCCTCGGCCTCAAACACATCGTCAAACGCACGATAGTACGCAAAGACGGGCTCTGCCCAACGCTCGCCAACGTAGGTCGCGCTTTGGTAGACGCTGCCTTGCACCAACACGCGGACTTCCTCACCGCTCTCATCGTGCACGCGCTTCACACGCGCCAACCCATTGCGGGTCCTCGCGACCTGCAGGCAGGCGGCGCGAACAGCGACGGCGGCCGCACCAAGCGCCGCGGCTCCCAGAGCAACGCCGGCAACGACGCCGGCAGAAACACTCGGCTTGTTCATCTAGAGCTCCTTTTGCAGATAGAGTCCATGGTCGTAAAAACCCAAATGGCGATAGTACTCACGCGTGCCGATCGCACTGATCACGTTGATGCGTGCATAACCCGCATCCCGGGCAATCTCGCACGCACGCTCTACGAGCAAACGCCCCAATCCATGGTGCTGGGCTGCCTGGCCTTGATCCCCCACGCGCGCCGCCATGCCATACACGTGTACCTCGCGAATCATCGCCTCGTCCGGCGTCGTCGGCAACTCGTCCGCATGCGCGGCAACAAATGCGCGATCGGGCAGCGACAGCCGCAAAAAGCCCGCAATCTTGCCCTGCGGCGTCACCCACTGCAAAAAGCGCTCGTGCGTCACCGGCGTCTCGTACGTCACTTCTTCGTCAAGGGCCAACTCGTTCAGGTCGGCACCCGCCGTGCTGATCTCGCGATAGCGAATCTCACGCACCGTCGCACCGTCACCCCGAGCAGCCAGGCGGTTCTCAACGAGCTGACGCAGGTTGGGCTTCTTGTTGCCCACCATAATGTCGTCGGAGCTAAAGTCGCGAATCATGCGGCTGATGCGGCAGAACGCCGGCGTCACCACGATGTCATCGGCCAGTACGTCGAGCAGCTCTTCCTCGGTATAGGGGCGCCACTCGCCACGCTCGTAACAGCCCACCAGGCGCGAACCCTCGATGAGCGCACACGGGTAGACCTTGACCTCGTCGGGCATAAAGGCGCCCTCGGTCATAAAGCGCTCGTAGTCGCGCTTGTCACCCTCGGGCGTGGCGCCCAGCAAGTTGAGCATAAAGTGCGCGTGAATCTTAAAGCCAAACAGGCGCGCAAGCGAAAACGCTCGCTCGATTTGTGCCACCGTAATACGGCGCTCGTTGATATCGAGCAGGTGCTGGTCGAGGCTCTGGATACCCATCTGAATCTTGGTGCAGCCCAGGCGGCGGATAAGCGTAAGCGCCTGCGGCGTTACGGCATCGGGGCGCGTCTCGATAACGAGTCCCACCACGCGATGCTTCGCCGTCTCGTTGATGCGCTGCTGTTGCTCAAGCTCCTCCATCGTTGCCGTCTGCCACTCGGCGACTGCGCCCCAAGGCGTGCCGGGGCCGTACAGACGACGCACCGCGCGGTTATAGCCACCCTCGGCAGCATCCACACGCCCTTGCACGCCGGCAACGCCGGCGGCAAGCTCGGCCTCATCGGTCGCAATACCGGCAGCCCTATAGCGCTCGCGACGCTCCGCCACCACCGGCGGCAGGGCATCGGCGGGAGCGTCATCGAGCAGGCGCCCCGCCTCGGCACGGCTGATGCCCGGACGTGCCAGCATGGGGTTAGCCGCCACGCCCGCCACGGCGTCTTCATTGAGCGCACGGAAGAGCTCCGACATAAACCATGCCTGATACCCCTGCGGATAGTCGCTCCAGGTACCACCGAGCACAATGAGCTCGATCTTATCGGTCGCATGCCCCATCTGCGAAAGCGCGGTCAAACGAGCGCTCACCTGCAAATACGGGTCGAAGCAGTTTTGCTCCGCACGGGCGCATGCCGGCTCGGCGTGCAGATAGCTCTTGGGCATGCGCAGGTCGTTGGGGCAAAACAGGCAATCGCCCGAACAGGGCCACGGCTTGGTAATGACGGTAATGGTCGCCACGCCCGAGGCCGTTCGGCGCGGCTTCATACGCAGCACCTGCAGCAGTCGACGTTCCAGCTCGGCATCGACATTCCACCCAGCCCAACGAGCCGGCTCCTCACGCTTCACCCGCTGGTAGAACGGCAGCAGACGGCGCTTGGCCAAATCGCGTTTGTCGGCACCCTCGCGGCGCGCCTCGGCATGTATCAACTTGACGAGCGCCTTGTCGTCCACGGTCTCACCGCGACGCAGAGCCTCGAGTATGTTCAAAATAATCTGTTCCATGCCCCCATTGTAAAGGCAAAGGCGCCGGAGCCCGTCACGGCCCCGGCGCCTCCATCAAAGAGCATGCCTATATGCACCGATCTCCGAAAACCGCATGTCACTCCGGATCAAACGACATGTCGCCCGAACCGACCTCAAAACGATACGTAGCAGACTTATCGCCGTTATCGAATTCAAGATTCAAAATGGTCTCGCCGTCGTAGTCAAGCGGAAGGAAATCGCTCTCGAAGTCGCCGCTGCCCAAGGTGAGGCTCGCCTTAAAGCCCGTCGAGTTCGGAACCGTCATCTCCACATCGCCCGAGCCCACACTCACGTCCATCGACTTCGCGGGGGCCTGGTAAAGCTCGAACGTCACATCGCCCGAACCGACCTCAGCGCTGAGCGCATCAGTCACGCTGCCCGTAAACTCTACATCTCCCGCACCCAGGAAAAGGTCGAAACCATCACAGATGACACCGGCAATCTGCAGATCGCCCGAGCCCACGTGCGCGTTGACTCCCTTCAGATGTTCGGCAACACGGCGCGGCAGCTCGACCGTAACTGAGCGATCGATTGCCTTACCGTCGTCACTTCCAAACTGGGAAACCTTGAGCGTCGAGTCCTCGACGGATGCGATGTTTTGCGTCGCGGCCTTGGAGGCATCCATACCCTCGGCAACGCGCCCCCGCTCGATAACGCGAGCCTTGTTGCCATCAACAACCTTGACGTCCACCGAAGCCGCATTGATATCGAAATCGAGGTAGCGGAACTCATCGGCATCAAAAGTCGTGCTCGAAAGCTGCTGAGGCTGAGCGGAATACTTACCGCCATCGTTCAAAACATCGGCGTCAACCGCATCGTCCCTACCGGACAAGCCGGATGCAATAGTGCCGAGATCCCACGGACCATCAAAATGAATCCATGTCCGCGAAGCGCCAAAGACAAGCCCAACAATAAGCACAAACGCTCCGATGCCAACGCCCAGACGCACCTTCGATTCATGCGAGAGTTTCATTATTCATCACCTTCTTTGGCGCTCGGATCAACGGGGGTCGCGGTAGCCACGTCGGTATCAACCGCAGGGGAATCATCCTGAGCCCTGGATGCCACCGGCGCCGGACCAACCTGAATATTCCCGCGCGCCCAATCGCCGTCGAGCGCACGCGCCACCCAGTGATAGATGGGGATCGTAAAGAAGATCAGTGCGGCAAAGGGGGCACCACCAAACAGGAACATCAGTAAAAAGAACAGCAGCCAGCACACGGCCCAATACGGAAACGACTGGAACGGACCTTTCACTGGAGTCGGATTGACCGCGCCAGCGCTCGTCGCTTGCGCCGTCGCGGCGTTAGCCGCCTGTGCGCTCCAACTTGCAGCTTGCGCCGCCTTGGCCGCAGCATCACTCGCCTGTGTTGCCGCCTCGGTAGCGCGCGCTGCCGCCTCGTGGGTACGGGCGCGCTCGGCCGCCTCGGCCTCGCGCTGGCGAGCACGGTCCTCGTTCTCAAACTCGATATCGTCCTCGATCTCGTCGCTCGGATTGAGTAGCTCGTCCCGACTCACACCATAGAGCTTGGCAAGCGAGATCAGGTTCTCGGTATCAGGCGAGCTCTCCGCGCGCTCCCATTTACTGACCGCCTGGCGCGACAGTCCCAGCTTTCGCGCCAATCCTTCTTGGCTAAAGCCCTTGCTGCGGCGAAGGTCGGCGAGCCGCTGAGCAGTTTCTACATTCATGGTTCCTCCTATGCGATGCCAGCCGTGCCGCCGGACCGTTTTTGTTCTTAAGGCGCCTTGCACAGTTAAAAATCTATCCGCCACCGCCAAAAGCATGCCACCTATTCTAGTGAGATTTTTGACAACCGGAGGTTGCGGGCGCATATGAGCTGCGGAAATGTGTCCAAACAAAGCAATGACCCGCAGCTCGGTTGTCCCCGTTGCGGCGTTAACGGTAGTATGGTCGTACTGTTTATTCCGCACCGCCAACGGAGGGAGTTCCGCGCCGTGAACCGCGATTTCGCCTCATCGCTCATTCAGCTCAACAATACGTTCTATCGCGAGCACTCCGCCTCCTTCTCCGATACGCGCCAGGCACCGTGGCCCGGCTGGGTACGCACCATGGACATAGCGCTCGAGCAGCTCGACGTCGCCACGATCGAGCATCCCGTCCGCGTCTTCGATCTTGCCTGCGGCAACATGCGATTCGAGAACTTTGCCGCCGGCGGCGCACTTGCCGCCAAGGGCGTCGACGGCGCAAACCCCTCGGCAGATGCCAGTTGCCCGTTTGAGTTCTATGGTGTTGACTCGTGTCAGGATTTGGCTATCGATGCGCACGGTCACGCCCTGCGCATTCCCAACCTGCACTTCCAGGAACTCGACGTACTCGATGCCCTCATGAAGCTCAACCCCGCCGAGACACCCGACGTGCTTTTCGACGCCCCGCTCGCCGACATCTCGGTCTGCTTTGGCTTTATGCACCACGTGCCGTCATGCGAGTACCGCGTACGCGTGCTCGACGCCCTGGTGCGCCAGACGCGCCCAGGCGGCATCATCGCCATCAGCTTTTGGGAGTTTATGAACGACGAGCGCATGGCGCGCAAGGCCGTTCGCGCCGAAGCCCGCGCCGAGCTCACCCCGCCGTTTGAAAGTTACGATTCCGCGCAGTTTGAAGCCGGCGACCACCTCATTGGCTGGCAAAACGACCGCCACGCCTACCGCTATTGCCATCACTTTGACGATCAGCAGATCACCGACCTGGTGCGCGGCGTGCGCACATTCTACAAGAGCGGCGAGGTCCCCGTGCGCGAGCTTGAGCGCTTCCATGCCGACGGTCGCAGCGGCGAGCTCAACCGTTACGTGATTCTCAAGCGCCTGTAGGCATCGGCGACTTGCCGCCGAGCCGCACCGCAACTTTCGGGCAAGCTATGCCCCACCCTTTTCAACCCATTGATGGAACGTGCTGCCATGCGTTCCATACTCATGATCAAGGAGCCTCATGGGAGCCGTCCACGTTCGCACGCCTAAGAACTTTGTGCTCGAAGAGCGCCTGGAGCGCTACGCCGATGCCATCGAGACGAGCCCCGAGAGCTATACCGGACATTGGCGTGAAGCATGTACGCCGGCTGGTGGCAAGCCCTTCGCCCGCCTTCACCTGGATCTGGGCTGCGGCAAAGGCACCTATCTGGTTGAGCGAGCCCACTGCGAACCCGACACTCTCTTTATCGGCATGGACCAGGAGCCCATCTGCATTGCCTATGCCGCCCAGAAGATTTGCGAGCAGGAGCTGCCCAATGCGCTTGTGCTGCCCCGAGGCGCCGCATCGCTGCCGCGGCTGTTTGCCGCAGGCGAGCTCGACGCCATAACCATCAACTTTCCCACGCCGCAGCCCAAGGCCAAGTACGCCAAAAAACGACTCGTCCATGTCGACCATCTGATGCTCTACCGCCCGCTCTTTTCAGCCGGCGCCACCGTCACACTGCGAACCGACAGTAAGCCATTGCGCGACTACGCCCTGGGGCAGTTTGCCACGGCCGGCTACGACACGCTTTGGGTAAGCGACGACGTCCGCCGCGACCATCCCGAGCATCCCGAGACCGAATACGAATGCCGCACGCGCGAGATGGGTGCCGTCGTCTATGGCATTTGCGCCACACCCGGCGCGCAGCCCAGCAATGAACAGCTCGCGGCGGGCCGCGCGCAGGAGCAAAGCCTTGCCTGCTACCTGCCCGAAAACCTCGATGAGCTCACCTATGTACCTCTGGGCATGGAAGAGGCCGTCGAGAACTTTAGAAACCGCGCCCGTAAAGGCAAGAAGCGCCTGCCGCAAGAGTCCTAGGGGCTTCTGATGGTCGCGGCGTCGGCAAACAAGCGCAAATTGGCGCCAGCGAACGGCCCTCAAACCTAAGTGAGTAGACTTTTTTTGCAATAGCCAGGCACAGCCCGCATAGCGAAACATAAAACCGCAGGTAGAACCCTTGCGCAAAAGTCATGTGCTCGCAATATCGCAAAAAGTCTACTCACTTGGCTAGCGACTACACTAAACGGCTGGGCAGAACGCCCATTTCCTGCATTTTCTTGCCTGCGAACGCATCGATGCGACGCTACGCCATAATAGTTGGCGGACAATCGCGAGAGAAAGCAAACACATGGCACAGACCACGACAGATATCGCCGCCAGCACCGTCTCCGGTGCCGGAGCCGCCAGTTCATTCTCGGGCGGCACGGGAACCGAAGCCGAATTCGGCTCGCTCGGTGCGCTCTCCCCCACCTGGTGGGAGCCCGAGGACGGCAGCGAGCCCGAACCGTGGCTCACGCCCGACCAGGCCTTCGAGCGCTTCTTTGAATGGACGAGCGACCGCGGCATTGAACTGTGGGACCACCAGGAAGAGGCCCTCATGGACCTGGCAGCCGGCGATCACGTCATTCTGGGCACGCCGACCGGATCGGGCAAATCGCTCGTCGCACTGGGCATGCTCTTTATGGGCATGGCGCAGGGCAAGCGCTGCTATTACACGGCCCCCATCAAGGCCTTGGTCAGCGAAAAGTTCTTCGACCTGGTGCAGGTGCTCGGCCGCGATAACGTCGGCATGATCACCGGCGACACGCATATCAACACCAAGGCACCCGTCATCTGCTGCACGGCCGAGATTCTTGCCAACGACGCACTGCGCGAGGGCGAGGACGCCGATGTTGGCTGCGTCGCCATGGACGAGTTCCACTACTTTGCAGACCCCGACCGCGGCTGGGCCTGGCAGGTGCCGCTGCTCACTCTGCCCCATACGCAGTTTATGCTCATGAGCGCCACGCTCGGCGATGTCACCGCCATCGCCGCCTCACTCGAGGAGCACACCGGCGCTGCCTGCGACCTGGTCGTCGACGCCCCGCGTCCTGTTCCGCTGAGTTACGACTATGTGACGACCTCCCTCGAGGGCACGGTCGAGCTCGCCATGCGCCGCGACGAGGCCCCACTCTATATCGTGCACTTTAGCCAGGATGCCGCACTTGCGACGGCACAGTCGCTCGCCAATTTTGGCATTGCCAACAAGGAGCAGCGCGAGGCCATCAAGGAGGCGGCCAAGGGCACGAGCTTCTCGACGGCCTTCGGCAAAATCCTCAAGCGCTTGCTCGGATGCGGCGTCGGCGTGCACCATGCTGGCATGTTGCCGCGCTACCGCCTGCTGGTCGAGCGCTTGGCGCAGCAGGGCCTGCTACCCGTCATCTGCGGCACCGATACGCTCGGCGTCGGTATCAACGTGCCCATCCACACCGTGGTGCTCACCGCGCTCACCAAGTTCGATGGCTATAAGATGCGTCGTCTGCGCGCCCGCGAGTTCCATCAGATTGCCGGTCGTGCCGGCCGCTCGGGCTTCGATACCGAGGGCATGGTCATCGCCGAGGCACCCGAGCACGAGATCGAGAATGCCAAGCTTATGGCCAAGGCGGGCGACGACCCCAAAAAGCTCCGCAAGATTAAAAAGAAGAAGGCCCCCGAGGGCTTTGTCACCTGGAACAAGCAGACGTTCGAGCGCCTGATCGAGACGCAGCCCGAGACACTCAAGCCGCGCCTGTGCATCACGCACTCCATGGTGATTAGCGTGGTCGAGCAGGGTGGCGATGCCCGAGCCCGCGTACACGACCTCATCGAGACGAGCCTGCAGACCCCTGAGGAAAAGGCTAAGCTCGAGGTTCGTGCCGACGAGATCTTCGCCACGCTCATCGATTCCGGCGTCGTCGTGCGCACCGAGGTGCCGCCCGCACCCAACGCTCCGGCTGACGCCGCGCCGGACATCGACTACGCACTGACGGTCGACCTGCCCGAGGACTTTGCGCTCGACCAGCCGCTCTCGCCGTTTTTGCTTGCCGCGTTGGAGCTGCTCGATCCCGAGAGCGAGACCTATACCATGGACCTGATCTCGATGGTCGAGGCAACGCTCGAGGATCCCAAGCAGGTGCTGCGTGCTCAGGAGCGCGCAGCGCGCGACCGCGCGATGGCCGAAATGAAGGCTGACGGCGTCGAATATGAGGAACGCCTGGAGCGCATCCAGGATGTCACCTACGAAAAACCGCTCGAGGACTTGCTCGACGCCGCCTTCGACAAGTACTGCCAGGAAGTGCCCTGGGCAAACGACTACCAGCTCTCTCCTAAAAGCGTCCTGCGCGATATGCTGGAAAGCGCGAGCGATTTTAAGGGTTACATTCAAAAGCTCGGCATCGCCCGCTCCGAGGGCATTTTGCTGCGTTACCTGGCAGAGGCCTACCGTTCGCTCGACCGCACCGTGCCCATCGAGAAGCGCGACGAGCGTCTGCGCGACATTATCTCGTGGCTCGGCTTTGTGGTGCGCTCGGTGGACTCGAGCCTGGTGGACGAGTGGGAGAACGCCGGCAACCCGGCAGCCCTCGATGCTGCGCCGCCGCAGGGCATCGACGAGGTCGTGGCGGACCGCCGCGGCTGCACGCTGTTGGTGCGCAACGCGCTCTTCCGCCGCGTGACCCTTGCCGCCCGCGAGCACGTTCGCGACCTGGGCGAGCTCGACGACGACTGGGGCATGAGCGAGATCCGCTGGCAAAAAGCACTCGACGCTTACCACGAGCAGCACGAGGAAATCCTCACCGACGGAGATGCCCGCAGCGCCGCGATGTTTTCCATCGACGAGTCCGACGAGAAGACCGCGCACGTATGGCACGTGCACCAGATCTTTGCTGACGAGGATGGCGACCACGATTTTGGCATCATGGGCGATGTCGATCTGGACGCCACGCAAGACGGCGGCGAGGTAATCTTCAAGAACTACCGTGTCGGCTTTATCGAGGACCTGCTCGAGGACTAGCCGGGCGCAATGGGACGAAACAAAGCGGGGCCGCTGGCAACATCGCCAGCGGCCCCGCTTTTTGCGCGATACGCTATCCCCTACTCGGCATCCTCGACCTCATACGAATCCGCCTCGGCTGGCTCATCGTTTGTCTCTGCCGCAGCCCCGCGTGCCTCGTCAAACGCTGCTTTCATGGTCTTGTTGCCCCACGTGAGCTTGCGAATGGTAAGATCGTCGGCTTTCTTGTTGGCAAGGCGCAGATTGTTCTCGGAGGACAGCAACGCCTCCTTGGTTTTCTGCAGATGGCTAATCGTCTTGTCGATCTCATCGATTGCCGTTTGGAACTTGCGGCTCGCGATCTCGTAGTTGCGGCCGAAATCGTTCTTGAACTTCTCCATCTTGGCTTCGAAGTTCGTGACATCGATATTCTGCTGCTTGTACTCCGCCAGCTCCTGCTTATAGCGAAGCGAACCCATGGCGGCATTGCGCAGCAGCGTAATGATGGGAATGAAGAACTGCGGGCGAATCACATACATCTTCTCGTAGCGATAGCTCACGTCCACGATTCCCGCGTTATAGAGCTCGCTCTCGGGCTCGAGCAGCGTGCAGAGCACCGCGTACTCACAGCTTTTCTGGCGACGATCGTGATCGAGTTTCTTAAAGAAGTCCTCGTTTTTATGCTTGGTCGCGGTCTCGTCATTCTCGTTTTTCATCTCGAACATAATTGAGATGACCTCGTTGCCGCTCGCGTCGCACTCGCGGAAGATAAAGTCGCCCTTGGTGCCCTCGGACGCATCGTTATCTTTCTCGAAGTACGCATTGGGAAACGCCGTCATGCGCAGACGGTTGAACTCGGTCTCGCAGTGCTGCTCGAGCGACTCGCCCACCATCTTGGTGGACAGGCGAACCTTCATATCCTTAAGGCGCTCGATCTCTTCATCCTTGTAGCGAATCAGATCATCGCTCGCACGTTTGGCCTGCGCAAGCTCGAGCTCGTGTGCCGCCTTGGCCTGTTCCTCGCGCGAATCGCGCACTGCCAGCTCGCTCGTCAGTTTGGCACGCGCCTCATCACGCTCACGCTCCGCCGCGGCGACCGCCTCAGACAGGCTCATTTTTGCCATCAGCTCCTGCTCGCGCAGCTTCGCACGCAGACCCTCGGCCTCCTGCTCAGACTGAGCCCTTGCGGCGGAAAACTTCTCTTGCACCTTCGCGCGATAGTCAGTAAGCGCGCGCTCGGCCTCGCTGCGAGCGGCATCGAGCTCACGCTGCGACTCTGCCGCGGCAGCGGCAAGCGCCATCTCCTGGGCCTTGTCCGCCGCGGCGAGCCTGGCCTGCAGCTCGGCAATCTGAGCGTCGCGCGCGGACAGGTCGTTTTGAGCAGCATTGCGTGCCGCCGCCTCGGCAAGCCTGGCTTCATCATCTTTGCGCTCCAACTGCGCACGTAAATTGTCGATCTCGCGCTGAAGCTCGGCATTCTCCTTTTGAGCATCGGAACGGGCCTCAACCGCCGCGCGCTGACTTGCACTCTCGCGCTCTGCGGCAGCGCCTTCGAGCTTGGCGCGCAGCTCGGCAAGCTCAGCGTCGCGCTTGGCAACCTCTTGCGCCAGCTGCTGAGCTGCAGCATTCTTCTGCTCGACAAGCTGAGCGTCGCGCTGAGACTCTGCCTTTTGCAAAGCAGCCGTCGAGCGCGAGCGCTCAAGCTCCAGTGCCTGCTCGCCCTCGCGCTGGACCGCCTTCACGCGCTCATCCAGGTCGCGCGAGAACTCGGCATCGCGCACCTGCTTGACGATATCCGCATAACCGGACGCATCGACCTTAAAAACTTCTCCGCAATGCGGGCACTTGATCTCGTTCATGGCAGCTCCTCGATGGACGCATATTTCAACCGCCTACACTCTACCGCGCCGCACGGACAAAAAAGACGCCGCCGCCATAATGGCAACGGCGCCAGAACCACCACAAAGGTGCCTGCCCCCTTTGTGGTGGCTCTGGCGCCCTATAACCCAAAGAAGCTAAGAATCTGGTCACGGCTTACGGGCTTGCACTCGTTGGCATCGAGACCGACATCGTAGCGAAAGATAGGGCGCTCGCGATCGCGGTTGCGTGCATTGGTACGGTCTCCCCTGCTGTGGATGTGCCCGTGCAGCATGATGGCGCCGCGCGCCTTGCCATTCCAGCTGAGCATGGGGTAATGGCTCAACACCAGGCGATGGCCCTTGGCATAGCCGGGAGCAATCTCCAGGTAATCGCGCACGTCTTCCCAAATCTGCGGTACGTCGGGATCTTCCCAGTCGCCGTCATGGTTACCACGGATGAGCGTCACGTTCTGACATTCGATACGCTCGCGCAGGCGCATCGCCTCCGCCAGGGGCAAACGATAGGTAAAGTCTCCCAAGATATAGAGACGGTCGTCCGCCGCCACGCACTCATTGACGGCATCGATGACCTTGCGGTTCATCTCCTCGACCGAATCAAACGGCCGATCCATATCGTGCAAGATATTCGTATCGCCCAGGTGCAGGTCGGCGGTAAACCACATCATCGTCTCTGTCCTCATTTCGCAACGTGTTCAACTCGTGCTAAGTATACAGACGCAGCGATGCAGCGGTTATCCAAAGAGCCCGCCGAACAGTCCGCGGCGGCGCTTGTCTTGCTTTTTCGAAGCGTCGCCCTGGGCGTTCTTGTCCTGCCGCTTCTTCCGGTCCTGCTCCAGCTCATCATCGTCGATCAGCATATCCCACTCAAACGGGTCGTCCGTCAGATCGAACAGGTCATCGTCATCAAACATGACCGCCTCCATTGCCGATTAGCGAGCATCCACCACATAGAGACCAACGCGCACCTGATGCCACGGGCTGCGCTCGGGAGCAACCTGTTGCACGCGAGCCTCAAATACGTCCTCGTGGCCGTAATACATCATCAAGGACAGCGGGCCGACCTCGTTTCCCGGAACATACCCAAGCTTGGTGTTGCCGTAGTAGATCGCAACCGCCTCGGGATCATGGGGGTTATCGCGCTCGGCACACAGCGTCAGTTTAACGCCCGCTTTAAGATCGCCCAAGACCAAGGCGCCATCGGCATACTGAAATCCTGCAATATGAAACGACAAAAGAACACGTGAAGGCTCGTACATGGCAACTCCTCTAACGACCGAATAAACCGGCACTTAACCTTACTGAGAAGCTTACGGGCCCGTGCGGACAAAATTTCACCCGCTCGCACCTTTCGCCCATTTGCCGCAACGCTTGCGAGACAGAGCGCTTGCAGATAAGATAGAGGCACGGATGGCACCCGTTGCAGCGGGTCTTGCCAACTCCAGTGCACGTTTACATCGTGAGAAGTGGCCGTCTTCGCTTACGCGGGGGCGGCTATTTCATTCGGCCGATAAACAGGCCGAGTTCGATAGCCGCGATTAACAACGCCAGTAACGAAATAACATCGCTTACGTTCATACCAATTCCCTTCTAAAGGGAGTTGGCCCATCCGTACCCCATAGCAGTAGTCTAACGTAAATGGCAGGTAATAGGAACATTTGTTCGTATTACCTGCCATTTTCTAATGCACGAATATGCGCACGAACTTGTGCTTCCAGCTCTCATAAGGGGCGTAGCGGAACGGCACGTCCAGCCACGTTGCCTTGTTCACGATGCTCTTCTTGTGGCTAAACGTATCGAAGCTCTCGCGGCCATGGTACTGGCCCATACCGCTCGCACCCATGCCGCCGAAGCCCATATGACTCGTAGCCAAGTGCATGATCGTGTCGTTAACGCAGCCGCCGCCAAAGGGCACGTAGCGCACAAAGCGCTCCTGAACTGCGCGATCCTGGCTAAAGATATACAGGGCCAGCGGCGTCGGACGATCTGCAATAAACGCCTCGGCCTCATCCAGGCTCTCAAACGTCAGCACCGGCAAGATGGGACCGAAAATCTCTTCCTGCATCACGGCGTCCTCAGGCGCCACGCCGTCTAGGATCGTCGGCTCAATCTTGAGCGACGACTCGCGCGCCGTGCCTCCCAGCACAACCTTGTCGGGGTCGATCAGCCCGCGCACGCGCGCAAAATGCTTGGCGTTGACGATATGACCGTAATCCTCGTTGTCGAGCGGATGCTCGCCAAACATGCGACGGGTCTCCTCCCTGATGAGGCCCAACAGCTCATCGTGTACGCGCGTATCGACCAGCAGGTAGTCGGGCGCCACGCAGGTCTGCCCCACGTTGAGCCATTTACCAAAGGCGATGCGCCGTGCCGCGACTTTTAAGTTTGCCGTGGCATCCACAATGCAGGGGCTCTTTCCGCCCAGCTCAAGCGTCACGGGCGTCAGGTTTTTACTTGCGCGCTCCATGACGAACTTGCCGACCGGAACGCTACCGGTAAAGAAAATCTTGTCCCAGCTCTCGTCGAGCAGCGCCTCATTCTCGGCACGGCCGCCTTCGACGACCGTCACCAGGCGCGGATCAAATGCTTCCTCGCAAATCTGCCTGAGCACCGCGCTCGATGCCGGAGCATAGGCACTCGGCTTGATGACCACGGTATTGCCCGCGGCAAGGGCGCCGGCAAGCGGCTCGAGCGTTAGCAAAAACGGGTAGTTCCAGGGCGCCATAATGAGCGTGACGCCATAGGGCACGGCTTGCGTTTTGCACACACTCACGGCGTTGGCGAGGTCACACGGACGCAGGCGCGGACGGCTCCATCGAGCCACATGCGCAATCTGATGACGAATCTCGGAAAGCGAGGTGCCGATCTCACACATATAGGCCTCGTCATGCGACTTTCCCAAATCGGTCTTGAGCGCATGGGCAATATCGGTCTCGTGTGCCCGCACCGCCTCGCGCAGGCGCACGAGGGCGCGACGTCGAGCATCGACATCAAACGTGGCGCGCGTCTTAAAGTAGGCGCGCTGTTCGCCGACAATGCGCGCGATTTCCTCGGTGTTCATGGGCCCTCCTAGTTCTCATCCTCAAACATACCACCCGCGACGACCTCGTACATACGCTCGAGCTCCAAACGGTCCATCAAAAGTGGAACGGGGTATAGCGGATTGGCCTCGGCATCGGCATGGGCCGCCATTTGCGGAATATCGGAGCGGCGAATGCCCGTCACATATTTGGGAATGCCCAAGGCGGCATTCATGCGGTCGACCCAATCGATAAAGGCCTCGGCCGCAAGACTGTCCTGCGCGTTAGCCGGCGCGATACCGGCCATGCGAGCAAGATCGGCAAGCTTGGGGGCGGCGGCGTCACCATAAGCGCGAAGCATGTGCGGCAGGATGATCGCGTTGGCCAAACCGTGCGGAATTCCGTATCGGCCGCCCAGACTGTGCGCGATGGCATGCACGTATCCGACATAGGAGCGGGTAAATGCAACACCCGCTTTATACGCCGCCGAAAGCATATTGCGACGAGCGCGCATGTCGTCGCCATGCTCATAAGCCTCGGGCAAATTGTCGTGGATGAGCTGGACCGCCTGACGCGCCATCTTGCGCGTGTAGGGCGTGGTGCTACGGCCGATAAAGGCCTCGACGGCATGCGTCAGGGCATCCATGCCCGTCTGCCCCGTAATGGAGGCGGGCAGGCCGCGTGTAAACTCGGGGTCGTGCACCGCAAAGCGCGGGATAAGCACAAAGTCGTTAATGGGGTACTTGTAGTGCGTCTCGTCATCGGTGATAACCGCCGCGAGTGTGACTTCGCTTCCCGTACCGGCGGTAGTGGGAACCGCAATAAGCAGCGGCAGGAGACGGTGGACGCGCAACAGGCCACGCATCTTGTTGATGGGCTTATTTGGCTGTGCGATGCGTGCGCCCACACCCTTGGCGCAGTCCATGGCCGAACCGCCACCAAAGCCGATAATGGCCTGGCAGGCGCTCTCGCGATACAGGGACGCCGCTTCCTCCACGTTTGAGACCGTGGGGTTCGCACGCGTTTCGGCATAGACCGTAACACCAATCCCCTGAGCCGTAAGCGCGCGCTCGAGTGATGCCGTGAGTCCCAAACGAGCAATACCAGGGTCTGTCACGATAAGGACCTTCTGGATCGAGCGCTTTTGAAGCACCGCGGGCACATCCTCGGCATGCTCCAAAATGCGCGGTTCGGTATAGGGCAGGATCGGCAATGCGATGCGAAAAGCCGTCTGATATGTTCGGCACCAGGCACGACGGGCTAGATGCATAAAGGAAACTCCTTCATTTGTTGATAGGTCAACATTTGCTCGACCGATTGTACTCATCGGCGTCCGCATATGGCTTGCAAATCGTTAATCAATCAACATCTTCACATGCCCAAAATTGTTTTATTAAAAATCATTCCTAATAGGCTTCACATTCGGTCTCATTTATGGATAATAGAACTCGTCAAGACGCACGTCCGGAGAGGGCCCTTACGGGACCGGACGAGCGCACCATCGCCATCGATCGAAAGGATCGAATTATGAAGTTTGTTTGCCCCGTTTGCGGTTATGTGGAAGAGTTCGACGGCGACCAGCTGCCCGAGGATTTCAAGTGCCCCCAGTGCGGCGTTCCCGGCTCTCGCTTCCTGAAGCAAGAGGAGGGCCAGCTCGAGTGGGCTGCCGAGCACGTCGTGGGCGTCGCCAAGATGGAGGGCGTCTCCGAGGACATCGTTGCTGACCTGCGCGCCAACTTTGAGGGCGAGTGCTCTGAGGTCGGTATGTACCTGGCCATGGCTCGCGTCGCTCATCGCGAGGGCTATCCCGAGATCGGCCTGTACTGGGAGAAGGCTGCTCACGAGGAGGCCGAGCACGCCGCCAAGTTCGCCGAGCTCCTGGGCGAGGTCGTGACCGACTCCACCAAGAAGAACCTCGAGATGCGCGTTGAGGCCGAGAACGGCGCCACCGCCGGCAAGACCGATCTTGCCAAGCGCGCCAAGGCCGCTGGTCTCGATGCCATCCACGACACCGTGCACGAGATGGCTCGCGACGAGGCCCGCCACGGCAAGGCTTTCGCCGGTCTGCTCAAGCGCTACTTTGGTTAAGCCAACCGCCTGAGAGACAATCTCTAGCTCGATAAGGCCCGGACCGCATGGTCCGGGCCTTTTTCGTGTCTAGCGAACCAGTTAACGTCCCAAAAAAGGACCACCTTCGGCATCGGCTTCGCGTCAAAAACTAAGTGAGTAGCCTTTTGGGAACTTGTCGAGCAGACCATCCGTATTGCTTTATAAAACCTCAGGTAGATAGCTTGCCGCAAAACAATCTGGTCGCCATCACGCTAAAAGTCTACTCACTTAGATTTGCAACCGTCCATGATCGGGCCTTTTTGTGTCTAACGGGCATCTTTTTGTCGATTTCTCCCAGTTTTGACCAGTCAACGAATAGCTCAGACCGAAGTAATGCCTCGGCCCCTTGCTCCTCCAAGCTTTTATCGCGATATTCAACATCGAGCAACCTGCACACGGCCTTAACAATCGCGTGGAATCTATCCTCATCGGATATCTGTCCGTGTGTCAGGAGAAATACATCGTAGCCCATGGCCTGAAGCGCCGTCATGCGGTCGGCGTCACGCAAGCCATCCCCGGCTCGCCCGTGTGAGCCCTTTCCTTGGCATTCAATGGCCACCTGTCGCTCTCCGTCCGGCGAAGACAGAAGTAGGTCAATGTATACGCGGGACTTGCCTACAATCGCCCGAGCACTTGCGCTTAGCGCCACTTCGACATTAAGCTCTATGCCGCAAAAACCTTCGCCTCCCAGGGATCGTGGCAACCCAAGCAACAAATACGTCTCAACCTCAAAAGGCGATGCGGCACCCAGTGGAACGAGATGAGATACCGCGACAAATCGCTTGCCGTAACGCATCCCACAAACATCTGAGCAAAAACGGTCAAGGTCTTCGCCCAAAACCAAAGCGTCGCGCCGCCATAAATTTGAGGCGGCGCCGTCCTCGGACGGACAGCGCGCCCAACCCAAGGTTGCCGGAATCGCGCCCGACTCAATTGCACGCGAAAGCTCTGCCTCGAGTGCTGCTGGCAAGGCACAAACCGTAAACAAGCCGCACATCTCCGCCAACACCAAAAGAAGCTGGAGATCCGTCAGATGCCGCGACATGATGAATGCCGTCAGCAGAGGAGACGTAACCAAAAACCCATATTCCGTTTCCAGCACGGATTCCCTGGGGAACTCGCCTAGGAACAGCCGCTGCCTAATGCTGACAGGGCAAGTCCGCTTGCCTCTCGTCCGAACCAATGTATACAGCGGAAAGCCGAGCACAACCGTAGCCGTCGGGTTACGGGCGAGCTCGCATCGCCGCCGGTCTTCTTCCGGTCGCGGGAGCGGCGGACACAGAGCGCGGGCCTGAGGGGGCAAGCGCCAGTACTTAAAAGCCGATATGTCACAAAGTAGATCCTTCATAGGCACAGGAAAACACGGATTTCAACCCGGGCGCTCACGCATTGGCGCGAACGCGCCGAAAAGGGCGCCGAACGGACTACTTAGTTTTCAACAGCCCTCCCCAACTGGCCAAAAGCTTGCCAAAAGCTGGACGGAGCGCTGTTGAAAACCCCATATCTTCTCAAACGGAAGCTTTGCGCAGCAAGTGAGTAGGCTTTTTGGAACTTGCCGAGCAGACCATCCATTTTGCTTTATAAAGCCGCAGGTAAATGACATGTTGCAAAACGGTCTGGTCGCCAAGGCGCCAAAAGTCTACTCACTTAGGCTGCAGGGCGTTCCTGTCAACTGCGACTCCAGGGTTTTTAGCTCTTTTGGACTCAGGTCGTCATACTGGACAAGAATTCGAGTTGATTTTTCTGGGACAGATACGCCATTGGCGCACCAAAAACAGTCACCGATATCGGTAAAAGGAATATTCGAACGCGTGAGGGCATGCGTAATAGAGTTTTCATCCGTGTCACGCCCTGCGGCTACGACGCAGTAAAGGCCGGCATCCGCGTGCTCGATCGAAACCTCCCCCGCCGGAAATGCCTTCCGTACAAGCGTCGCCAGGCCATCACGCGCCTCGCGAGCACGAACGCGTACGCGGTTCACATGTCGCTCGTAATCGCCTGATTCCAGTAAACGAGCCAAAGCGACCTGGTCAACAGAACTCACCGACGAGGCGTAAAAGCCAAGGTTGCGCCTAAACCGTTCCATCAGCTCATCGGGCAGGACCATATACGCCAAACGCAGGGCCGACGACAGACTTTTTGAAAACGTGTTGGTGTAGATGACCGATTGGGCGGCATCAATCGACGCGAGCGCGGGAATCGGCTTACCGGCAAGGCGAAACTCGCAATCAAAGTCATCTTCGATGAGATACCGGTCCGGCTGCTCGGCGGCCCAGCTCAGCAGGGCATAGCGACGCGCAATGCTCGTCACAAGGCCGGTCGGATACTGATGGGACGGCATCAGGTGAAGGACATCCGCCCCGGTTTTCTGCAGAGCGCTCAAGTCCACGCCCTCACCGTCCAACGGGATATGCCGCACTTCGCAACCCATGGCCTGATAGATGCGCGTCAAACGCAAATACCCCGGATCCTCAACGGCATACACCTTGTCCGCGCCAAGCAGCTGAACCAACATGGTATCGAGCAACTGGGCGCCCGCACCGATAACGATGTTGTTGGGGTCGACATTCATACCCCTTGTCCCGCGCAGATGGTGAGCAATTGCGCGTCGTAGCCGAACGGTGCCCTGCGCCGGCGCGGGCGAAAAGATTTCACGTTCGTCTTCGGACGTCAGTGTCGCCCGTAGCGCGCTTTGCCAAAGTCGCGCCGCCTCCAAAGCGGAAGGAGAAAGAGCCTCGAACTGCTTGGTCTGTCCGTCGGAATCATGCGCGCTGGGGCCAACAGAGACAGCATCTCGGTCGATATCCCCCGCTGCCAAAGACAAAACCGGTGCATCGGGAAGCTCGCACGCGTAGTAACCACGCCGCGGCTTTGAGCAAATATAACCCTCGGCAAGCAACTGGCTATATGCATTCTCGATGGTAATGACACTGATTCCCAGATGACTCGCAAAGGCGCGCTTGGACGGCAGATGCTCCCCCGCCGCAATACGTCCAGCTACGATATCATCTCGAATTTGCTGGTAAATATACTCATAGAGCGATGCTTCGCCGCGGTTTTCCAAATTATAGTCAAGCATGAGTTTGTCACCTGACCTTATCGAGTCATTCAATCTGGTATTAGTCTGACCTTGTTATTATCTCGAAAATTGAGTATTTCGCCATGCCCAGCTCCCCGATAGGATGTTCCGTCAAGCAATACACATGCCAACCAAGGGAGCAACCATGGCAGAACAGACCAGCAAGGCCGATCGCGTTAAACTCAACCGCGAGCTCGCGCAGATGCTCAAGGGCGGCGTCATCATGGACGTCACCACGCCCGAGCAGGCACGCATTGCCGAAGAGGCGGGCGCCTGCGCCGTCATGGCACTCGAGCGCATCCCGGCCGACATCCGCGCCGCAGGCGGCGTCTCGCGCATGAGCGACCCCAAGATGATCAAGGGCATTCAAGAGGCCGTCTCCATCCCCGTTATGGCCAAGTGCCGCATCGGCCACATCGTCGAGGCGCAGGTCCTTCAGGCCATCGAAATCGACTACATCGATGAATCCGAGGTTCTCTCCCCCGCCGACGATGTCTACCACATCGACAAGACCCAGTTTGACGTCCCGTTTGTCTGCGGTGCCCGTGACCTGGGCGAGGCGCTGCGCCGCGTCGCCGAGGGCGCCACGATGATCCGCACCAAGGGCGAGCCGGGCACGGGCGACGTCGTTCAAGCCGTGCGCCACATGCGCAAGATCAAAAAGCAGATCCGCGACGTTGTTGCCCTGCGTGACGACGAGCTCTTTGAGGCAGCCAAGCAACTGCAGGTGCCGGTCGAGCTGGTCCGCGAGGTCCATGCCACGGGCAAGCTCCCCGTCGTGAACTTTGCCGCCGGCGGCGTAGCGACCCCCGCCGACGCCGCGCTGATGATGCAGCTGAGCGCCGAAGGCGTCTTTGTCGGCTCGGGCATCTTTAAGAGCGGCGACCCCGCCAAGCGCGCAGCCGCCATTGTCAAGGCCGTGGCAAACTTCACCGACGCCAAACTCATCGCTGAGCTTTCGGAGGACCTGGGCGAGGCCATGGTCGGCATCAACGCCGACGAGATCGAGATCATCATGGAGGAGCGCGGACGCTAGTCCAGCAGAAAGGATCGCACATGAGCGATTACGCAGACCAGACGGTCGCCGTGCTGGCGGTCCAAGGTGCTTTTGCCGAGCACGAGGCGAGGCTGTCCGAGCTGGGCGCACGTTGTATTGAGCTGAGGCAGGCGGCTGATTTGAAGCAGGACTTTGACCGTCTAGTACTTCCCGGCGGCGAGTCTACCGTTCAGGGGAAGCTGCTTGATGAGCTGGGCATGCTCGAGGAGCTTCGTGCCCGCATCGCTGAAGGCATGCCCGTCCTGGGCACCTGCGCCGGCCTGATTCTGCTGGCTCATGACCTTGCCGCCCATGACGATAAGGGCACGCCGCGTTTGGCAACCATGGATGTGCTCGTTGAGCGCAATGCCTATGGCAGACAGCTCGGCAGCTTTCGCACCAAGGGACAGGTAGACGGCATCGACGGTGAAGTGCCGCTGACGTTTATCCGCGCGCCCCGCATCGTCGAGGTCCACGGCGACGCCAAGGCCTTGGCAGAGGTCGATGGCCGCATCGTCGCCGCCCGCGAGGGCAACCAGCTCGGCGTAACCTTCCACCCCGAACTCGATAAAGACACCCGCCTCCACGAACTGTTCCTACAAATGTAGGCGGAATAGAAACGAGCGTGGATTTTCGCACACACAACAAATGAGAGTGGATAATCTCCCACTTTGAGCTTGAATGCAGGCTCAAACCGGGAGATTATCCACTCTCGTGCTATGTAGTCGTTGGGGACGTTCTTAAACGACCAGTCAAACAAGAACGTCCCCAACGACCAGTCATTTAAGAACGCCCCCAATGACTATGTGAAAAGAGGACGGCATAGACCTTCTGGTCATGCCGTCCTCTTTGTATAGCGAATCATGAAGGCGTCGCAGGTTGAGCATAAGTCAGCGAAAACGCCCCTAAGCGAGCAAGGTGACGTGAAATGAAAGGGCGCTGACCTTCTGGTCGCGCCATTGAAATTGAACGTCAGATTGCCGCTTAGGGGCGTTTGCAGCGTCGAGCCGTTACGCGGGTTGGTAAACCCGCGTAACCCAACTAGAAACGGTTGCCACGGAAGCCGCCACCGTTGCGGCCGCCACGATCGCCACCGCGACCGCCGCGGTCGTTACCACGGTTGCCGCCGAAGCCGCCACGGTTGCCACCGCGGTCACCATAGCCGCCACGGTTGCCGCCGAAGCCGCCGCGACCGCCACGGTCGCCGCCACGGTCACCAAAGCCGCCACGGCCGCCACGATCGCCACCGCGACCGCCGCGGTCACCGCCGCGGCCACCGCGATCGCCAAAGCCACCGCGGCCACCACGGT
Source organism: Collinsella sp. AF20-14LB (assembly GCF_003459505.1). Classification (GTDB taxonomy): domain Bacteria; phylum Actinomycetota; class Coriobacteriia; order Coriobacteriales; family Coriobacteriaceae; genus Collinsella. Next base: position 75,929 of record NZ_QRWD01000006.1, read on the forward strand.
CGCCGCCACGGCCACCGCGATCGTCACGACCACCGCGAGGACCGCGGTCCTCGTCCAGGCCCATGGCGACGAGCGGAGCGATAACCTTATCGAGAGCGGCCATCAGCTCGGTGGCCTCCTCGTAAGAAAGCTCGGGCAGGAGCTTCTCCTTCTTATTGGCAAGCTCGACCAGGCCCTCAGCGGCATCCTCGGCAGCGAAGACAACGATCTTGCGCATATCGCCCTCGGCGTCGTCGATGCGGCCGACCAGGTCGGCAGCCTCGGCCTCGGCCATCAGGCCATCGAGCTCACGAAGGCGCATGCCCAGCAGGTCGGACATTTCCTTCTGCTCCATCTTGGGCTTGAGGTCAAGAAGCTTGATGGCGCGCTCGATGTTCGCCATGCGCTCGGCCTTGGCCTCCTCCTCCTTGGAAATAGCAAAGCGACGGCTGCGCAGCAGGCGGGCGGCCTTCTGCATCTTGTCCATCAGCTCTTCGTCATCGTAATCAGCGGCGGCCTCGACAACCTCGGCCTCCTCGGCGGAAACCTCGTCAGCAGCCTCAACCTCGGCAGCTTCGGTCTCCACAGTCTCGACTGCCTCAACCTCGGCAGCCATGGTCTCGTTCTCGGTCTCGTTCATGATCTCTTCGTTCTCAGACATGAGACTCCTTCTTGGCCCTCTCGGGCATCATCGCCCCATTCGCGGGGCCCGTCGCGCACTCTTTGCGCTTTAAACATTCATGCCTCTCGGCAAATCGTCCATTAGTTTATGGTGTCGTCACCCAATCTAACTGCAGAATCTATGTGCACACATTAATGCGACATGTGCGACTCGCGGCGAGCGTACACCAGCGACACCGCGAACCCGACAACGGCAATCACGGCCGCCACGCGCACGGCGGCTGCAAATCCTATCGCCTGGGCAACGTCCGACGCAACGCCTGCGGCGCCAGCAGCCACCGCAGAACTCGAAAGCAGGCCGATAAACAGCGACGGACCAAACGACGCGGCAATCATGTTCCACGTGTTAAGCAATGCCGTTCCGTGAGGATGCTCAGCGGCGGGGAGCGTCTCCAAACCGGCGGTCTGCGAGGGGCTCAGTACCAAACCGACGCCGGCATACACCACAACGGTCAGCAGCACGACAACGCCGATGTTCATGCTTGCCGCGGTCATCGAGATTGCCGTCTGCCCCACAGCGATCAGGGCAAAGCCGACCGGCAGCAGCGGCCACGCACCACGGGCATCCATCACGCGTCCGCCCACAATCGAGGTCACGGCGTTGCAGGCGATCGCCGGCAAAATGAGCAAACCCGCGACAAGTGCGGTCATGCCGTATGCGCCCTCAAAATAGAGCGGCAACAAAACGCTCATCGAGAACGTCGTCATCATCGACACCACCACAAGCAGACAGGCAGGCCAAAAACGAACGCTCGTCATGGGACGCACGTTGAGCACCGGATGGACGAGCTTGAGCTGACGGGCCGCAAACAGGCCGAGCAGCACAACCGCGGCGAAAAGCGTCACGATGCCGGCCATCACATTGGTCGAGAACTCGCCTACGGAATACACGAACGCCGTAATGCCGGCGGCGAGCAAAATAACCGACAGGATATCGAGCGAAACATCCAGGCGCTCTCCAACATTCCGAACGAGCTTTGCACCCGCCGCAGCGACCACAACACCGCCCACCAGCGGCACTACGAACACAGCCCTCCAGCCAAACAACGTGCACATAAGGCCGCTGATTACGGGGCCAAACGCCGGTCCCAACGTGATGCAGGCACCGCCCAGGCTCAGATACAGGCCGAGCTTCTCGCGCGGAGCACAAGACAGCACCACGTTCATCATGAGCGGAAACAAGATGCCCGATCCCGCAGCCTGCATAATACGACTCGGCAGCAAAACGGTAAACGACGGCGCGATCAGGCACAGGACTTCGCCGGCGACCATGCAGCCACATGCGAAAAACAGCAGCTTGCGCGTCGAAAAGCGTCCGGACAGAAAGGCCATGATGGCCGTAAAGATCGATGTCACGATCATGTAGCCCGAAACAAGCCACTGCGCCGTGGTGGCACCCACCGAAAAGGCCGCCATAATGTCGTGCAGCGCCACGTTAATGATGTTCTCGTTAAACGCGGCAACAAAGGCTGCGATATACATAACGATGAGAAACGCCGAAGTGCCCGATGGCGTTGCCCTAACTTGTTGCTGAGATTTGCTCCCCATGCATTTCCTTCCTCTTGGAACGACAATCGCATCGCCCCGGAGGAACAGTCCAGGGCGAGAATGAGCCCCAGACTTACGCCAGACGCCGCAACACGACGAATCTGGCCACATGGTCCAACGTCGAAAGATTGTAACGCGGACGCGCCGCTTTCCTTCCGCGCTATTATTAAAAGTCCACGAAAGCATGAGACATGAGGAGCCCGCCATGATTAAGCCCATCATGAAATCCGAGTTCTTTTTGCGCCTGCCCTCCGAAGACGCGGGTCCCGATGATGCCGCGACCGGGCAGGACCTCCTGGATACGCTCCACGAGCATGAGCACGAGTGCGTGGGCCTCGCCGCCAATATGATCGGCGTGCGCAAACGCATCATCTGCGTAAAGGACGGCAGCAAGTCGCTGCTTATGTACAACCCGCAGATTCTTGAGCAGGTCAATGCCTACCAGACGAGCGAAGGATGCCTCTCGTTGATCGGTGAGCGCCCCTGTACCCGCTACCGCCGCATTAAGGTGGAGTATTTGGACGAGAACTTCGTCCACCGCATCAAAAACTTCTCGGGCTACACCGCCGAGATTATCCAGCACGAAATCGACCATTGTCGCGGAATCGTTATATAGTTCCGCCGATTCAAGAAAGCTCCCTGCAGCAAAACAACTGCAGGGAGCTTTTCATAGTGCGGAGCTTCTATCCCACTAGCTCTGACGGTAATGGTCAAAGAAGTCGGCGAGGTCTTCGAGCGACTCTTTGAGCACTTCCATGCGCGGCAGGTACACGATGCGGAAGTGGTCGGGCTCGCCCCAGTTAAAGCCGCCGCCACGCGTGATGAGGATCTTCTTCTCGTGCAGCAGGTCGAGGGCAAACTGCTCGTCGTCGGTGATGTTGAACTTTTTAACATCCATCTTGGGGAAGATATAGAACGCCGCACGCGGCTTGACCACCGAGATGCCGTCGATCTTGCTGAGCGCCTCGTACACAAAGTTGCGCTGCTCGTAGACACGACCGCCGGGGCGGATGTAGTTGTTAACAGACTGATGGCCGCCGAGCGCCGTCTGGACGATTGACTGAGCCGGCACGTTGGAGCACAGGCGCATGTTCGAGAGCATGTTGATGCCCATAATAAAGTCGCTCATGCAGCGCTGGTTACCCGAAAGCACCATCCAGCCAATACGATAGCCCGCGATCATGTGCGACTTGGAAAGGCCGCTAAAGGTGACGCAGGGCAGGTCGGGAGCGAGCGAGGCAATCGAGACGTGCTCGTAGCCGTCCATGCACAGGCGGTCGTAGATCTCATCGGCAAAAATCATGAGCTGGTGCCTGCGCGCGATCTCAACGATGCCCTCGAGTACCTCGCGCGGATAGACCGAACCCGTGGGGTTGTTGGGGTTGATGATGACGAGGGCCTTGGTCGCGCTCGTGATCTTGGACTCCATATCCTCCAGGTCGGGATACCAATCCGCTTGCTCATCACACAGATAGTGAACGGGATGACCGCCGGCAAGGGTTGCGCACGCCGTCCAGAGCGGATAGTCGGGGCTGGGGATCAGAATCTCGTCGCCATTGTCGAGCAGCGCGTTCATCGAAAGCTGAATGAGTTCGGACACGCCGTTGCCCGTGTAGATGTGCTCCATCTGAACATTGGGCAGGCCCTTGATCTGCGAGTACTGCATGATTGCCTTGCGCGCGGAGAACAGGCCACGCGAGTTGGAATAGCCTTCGCAGTCGGGCAGCTGCTGGCGCATGTCCTTGATGACCTCATCGGGCGTGCGGAAACCAAAGGGCGCCGGATTACCGATGTTGAGCTTGAGAATACGCTCGCCCTCGTCCTCCATACGGGCGGCCTCGTCGACGACGGGGCCGCGCACGTCATACAGGACGTTATCGAGCTTGGTGGATTTAGAAAAAGTACGCATGGTGGTGCTCCTTGGAATTTGAGCTGAGGGATGGGGTTCGGGCTTGGGCACGTTGCGAGGCGATGATTCCTCGCCTTGATCGGCGTCACCGGCGAGCAGCCAGGAAACATCGACCTCCAAAATACGAGCGAGCAGCTCTGCCACATCGCGCCGCGGGATCGTCTTGCCGCTCACATATTGGCTCATCTGACTCTTGCCGAGTTTTTTTCCGAGCATCTCCGATGCGCGGATTACGTCCGACTGGCGAACGTCGCGATCGGACATGGCCTGTCGCAGGCGATCGCTAAACGTCTCTTGGGCCATTAGAACCTCCTTGCTGGCAAAGTTCAATTTATAGAACACGAATTGAACCTAAGTTCAATTTAGGCAGCAGTATAGCGCCGTACCTTATTCGGAAGTTCAATTTCACAAGAAAACGTACCGAACTCCGAGATTTGCCCAAGGCGGACAATGACGCGCACGCGTTTAGAGATATTCAAGGAATCGAGCGGCGGCAAGCGAAACGTCAGCCGTGCGATATATCGCGTTGATCTGCCGATGGGGATGTCCCTCGAGCGGACGCACGGCGACATCGAACTGACAGCGGCGCAAGATGAGCGCCGGAAGAATACTCACGCCCAGACCGTCCTCGACCATGGCCATAATCGCATAGTCATCCCAGGTCGACAGTTTTGAGCGCACCGTCAGCCCCGCCCGACGGAACAGCGGCGTAATCTCGTCATCGGTGCCGCGTTCCAGCAGAATAAACTGCTCGTTGGCCAAGTCGGCAAGCGAGACGGCCCCCTCACTAGCAAGCAGAGAGTCTGTCGGCACCACCGCCATCAACTCGTCGCGCACCAAAGATCGCGATGTCATCCCATTTTCTCGGGGCTCATGCGGGATAAAGCCCAGATCGCAGCGGCCCTGCGCCACCCATTGTTCAATCTCTGAATAGTCGCCCATCAGTAACTCGTAATCGACGTCTGGATAATCGGCGCGAAAACGCGCGATCACCGGCGGCAGCACGTGGGTCGCCACGCTCGAAAACGTACCGATGCAGATTTTGCCGCGCATGAGCCCTCGCATCTCGTCCACGCGTCGCTGCAGGCGGCCAAACTCTTCGCATAACGCCTCGACTGCCGGCATGACCTGCCGCCCGTCGGCAGAAAGCACCACGCCCTCGCGGCTGCGATCAAGCACCTTAAAACCCCAGTCTGCCTCAAGGTCGCCCACCATGCGGCTCACGCCCGACTGCGAATAGCTCAACCGCTCTGCAGCACGCGTAAAGCTGCCGGCATGCACCGTCTCGAGCAGCACTTGCATCTTTTGGATATTGGTCTCCACGGCACGCCCCCACCCTTGCATGAGTTTTTGTCATGTTTTCCATGCATTATATTCGCTTTTCTTCTAAAGCCAGTTCACCCATAGTGAACATGTTCGGATATAGAGGGGATGTCAGCGCATGAACAACGGACTGTTTACGTACTTAGCAGCATTGCTATTGTTTGGCTCCAATGGCATCATCGCCGCTGCCATCGCGCTGCCGAGCTCCGATATCGTGCTCCTGCGCACGTTTTTGGGCGCTCTCACCCTTGCCGCCATCCTCTTCATAACCAAGCGCCATAACCTGCAGGCTCCGTCTCGCCCCCGCGAGGCCGCAGCGCTCATCGTCTCGGGCGCCGCGCTGGGCGCCAGCTGGATTTTCCTGTTCCGCGCCTATCAGACGATCGGTGTTGGCATCTCCTCGCTGTTGTATTACTGCGGCCCCATCATCGTTATGGCCCTCTCCCCGCTCATTTTTGGCGAAAAGCTGACCGGCGGCAAAATCGCCGGGTTTATCGCCGTTGCCTGCGGCGCCTTTCTCATTGCGGCACAAGGTCTAGGCAGCAATATGCCCATTGCGGGTATCGCTTGCGGCATCGCCTCGGCCTTCTGCTACGCGTTGATGGTCATCGCTAGCAAGGGTGCGCCACACGTCGAAGGCCTCGAAAACTCCGCGCTCCAGGTGAGCGCCGCCTTTATGACCGCGCTGGTCCTTACGCTCCTCACACAGGGCGCCCCCTCGTTCCTCTCCCCCAGCATTGCCGCCGGCATCGATTGGCGCGCCGTCGCCATGCTCGGCGTCGCCAACACCGGCATCGGCTGCCTGCTCTACTTTAGTGCTGTCGCCAAGCTGCCCGTGCAGACCGTCGCGGTTGTCGGCTACCTTGAGCCGCTTTCGGCAGTCGTGTTCTCCGCCGTCCTTTTGGGCGAGACCATGACGCCAATCCGCCTCATGGGCGCCGCGCTCATCATCGGCGGCGCGGTCTTTTGCGAACTCGCCGGCAAACGCGCAAGCACCAAGGCCGGTATCGCCCAGGCAGCACGCGCTTAAGGGACATTTTCTCGGGGCGCATGCGGGATAAAGCCCAGGTCGCAGCGCCCCTGCACCTCACAGGAGATGCAGGGGCGCTTTGCACTGCAGTAAAGCTATGGGCTACGAACGACGCGGCTCGGGAACCACGAGCCTATCGGGGCTCGCGCCCTCGGCATCCATCAGGCTCACGTAACGAATCGACGGATCCCCATACATCGCGTAGTAATAATTGCCCGTGCGCGCGCTAAAGCATCCGGTATAGATAGTCTTCTCGAACTTGCCATCGCCCATCCTGGACGCCCCCTCAATCATCACCACGCCCTCGAGCGAGCGGAACATGCGAACGACGTTTTCGGTCTCGCTCTCCTTTTGCGGGTAATTGGCATTGAGGTACGCCGCCTTTACAAAACGGCTCGGCGAATAGCAATCGCCCGGAATGCCGCGCATGCCGGCACCGGCTCCATAGGGCTTAAGCTCGGCGCCACGCCATGTCGCCGTCTGCGGAAAATCGCTTGTGGCGGTGATATAGGTGCGCAGGTTTTCCATGTGCCACGGGAAGGTCGGCTGGTTGGCAAGGGTGTCGACCGGATCGTCGTATACATGCAGGCCGTCAGCCATCATCTCGACCACGATGCTGCGCTGGCTGTCGCCGATAATCCAATGGAGCAGCGACACGCCCAGCCCCTCTCCGGCAGATTTGGCGACAATCACCGTGTCGCGCAGCGCGGCCTCGACCTCATCGACCGTCGAGAACGTCGCTGCCACCCACAGGGGAAACTCATAGGCCGCGATATTGTTCTTGCCGTCGACAGGGCCCTCGGCATACTCGGCATAGCCGGGAAAGTTGAGCCCCGCCACAGCCAGACCCGCATCGTTACCACAGTCGAAAAACATGGGATAGTTCTTGTAATCGATGCACATGCCGATTACCGCGTGTGCCGCCGACGCATCGTCGATAAACGAATACGGAATGTGGAACCCGCGCGGCATCACGCGAACCTGTTGGCCGTAGTCAAAGCTCCAGTCGAGGTTGCGGCCCAGATACATGTGGCCAGAATTATCGGTAAATCGAATGCTCGTGCACATAGCGCCTCCTAGCTTTACGGTCCTGCTAAGGTTATTGTCACCAAACAAAAAGGCGCTAAACACAAAAGCCCGGACATGACAACAATGTCACGCCCGGACCAAAAGAGACGAAGTGCGGTGCTTTGGTCCCCTTAGACCAACTTTCCAAGACAGTGGTCGATCATATGCTGGACCATCTGCGCCTCGAAGCCCACAAAGTCCTGCTTGCGCTCGCGCATCTTGCCATCGACGATCTGGTCAAAGGCAACCTTGCACTTGATATAGCGCGTGGACTTGGTGACCTCCTCGTGCGTCAGGCAGCTCTCCTCCATCTTGCTGGCGCCCAGGCCAAACACCAGACGGGGGTTGTAGAGCACGTGGGGCTCGCCGGCGTCGTCCAGGTAGACGCAGACCTTCTTGGTAACGCCGATCTGGTTGGCGGCCAAGCAGCCGGCATCATCGAGCGACTTGATGGTATCGATCAGGTCCTGAGCAACCGACTCGTCCTCGACGGTCGCAACCTCGCAACGCTGGGACAGGATAGCCTCGTCGTGGCAAAGCTCTTTAATCATACGTTCCTCCATAGGGGTCGTTGTAACCGCTTAAGTATACGGTACCCACACATTTTCATGCGATAAATACCGTCCGTCTGTTACAAAGCGCCGAACATCAACATGCGAGGAACAGCAAGGTTGTAAAGGCGATATAGTAAATGAGTTCGTGTCAATCGGCCTAAACTCGGGGCCGAACAAGGAAAGGGTATGCATGGACGAACTTTTTCACGTCAGTGAGCGCAAGTCCACAATCGGGACCGAACTTCGCGCTGGACTGACAACATTCCTGGCGATGGCCTACATCATCGCCGTCAACCCCGCAGTGCTCTCGGGCGCTGGCATTGATGCGGGAGCGCTCGCCTGCGCCACCTGCCTGGGCGCCGGCATCATGACCATCTGCATGGGCATCTTCGCAAACCGCCCGCTCGCCTGCGCTTCAGGCCTGGGCATCAACGCCATGATCGCGGGCATCACCACCACCATGTGCGGCGGTGACTGGCACGTCGCCATGAGCGTTATCTTCCTCGAGGGTATCGTCATCTTGCTGCTCGTCCTTTGCGGCCTGCGCGAGGCCATCATGGACGCCATCCCCGTGGTCCTGCGCCACGCCATCTCGGTGGGTCTGGGCCTGTTTATCGCCATGATCGGCCTGTGCGACGCCGGCATCATCACCGCTGGCGCCGGTACGCTCGTCGGCCTGGGCGACATCGCCTCCCCCACCTTTATCGTCGGCATCATCTCCATCGTCGTGACGGTTGCCCTGGCTTCCCGCAACGTGCCGGGCTCGCTGCTCATCGGCATCATCGTCGCCGTTATCGCCGGAATCCCGCTGGGCGTCACCCATGCGCCCGAGGGCCTCATCGCACCGCTCGACTTCTCGACCTTCGGCGCCCCGTTTGCCAGCACTGCCGACGGCAACCTTGCCATCGTGAAGGTCCTGACCGACCCGATGCTGCTCGTCGTTGCCTTCTCGCTGCTCATGAGCGACTTCTTCGACACCATGGGCACCGCGATGGCCGTCGCCAAGCAGGGCGAGTTCTTGACCGAGGACGGCAATGTCGAGGACATCCGTCCCATCCTGGTCGTCGACTCCGTGGCCGCTGCTGCCGGTGGCTTTATGGGCGTCTCCTCCATCACTACCTTCGTCGAGTCCACCTCTGGCGCTGCCGACGGTGGTCGCACGGGCCTCACCTCCGTCACCACCGGCGTGCTGTTCATTCTCGCCGCGTTCTTCTCCCCCATCGTCACCATCGTTTCCAGTGCCGCCACCTGCGGTGCTCTGGTCTACGTCGGCTACCTCATGATGAGCGAGGCCTCCGAGATCGACTGGTCCGACGTGTCGCAGGGCTTCCCGGCGTTCATGATTGTCGCCGGCGTGCCCTTCACCTACTCCATCTCCTCCGGCATTGGCCTGGGCTTTATCGCCTACGTGATCGTCGCGCTCTTTAAGGGCGAGGCCTCCAAGATCAAGCCGCTCATGTGGATCGCAGCCCTTGCCTTCCTCGTCTACTTCTTCGTAGCGTAGGCGCAAGATTCGCAATACCAAACAGCAAAGCGCGGAGTCGCATCGAGCGGCTCCGCGCTTTGCTTTTAAAGCCAGGCACCACACGGACGCGCGATGTATTGCTTCGCAAGTTTTGGACGTTTTGCTCTCCAAACGGCACTACCGACGGCTACATCCTGCAGATATGCTGGATATAACCGCATAGGCCCTATGAGGATGGGAGTAACCATGGCCGCCTTGTTCACGACCCCCAAGCGCAATGACAAAACCTCTGGAGCCCATTTTGTCGAGCCCGACGTGCGCCGTCGCACGCTGCTCGCACACGGCAGCTGGCGCCGCGTGACACGCCGCATCGTTGTAGGCGCCGTATGCGCGCTTACGGTAAGCTCGCTGCTCATGCCGAGCATCTCGCTCGCAGCCGAGTGGGTCAACGTCGGCGGCACTCAGTACAACACTGCAGCAGGTGACGAGGCCGGCACCTGGGCCTGGGACGGCGCCGACGACATGAAGCTCAACGGCTATGACGGCGGTGCGATCCAGGCTGCGGGCAAGCTCAACATTGCCTACGAGGGCAAGAACACCGTGAAAACCGAGCCCGATTACACCGGAGCCGCCATCAAGGCGCAGGATGGCACTAGCCAGAAAGCAGAGTTGAACATAACGAGCTCGAATAGCACGGATGAGCTCAATGTGACAGCTGAGGCCGATGCAATTAAATCCACAGGCGACCTCTCCATTTCTGGCCCAGGCACTGTGAACACCACAAGCACTACTTCCGACGGAATTGAGGCAAAGGGCGATCTCTCTATCACGGGCTCGGGCACCGTGAATGCAACGGGCGGTACCGAAGGCATCCAATCCAAGGGCAAGACCACCATCGATTCCTCTGGCACAGTGATCGCTAAAGGAAGCGAAGGTTATGGCATCGCCGCGGGCAGTGACCTGATCATCAAAGGCGGTGGCAAGGTAGAAGCAAGCTCGATAGAAGAAGCGGCGATTTGGGCTGACGGCAACATCGACATCTCGGGCGGCAGCCAGGTCGAGGCAAGCTCCCAGGGAGATCTTGCCGTCGACGCTGAGGGTAGTCTCGCGGTCACGAACGCCTCCCTTGACGCAAGCGGTGTTGAATATGGTGTCTATGCCTACAAGGGCGTTACGCTCGATCACGCGACCGTGACGGTCCGCACAAGCGCGAGCGGCGGCCAGGCCATCGCCCTCATCACTGACGGGGACGACATCGTCATCAAGAATGGTTCCATCGTGGACGCGTTCGCAGAAGGCAAATTCTCGGTTGCAATCTCTACCAGAAACCACCAGCCAAACGTCGCTGGCGGCCACATCTACATCAGCGACTCCGTTGTTAAGGCTATAGCCCGCTATGTCGAGACCGGTGGCGATGGCCCCGATCACTACAGCAACGACCAAAGCGGCGAGGTCATCCCTGAGCCTAGGGGTCTGAACATCGGTATCTTCGCCCAGACCTACGAGGGCATCACGCCCGCGAGTATCTCGATCGTCCGCAGCAAGCTCACGGCCGAGGGAGACACGGCGGCAATCTTCGCTCTTGCCATAAGCGAGGATGGCAAGGCGATCGGCACCATCGAGATCGAAGGCGCTCCCATCCAGACGCCCGCAGGCGGCAAGATCATTAACTATCGCTGCGAAGAAGAGTACGGCCCCAGCATCTCCTACGAGGCAGGTCAAACCATCGGCACGGGTGACGCCACGATCGACTCCCCCTATGACGCCGCTGTCGCCAAGCGCACGGTCACCGTGCCTCCCGAGGAGATCAAACCCGAGGAGAAGCCAGGCGAGACCAAGCCCGAGGGTTCCAAGTCCGAGGGCACGAAGACAACCAAGACCGTTGCAGTTGCAGCCACGGGAGCCAAGACCACCGGCAAGCTCGCGGCAACCGGCGACGCCTCGAGCGCAGCCATCATAGCGACCGCCCTTGTAGGAACGGCCGCTATCGTCACAGGCGCCCTGGCGAGTCGCAAACGCTCGTAAACACTTTTTCGCACAGGACGGGTGGATCGCGGCCCTTGCCTTCCTCGTCTACTTCTTCGTAGCGTAAGGGCAAGGCTGCAAAAGCTGAACAATAAAGCGCGGAGTCGCCATGCGGCCCCGCGCTTTTCTTTTAGCGTCGGTCCCTGCGCCGGCGTGCGGCCTATTTCTCCCCCATTTTGGCCATTTTGCCCTCCAAACGGCACTACCGCCGGCAACATCCAGCAGATACGCTGAACCTAGCCGTATAGGCCCTATGAGAACGGGAGCAACCATGGCAGCCTTGTTCACGACCCCCAAACGCAATGACACTACCGCCGGAACCCATGTTGCCGAACCCGACGTTCGCCGTCGCATAGGACTCGCGCACGGCAGCTGGCGCCGCGTGACGAGCCGCATCGTCGCGGGCGCCGTGTGCGCGCTCACGGTGAGCTCGCTGCTCATGCCGAGCGTCTCGCTCGCAGCGGAATGGGTCAAGGTCGGCGGCAACAAGTACAACACCGCGGCGAGCGACGAGGCCGGTACCTGGTCGTGGGACGGCGCCGACGACTTGAAGCTCAACAACTATAACGGCGGCGAGATCCAGGCCGCAGGCAAGCTCAACGTGAACTACTCGGGAACCAACATCGTCACTGCCGAATGGATCGAAAGCATCAACGTTTCTCATGGCACTAACGAGAATGCCGAGCTCAATATCCAAGGCGACGAGGGCGGCACGCTCAGCGTGACATCTACTGAGGACGCTATCCTCTCCACGGGTAATATCAAAATCGACGGAGCCGGATCCGTCAACGCCACGAGCACTGGGTTTGATGCCATCAATGCCGGGGGTGATCTCGCTATCAAAGGTTCGGGCAACGTCAACGCCACGGGCGCATCGGATGGCATCAGGGCAAACGGCAATATCACGATTGACGACAGCGGAGCCGTCACCGCCAGGGCTACCAAGGACAAGGGTATTGGAACCGACAAGAACCTCACCATAAAGGGTGGCGGGGCAGTCGAGGCAAGCTCTGCCGATGGTGAGGCCCTTTGGAGCGGCGGCAATATCAACATCTCGGACGGCAGCCAGGTCAAGGCAAGCTCCGAGAAAGACGCTGCCATCGAGGCCAAGGGCAGCCTCGCAGCCACAAACGCCTCCCTCAACGTAAACGGTGTTGAATATGGCGTCTATGCCCACAAGGGCATCACCCTCGATCATGCAAACGTGACGGTCCGTGCAAGTAAAGGCAGATACGGTGGCGCCATCGCCCTCTTCACCTACCAGGACGACATCGTCGTCAAGAACGGCTCCACCGTGGACGCGTTTGCGGAAGGCGAGGTTTCGGCTGCATTCTCCACCAGAAACGATCGACCCAACGAGAAGGGTGGCCACATCTACATCAGCGACTCCGTTGTCAAGGCCATAGCCCGCTATGTCGAGAACGGCGACGGCCCCATCCCCTACAGCGAAAACCAAGATGGCGAGACGAGGCGCGAACCCCAAGGCGAGAACATCGGCATCATCGCCCAGACCAGCGAGGGCGTCACACCCGCAGTCATCTCGATCATCCGCAGCAAGGTAACGGTCGAAGGAGATACAGCGGCAATCTTTGCCCGTGCCATGAGCGCTGACGGCAAGACAATCGGCACCATCAAGATTGAGAACGCCGCCATCCAGACGCCCGAAGGCGGCAAGGTCATTGACTATCGCAAGCTCCGTGACGGCATCTACGAAGCAGGCCAAGCCATCGGCACGGGCGACGCCACGGTCGACTCCCTCTATATCAAAGCAGTCGCCAAAAGCACGACCATCGCACCTCCCGAGGTAGCCAAGCCGGAAGACCCCAAGCCCGACGAGACCAAGCAGAACCCCAAGCCTGAGGGCTCAAAGCCGACCAAGGCCGTTGCGGCTTCAACCACGAAAGCCAAGACTACCGGCGTGCTCGCGGCAACCGGCGACACCTCGGGTGCGGCCATCGTGGCAACCGTCCTTGCGGGAACAGCCGCTATCGCCGCAGGCACCATGGCGAGCCGTAAGCGCTCTTAGACGCCTCTGCGCACATGGCAGCTCCCGCGAAGGCCCCGAGCCCCAGCACCGTTTAACAACGCCACCGCCGAGCTCCCCTCCGGCGGTGGCGTTTTCCATATGCGTCCGCAGGGGATGCACGAGATTGTCTTTGGTCTAGCCCAACCGGCATACGCTGGCGTGCGACAATTGGGGCTGCCGATATCACAACACTGAGAGAAGCCCGTCATGGAAGCGCATCAAAAGCAGATAACCGTTTATTCGAATCATACGGAAAGCGCGCCTGTCATCTACCTTCCTGTGGTCGTGGGCGACGGCAGCGAGGTTTATAAGTGTTGCCGAGAGCTCGACTGTCCGCCATTCGCCCTCGTCACCATTGGCGGGCTCGATTGGAATCGCGAGCTGAGCCCCTGGGCATGCGACGGGACCGTACGCGATGCCGAGCCTTTCGGCGGCCAAGCTGCCGGTTTTCTTGATGAGCTGCTGAATCAGATAATCCCCCAGGTCGAGTCATCGCTTCCTCAGCCGCCCACCTGGCGTGGCATTGCCGGTTACTCGCTCGCGGGCCTCTTCGCACTCTGGTCCCTCTGGCAAACCGACGCATTTGACCGCGCCGCGAGCGCATCGGGGTCGCTATGGTTTCCCGACTTTGTCGATCGCGCCAGCACGGCGCCATTTGCCGGCAGCCCGCAGGCTGTCTATCTGTCGCTCGGTAAAAAGGAGACCAAGACTCCCAACCGCATGATGCGGCACGTACTCGACGATACGCGCGCAATGGAAAAGCTGCTCGGCGAACGTGGTATTCCCACGACGCTGGAGCTCAACCCCGGCAATCACTTTTCCCAGACCGACTTGCGCATGGCCCGCGGCATCCACTGGATACTGACGCATTAAAAATGGTGCCCACGCGCATATACGCATGGGCACCATATCTTGTTTTAGCTGGACGCAGTTGTTACTCAGCAGCCTCCTCAAGCTCGGAGACGTCAAACTCAAAGTCGTTACCCGGCAGGATGGCATTGAGCACAATGCCCACCAGCGAACCCACGGCAAGGCCCGAGAGCGAAATGGTCACGCCGCCCAGCTCCAGCACGATGGCACCGGCGGTACTGTAGGCAATGCCGAGCGAAAGCACGAGCACCAGAGCCGCCACCAGCACGTTGCGGTTGTTCTGGAAATCAACCTGATTCTCGATGAGGTTACGGACGCCCACGGCGCTGATCATGCCGTAGAGCACGAGCGACACGCCGCCGATTACACACGCTGGCATGGCGGCGATCACGGCAGCAAACTTGGGGCAGAACGAAAGCACGATGGCGCAGCAGGCGGCAATGCGAATCACGCGCGGGTCGAACACGCGCGTCAGGGCGAGCACGCCGGTGTTCTCGCCATACGTGGTGTTGGCCGGAGCGCCAAAGAGCGACGCCAGAATCGTGGCGAGACCATCGCCGAGCAGCGTGCGATGCAGGCCGGGATCGGCGATGTAGTTACGCTCGCAAGTGGAGCCGATAGCCGAGATATCACCGATATGCTCGATCATGGTCGCGAAAGCCAGCGGCATGATGGTGATGATGGCCGTCGTGGCAAGACCGCTATCGAACTGCGGCCCAAAGAGTGCAAACACGGTGTTGTCCCACACGATGGGCAGACCGACCCACGGAGCGGCGGCAACGCCCGAGAAATCAACCTCGCCGAGCGCAGTCGCAACGGCATAGCTCACCACAACGCCCAGCAAAATCGGCACGATCTTGATCATGCCGCGGCCCCAGATGTTGCAGATGACGATCACGGCCACAGCGATAACGGCGACAAGCCAGTTGGTCTGGCAGTTGGCAATGGCAGAGCTCGCCAGGATCAGGCCGATGGAAATGACGATGGGACCGGTCACCACCGGCGGAAAGAAGCGCATGACACGCTTGGCGCCAAATGCGCGGAACAGCGCCGCCAGCACCGGATAGAGCAGGCCGGCGCAGGCTACGCCCAGGCAAGCGTAAGGCAAAAGCTCGGCCTCGCCGTTGGGTGCAATGGCGGCATAACCCGCGATAAAAGCAAACGACGAGCCCAGAAACGCGGGCACCTTACCGCGCGATAGAAAATGAAACAGCAGCGTGCCGATGCCGGCGAACAGAAGCGTCGCCGAAACGGAAAGGCCGGTGAGCACAGGCACGAGCACCGTGGCTCCGAACATCGCAAACATGTGTTGCAAACCCAACACAAACATGCGCGGGCGGCCGAGCGACGATGCATCGTAGATGGCATCGGTGACGGCGGGCGTCGAGGATTGGGACATGGAAGTCCTTTCATGATGGAAGGGCGATCAGGCATATCGGATAACCTGCCCGAACGATACGATCCGAACCATTGTACGTGATATGCCATGTCTCGCACGCGCCGTCACCTGCAAACGGTAGCGTTACTTCCAAACGCGCTCGGAAATGCGCTTGACCAGCGCGATCTTTGCCCACTGTTCGTCCTCGGTCAGTTTGTTGCCAATCTCACAGCTGGCAAAGCCGCACTGGGGCGACAGGTACAGGTTCACGAGCGGCACATACTTTGCG
This sequence comes from Collinsella sp. AF20-14LB, assembly GCF_003459505.1. GTDB lineage: Bacteria > Actinomycetota > Coriobacteriia > Coriobacteriales > Coriobacteriaceae > Collinsella. Next base: position 92,074 of record NZ_QRWD01000006.1, read on the forward strand.
GCCTCGTGGATACGTTCGACGATGGCATCCTCGTCCTCGAGCTCAGCGGCCTTGGTGGTCACCAGGCCCAGCACGACCTTCTTGCCGGGAGCAACATACTTGAGTGGCTCAAAGCCACCGGCGCGCGGCGTATCGAACTCAAGGTAGAACGCGTCGACATCCTCGTGCGCAAACAGGTACGGTGCAATGGGATCGTAACCACCCTCGAAGGCATACGTGGAGTGATAGTTGCCGCGGCACACGTGCGTGTTGATGACCAGATCGTCGGGCTTGCCCTCGATGGCGGCGTTGTTGAGCGCCACGCCCAGCTCGCTTACCTTTTGCAGGTCGACCGGGCTCATGCCGGTCTTTGCCACGAAATCGGTGTCGCAGTAGATACCCCAAGTACAGTCATCAAACTGGATATTGCGGCAGCCTGCTGCGTACAGGTCGGCAATCACGGTGCGGTATGCTGCCGCGATGGCATCGGCGAGCTCTTCGTCGGTCTTGTAGACGGCGCGCAGACTCTCCTGCTGGCCATCGCAACGGTCGAGCGTGACTTCGGAGAATGTCTGGATCGGTGCCGGAATGGTTTGCCGTGCGACCTGGCCCTCCCCCTCAAGCGCCTTGACGAACTTAAAATGCTCGACGAACGGATGATTCTTGCCGCCAATGGGACCGGTTACCACGGCGGTGTCGGCGGTAGCCTCCTCATCGTGGAACATATAGCCTGTACGCGAGGTGCGGCGCTCAATGCCGTTAAGGCCCCACATAAAATCGAGGTGCCAGTAGCTGCGGCGGAACTCGCCATCGGTGATAACTTGCAGGCCGGCGGCCTTCTGCTTTGCCACCAAATCGCGAATGGCCTCGTCCTCGACGGCCTTAAGCCCCTCGGCATCAAGCGTGCCTGCCGCATAGGCAGCGCGGGCATCCTTTACGGCCTGCGGACGAAGAAAGCTGCCGACGATATCAGCGCGAAACGGCGCGTTCGATTGAATTGAAGTGCTCATAGATATCTCCCTTTGCATTGGTTGCTTTACTGGGACAGAGTATGAGCGCTTATATGGCCATCGTAAAATATACGTTTATATAGGTTTGTTATTAGTTTTTTCTATACTGAGCAACAGTGGAGCTCAGCCTCACATGGGTATCTCGAAGTGAGCTAAATATGCTGACGAATCGCTTCGATATAGGCCTGCCCATAGCGCGTGAGCGTCGTATTTTTGCGCGTGATAATGCCGATCTCCATGTACTCGTCTACATCGAGCGGAATCGAGATAATACCGGGGCCGTTAAGCTCATGGCTGATCACGCCCGAACACACCGTGTAGCCGTTAAGGCCCATAGCTAGGTTGAACAGCGTCGCACGGTCGCGCACGCGGATATTCTTGCGGCGCTCAAAGGTCGAGGTCAGCTCCTCAGAATAATAAAACGAGTTATAGCTGCCCTGCTCATAGGACAGGAACGGGTAGTCTTCCAAGTCCTCGAGCGTCACACTCGAGCGGCCCGCCAGCGGATGGTCGGCGCACACGAAGACATGCGGCGTGGCGCAGAAGAGCCCTTCGAACACGAGCTCGTTGGCCGCCAACATGCGCTCGATGACCTCGCGATTGTGCTCCGACAGATACAGGATGCCGAGCTCGCTTTTCATGTGCGCGACGTCCTCGATAATCTCGTGGGTTTGCTCCTCGCGCAGGGTAAAGTCGTAGCGCGCGGCATCGAACTCGCGGATCACGTCAACAAACGCGTTAACGGCAAAGGAATAATGCTGACAGCTCACACTAAAGTGCGGCACCTGCTCGGATGCGCCCTTGTACTTGCCCTCGAGCAGGTCGGCCTGGTCGAGTACCTGGCGCGCGTAGCCCAAGAAGGTCTCGCCTTCCTCGGACACAATGACGCCCTTGTTGGTGCGCTCAAAGATGCGCACGCCCATCTCGTTTTCGAGGTCGCGAATCGACGCGGTAATCGAAGGCTGCGACACAAAGAGTCGGCGCGAGGCCTCGGTGATGCTACCGCATTCGGCAACCTTGACAACATACCTGAGCTGCTGAAGCTTCATGACTTTCTCCCTAGACGTTCACGGCGCCAAGACCCGCCGCGTCCATCTGGCGCATAAACGACGGCATCTCCCCCGTCGCGGCGCAGGCGGCAATCTGATGCAGAGCCCCGGCGACCGCATCATCTGCCGCAGCGCCAATATGCCAGCGCGCCGCCGCCGTAACGGCCTCGTTGGCATTGGCGACTGCAACGGAGTTGGGAACGGCATCGATCATGGGCAGGTCGTTATCGGAATCGCCAAATACGGCCACCTCGTCGGGCGTCAGGCCCAAAGCGCGCGCCAGCTCCAGCGCAGCACAGCCCTTGTCCCAACCGGCCGGAAGGATGTCGAACAGGCGCACTCGGTTGTTGGGAAACACAAGCGAGAGTTCCGGCACCTCGGCGGCAACGCACTCGCGTAGCTCCGCGAGCTCCTCACGCGAACGGGCACTCCAGATATTCGCCTTAAACACCGGCGCGTCATCGACAACGGGACGACACGGGGCCTCTTCGCCTTTGAGCCACGCATTGCCGCCTGATTCCATGGCGCGGCGCACGCGCTCGGCATCACGTGTCACGCAATAGGCATCGTTATCCCAAAAGTCATCACCTAAGCTGTAGACCTTCAGATAGGTATCGTCGGTTTCTTCTTCCAGATAGGCGGCCAAACGCATAAGCGCGTCGCTATCGGTCGCACGTGAGGCGACCGCTTCGCCGTCGACAAACATCACCTGGCCGTTACAGAACGCACCGGTCGAAAAACACTCGGAACGATTTTTGAACATCCAGCCCATCGCGGACGGCTGACGGCCCGAAACCGGGCCAAAGTGCAGACCCGCCGCCTGCATGGCATGGATACCCTCAATGGCGTAGTCGCTGGCGCCGTCATGCCCGGCTGGAATCAGCGTATCGTCCATATCGGTCAGCACAAGTTTGATCATAGGGTCCCCCAGTCGTTTTCATCGTAACCATTGTACCGATGCGCTAGTATAGGGAACAACAGATTCGATGCGGGAGTGCCGGCGGTGCAAACCACAAGGCTGAGAGGGCATGGGGCCCAATCCTTTGAACCTGTCAGTTAATGCTGGCGTAGGGAGCATGCCGCCTTTACAGGGGCGCTGTCTATGCACAGCGCCCCTTTTCTATGCCAAGGAGGCATGTGCAGTGATCGATTCGAAACAGCTCAAGCAACAAGTGATCAAGGCCGTGGAGGAGATTCGCGCCACCAATCCGATGGCCGGCTCCATCACCAACACGGTGACGATCGACTTTGTCGCCAACGCACAGCTCGCCGTGGGCGGATCGGCCGCCATGGTCTATCTGCCCGACGAGGGCGAGGCGCTCGTTGCCGCCGGCGGCGCCATCTATCTCAACATGGGCACACTCTTCCCCATCTACGAGCAGACGATTCCCCGCGCGGCCAAGGCGGCACACGACGCCGGCAAGCCCTGGGTGCTCGATCCGGTTGGCCTGGGCATCGGTAGCCTGCGCACCCAGCTGGTAAACGAGCTCAAGCAGTACAAACCCGCCATCGTGCGCGGCAACGCCTCCGAGATTATCGCGCTCGCCGGCCTGTGGGGTCTTGAGGGCGAGGCGGCTGATCTGAGCCGCGTACGCGGTGTCGACACCACCGACACGGTCGACGCCGCCCGCGATGCCGCCGTGGCGCTCGCTCGCTACACCGGCGGCGCCGTAGTGGTCTCGGGTGAAGTCGACCTGATCACCGACGGCACGACCGTGGCCAAGTCCCACGGCGGCAGCCCACTCATGTCCAAGATCACCGGCTGTGGTTGCTCACAGGGCAGCGTGCTGGCCGTGTACGCCTGTGCTGCCGATCCGTTTACGGCAGCCATCTGCGGCACCGCCGTCTACAACGTTGCCGGTACGCGTGCCGCTGCTGTCGCCGACGCGCCGGCAAGCTTTAAGGTCGCCTTTATCGACGAGCTCTACCGTGCGACCGCCCAGGACATTGCCGATAACCGACTCGAGCTCGAGGAGGCATAAGGCATGTCCGAGCCCGCAACCAATGCCGGTATGAACACGCTCGTCGCCGCAGCCATCGCCCCGTGCGGCACCGGCGACGAGCTGTCTGCCGAGGTCGCCGAAGTCGTGCGCGTCATTCGCGAGAGCGGCCTTCCCAACCGCACCACCTCGATGTTCACCGAGATCGAGGGCGACTGGGACGAGGTCATGCAGGTCGTGCGCGACGCAACCTTTGTGTTGGCGAGCAAGGGCATCCGCACCGAAGTCGTGCTCAAAGCCGATATTCGACCCGGATTTACCGACACCATGACCGGCAAACTCGAGCGCATGGAAGCACAGATCAAAAAGCAGGAGGAAGCACGATGAGCATCCGCGACAACCTTGATATCTCGGCCTATCTGGTACTCGGCCCCGAAAACACGCTCGGGCGCCCCGTGGGCGATGTGGTGGCCCAGGCACTCGATGCCGGCTTTACCTGCATCCAGGTGCGCTCCAAGGTGGCAAGCGCCCGCGAGATCATCGCGCTGACCGGCGACGCCGCGCAGGCAATCGCACAGGCTGGCAAGACCGGTCAGGTCGCTTTGCTGATCGACGACCGCCTGGACTGCGTACTCGCCGCGCGCGAGCAGGGCATTGCTGTCGACGGCGTGCACGTGGGCCAGAGCGATATTCCCGTCGAGGTCTGCCGCAAACTTTTGGGCCCCGATGCCATCGTGGGCCTTTCGGCCCGTTGCGAGGAGATGCTCGAGTACGTCAAGACCGCCGACATGAGCCTAGTCGACTACCTGGGCATCGGCCCGCTCCACGAGACCGAGACCAAGCGCGACTGCGGACGCGCGGCCGACGGCTCTATCATCACCAAAAGCTTTGAGGACCTGGCCGCACTCCACGCGGCAAGCCCCGTGCCCATCGTGGTGGGCGGCGGCGTAAAGATGGCCGACCTGCCGCAGCTCAAGACTACCGGCGTCGACGGCTTCTTTGTGGTGAGCGCCGTCTGCAGTGCCGACGACCCCTACGCCGCAGCCAAGGAGCTCGTCGATACCTGGCAGCAGGCATAAGCCTAGACCGAGCAGTTGCTCCGCAGTCCCATATCTTCAATAGCGGAAAGCGCATCCCAGTTTGGACGTCCATTCTGGGATGCGCTTTCCGCATAGAGGACCAGCGGGAAACTGCGTCCCAGTCTGAACGCTGATTACGGGATGCAGTTTCCGGCGTAGTCCCTACCCCGCCAGATACGCTTCCAGCGCCGGCAGCGTCGCCTCCGCATCGCGACGGCCGATCTGATAGATGCGCTCGAGCTCATCGGGCTCGCGGCACAGCGACGGCACCTTCACCGATTCGCTCGGCCGCACCACAAAGATCTCGCCAGCGGCTTCGCGACGCGCCAGGTCATCGAGCGTGGCATTGTAGACCTCGTGCCGATGCTCAAGCGCCGCAACAAACTCCGGATAGTGACGATACACGCGACGCAGCATAGGCATCACGCTATTGGGCTGCTTTACAAAGCCTGCCGGCTGCGTCAGCACCACCACGTTGCGGTCATAGCCTTGCTCAAACAGCCAAGCGCTGGGAATGGAATCGGCAACACCGCCATCCAAGTACTTACGACCCTCGATGGCAACAGGACGCGTCGCCACGGGAATCGCCGACGACGCCCGGATCCACTCAATATCGCGCTCGTCGCCATAGGGCAGGTCATGGTAGACGGCCTGCCCCGTCTTAAGATCGGTACATACGCACGTAAACTGCATGGGGCAGGCGCGATATGCCTCCAGATCGATGGGATCGCGCTCGATGGGTACCTCATGATAGGCAAACTCGGCATTGAACATATCGCCGGTTCGCAACCAGCTCGTCACGCTCGCATAGCGCTTGTCGGCGCAATAGGCCTTGTTGTAGCGAATGGCGCGGCCGATCTGGCGCGATTTAAAGTTGTAGCCAAACGCCGCGCCCGCCGAGACACCCACCATATGGTCGCAGGTTAAGCCGTGCTCCATCCATACGTCGAGCACGCCCGCCGTATACATACCGCGGTAGCCGCCTCCCTCGAGCGCAAGCCCCACCGTGCGCGTCGTGTCTGGCTGTGCCATGCGACCATCTCCGTTCCCGTGTTTTAAAGCGGAACAAGTATACCCGCCAACATATATCGACTCAGTCGCATTTATATCGAGCATCGCATCGTCACGCTACCGATTGGCGAATAATAGCCGCCCGCGGCAGGGGCACCCATATACAATCCTCTATTGTTGTTTATACTACTCAATAGTTATCAGCAGCGAACACGGACCGACATATTAAACCAGCGACGCAGCAAGGCGGGGGCCTGGATACACGCAAAGCGTTGAGCAGCAACGCGTGTGTACAACGAGCTCGCCCGACGCAATACACCCCGACCTCAGGAAGCCGCTTACAGCATGGATATCGCCAGCAATTACACCGAGACGCTCGAAAAGACCATCCGTGACCTTCTCGAGCGTCAGGACGATCTGATCAGGACTGCCTTTACCGACCAGCTCACCGGACTGGGCAACCGCGGCGGTTTCACCCGTTCCTTAGAGGAGCTCTGGGAACAGGAATTGCCCGTAACCATGGCGTTTATCGACATCGATAACCTTAAGCACTGCAACGACATCTTTGGCCATGACGAGGGCAACCGCTATATCTTACAGGTGAGCCTCTATCTCAAGCTGTATATGAAGGTGGACGAGGCGGCATTTCGCCTGGGAGGCGACGAGTTTGCCATCCTGTCTACGATCGCGACCGAGGACGACCTCGCCGAGCGTCTGGAACACTGCCGGACGGTCCTGCTCAAAAACAACGATGCCGAGATGCCTCACTCGTTTAGCTACGGAGTGTCGCACGCCGACCCCGCCCTGGGCGAAGCCCCCAATCGCTTGACGAACGATGCCGACCATCGCATGTACGACTATAAGCTGCGCCATGCCGTGCACCTTGATCGACGCAATATCGCACAAGCCCACACCGACGACTTTGAAATAAGCGATCGCGTTTTCGACGCCCTTTCGATGCTCAACGAAGGCCGATATTTCTTTATCGAGAACTTGGACAAACATCGAACCCTTTGGTCACAAGGCGCCTTGCGCGATCTTGGTCTTCCTTCGGAGCATATAGACAACTGTCACGATTATTGGAAAACGCGTGTCCATCCCGATGACCTTGAGGCCTATACCAACGACATCGACCAAATCTATGACGGCTCCAAACATCGTCACGTCATGCAGTACCGCGTGCGCAATGCCGCCGGCGATTACATCCTCGGCCGTGCTCGCGGGTTTCGTATCGACGGCGACGGAAATGTCCCCTCGCTCTATGTCGGCGAGCTCGTCAACCACTCGCTTGCCGAGACCGTCGACGCCGCCACGGGTCTCGGAACGCAGCGCACGCTGATCAACGCTATCGATGCCTGCCGTCGCGACCGTTGCGAGACGGGGCTTATAGCAGTGCGCGTTCGCGGCACGGCAAAGCTCAACGAGCTCTACGGGGCCGAGGCCGTCGACAACATGCTCGCCGAATACGCAGGCCGCATGCTGTCGATTACTCGCGGCAGGAGTCGCGTCTTCCGTTCACGCAACGCCCAGTTCGTCGTGCTTAGCAACAATTTGAATCACGAAGCATTCGAGCAACTGATCCAACATCTCAAAGAGGCCGTTTTCGCTCCCGTTCGAATCGCGGGCGACACTATTACCCCCGTCTGTCTTGTCGTTCCGGCCTTTTACGAGCACCTGACCAATCAAACGGCCGCCGTTTTAGGCGAACTCGACCGTCGCATTCGCACGGCCGGCGGGCTTGTTCCCAACGACAGCCTCCCCATACCCGAGGTGGAGCGCAAAAGCGCCATCGCCGAACGCATCGATCCGCTCACGGGTCTCTATCGACCCAGCGAGTTTATGCGCCGCGCCAACGAATTTCTCGAGACAAGGCGCAACGGCGCCTGGTGTATCGCCACCGTCGATATGGGGCACATGCGACTGTTCAACGAATGGCACGGACAGGCCGAGGGCGACCGCGTACTCGCCGATGTGGGCACGGTTCTCAAGGACATCGAGAATGCCGCCATGGGCGTCGCAGGGTACTGGGGCCAAGACGATTTTTGCGTACTCATCCCCTTTGAACACGACACCGTCCATCAGATCTATAGCCGCATTCGCCAGGCCGTGGCCAAGCATGATGACGGCGTGGGCTTCTGGCCGTCCATGGGCGTCTACCCCATCGACTCCAACGAGGAAATCACCATCGATGCGCAGGCCAAGGCCATGTTTACCAATCGGCGCGCAAAAAACGACTTTAAGGAGCGCATTGCCATTTTCCGCCCCGAGGAATACGAACACGAAATCGCGTTCCACCGCACGCTGACCGAATTCCAGTATGCGCTCTCAAACGGCCGCATTACCTACTACTTGCAGCCCCAGGTCGACATGGAAACCGGCGAGATCGTTGGCGCCGAGGCGCTCACACGCTGGATTGACAAGGATGGCTCCCTCATTTCACCTACCACCTTTATCCCCGCTCTCGAGGAAAGCGGTTTTGTGGTGACGCTCGACAAATATGTTTGGCAGGGCGTCGCCTCGTGGCTGCGTGAGTGCATCGATCGAGGGCTGCGCGTAGTTCCGATCTCGCTCAATGTGTCGCGCGTGGATATCCTTGCCTGCGACGTCGCCGAGCATATGGGGGCGCTTGCCGCCCAATACAACCTACCGCCCGAGCTCATGCGCATTGAGATCACCGAGACGGCTTATACGGGAGAGTCCGAGGCCGTGGATAAGCTGACGGCCGACCTACACACTCGCGGTTTCTCGACCTACATGGACGATTTTGGCACCGGCCAGTCTACGCTCGCGATGCTCAAGAACGTCAACGTCGACGTCATCAAGCTTGATCGCACGTTTGTGCCCACCGACCGCGATCAAAGCCGTAGCGCGCAAATCGTTTCATCAATGCTCGAGATGGCGCAATCGCTCCATCTGCCCGTTGTAATCGAAGGCGTCGAGACAAACGAGCAGGCGAACATGCTGCTCCAAATGGGTGCCCACTACGCTCAGGGCTTCCTCTACTACCGCCCCATGCAGGCAAAGGATTTTGAGGCATTGCTCGATGGCGGTAACAAAAACTGATACGCTCGCGCGCAAAACGATACCGCCGAAGGGGCGCTTGTCCCCATTGGCTAACTTATGCCCCCAATCCAAACCGAATTGGGGATATGATGCAAACCACTGTTGTGCCCAAGGAGGTTATCCATCATGAACGAGTCGTATCGCCTGGGCGAGCAATCGATCATTGCCTATCTTCAGCGACTTGCGAACGGGATCTCGACCGCCGAGCTCGATGTTGCCGCGCTGCCCACGGAGCTGTGCGCCATCGGCGAGCAGCTACAGAAGACATTTGCCATCCTGCAGCAAGAACGCGAGCTGCTTGAGCGCGGCGCCTATATCGATTCGCTCACCAATCTTGGCAACCGTGCTGGACTCCACCGTTATGCCGAGCTGCTTTGGCACAAAGGCACCCCCTTCACCTGCGCTTATATCGATATCGATCGCCTTAAGCATTGCAACGATACGTTTGGCCACACCGAGGGCAATCGCTACATCCTGAGCATCTGCCGTGCACTCACCGAGACAATGGAACCCAATGACCTGCTGTTCCGTATCGGTGGAGACGAATTTGTACTCGTATCCCCCACGACAGATGAAGCCGAACTCGAGCAGCGCCTGGAGCGGACGCGCACCGACCTTATCGAGGCAACATCGGGCGGCAAAGCGCCCATGATCGCTAGCTTTAGCTTTGGCTGCTCGCGCGTCGACCCACTCGCTGGCGATACGCGTCGCCAGATGACCATGGACGCCGACCGCAAAATGTATCGCTACAAGCTCATGCACCGTGTGCAGCAGCCGAAGGAAAACGACGCATCCATGCGCCCGATCGCCGATCAGCCTCCCTGCAACGACCGGGTGTTCCAAGCGATCTCCATGAGCTCCGAGACGCGCTATCCGTTTATCCTTAACCTCGATACCGGCGAATCGCAATGGTCGATTAATGCCGTGCGCGATTTTGACCTGCCCTCCCAGCATCCCTATAACTCGCTCGATATGTGGCTCGCCCGCGTTCACCCCGAGGACCGCGACAACGTGCGCAGCGAGCTCGATATGGTGGTAAACGGCGCGTGGCACTTCCATTACATGCAGTATCGCGTCATGAATACCGCTGGTAAATATGCGCTGTGCGAGTGTACGGGCTACCGCTTGGATAGCACCGAAACCGAGCCCAACATGTATGTGGGCATTATCATCAACCGAAGCTTGGCGGATACGACCGATTCCGTGACCGGCCTGGGCGATATCCACGCCCTGGTCAACGCCATTGGCGAAATGCGTCGCGTGGCGCGCAAGGCAGGCCTGGTCGCCATCAAAATCGACGACATCGCCAAGGTCAATGCCCGCTTTGGCTTTGATGCGGGCGACCGCGTTTTGGCAGAAAGTGCCGCCTGCCTCATGGACTGTTCGCGCGGCAAGGGCCGTCTGTTCCGCTCGACCGGACCGATGTTCGTGGCGCTTTTCGATGACCTTGATCCCGAAGAGACCGACGCGATCGCAGAAGAAATCGAGCGGTTCTTGGGTTCGCCCGTACTCTTTGGCTCATTTGAATATCAGCCGCCCATTCGTGTGGCCACACTTCATCTAGATGCCGTCGACCGACAGCCCGTTTCCATTTTGAACGAGCTCAAAGCGCTACTTGAAGAGGCACCACAAGTACCGGGCACCAAGCTGGACTAGCGTTATGGGGCGCGATGTGAAACACAAGCCGTTTCACATCGCGCCCCACGCCATCTACCCTCTCGTGGGATAATCCTCCGCAGAAGTCACCGACAGCAGAGGGAGTTTGTGATGAAGGTTCTTTTGGTCAATGGCAGCCCCAAGGCAAACGGCAACACCGCCCGCGCACTCACCGAGGTCGCAGAGCAACTTAATGCAGAAGGCATTGATACCGAGGTGTTTCAGCTGGGCGCCAAGCCCATTCGCGATTGCATCGGTTGCGGCCAGTGTGGCAAGCTTGGCGGTCGCTGCACCTTTGACGACGACGTGGTCAACGAGCTGATCGCTGCCGCCGAACAGGCCGACGGCTTTGTCTTTGGCTCGCCTGTCTACTACGCGCACCCCAGCGGCCGCATTCTCTCGGCACTCGATCGCGCATTCTATGCCGGTAGCAAAGCTTTTGCACACAAGCCGGGCGCTGCCGTCGCCGTCGCCCGTCGCGGCGGTACGTCGACAACGTTCGATGTACTCAACAAGTACTTCACCATCAACCAGATGCCCGTGGTCGCCTCCACCTACTGGAACAACGTCTTTGGCGCTGCGCCGGGCGAGGCCGATGGAGATGCCGAGGGTCTGGCCACCATGCGAAACATCGGCAAAAACATGGCCTGGCTCCTTCGTTGCATCGAAGCAGGAAAGGCCGCCGGCATCGAAGCCCCCGAAGCCGATCGCGAGCGCACCAACTTCATTCGTTAGAACGGCGGAACATACTATGAACGTGCAAATCTTCGGGACTAAGAAGTCGTTCGATACCAAGAAGGCGCAGCGTTATTTTAAGGAGCGCCGCATTAAGGTGCAGTTTATTGACCTGAAGGAAAAGGAGATGAGCAAGGGCGAGCTCACGAGCGTGATGCAGGCGGTCGGCGGCATCGACAAGCTGCTCAATCCCAAGGCCAAGGACGAGGAGACGCTCGCGCTCATCCAGCACCTCACCCCTAGCCAGCGCTTCGACAAGTTGCTCGAGAACCAGCAGGTTCTAGCCGAGCCCATCGTGCGCAACGGCAAAAAGGCCACCGTCGGTTATTGCCCCGATGTATGGGGAGCCTGGGAGTAGCCTGTGTTATTTGCCGGCGCGTGGGTATAAGAGCAGGCGTTTGGCATAAGATTCAACTGTAAGCCACGTCTAACAAAGGAGGGCACATGCCCAACAAACCCGTGAAGATCATCATGCTTACCGGATACCTCGGTGCCGGCAAGACCACACTGCTCAACCACATCCTCGCTAACGACGGCGGCATCCGCGCCGCCGTGATCGTCAACGATATCGGCGAGATCAACGTCGACGCCAGCCTCATCGCCGACGGCGGCCTTTCCGAGACCGACGACCTCATCCCGCTCACCAACGGCTGCATCTGCTGCACGCTTTCGGACGACCTGGCCAACCAGCTGCAGGGCATCGCCGATTCGGGCAAGTTCGACTACATCATCATCGAGGCCTCGGGCATTTGCGAGCCTATCCCCATCGCCTACACCATCTCGAGCTTCTGCGACGAGGCCAAGGTTGGCGGCGAGCCCAAGCTTGCGCTCGACAACATCGTGGCCGTGGTCGACTGCGCCCGCATGTACGACGAGTTCAACGGCGGTCGCGACCTGCTGGCCGAGGACATTGACGAGGACGACATCGAGAGCCTGCTCATTCAGCAGATCGAGTTTTGCTCCACGCTGATTCTCAACAAGACCGATACCGTCACGCCTGAGCAGATTGCCGAGCTCAAGGCCATCGTGCGCAGCCTGCAGAAGGACGCCGTGATTGTCGAGGCCCAAAACGGCGAGGTTCCCATGGAGGAACTGCTCGACACCGATCGCTTCGACTTTATGCGCGCCTACAACTCCGCCGCCTGGATCGAGGCCATGGAGCATCCCGAGGAGCACGACAACCCCGAAGTGCTCGAGTACGACATCGAGACCTTTGTGTACTCGCGCCGCAAGCCGTTTGACCTGCAGAAGTTCACCGATTTTGTCGAGCAGGAGTGGCCCGACGAGGTCATTCGCGTCAAAGGCCCGCTGTGGCAGACCGGCGATCCGGACATGTGCTACATGTTTGAGCAGGCCGGCCACCAGATGCGTCTGATGGAAAACGGCCTGTTTGTCGATTCTGCGCCCGAGGGCGAGAAGCAGAAGATTATCGACGAGAACCCCGAAATCATGCAGATTTGGGACGACGAGACGGGCGACCGCATGACGAGCCTGTGCATCATCGGCCGTCACATGGACAAGGACGCACTCATCGCCTCCCTCGATGCCTGCCTGACCGACTGGCACCGCGCCTAGGTTTATCCAAGCGGGTATTTTTCCGCCTACGTAACCGCCAAACCACCACGAAGGTGCCCTTCGTGGTGGTTTTTCGTTCTGAGCCAAGGAGATTCATGTTCAACATTGTGCTGTATGCGCCCGAGATTCCGGCCAATACGGGCAATATCGGCCGCACTTGCGTGGTTACCGGTACCCGCCTGCATCTGGTGGAGCCGCTGGGGTTTTCGCTCGACGACAAGACAGTGCGTCGCGCCGGCCTGGGCTACTGGCAAAACTTGGACGTGACGACCTATGCCGGCTGGGAGGATTTCCTTGCGCGCAACGGCCTCTCCCCCGCCGACGAGCGCCTGCATCTGCTGACCAAAAAGGCACGCCGCACCTATGCGCAAAGTACCTACCGCGATGGCGACTACTTGGTCTTTGGCAGCGAGAGCTCGGGGATTCCCGAGCCACTGCTTGCCGCGGCGCCCGAGCGCTGCGAGCGCATTCCCATGCTGCGCGATTGCGACTCGCTCGACAACGCCGAGGCCTGGGAAGCCCACGAGGAATCGCTCGGGCATATCGAGGGCAGCCACGAGGCCATCCTTCAGCAGGATATCTGCGGCAACTTCGTCGATCCGAACGACTACCGCATCAGCGCCCTCAACCTCTCCAACAGCGCCGCCATCGTCCTCTACGAGGCTCTGCGCCAAACAGGCTTTCCGGGAATGTGACAAAGAGACGGTCCCTTTGTCACATTCGGTTATAGGTAGCGGCCAGTGATGCTTGTGGAGCACGCCACGATGTCGCCCGGCGTGCCGGCGCAGACGATTTGCCCGCCCGCGTCGCCGCCGCCCGGGCCCATGTCAATCACGTAATCGGCGTTACGGATAAGGTCGAGGTCGTGTTCGATCACGATAACCGTGGCGCCCTTGGCAACGAGGCCGTCAAACACGCTCAGCAACACCTGAACATCGAGCGGATGCAGGCCGATGGTGGGCTCGTCGAACACGAATACGGCATTGTCCTGCACGCGGCCCATCTCGCTCGCAAGCTTAAGACGCTGCGCCTCGCCGCCCGAAAGCGCCGGCGTGGGCTCGCCGAGCGTCAGGTAGCCCAAGCCCAGGTCGTGCAGGGTCTGCAGGCGCGTCTGGACTTTCTTGAGTCCCACCGTAGTGTCGAGGGCCTCGTCCACACTCATGTCCATAAGCTGCGGCAACGTGAGCAGGCTGCCGTCCTTGCCCTCGCGATGGATATGCGAAGCCGCGTCTGCATAACGCGAACCACGACATGCGGGACAGACGATCTCGACATCGGGCAAAAACTGCACGTCGAGCGATATCGAACCCGTGCCATCGCACGTAGGGCAGCGCAAGGCGCCGGTGTTGTAGCTAAATGCGCCCGCCTTGTAGCCGGCTGCCTTGGCCTCGGACGTACGGGCGAAGGCGCGGCGCAGCTCATCGTGGATGTCGGCATAGGTCGCTACCGTCGAGCGCACGTTGGCGCCGATGGGCGTGGCGTCAATCAGGTTGGCGCGCGCGATGCCCTCGGCATCGACCCAGCGCACGTGCCTGGGCAGGCGCTCGCCGGCCGCCTGCGCCTTGAGTGCCGGAATGAGCGTCTCGAGCACCAGCGTCGTCTTGCCCGAACCCGAAACGCCCGTCACCGCGACAAGACGGCCGCGCGGAATATCGACTTCGAGCGATTTGACGGTATGCATGGCATCGGTCGCCATGCGGATATGACCGTGGTCGAATAGTTCGTCGTCAGTCACCTGCGGGCGTAAGCGCCTGGGATTCGAGCGCAAAAACGGCGCAATGCGGCTGCCCTGCGATTGCTCGACCTCATCCACCGTACCAGCGGCGATCACGTTACCGCCTCCCGCTCCGGCAACGGGACCCATTTCGACCAGGTAGTCGGCTTCCGCCAGCACGCGTGTGTCGTGATCGACAACGACCACGGTGTTGCCGTCATCTACCAAATCGCGCATCACGCCTACCAAGCCGTCGACATTGGCAGGATGCAAACCGATCGAGGGCTCGTCCAGCACATAGAGCACACCCGTCGATCGGTTGCGCACCACGCGGGCAAGTTGCACGCGCTGGCGCTCACCTGTGGATAGCGTGGCACCGGCGCGGTCGAGCGAAAGGTAATCGAGGCCCAGGTCGACCAGGCGGCGGGCCGTACTCAAAAACGAATCGCAGATGTCCCCGGCCATGGGCCGCATCTCGGCCGGCAAGGATGAAGGCACCTCGCGCACCCACTCAATCGCCTCGCCCAGCGTCATGGCCGCCGCCTGTGCCAGATTGATACCACGCACCTGGGGCTGGCGCGCAGCCTCGGAGAGACGCGTGCCGCCGCAATCGCGGCACGGGCCCTCGCGCAAAAAGCGAGCTACGCGCTTAAGTCCCTTATCGTCCTTAACCTTGGCGAGCGCATTCTCAACGGTATAGACGGCGTTGTAATAGGTAAAGTCGAGCGGCGTGGCGCCCTCGCCGTTTTTGGGAACGTAAAGAATGTGCTTCTTAACCGCCGGACCATGAAACACGGTATCGCGCTCGGCAGGCGTGAGCTGGTTGAACGGCACGTCGGTGCGCACACCCATCTCGCCAGCCACCTGCTTCATCAGATCCCACATGAGCGTGCCCCAGGGAAGCACCGCGCCCTCGTTGATGGTCTTTGACTCGTCGGGCACCAGACTCGCCTCGTCCACCTCGCGCATGACGCCGGTACCGCCGCAGGTAGGACACGCGCCGCCGCTGTTAAAGGCAAGGTCCTCGGCGCCCGGCGCGTAGAACTCGTGACCGCATGCGGGGCACGTGAGCGACAGGCCCGCAGCCACGTTAAGGCTCGGCTCCACACGCGCCCCACAATGCGGGCACACGTGATGGGCGCAGCGGCTAAAGAGCAGACGCAGGCTATTGTTGAGCTCGGTCATGGTGCCAAAGGTCGAGCGCACGCCCGGCACACTGGGACGCTGATGCAACGCGAGTGCCGCCGGCACGTGCAGCACCTCGTCCACCTGGGCGTGCTCGGCCTGCGTCAGACGACGGCGGGTATAGGTGCTGAGCGCCTCCAGGTAACGGCGCGAGCCCTCGGCATAAAGAACTCCCAGCGCCAGCGAACTCTTGCCCGAGCCCGACACGCCGGCAATACCCACGAGCCTTCCCAGCGGGATATCGATATCGATGTCCTTGAGGTTGTGCACGCGCGCGCCACGCACCTCGATAGCCTGCGGGCTCATCTTCTGTTCCGTCACTTTTATCACCCTACTCATGCCATAAAATGCGTTCGCGGATGTACTCGCCCAGCATGGGCACGGCAAACCGGACGAGGCCGTATCCGGCGGCCTCGATGACGCGCTCGCGAATCAGGCTTGCGCGATATTTACTCGCCCAGCTCTGGGTGCGATCGCAGCGCTCAATGATATCCGCCATGCGCGTCGGTTTGTCCTCGTCAACCGCCATGGCCTCGATAAAAAGGCGCTGTGGACTGCGCAGCCCGTAATACAGGGGCGTATCGACCGCTTCGTAGAACTCGGAGACGGCATCCGCATGGCCATCCTCGACATCGCGCCTTTCAATGACCTGCGAGTTGCGCCGGACAGCAGAGCGCCACATGTAATATCCCACCAGCTGAACCATATAGGGATGCCCCATACTCTTGCGCGCCGCAAGGTCCGCCGCCTCCGCGTCAACGTAAAGACCAGCGTCTTTAACCGTCTGGATATATGAATCGCGCACCTTGGGCAAAGAAATCGCCCCCAACGTACGCTGCTGGGCGCGCCGTAAAAACGTCACGCTCGGCTCTTCGAGCAAATCGTCAACCATACTGGGTAAGCCGGCGAACACCAGCGCAAGACCGCGCTGGTCGCTATCGGACAAGCCCGTGGCATCCTGATCTCCGAGCACCTGCTGATAAAGAACGGCAAGAGCCGCCAACTCCTCGATAGACGCGGACTGAGCCTCGTCAATCGCAAACAGGATGCCCTTACCTGGACCGAGCTTCTTGAGACGCTCGTTGACCAGCCCCCGCAACGTCTCGCCCTTTGCCCGCGCCGCCTCGACCGACATCCGGCCAAACGACGGCCCAAACTCCATTGACGTCACAACGGGTTTATTCGAGCGAAGCGCGTCGGCCAGGCGATCGCACAAGCCAAGCGAAGCGGAATCGGAGACAACCGCCCATCCGCGCTCATTGGCTAGACGTTGCAGCTCCCACAGGAGAACCGTCTTGCCGCAGCCGCGGTTTCCCGTAATGAGCATGAGCCTGCCCGGCGCTCCGGCGCCGTTATCGAGCCCTTCCTCAAAATCTTCGATGACCGACTCGCGACCGATGAGCACCGGAGGCCGCTTACCAGCCGTTGGCTTAAAGGGATTTGGATTCATGTCGGCCTCCTCGGATTGGCAAACGCTGATAATAGTTATACCAACTTATACCGAGTTATACCAACTGAATGTGACAAGAGGACAGTCCCTTTGTCACATGTGGCCGAAAAATTCTGCGTCGGCGGGGCGATAGGGGCGGAAGGTGGCAGGATCGACCTTTACGTGCGCCGCGGCGGGTACGTCGTACCATTTGACCGTGTAACCGGCGCCGTGGGCGCAAAAGACCGAATCGGGCGTGTTGGGCAGATCGGCCTCGGGCTCGTAGGCGGCCGTCTCGATGACGCGCTCGGCATCATGGCAAGCCGCATAGCCGGCGAACTCCAGGTACAGATGCCCGCGGCCGCTCGTGTAGGCAGCCACCTCCAGCGCGTAATCCTGTACCTCGGATGCCGGCACGCGACCCACAAGCTTCGCCCGGTCTCCCGCCATCGTCGGCGGCTCGTACTCGGCACCCATGCGCGTGGCATCCGAGAGCGCCCGGCCCACGCACTCCCCCGGCACCTCGAGCTCAAAGTGGTACCACGGCTCCAACAGCACGGCTGTGCCGGCCTCGCGCGCCCGCATCAAACCCTGGCGAATCGCGCGGTACGTGGCCTGGCGAAAATCGCCGCCCTCGGTGTGTTTGGTATGCGCGCGGCCGCCCGTGAGCGTAATGCGCACATCGGTGATGGGCGAGCCGGTCAGCACGCCCAGGTGGTCGCGCTCCATGGCGTTGGTGAGCGCCAGACGTTGCCAGTTAAGATCGAGCTCATCGGTCGAGGTCACGGTGCCAAAGTGCACGCCCGAACCCGCTGGCAACGGCTCCAGACGCAGATGCACCTCGGCATAGTGGCGCAGTGGCTCAAAGTGGCCCACGCCCTCAACCGGCTGCGAAATAGTCTCCTTATAGAGAATGCCGCCGGGCTCAAACGCAATCGATAGACCAAAGCGATCTGCCAACACCCGCTGCACGACCTCGAGCTGCACGGCGCCCATCAACTGCAAATGAATCTGCTCAAGATGCGTATTCCAGCTTACGCCGAGCATGGGGTCTTCGTCCGCCAACTCGGTCAGCGCTTTAAACACCGCATGGACATCATGTTCGCCCGGGAGCACCGTATAGGTGAGGACCGGCGCAATGACGGGTGCATCGCACCCGGGCTCCGCACCCAAGGCGTCCCCCGGGCGAACGTGCGCAAGACCCGTCACGGCACAAATACCGCCAGCGGCAACTTCCTGGGCAAGCTCGTACTTCTCTCCGTTATAGATGCGCACCTGATCGACTTTCTGCTCCCATGCCTCGGCACCGGAGCGCCCCTCGATCATCTGTTTTGCACGCAGCGTGCCGCCGGTCACTTTAACCCAAGCCAAGCGCTCTCCGCGAACGCCTCGGCTGACACGATAGACACGCGCGGCGAACTCCGGCGGCCACGCCCTCTCACGCATCAGCGCACACATGCCATCCAGCAGCTCGCCCACGCCTTGGTCCCTGAGCGCCGAGCCGGCAAAGCAGGGAAAGAGCTTGCGCTCTGCAACCATGCGCGACAGCGTTGCGACGGAAAGCTCGCCCGTCTCAAGAAACTCCTCGAGGGCTGCCTCGTCCAATGCGGCAGCGTCCTCCCAAGCGGCACCGCCCGCCAGCAGTTCGTTGGCATCCAGGCAGCCCCCGGAAAGACGCCGCCCAAGTTGTGCCAGCAAAACATCGCGGCCGGGATTCTCCAAGTCGATCTTGTTGATAAAGATGAACGTCGGGATGCCATAGCGCGCAAGCAGGCGCCACAGGGTTTCGGTGTGTCCCTGCACGCCGTCGTTGGCACCTACCACCAAAATCGCGTAGTCGAGCGCGCGTAACGTGCGCTCCGCCTCGGCTGAAAAATCCACGTGACCGGGGGCGTCCACGAGCATAACGTGGGTTTCGTCGTGATCGAGCACAGCCTGCGACGAGAAAATCGTGATGCCGCGCTCGCGTTCGATAGCGTTGGTATCCAGGTGCGAGTCGCCGTCGTCCACACGGCCGCGCTTGCGAATGCGACCTGCGTTGAACAGCATGGCCTCGGCCAGCGTAGTCTTGCCGGCATCGACATGCGCCAAGATTCCAACGACAGCTTGCTTCGACATGGCTCTCCTCTTATTGCAAGCCCACCGCACGCGGCAACGGGCATTCTCGTTCCACACTGGATGATACAATTTACGGGCCGGCGGGCGAAGCGGGCCCTATCCCCCGACCGAGCTCATCGCCCCGCGTTGCCGCGCGGCGATTTTCGCAGGTTCGCGCCTTGCGAAAGCCGGCACCTCCCCTAACAGCGCAGCGACCAAAAATGGCCCCACCCGGGGCCATTTTCATGTACATGGATTGTTGATACGCGTCCTCGCTCTTATGCCTCGCGCAGCCAGTCGAACGCAACACGCGGCGTGCCGTCCGACACATACACGACGCCGGCGCGCTCGAACCCCGCTTTCATGCTCGCGCCCTGCATGGGCAGGTTGTCCGCGTGCGTGTCGATACGCAGGTGGTCAGCGCGCGCCTTGGCAAAGGCAAACATCGCGGCCGCGATACCGTGCACGGTGCCGTCGGACGCCACGCGGTGCAGTACGGCGTACGGAGTGTCGCTACGCCACTGACCGTCCTCGATGACGTCATAGCACTCGTCCGGGCCCGGCAAAAAGGCAAACGTCGCCACCACGCGACCGTCGACTTCGCACACATAGCTGCCACCGGCGGCGATATCGGCAGCCAGCTGCTCGGCCGAAGGCGTGCCCTCGGGCCACTGTGTGGCGTTGCCATGCGCGCGCATAAAGGCGCGGGCGGCGTCATAGATAGCCATGACGGCGGGAATGTCGGTATCGAGGGTTTTTCTGATCATCACGCGGCGACCTCACGTTTATTGGTATCACTTTGATTGGGCAATGATACCAGCGTTTGGAAAGGGCACGAAGCAGATGGGAAGCAAAAAGCGAGCCGCCTGGTCAAAGGCCAAAAGCGAGTTTTTGGGCGCTGCCACCGGCGGCGATATGAGCGACCTGTTTGCGCGCGAGGACGAGCGCCGCGATGCCCTGGACGCCGAGCGCGATGAGGCTTGGCGCTACAAGTCGTGCGAGCGCAAAAACCGCTACGACACACGCGCCGAGGCCGAGGCCGTTATGGCCGACTGCGAAAACCGTGGACGACGTGGCTTGGCCTGCTACAAATGTGAATACTGCGGCGGGTGGCACCTGACGTCGCACCCTTGGAAATAGGCGCCGCATCGGCGCGACGCTCACGCAGCGGCACGGCACCGACACATCGCCGGCCATCGCACGCAGGCTACGGGCGCGGCGGCACCAAAACATCGTAGCGGACGGCCTTGCCCGCAAGCTGATAGCTCGGCTTAACGCCGGCAAGCAGCGGCCCCTTCACCGGCCGCTTGATAACAACCTTGCGCGGGTGCGGTGCAAGCGCAGCTTCGACCAGCGTCTCCTCATCGGCGCACGGCTGCTCCAAATGGTGCAAGAGCTGGAACTTCTTTTTAACCGCCGCGCTCTTGGTGCGCTCGGGAAACATGGGGTCCAGATACACCACGTCGGGAGCCGCGAGCTCACCGCGCTCGACCAGCTCAGCCGTATGGCGAAGGCCGGCAATGCTGTCCTCGCCCGCATGTAAGCGCATACGCGCCACGGCAGTCGCAAGCGCCGGATCATCCGCCGCGCGGTCCAAGGCATCCTTGAGGAGCGCCGCGATCACGCAGTCCTGTTCATACAGATCGACGGTAAAGCCCGCTGCCGCCAGCAGCAGCGAATCCTCGCCAAAGCCTGCCGTGGCGTCAATCGCCCATGGCTGCTCGATGCCTTTTGTGCGCGCGGCCTTAACCAGTAGCTCTTGCTGCAAACGGCCCTGCTTGAGCCGTGGAAGCATGCGGCCAAAATCGGCACGCAACTCCATCGTGCCGTCGGTGAGCGTAAGGCCCTCGGACGTCCGCACGAGCTCGAGCCCAGCAGCCCGAGCAACAGAAAAGGAATCGACGACGCCCATGGACACTCCTTAGCAAGCAAAACGAATACGTGAGCGCCACCTCAGTTGGCACCCAACCGTCCGTTATTGTCCCACATGCGACATGGTCCACAGCATCCCAATGCAAAGCACAGCCATCAATACCGTGCACACGGCAGCGATCACAGAATCACTCATGCGCCTTCCCAGTGACCGCGGCTCATCCACTTGCTTGACTCCGTACATCATGGCTCCTCCTTCGGTCCAGCTCTTACCATGGCCTCATCATCGCAGCGCCGCGCATGCGCTGCCATCGATTTGACTTACGTCCAGCTTTCCTTTTTGAAAGGTTGAACCGTGCAGGCAAGAGACGCTTTCAGGCGCATGCATCGCCGCGTTGAACTACAATGTGCTTCACCATATGTGCAGCACATAGGGTGCGCCAGGTTGGCGTACTCGTATCGAAAGGACCAGCCATGAGCTTCACTCGCAAGACTCTCAAAATCCTTGCCCTGATTTATTTTGTTCTGGGCATCGCCAGTCTCGTCATTGGAATCGCCGGCATCGCGACCGGCAAGTTCGAGTCCACCTACGGATCGAACGCCATGCTCGCCGCGGCCGTGATTATCGCCAAGGGCCTCATCGATCTTGCCGCGGGCGTTGCGGGCATCAAGGGTGCCAACAAGCCTTCGCAGGTTGACGGCGCGTTTAAGCTCGGTATCGTTGCTGCAGTCGCCACGCTTGCCCAGGCGGTGCTCACGCTTCCCGCGTTTGGCGGCGACGCCATCAACTTTGGCGCCTTTGTCATCGTGGTGTACGACCTGTTCTTTGTTCAGCAGGCGCACGCCATCAAGGCCGAGAACAAGGACCGCCTGTAAGCGCTCGCTTCTCATAGCCTCTGCAGCCAAGCAACTAAAAAGGGCCGATCGCGCATCTCCGCGGTCAGCCCTTTACGTTTGCCCAGATAAAACCTGCCAAAATAAACCTGTCCCTTTTTGGTAGGTTAGTGGCGGTACTCGGCGATGATGAAGTCGATATCGGTCTGAAGGGTGTCCAGGTTTGCCAGGCGCTCTTTGTCGGCAGGGCGCGTGCGGTAGTAGTACGGCGTCATCTGGAACACCGCCTCGATGTCGGCCTGTGTCTGGAGCGTAATGTTCGCAGACACCCGCTGCGTTCCCACCAACTCGAGCTCGGTCGTCTTCGGCAGCTTCTCGTCGTTAAGGTACGGCGTGTCGTAGAGCACCTCCTTGAGCCCAAAGAGATGACGGGCGCCCGGCACCACGGTGTAGAGCGAGCCCTCGGGCGCCAGCACGCGGGCAAACTCGCGCTCGTTAAAGGGGGCAAAGAGCTCGGTCACCATATCGAAGGTGCCATCGGCCACGGGGATGTCCTTCATGTTGGCCACGAAGTAGGTCGCATCGCCGCGCTTGGCGGCCAGACGCACCATCTCTTTGCCCAGGTCGAACCCATAAGCATCCACGCCCGGCACCGCACCCATGGCGCTGGTGTAGTAGCCCTCGCCACAGCAAATATCGAGCAAGGTCATGGGGCCGCCCGTAGACGCCGCACGCTCAGACGCCTGCTCGCGCACCAGCTCGACCATCGCATCGCGCAACGGCGCGTAGTAGCCGCGGTTCAAAAAGTCGCGACGACTGCGCGCCTGCGACTTGGGATCGCCCATGGAGTCGCCGCTCTTGGACGAGCGCAGCAGATACAGATAGCCCTCGCGCGCACGGTCAAACCGATGTCCGCCCGCGCATGCAGCACCGCGCTCATCGTCCACCAACGGCTCATGGCAAACGGGACACAACAACATGGCAACTCCTTAGCGCGGACAACACAACGCCCACCATTGTCGCACGCCTCCCCCACCTAGTCATAGAGGAGACAAGGAGTGTCCCCAACTGCCGGCAGAAAAGGAACGTCCCTAAGTGCCGACTAGTCGATTAGGAGTATCATCGTCTGCGCAAATAAGCACGAATGAGCATGTTAGAGATTGAGAGCGTATGGCAGACACCGCATCTAAGCACATTGACATGACCACCGGCTCACTGTGGCGCAATATTCCCCTGTTCGCCTTCCCCGTGGCCGCCACGAGCATCTTGGAGCAGCTATCGAACCTCATCGCCACGGTCATCATCGGTAACTTCTCAGGCGACCAGGGAACCCTCGCCATGGCGGCGGTCGGCTCCAATGTTCCGCTTACCAGTCTTATGCTCAACCTGTTTATCGGCATGTCGCTTGGCTCCAACGTGGTCATCGCCAACGCCATCGGCCGCAACGATCAGAACATGGTCAAACGCGCCGTCCATACCTCGATTTTAATGGCGCTCGTGGGCTTTGTCGTCATCGCGCTGGGCGAGATCTTTGCCGAGCCCATGCTCGCCGCGCTCAACGTCCCTGACGAAACCATGCCGCTCGCATCGCTCTACCTGCGCGTCTTTTTGCTCAGCATGCCCTCGATCTTGCTCTACAACTTTGAGGCCGCAATCTTCCGCTCCGTCGGCATCACCCGCATGCCGCTGCAGGCGCTTGCCGTGTCCACCGTCCTCAACATTGGCCTGGACCTCATCTTTGTCCCCGTGCTCCACTGGGGCGTCGCGGGTGTCGCCATCGCCACCGCCATCGCCTATACCGTCAGCGCAGTCACGCTCTTTATCCGTCTGCTCAAGACCGATTCCGTCGTCCGCGTCACCCCACGCGACTTAGGCTTAGACCCCGTCGCCCTCAAGCGCATCGTTAAAATCGGCCTGCCCGCCGGCATCCAAAGCGCCGTCTTTGCCGTCGCTAACATCATCATCCAGTCCGCCATCAACAGCCTGGGCACCGAGGTCATGGCGGCATCCAGCGCTGCCATGAGCCTGGAGTATGTGTGTTACAACCTGCTCAACAGCTTTAGCCAGGCTTGCACCACCTTTGTGGGACAAAACCACGGTGCCCGCCAAATCGACCGCTGCACCAAGACGCTCAAGGTCTGCCTGATCGAAGGCGGTATCGTTGCACTCACCACGATTATCGTTATCGTCGGTCTGGGACGCGAGATCCTATCGCTCTTTAACAGCGACCCCAACATCGTCTCGATCGGCTACATCCGCGTGTGCTCGATCTTCCCTGCCTACGCCTTTAGCATGTTCTACGAAAACATGTCCGGCTACCTGCGCGGCTTTGGCATCTCGCTCATGCCTGCCCTCATCACCATGATCTGCGTGTGCGGTATCCGCTTCTACTGGGTGTTCTGTGTGTTCCCGCACTTCCGCACCTTTGCGAACATCATGATGGTCTACCCCATCAGCCTGGGCACCACGGCGTTCTTTATGGTCGTGGCGGTATTGCTCTGTCACCCGGCACGCACCTACCGTCTGGCGCAAGCCAAAGCGACAGCCCGCTAATCACCACTCCCAACGTCACGCCAGTCATTAATTGACAATATGCGAGCTCATATAGTCGATAAAGCGCCTCGTGGCGATAGGCATGGTGTCCCAGCTGCGCCAAGCCGCCACCACATCGCGCGAGGGAGCGTGCACGATGGGACGCACGCGGATACCGGCCTTCATGCCCTCGACCGTACGACGGTAGAGCATGCTCACGCCTAGGCCCTCCTCCACCATCGCCATAATGGTGTAGTCGTCGGTAACCTCACTCGTCACGCGCGGCGACAGCCCATGCGCGGCAAAGGCATCGAGCACCAGACTCTGTTCGCCCTCATCCAGCAGCACAAACGGTTCGGACGCCAGGTCGGCAAGCGTCACCTTTTCCTTTGCCGCCAGCGGATGGGCGGCCGGCAACAGCGCCACCAACTCGTCGTGATAGACCACGCGCTTCTGAAGCCCCGTGGTAAATCCGCGTGCCGTAAAGCAAAAGTCAACCACGCCATCGTGCACCCACTGGGCGTTGCGCGTGTAATCGCCCTGCTTGAGGGTAAAGCGTACGCCCGGATGCAGGGCCCCAAAGTCGCGGATCACGCGCGGCAATACGGTACGACTCACGTTGGTAAACGTCGCGATGCGAATATCAGTCGACGAAAGCCCCAGCAACTCTTGACGCTTGCCCTCGAGCTCGGCCTCGGCCGTTACGATCTGGCGCAGATACGGCAGATACTGCCTACCGTCGCGCGTAAGCGAGACACCCTGCTTGCCGCGCTCGATAATCGTGGTGCCCAGCTCGCGCTCGAGCGCCTTGACGGCCTGGCTCACCGCACTTTGCGTATAGCCCAGCTCGTCGGCCGCACCCTTAAGACTGCCGCAATCGACCACCATACATACAATCTGATACCGCGATGCCATCGTGCCTCCACATCGATGTAGCTGTAAAACGTTTTACCAGGGCTTTTTCTGCCAACATTAGTATTTCTTAATCATACTGAAGATACATTCGCTTTACTACATCCATATCTGGGAGCAGAATCCTTTTTGCGAAACCGTTCTGTAACAAAAGGAGTCCCATGGATCGCAAAAAAGCAATCGCGCTCTCATTTTCCGTTCCCGTCGCATGGGGCTTTTCGTACCCCCTCATGAAGATCGGCATGGACAGCATGAACGCCACGAGCATCGTCGCGCTGCGCTGCATCATCGCCTTTGCGGCCTGCCTGCTGCTCTTCCACAAGCACGCGGTGCGCATCAACCGTGACCTGATGGTCCGCGCCGCCATCATCGGCGCCATCATGGCAACCGAAATCACCTGCATGTGCCTGGGCTCCAGCCTCACCTCCGCCTCCACCGCCGGCTTTTTGCAGAGCCTGACGGTCGTGATCGTGCCGTTTGCCAACGCGGCCCTGCTGCGTCGCGCCCCCGAGCGCAAGGTGCTCATCGGCACCGCCATCGTCACCTGCGGCATGTTGCTGCTCTCGGGCGCCGACTTTACCAGCCTGAATCCCGGCGCGATCATCATGCTGCTCTCGGCCTTTATCTATGCCGGTCACATTATCATCGCCAAGCGCTTTGTCGAAGAAGTCGATCCGCTGGCTCTGGGCGTTTGGCAGCTGGGCTTCGGCGGCTTGTTCTCGGGTATCGCCGCATTTACCTTTGGCGGCCTCACGCTTCCCAGCACGCCGAGCGAGATCGTCGTTATCGTTGCGCTCGCACTCATCTGCTCTGCCTACGGCTTTATCACCCAGACGCTCGTGCAGCCCCACGTACCTGCCGAAACCACTGGCTTCGCCTTCTCGCTCGAGCCGGTCTGCTCCGCCGTCTTCTCGTTTTTCCTGGTCGGCGAGGTCCTGAGCCCCATCGCCTTCCTTGGCGCTGCCCTCATCCTCACCGGCGTCATGGTGGCAACCGTCGAGCTTCCGCGCCTTCGCGCACATGGACACGCTCATATGGCAGGAGCGCCCGAGCACGTCTCGTAGACTCCGCTCTTCATACAGCCGTGGCATAAAGGCAACCGGTGCGCCTTTACAATAGATACCAACAGAGCATCTGCCATAAAGGAGCCCCATGGACACCGCAACCCGCGACCGCAACATAGCAACTTGGTTGGGCGATGCGCCGCAGCCGGTACGTGACACGACGAACCAGCTGCTCGAGCGCATCGCCCTTTTGCGTGCCGAGCAGACCATCTACCCGGCACAAGACGACATCCTCAATGCCCTCGCCTACACGCCGGCCGACCAGGTCAAGGTCGTCATCTTGGGTCAAGACCCCTATCACGGGCCCAACCAGGCCATGGGGCTGTCGTTTTCGGTCCCCGCGACGCAAACCAAGTTGCCGCCGAGCCTGCGCAACATCTATAAGGAGCTCAAAGCCGATCTGGACTGCCCCATTCCCGCCACGGGAGACCTCACCCCCTGGGCTCAACAGGGCGTCCTGCTCCTCAACACAACGCTCACCGTGCGCGAGCATGCCGCGAACTCGCATGCCAAGCTGGGCTGGAGCACGCTTACCGACTACGTTATCGAGCGCTGCTGCCAGCTGCCCCAGCCGGTCGTCTTTTTGGCATGGGGCCGCTTTGCCCAGCAGATGGTCGAGGGCAAGCTCGCCGCGACCGGCGCGGGCAAGGCAGGCGACAAGTTCTGCCTAGCCTCTACGCATCCCTCGCCGCTTTCGGCAAACCGTGCCACGGCAGAACTCCCGGCCTTTATGGAGTCGCGCCCCTTCTCCACTGCCAACGAGTTGCTCGAGCAAAACGGCAGCAGCCCCATCGACTGGGGCCGCCTCGTCTCATAACCTGCCTAGCTGGCAATCCAATACTGCGGATACTTATTGATATCGATGGGGGCGGCGAGCTCGCCGATATCGCTTATGGCCTCCATGCCCATCAGCGAGCGCAGGCAATTCTCACACTCCATGATGGGCTCATTTACAGCCTTATTGAGCACATCGAACGTCGGCGACTCAAACGTATCCATGTTGACGTTGCCGAACCACTTGCTCTCAACGTAGTCGGCTTCCTCGTCATCCGTGGCAACTCCCACCATCTGACGAGGCCATGTCTTGAGCAGCGATTCGCGATCGGCCTCGGCAATATCGAGCGCCACGTTGCCGCCAAACGAGAACGGCATGCTCTCCATCCCGCCCAGCAACTCCGGCAGCGGGCAGCCAGAAGGCAGCGTCACCGTCACATCGCTACAGCCCATAAACGCGCCGCTCTGGATGCCGACCACCTTATCGCACAGCTCAATCTCGGTGAGGTTCGAGCAGCGCGAGAAGGCGTTCGAGTCGATTACGGTTGGCCCCGTCAACACGCTCGCTAAATCGGCCCGTTCGATATCAGACGGCGCCGAGACCAGCGTGGCAGTACCGTCACCGTTGTCCTCTATCTCCCATTCATGGCTCTCGGCCGCATCGCCACCCGCCTGTATTACCGTAGAAGCCTCGACCAACGGCAGCCCCATCATGGTTCGCAGGCGATTCTCGGGCTCCAATAGGTTCTGAGCCATCTGCGCCCTAACCGCATCGGCCGTCGGCTCCGGACCCTCCCCCATGAACCAATCGGAAAGCATGCCAAATTCCACAACGCCATAATACGTGTCGTAGTCGTCGTAGCCAATGAGTCCGTAGACCCATGCATTGAGGTAGTCCTGCTCCATGCCGCTGGGCAACGACAGGTGAATGCGGCCGGCCTCCTCTTGGACATCGGTTGCGCCGTCCAAGAAGAAACCCACACCCGGCGATGGATAGCCCAGCGTCGCGATACCGGTACCGACGGTCAAGTTCGTAAAGGCGGCATCATTGCCAAACACCGATGACGCCAGGTAGTTTCGAGAGCCCGCACCCGTAGCTGCGTCGTAGTCGCCATTGGTATCCGCCACAAACGATGCACTCGCGAGCCTCGGGCAGTCCATGAATGCCTGATCGCTGATTTCGATCGTTGCCGCGTGCACAGACGCCGAGACAAGATTCGTGCAGCCTTCGAACGCCGACACGCCGACGTAGATATCGTTATCGGGAAGATCGATGTTCAGGTCGCCGGCGATGCCGGAATTCCTGAAGGCATAGCGATCGATATATGCCAGCTTGGGAGCCGAAGCCCAATCGACATCCCACGCGCCTCCGATCCCCTCAAAGGCACCAGGCAGGTCCTTGGCGCCAGACAAGGAATAGCCGCCAAAGATCTCAATCGTACTCGGCAGCAGCTCAATCGTACCGTTGAGCATCGAGGGCGCACCGAGCAGGATGCTTGGCTTGCCTTCCTCGTCGCCATCGTAATAGCCGTAGAGAAGGGGCGCGTCGTCGCTTTGGGCATCGCAAGCAAAATCGTAAATGCCGTCGACAGTGACAAAGCGGCTGTCGTAGCCCTGCAGCTCGCCATCGGGCGCATACCAGGTGCAGCCGGCCGGATTGGGATTCTCGGTCGTGGCAAAGACAGCCTTTTTAGCACGCGACGCCACAAAGCCCAGGCTCGTACAGCCCTTAAAGGCATCAGCCCCCACCTCGATGCTATCAGGCGTGCCGATAAACACACCTTGAAGGTTTTGGCAGTTCTCAAACGCGTTACGGCCGATGGCACTCGTCTTCTCGCCCAGATTGACAAACCTGAGCTCCGCATCGCCCGAGAAAGCATACGGTGCGATGGAATCTACTTGGAGCTGCTTGCCGCCATCCGTAAGCAAGGTGCCGTCAAAGGTCGCGGACAGGTTGCCATCCTCATCGCCTGCAGCGGACAGCAAAATCGTCTTGCCAGCGTTGGCATAATACAAGTACCCATCTTGAGACAGGCTCATCTTAATCACGCGCGCATCGGGTGCACCGGCAGCAGCCTTATGCTGCTCGACATACGCGACCTGCTCGTCGGTTGCGCACACGATGGTCCGCACGGAACCGCCCGCAAGGCTGCCGTCCTCGAGCGTCACCCTATCGTCAAACCACGGCATGAGTACCAGCGTGTCAACCGACGTGTTGCCCGCAAAGGCACCCTTCTTGATGGTGTTGGAAATCTGCACCAGGGCAATATTGGAACCCGTATCGAGCACATAGCACAGGTCGCTTTCGAGCTGCGAATTAATGTTGTACACCAGCCCCTGTGAGTACGTGAGCTGGACACTAGGGTTGGTCGCGGGCGACACGTATACGCCGTAGGTATTCTCTAGTTCGTCCGCGTGCTCGGTAATAAAATCGAGCAGCGCGGCATCGTCAACGACCAGGGTACAGTCCTGCAGCTTACTCACGTCAATCTGGGGCAACTCGCCCTCTTTGGATGCGTGCAGAACAATACGATCGAGCTTATTGCGATCGGGAATGACGACATGGGTAATATCGGCGGGAACATCGAGCTCGCGCGTATGGTAGGGAACGCCCAGATACTCCTTGCCATCGCGAGAGGTCAAGATACCCTCATCCGTTGCGGCATAGACGGGGTTATCCGATGCGACACGGTAGGCATCGAGCACCTGAAAGCCCGCATTAACGTTGACGTAGTACACCGAGGACGGTAGCTCTAGATTGTTGATCTGCCACGTAAAGACTTCACGCTGACGACTGTCGGTATAGGCGTCGACCGCCTGCACACCCTGCGGAACGCTGAGCGTCTCGCCCCCGCCATCAACAGACACGACCGACTCGTCCACATCGACAAGCGTCTGCAGGCGTGAGTTATTGAGGCTGGTCGGGTCGTCGTCAAAGCGATAGTCCTCGTCGAGGGCATAGCCCTGAAAGCGCACCTTGTAGGCGGGATCGATGGACACGACATCGCCGGGAACCACCACATGGCGACCGGGCGTCAGCGTGTAGAAATACGGGACGGCTGCCTCGTTCTCGCGCCACCCCAGCAACAAGGCATTGAGGTAACCTTCCGAATCGACATGCCCCGCCTGCTTCATAAAGGCTTCTTGTGTGTTGACGCCCAGCAGGTTCTCCTTGGAGCTCAGCGTGCTCCAAATCACACTACGCTGGCCCATCGAATCGGGCTGGCCGACCACAAACAGGCGCGACTGCGCCGGCTGGATGGTAACGGTTCGTGTCGTCCACGCCGTATCCTGCGACAAGCGCAGCGAGACGCTTACCGTGAGCGGCTGGCTCGAGCACAGAGCCGGATTCTGCTCGCCCGCGGCATTGGTCCACGAGTTGATGCGAAAGTACGGAAACGTGGCGAACTCGTCCTTGCTGCAGGCAAGGTAGTACAGGCCGATGTCATCGCTCCAGTGGACATCCATGGCGCAGAACAGCGTCCAGGCATCGAGCATTTGCCCGTCGTAGATTGCATCCACCATGGGCTCAATTTGCACCTTGTTGGGATCGATCGATCCAGCCGCACCGTTAAACTGCGTAAAGAACGTTGTGTCTCCCATAGGGGCGCCCTTTTGGGGTGCGGGATCCTGGAGCAGGTACTTATAGGAATTGGCCGTCGAGGTGGCCGAGCCGCCCGGGCTGGAACTACCGCCAGCACCGTTTGTGCCTGCGCCACCGCCGGCGCTACCGCCAGACGTTCCACCCGCATTGATAACGGGAACGTTTTGTCCGCCTCCCGAGCCACCAGCGCCGCCCGCGCCGGCGCCCGAACCGCCCGCAGCCCCTACGCCCGTTCCATCGGCGTTGCCGGTAACGTTATAGGCAGTCGTGCCGCTTTGCCCCGTCAGATTTGCCTGTCCCTGCGCATTATCGAGCGGTGCCCGCTGCTCGCGTGCGCTCGTTTCCCGGTTGTCGCTATCCTCGTCATGACGATTTGCCTCGGCATCCGTCGAGAGCGGACTGATCCGATACGCCTCGCCGGACTCCGCGTCACCGTGACTGTATGCAGCGATATACCCCGAAGGGTCGAAGCTCAGATTACTCTGGGCCAACTCAAAGGCGACCGTGCCAAATACGCCGACCGCAGCAACCGAAACCGCCGCCGCCACAACGCGCGTTGCAGCCAAAGGCTTGGCACCATACATATTTTTAGCGGCATGCTGAACACGCGCGGACGCATTCCGCGGGCCTTTTAATTTGGCCGACACCGCGTTCTTGTGCGCCGCCATATGTTGAGGATGTTTAGAAAACACGTAGACCTACTCCCTCTACAACGCGTACAGCATGTAGCGACGGAAGCGTTCAATAACAGTTTGCGGAACCGGCATGCTCCGATGCAGGCGTTCGGTAAAACGTCGGAGCGTGCGCAACTCGTTCGGTCTAAGCTGGCGGCCACCAAACGCATAAGCTTGATGAAGTCGAATCGCTCGACGGTATTCCCACGGGTCGATCTGGGGGAACACTGCAGCAAAGGCATCCAGGCAATCGAGCGGCTTGGTCTCGTCAAAGGCGTCGAGACCGCTTTGGTTCATCACAAGGGCAAGATAGCCGTAGAGTGCCGGCACGCATATATCCTGCTCATCACTCTCGATAGCCCGCGTGCGCCGAGCGCGCAAGACAAACCTGCGAACAAACAGAGCGAGCAGGGCGGCAATCGCCGTGCCGATCAAACCGACCCCAACTTTGGCCACAACGGGGATGTTATACATTACCGGCACATCCTCGCGATGCTTATCCTCGGCCTGTCCTGCGACCGAGCCCGCATCGAGCGTCTTATCGTTGGCGCCGTTGCTCCATGCCTCGCCCACATCGATAATCTTATCGGCATCGAGCGTCTGGCTATAGTATCCAGGGGTGACCTCCACGGGCGTCCATCCCTGACCGTCAAGGTAGATCTCGGTCCACGCGTGCGCATCGGCAGCCGTCAAGTTGAGCGCCACGCCTGCCCCAACAGCAGCGGCCAGCTGATCATCTTCTGCCCGATAGCCCTCGACATAGCGCGCGGGAATTCCCTGAGATCGAAACGCGAGCGTCGCCGCCGTGGCAAAGTAGGCAGAGTTGCCCTCGTGCGCCGTGCCCAAGAACCACGCGACAAACGACGTCGCCCCGGTATAGGTTGGCGGGTTATCCGTCTGTCCCGCAAGCGAAGCCAACATCGTGCGCACGCGACTGATCACGGCTGTATCCGAAACAGTCGCCCCAGCATCCCAGCTGTCGCTCGAGAACAGGTATGCATCGATGGCATCCCGCTCCTCTTCGCGAACGTCCAAGTAATTATCGCGAACAAAAGCGGCGTACACCCGCTCGCTTTTTGCATAGTCGCTCTTGGAGGACGCCAGCCAGCTCGAATCTGCAATGACGTCATCCACCGGCACGTTATCGACAATCACGCGATACGCCTTAGACGGCAAAAGGTCCATGCTTAGCATCGTCGAGGCCGTCAACATTGCACCGGTACCGCCCAGCGAGCGCAGCGTATAGGGAGCATAGGTGTATCTGCGGTTGGCGCCCGACGCATCGACCGAAATCTCAACCGCCTCGACAGGCTCGCCACCCTCGCGCTCGGCCTCGGCGTCAAACGCGGCGCGCTGCTCGGCTACCGTCAAACCGTTCTGGCGCAGCCAATCACGCATGCCGGACCATTCACCCTCGTAGGACATCCAGTCGCCGCGCCCCCAAGACATGCCATCAAACGTCGTGCCCACAAAACCCTTCATGAGTAGATCGTCGCCGAGCGTCTTGCTGGCGGCAAGCGACAGCGTCGTGGACTCGCCTTCGTTCATGTCCGCCGCTTGCGAAAGGTCGCCCTCGGGCAGCGAATCATCCCCAAATCGAACGTTCTGGACCGCTTTGACGGCAGACGCCGACAGGGCGGACACCTCGGGAAGAGGCTGCACAAGGGCAGCGATCAGCGCAAAGAGAACACCGCATGCGGCGCACAGGCCGCCAAGACCAAATAGAACCTGGGGCAAACCTACCGTAGAGCCCCGCAACTCGTCAGCACGGCACTGGACAAGCCAGCCCGCAACGCCCAGCGTCATAGACATCGCAGAATCACCAAGCTGCAGCGCCATGGAAGCCGAGCCGCAGATAACGATGATTAAGAGCGTGGGCCACGAAACGCTCAAGTTGGCAAAAAGCCAGGCGAGTGAGCCGGCAAACATGCCGGCGAGCACCGCCAGCGACACGGCTTCACACAGCAGACCGGCGTCTGCCACCAATGGAATATACAGTTCACAGATCGAGTTGACGCGAGCGATAACGGTATTGACGCACGCATAGAAGCCCCAGCGTGCCGAAGGAATCAAGAGCGCGCATAAAAGCGCTACGGACGCCGCAGCCAAGGCAATCCAGAGGGGAGCCTTTTTCGAAGCCATCAAAACGCCCAAAGCGCCCAGCGCAACGGCCACGCCAACGGCAACGGCCAGCATTATCCCCATGTACGTTGCACTCAGGCACCGAGCAATTGTGCAGCAGAAGCCCGCAGACAATAAAACCGCGGGAGCCACCGACAGGAACATAGCAACAACGCGACCATTCGAAGCGATGCGCTCCGTCGAGGTAAGAGTCACAAAGTTCATCTTAGAGCTCCAGACTCTTGATACGGGCCGAATCACTCGATACCGGGCAATGCGTGATGATGTAGTTGGCTCCGTGCTCGATGCTATACGACTCGACCGAATCCGACACATGGAGTACCGATAGATCGGTCAGACGGCCTATCTCGATATAGGCCTGTTCATCGACGCCCACCGTTACCAGCACCGTTTTGCCAATGCCCTTTGCTGCCACGAGCTTGGCATAGTGCTCGTGCGATGTTGGATAGGCAGGGCCAAGCGGCGTTGCCGTCAAAGCATCAAGCATCCTATTGAACCCACGTCGGTCATCAACGGGATAGACAGCCAAAGAGCCTTCGGGGGCAGCCACGACCACATGATGGTATCCCTGACGCATAAGCGCCAGCGATATCGATGCGGTAAAACCCAGCACCGCAGAAAGAACCTCAGCGTGGCTTGCGTGCTCAAAGTCGCACGCAAACGCACCAAACAAGATGGCAATAGCGTGGTCTTGTGGGCGCGAAGCCTCGCGCACCAGCATGTCGTCAAAACGCGTCGACAGCTTCCAGTGAATCGACTTAACGGCATCGCCCTCGTGATAGGGCCTTATGTCAAAGACCTCGGAGGCATCTTGGCCGCTTCGATGGGGATCGTAGCTCGTGCCCTCAAGACCGGCAGAAGCACTTTGGTTAGGAACAACCTGGATGTCGAGCACCTCGGGATAGACCGTAAACAACCCATGAAAGTCTGCATTCTCGAGAGCAAGCGACGTAAAGCCCATCTCATCGACCAGGCGCGCGGTGTCAAGGGTAATCGTGTGCGCACCGCAGACGGTCGAATCGAGCTCCAGCTCAAACAAAGCGGGCCTGCCCGTCGCGGGGGCAAGACTTACGGGATAGACTGTCCGCGCTCCCGTCAGCTGGTTATAAACCGAAAACGACAGCTCCATACGACCGCGAAACATAAGCGGGCGATCCAGTGTGATGCGCAATACAAGAGGCGCGTTGACAACACACGACCGGGGAAGCTCAAAGCTAAGCTTGAGCAGGGCAACGCTCGAACGGCACGCCGCCACCGTAATCACGGGCATGGCGATCAACGCCGCGGCAGCAGCGAGCGCGGCCGCATTGGCGGTAAACACAAACGTGGCGAGCAGGAGCGCGACGGACACGATATAGGTAATCTTGTTGGCAATCATGGGCGTAACGTAGGACGCAAAAGGTAAACGATCCGCTACGAGCGGCCGCGAACCTGACCCATAGACGGGGCGGGAACGGCAGCGAGGATGCGGTCGAGGACGTCGGCGGCGCCAATCGATTCAACACGCGCCTGGGGGCGTAAAACGAGACGGTGGGCGCAAACAGCCTTAAATACCTCGCGCACGTCCTCGGGCACCACATAGTCGCGCTCACGAATCAATGCGCAGGCGCGCGCCATGCGGGTGAGCGCGATAATGCCGCGGGGGCTCACGCCCAGCTCGACAAGATCGTCATTACGGGTCTCCTCGCACAGGCGGACGATATAATCCAGCACCGTGTCGGCAACCTGTACATTGCCCAGGTAGTTTTGGATATCGAGCAGATCATCGCAGGCAACCATGGGCTTAATGTCGTCGAGCGGGTTGACATAGCGACGGGCCTTGAGGATATCAATCTGGTCCTGGCGCGACGGATAGCCAACGGACAGACGAACCATAAAGCGGTCGAGCTGGCTATCGGGCAGCGGCTGAGTACCTGCCGAGCCCACCGGGTTCTCGGTTGCGATGCACACGAAGGGACGCGGGACCTGATGCGTCTGCCCATCGATTGTCACCGCGCGCTCTTCCATAACCTCGAGCAGGGCCGACTGCGTCTTTGCGCTGGTACGGTTGATCTCGTCGCCCAGTAGCATGTTGCAGTTGACCGCACCCCACACAAAACGGAACACGCCGGCATCGCGGTCGAACATCGTAAAGCCCGTAATGTCCGAGGGCAGCGTATCGGGCGTAAACTGCACGCGCTTAAAGTCCAGGCCCAGCGCGCGCGAAAGCGCCAGGGCCAGTGTCGTCTTACCGGTGCCGGGCACATCCTCCAGCAGGATATGGCCGCCGGCATAGATGGCCATGAGAGCTTTCTCGATCACATCGCGCTTGCCCAGCAGGGCGCGGCTCACTTCGTTGATGATGCTGTTGGACTGTTCGACAATCACGGTTACTCATTTCCTCGGTAAGCTGCCTCGGCCGTCGCGGCCGCCAGCTGTGCTTTCAAAACGTTCAGATCGATGGGCTTGCCCACATGTCCGTTCATGCCCACACTGCGCGAGCGCTCAACGTCCTCTGTGTAGTCATTGGCAGAAAGCGCAATGATGGGAATGGCGCCGGCGTCCTCACGATCGAGCCCTCGAATCCGCTCCGCCGCTTCCCAGCCGTTGAGCACGGGCATCTGAATATCCATGAGGATCGCATCGTACGTGCCCACGGGCATGCTCCGGAATCGCTCGACGACCGCCTGACCGTTCTCGGCACGATCGACCGCCGCGCCTCGTCTTGCCAGCAGCTCAATCACGATCATGGCATTGATTTCGTTATCCTCGGCCAGCAGGAATCGCTTGCCCTCAAACTGGTAGGTAAACGACGACCCCATGGAATCGGACGCCGTCTCGAGCGTCTGCTCTTTAATCTTGAGCTCCTCGACCTGCTCCGGCGTGGCAAGTCGCAGCGGGATGTAGGCCGAAAACGTCGAACCGCGTCCAGGCTCGGTATCGACGACGATCTCGCCGCCCATCAGGTCGACGAGCGCGCTCGTGATGGCCATACCCAAGCCCGTTCCGCCGTAGCGGCGCGCAATGGTGCGGTCCTCCTGCTCAAACGGCTTAAAGATCTTGCTGACGTAGCGCGGATCCATGCCCTTGCCTGTGTCGCGCACGCGCAGCATATAGCTCACGCCGCCGTCTGTCTGGTACATCTCGCGCAGGGTTACGGTAACGCTGCCGCCCTGCTCGGTAAACTTGACTGCGTTGGAGATAAAGTTGATGACGATCTGCGACAGGCGCATGCGGTCGCCCACGACAAAAACGTTTTCGCAGTCCTCGAGATTGACCGAGTACGCAAGCCCTTTGTCGGCTGCCTGCAAGGTAAACATGCGCTCAATCTCGTCGGCAAACAGACGTATGTCAAACGGCGCGGCGTCAAGGCGCACACGCCCGCTGTTGAGGCGGCTCATGTCGAGCATGTCGTTGATAAGCGAAAGCAAATAGGCAGAAAGCTGCGAGGCGCGAGACAGGTCGTCCATTAGGCGAGGCTCATCCGCATGGTGCTCACGGGCAAGCGAAATCATTCCCTCGATGCCATTGAGCGGCGTGCGGATCTCGTGGCTCATCTGGTTCATATAGTCCGTGCGCGCGTTGGCGGTCTCGACGGCGCGATCGCGCTCTGCCTCCACCTTGGCGATGCGCTCGTTTTCGGCCGTTACATCGACTGCAGAAACCAGGTACTGCGCGCCGTCCTGAATGAGCGAAATCGTAAACCTTATGCTGAGCTGCGGCTTTGCTCCGTGGGGCGCATGGTAGGTGCACAGGAGGTTCAGCGGGGTCACATGGTCCCATTCCCTCACCTGTCGCTGCATGCGCACGCGGTCGCTATCGGGGATAAAGCGGTACAGCGTCTCGATGTCGTCGCTAATACGCTCGGGCGATACACCAAATACGCGTTCAAAGTTTGGAGTGATGTAGAGCGGAAAGCAGTCGCTGGCGCGCAAAACCAGCGCAACGTTGGGCCCTTGCTGCGCAAGCGCCTCTTCAAACAATCGACGCCCTCGGTCCGCGTCGCGCTTCTCGTGTGAACCGAACAGCCCCAATATGCCCCCTTTTATATTTCGGGGTTTAGTCTACCAGCTCAAAGGCACTTTACAGAGATAATACCCAGCTAAAGTTAGCAATTAATGATGCAAAACGCGCCCGAGGCAACCTTGCCATCGGGCGCGTTTTGTTATTCAGGCCAGATAAACTGAGTGCGGCCGGCCTCGCCGCCATCGATCAGCAGGCTCTGCCCGGTCATAAACCGGTTGGTCACGCCCACAAAGTAGATCCACTCGGCGATCTCTTGGGCGGTGGCCCAGCGTTTAAGCGGCGTGAGCTCCATAATCTGGTTCCACAGGTGCTCGTCTTCCATCACGCAACGATTGAGCGGCGTGATAACGCCGCCCGGGTCCACACTGTTGGCGATGGCCTGCGGCGCCAGGCGGTTTGCAAGGTTCTTGGTGTAGGCGATAACGCCACCCTTGCTGGCAGCATAGGCGGGAAACTCCGATCCCGTATGTCCGCTCGCCGACCCCACATTGACCACGGATTGGATAGCAGGCGCCGGCTTGGCGGCAAGCCCCTCTCCCACAAAGGCGTAGCGCTCGGTCACGTTGATGGTGCCACGCAGGTTGGCGGCAATGTCATCGGCCGAATCCTGCGTACCGGCAACGTTCACGATTACCTGAGGCTCAAGGTCGCCTGGAAACGAGTTAGGCTCGCGTACATCAACGATCAGATGGCGGTAGCGCTCGTGCTCAACCGTCGCCGGCAGCAGGTCAAAGCCCACGACCTCGTGGCCCTCGTCCAAAAAGCGCTGCACGCACGCGGCTCCGATACCGCCCGAAGCGCCCGTGATCAAAACCCGCATACTTGCTCCTTAGGCGGTTGCGTGGCGCTCGAGGTACTCGGCGCCCACATTCTCACGCTCCCAGCCACGCACGACCTTGTAGCCCACGGGGCTCAGGAAGACCTCGCACAGCAGCTCGGCAACAGCGCCGGTCAGCGAGCACATAAGGACCTGCACCCAGGTCCAACCAAAGAACGTATGGCTCACCACAATGGCAAAGACCAGGTTGTCGATAAACTGGCCAACACCCGTGGACACATAGGAACGGAAGGCAAAGCTCGCAAAGTTATTCTTTTTGAGCATACGGCCGAGCGACTGGTTGAGCGTGGAATTAACCACGGCAGAAACGAGCATTGCCAGCGAAGAGCCCAGCACCACGTACCAGGTGCCGCCAATGGTGGCGTTAAGGGCGCTGTTGACCTCGATCATGCCCGTGTCGTAGTAGGCGCCCCACATGCCGGGCGTGAGCGAGCATGCCCAAAAGCACAGGCTCACGGCCAGGTTGACCAGCAGCGCGAGGATAGAGATTTTGATGGATGCCTTGGCGCCAAAGCGCTTGCAGATCATGTCCTGGCACAAAAACGAAACCCAGCTCACCACAAAGCCGCAATCGAGTGCCAGATACGGCAGGCTGATGAGCTCTTTGTTGGCCAGCAGGTTCATCATGATGACGCTCACGAAAAACAGCGAAACCGTTGCCGCGGGAATGCTCCGCAACAGGACCTTGTAGTCCTCCATGACCTTCTTGATCATTATGTACTCCTTTGGTTTTAGGTTTAACGAGCAGGATATCGGACCCGAACTGCTCGGACGCCCCGGTCTTGAGACGACGGTGGGTATGATAGCCGCTCATACGGCATCAGGCAAGTAAACGGCGCGGCAGCCCCGCAGGGCCACCGCGCCGATGCGCTAAAAGGCCACGTTGCCAAACTCCGACAGGATAAGGTCGGGGTTGTGGTCAGTTGCCCAATCCACGTTCCACGGGCTCGTGAACAGCAGCAGCTTACCGCCGCGCATGTCCTCGACGCGCAGGGTGTCGCGCGTGAGCGAAAGGCCCGGGATATCGATGGTATCGGGGTCGTTCTGAATCCAGCGGATGTCCGTATAGGGCAGCGGCTGGCGGCGAACCTCAACACGATATTCGGCCTTGAGGCGGCGCTCGAGCACCTCAAACTGCAGTACGCCGACCACGCCCACGATGACGCTCTCCATGCCGGCACCAAGCTCGCGGAAGATCTGGATGGCGCCCTCCTGGGCAAGCTCCTCCATACCCTTGACGAACTGCTTGCGCTTGAGCGTGTCGACCTGCGTAATGCGAGCGAACATCTCGGGGGCAAACGTCGGGATCTGCGGATACTGCACGTGGCGCTTGCCGGAGCACACGGTGTCACCGATGCTAAAGATACCCGGATCGAACAGGCCCACGATATCGCCCGCGTACGCCTCGTCCACGATGGCGCGGTCATCGGCCATCATCGACGTGCCCGTGGCAAGCTTGAGCTTGCGGTTGCCCTGCACGTGGAAGGCGTCCATGCCACGCTCGAACTTGCCCGAGCAAATGCGCACAAAGGCGATGCGGTCGCGGTGGTTCTTGTCCATATTGGCCTGGATCTTAAACACAAAGCCGCTAAAGTCATCGCGGCAGGGATCGACCGGTTCGCTGGTGAGCGTATCGGTATAGGCGCGCGGCGTCGGGGCCAGACGCAGGAACTCCTTGAGGAAGGGCTCCACGCCAAAGTTGGTGAGCGCCGAGCCAAAGAACGCCGGGCTCAGCTTGCCGCAGGCCACGGCATCTAGGTCGAGCTCGTCGCCGGCGCCATCGAGCAGCTCGATGTCGTCCATCAGGTTCTTATGGTTCTCTTCGCCAATAAGCTCGTCCATGGAAGGATCGCCCAGCTCGGCCTCGACCTCGGCGATCTTCTTGGTGGCGTTGGCGTGGCCGTCGCCCTCAAAGGCAATGACGCGACGGGTCTGACGGTCGAACACGCCGCGGAAGTTGCGGCCGCTGCCGATCGGCCAGTTCATGGGATACGTATTGATACCCAGGACGTTCTCGATCTCTTCCATGAGCTCAAACGGATCGCGAGCCTCGTGGTCGAGCTTATTCACAAAGGTGAAGATGGGAATGTGACGCAGCGTACAGACCTTAAAGAGCTTTTTGGTCTGGGCCTCGACGCCCTTGGCGCCGTCGATGACCATGACTGCGGCGTCGGCGGCCATAAGGGTACGGTAGGTATCCTCCGAGAAGTCCTGGTGGCCGGGGGTATCGAGGATGTTGACGCAGGCGCCATTATAGGTGAACTGCAGCACCGAGGAGGTAACGGAAATGCCGCGCTCCTTCTCGATGTCCATCCAGTCCGAGACGGCGTGCTTGGCCGAGCTCTTGCCCTTGACCGAACCGGCAGTCTGGATGCTGCCGGTATAGAGCAGCAGCTTCTCGGTAAGCGTGGTCTTACCGGCGTCCGGGTGGCTGATGATCGCGAATGTGCGGCGCGACGAGATTTCATCCGACAGGCTTGCCATGCGGATCCTTTCTTGCATTGAGTGCATTACGTCGTTGTAACCGCACCATTGTAGCCGCGAAATCCCGCCATAGGGCACCTATCAGGACAAATTCATCAGTTGGGGCCTGGGTAGCAGTCGATGGCGGCACTCCGCAGCAGTTTGTCTCGATCTGTAACACCTAGACGGTTTTTGAACCTCTACCTGTTACAGATTTAGACAAACAGGTGGACGTCCCAGAAAGATCTCGATCTGTAACATCTAGCCACTCAAAACGGTTCCAGATGTTACAGATCGAGACAAACAAACGAAGGGACAGACGAGCCCATATTTCCCTCTTGCGCAACTGTGCATAGTGTATATATACTGTGCTTACCGGTTATATACACGTGTAGCCCAACAGCTAAGGAGCCGCTGTGGACATCATCCTATCCAATTCGAGCGACAAGCCCATCTACGAACAGATATCCTCGCAGGTCAAAGCTCAGATCCTTTCGGGCGCGCTCGCTGCGGGAGCCAAACTCCCCAGCATCCGTGCACTCGCGAGCGATCTTGGCGTGAGCGTCATCACCACCAAGCGCGCCTACGCCGACCTGGAGCAGCTCGGGTTTATCTGCACCGTGCAGGGCAAGGGCTGCTTTGTCGCCGAGGGCAACCAAGAACTCTTGCGCGAAAACCAGCTCTGCCATATCGAAGAGCTGCTCGCACAGGCAGCAACGCAAGCCGAAACCCTGGGCGTCACGCGCGACAAGCTGCACGAGATGCTCGACCTGGTAGCCCCCGAAACCATGCAGTAGCCATCTGCAAGAAAGGCTATACCATGCAATATTTGCTAGAACTCAAAGGTGTATCGCGCCGCGTGAGCGACCGCTTTTCCCTCCACGACGTCACGCTTGCCGTGGAGCCCGGCCAGATCGTTGGCTTTGTGGGCGCAAACGGCGCCGGCAAGACAACGACCATTCGCGCCGCGCTTGGGCTTATAAAGCTCGATGCCGGAGAGGTGCACCTGTTTGGGCAGCACCGCGACGCTAACGCACCCGACGAGACGCAGTGCCACCTGCGCTCCCGCATCGGGCTTGTCCTGGACACGTGTCCCTTCCCCTCCACGCTCAAGGTGGGCGAGGTCGAGGCGCTCGTAGGCTCGGCATACCCCACGTGGGACCGCGAAACGTTCGCCAGTCTCATCGACCGATTTGGCCTCGATCCCAAAACGAAAGTCAAGGACCTCTCCCGCGGCATGGGCATGAAGCTGCAGCTCGCCTGCGCACTCAGCCACAATGCCAAGCTGCTCGTTTTGGACGAAGCCACTGCGGGCCTCGACCCCATGGCGCGCGAGGAACTGCTTGACGAGCTGCTCGCCTTTGTTTCCGACGGCCAGCGCAGCGTGCTGCTCTCGAGTCATATTACGTCCGACCTCGATCGCGCTGCCGACCGCGTCATCTGCATCGATAACGGCTCGATTGTGTTTGACCTGCCGCGCGAGGACATTACCGACCGAGCCGGCATCGCCCACTGCACCCAAGCACAAGCGTCCGAGCTCATGGCTTGCGTCGAAGGCGCCCGTGCCGCCCACCACGCCTATAGCGTTGACGTGCTCGTGCCCAACCGTCGCGAGGCGCTCGAAGCCTTCCCCGAGATTCCCTGCGACCGGGCAACCATTGATGACTATCTTCGCCTCATGCTGAAAGGGGCTTCGAAATGAAACGCGCCTTTATGTCTGAGCTCGCCATCGTCCGCACGCTTGTCCCGAGCATCGCGGGCGTCGGCCTGTTCATCTTCGTCGTGTTGACCCTCGCCAACGCATCGAATGGCGATTCCGGCATGAGCGCCGGCGCCTGCGCGGTCAGCGCCATGTCGCCTATCATGGTCATGAGCTCGCTGGCCGGCTTCGACAATCAAAACGGATGGGAGCGTTATCGGGCAACGCTGCCCCTCTCGCGCAAAGACATTATTTGTGCCCGCTACCTGTGCATCGTTGTCTTCTCAGCCGTCATGGCGTGCGCCGCCGCGCTTTTGAGCATCATCACCCTTCCGTTCTTCGATCACACGGGCATGCCCTCGACGGGACAGATCGTCTTTGAGACCACAATAGCCTCCGCCGCATCGATGCTCATCTCCCTCATGATGGTGTTTTTGGCACAGCCGCTGTTCTTTCGATTTGGACACATGGAGGCGCTGCGCCTTTCCGTCGGCCTGTTTGCCCTGCTCGGGTGCCTTGCCATGGCAGCGTTGAGCTCCTCCAACCCCATCAGCAACTGGCTCATATCGATTGCCGGGGCGAATCCCGATCCCGCCGTCCTCGGCTGCCTGTGCGCAGGAATTGCGGTACTGGCCCTCGTGCTATGTGCACTTAGCTGCATCGTCAGCGCCAAGGTCTACCGGACACGCGACCTGTAGGCAAGCGCGGTATCATCGGGCATGCGCCGCAGATCTGGCGCGGTCTTTTATGAGGAGGCGCTCAACCCGTGTCGTGGGTTACAGCAGCATTTGCATCAGCTTTCTTTGCCGGCATCACATCCATTTTGGCCAAATGCGGCATCAGGCACACCGACTCCGACGTTGCAACCGCCATCCGTACTTGCGTGGTGCTCGTATTTGCCTGGGCAATGGCGGGCATTTCTGGATCCATCGGAGCAATCGGCGCCATTCCCGCCAAAGCCTGGCTATTCCTCACCCTCTCGGGACTCGCCACCGGCGCCTCGTGGATCTGTTACTTTAAGGCGCTCAGCATCGGAGACGTCAACAAGGTTGTACCCGTCGACAAGATGAGCACCGTGCTCGCCGTGCTGATCGCCATAGTGCTTTTTGGTGAGACAGGCAACCTGGCGGTCAAGCTCGTGGGAACCGCAGTTATCACGCTCGGCACGTTTTTGATGATCGAGAAAAAGCAGTCCGTCGGCGCAGAGCAAAAGCAAGACCGAGCCTGGCTCGCTTACGCCCTCGGCGCCGCCGTGTTCGCGGCACTCACCTCCGTCCTCGCCAAGATCGGCATCGAAGGTGTCGAGTCAAACCTGGCCACGGCAATCCGCACCTGTGTGGTACTTGTTATGGCATGGGCAATCGTGGCTGCCAAGGGAAAGCTGGAGCAGGTCGCGCGCATTGACCCGCGCGAACTCGCATTTCTTGCGGCATCGGGCATTGCGACCGGCGCGTCGTGGCTGCTGTACTACTACGCCAT
Organism: Collinsella sp. AF20-14LB; assembly: GCF_003459505.1. Taxonomy (GTDB): domain Bacteria; phylum Actinomycetota; class Coriobacteriia; order Coriobacteriales; family Coriobacteriaceae; genus Collinsella. The sequence continues at coordinate 136,488 of NZ_QRWD01000006.1, forward strand.
CGCTGCAGGCCAGGTGAGCGTCGTCGTGCAAATCGACAAACTATCGATTGTCGTATCGGTGCTGTTCGCACGACTGGCCTTCAACGAAAAGCTGTCGCATCGAAGCGCCATCGGCCTTTTCCTCATCGTGCTGGGCACCGCCGCGCTCGCGATTTGGAAGTAGCGTCGGTGCCAGGCGAGATTCAGTCCACCCGCAAATCCGTGACACAGCGCCCACACCGGGCTTGAGATGTTTGTATTGCCCGCGCGCTACCGTGCTACTTGCGCAGCGGCTTGGGCAGCGGAATGCCCGCCGCGATGACGGCGGCGATGATCATGCAGACGATACCCTTGAGCGGGAAGCACATGAGCAGCAGGCCCACAACCATGACCGGCTGACGCATAACGGCGCCCATCGTCGAGGCGGTGCAGACGGCGACGCAAAAGACCGGATCGGCGCCGGTGAGGATGGCAAGACCATAGCCCAGGCTCACACCCGAGAAGATAACCGGGAAGAAGTGGCCGCCACGCCAACCAAGGTTGATGAGGGCGGGCGTCAGCATGGCCTTAACAAGACCGGTCGCGATAAGCACGCCGGCGGGAATGGTCAGATAGGTCTCCATGAGCACGTCGGCTTGGGTCTCGCCGGCAAACATGGTGTAGGGCAGGACCGTGCCACAGATGGCGAGCGCCAGACCGGCTAGCATGGCCTTGACGACAGGGCGCTCCCCTATGGTGTGGGCCAACGCCTCGCTCGCGTGCTCCGAGACAAAGTACAGCCAGCCGCAGACCGTACCGATGAGTGCCAGGGGAATAAGCCAGACAAGCTCAAGGTTGCCCACCTGGGCAGCCTCGAACCTCGGCATACCCATACCGCCGCCCATAAGCTGTCCGAGCAGCAGATAGGTGCCCAGGCCGCCGGCAATCGCGATGCCGTAGACCACGGTCTTTTGCGCCTTGGGCAGCTTGATGGTGATCTCGTCGGAGGCGGAATCCTCGTCTTCGTTGGCGCCCTGGCCATCGGCGCTACCGGCGAGCGGCGCCACAAAACCAAAGACGGGCGCGGTAAAGAGCGCCGTCAGGGCGGCCTGGGTACCCAGCAGCGTGAGCTGCCTAAACTCGGCACCAAAGCGACGCATGCGGTCGCCGACCCAGCTGCACAGACCCGCGATAACGCCGGTCAGGCCGGCCTCCGGTCCAATGCTTCCGCCAAACAGCAGCGGCAGCAACGCCGCGAGCGAAAGCTTGCCCAGGTTGTCGTACGGATAGCGACCGTCTTGCTTAACCTTGGCCATTACCTGGTTGAGGTCATCGGTCTTGGTGCCCGTCATCTTTTCGTACAGGCCGATCAGCAGGCCGCCCAGCAGGCAGACGAAAAACGGATACGGCAAAAACCCGAACGGGCCGCTCGCGAGCTCGGGTGAAGCGACGCCCAGCATATGCGGGATCTCGGTCCATAGATAGTCGATACCGCGCTCCATCGCAAAGAAGAACAGCCAGACCGCGGTGCCCGCAAACGCACCGGTCGCAGCCACGCTCGCTAAGAACAGCGCACGGTTTTTGGGTTTTGCAAGGGTATCCATCGGGACCTCCCGTGGTCAAATCGACAAAGATACGTTTTATTGTAGGACGAGCAGGCCTCGGGCGGGCTAACCATCTACGCCGCGAACGGTGCCGTTGGGTGCCGCACGAGCGATGAGCCTAAGGCTTAGGCGCCGATAATCGATGCGATTTGACGCAGGTCGTCGGCAAAGTAGATGCCGGTCTGGCGCTGCGGGCTCGATAGGCCCTTGTCGATCATGCGCCCGAGCAGCGACTTAAGATCGTTGTAGTAGCCCCCGAGGTTGTACAGGATGCACGGCGCATCGAGATGCCCCAACGACACGGCGGACATGACCTCGGCAATCTCCTCGAGCGTGCCCGTACCGCCCGGGAAGGCGATGAACGCGTCGCCGAGCTCGATCATCTTGGCCTTACGCTCGGCCATGTCACTCGTCACGATGAGATCGTCAATACCGTCGTGTTGAAACTCTGCCTCGATAAAAAAGCTCGGCTCAACGCCCGTCACATGCCCGCCAGCATTGAGCACGCTATCGGCAAGCGCGCCCATCAGGCCCGACTTGGAGCCGCCGTATACCAGCGCGTGGCCGTTGGAGCCAATCCACGTGCCGAGCTCTCGCACTGCAGGCAGAAACGCCGGGTCGTTGCCGACGCTCGCGCCCAGGTATACCGTGATATTCATATTCAGTCCCCCTCGTCGTGACGCGCGTCGCCCGTTCTAGCGTTGGCGTCGGCGATATTCGCGCACACGGCGCGACAGGTCGGCGAGCTCGTCACGATCGAGCTCTTCCAAATGCTCTAGATCGTCCATAAAGCGCGCCATGGTGTCCTTTTGACGCATCTTGATGAGCGTGTTGCAGTAGTTCACCGCCACGCCCGTGAGCATGGCGATGTAGAAGATGCTGATGACGCTCAAAACGACGGTGATAGCGCGGGCAACCGGCGTCTCGGCCGGGATATCACCGAAGCCGATCGTCGATACGGTCTCAAAGCTAAACCAGAGGCCGTCGCCAAACGTGAGGGTCGTGGGCTCGGACAGCCAGACGGCCGTCGAGCACAGCAGATAGAAGACGAGAAACAGGCCCGTGATGCGCGCAAAGCCAGCCTGGCGCAACACGTCAGCAAGCGTCCTCAACTTGTTCATCGCGACCTCTTTTCCCAGACGCCCAATCACATTCGCTCGGTATTGTCCCACGCCTCCCCCGCAAACGGAACTAGTCATTGGGGACGTTCTTAAATGACTAGTCAAACAAGAACGTCCCCAATGACTACCTGACCGTTTAGCGGTGCGGTGGCTGAGTGGGCAGGTTGAGCTGGTATCCTTATGTGATACTGTCTCGACTCGATAGGATTACATGTGAAACCTTCCGCCATCCTTCGTTTGGCTCTATATCGCACCCTAGCCGTCGCGGTTGCCGTACTCACCGTACTGAGCGCCGTCATGCCTGCCCCCGCCTTTGCCGCCGACTCCGACCACCAGGTCAAGACGGTCCGCGTTGGCTGGCTCGTCAACAACAAAGGCTTCCAGGAAGGCACGCCGGGCGAGCGCCTCTCGGGATGGGGCTACGAATACCTCCAGACCCTCTCGTATTACACAAAGGGCTGGCAATACGAATACGTTAGCGGCACCTTCTCCGAGCTTATGGACATGCTCGAGGCAGGCGAAATCGACCTCATGCCCAACATCTCGTATTCGGCAGAACGCGAGCAGAAGCTGCTCTTTTCCTCAAATCCCGAGGGCACCGAGCGCTACTATATCTACGCCAGGCCCGACCGCGACGATCTAGCCAAGGGTGACCCTCAGGCGCTCCAAGGCCTCACCATCGGCTGCAACTCTGGCGTTATGCAAACTATCGTCGGCCAGCAGTGGCTCGCCAACGAAGACGTTACCTGCACCTATAAAGAAATCGACACCGGCAGCGCCCTCTTTGAGGCGCTTGCAGACGGCGAGGTCGACGCCGTCATCATGAACGACACCATTTCGTCGCCCGATGCGTCACCCATGTTCTACGTAGGCTCGAGCGACTACTATTTTGCCGTTCCCAAAAGCCGCCCTGACCTGATGAACGACATCAACGCCGCCATGACGACCATCGCCCGCGATAACCCGCGCTATAACGAGGAAGTCAAAACGAGTTACTCGACCCAAAACAGTGGCTCGTCATCGCTCACCGGCACCGAGACCACCTGGCTCAAAGAAAACGGCAATACCATCACGCTCGGCTATCTTAAAAACCAACTTCCCTACTGTACGCAAAATGACGACGGCGAGATGGAAGGGTCGCTCGCCTCGCTTGCAACGACGTTGCACGACAAGTTTGACATTACGGTCAAAACAATCGCACTCTCGAACAACAAGCAAATGATCAAAGCCCTTTCCAACGGAACCATCGATGTCGCCCTGCCGTTGTTTCGCGACTACTGGCTCGCCGAGCAGACAGGGGTCATCCAGTCAAACTCGATGGGAACGGTTTCGCTGACCGCCATTCACAATGGCAAAAACCTGAACAGCGACCTTAAGAACATCGCTTGTACAAAGAGCACAATCGTTAACCGTTTTGAGCTCGAAAGTCTCTTTCCGAACGCAACGGTAACCGAGTATTCGAATGACGGCGAGGTGCTCAAAGCCCTCGATGAGGGGAAGGCACGTTGCATCATTGTCCCCAGCACGCGCCTGGAAACTCTCCGCGACATCTACGACATCGAGGATTTCGAAACACAGGAACTCACCAACACGGCACAACTATCGTGTTTAATTTCGCGCGGCAAGCCCGAGCTGCTGGGAATCATCAATAAGGGCATCGTCAATGCAGGTGAATCGCTCTCTGCAAACAGCTATTTCCCCACATCGTACTCGGCGCAAGAATCGGATGCGTTCCGACTTCTCTACCGCAACCGCATCGTCATTGCGGCAGTCGTCATCTGCATCTTGCTCACCAGCATCGCCATCCTTGTCTGGTCGCTTTACCGCGCACAGGAGGAACGGTAGAAAGCTGATGCCGCCAACACCGCCAAAACCGCTTTCCTCACGCGCATGAGCCACGACATCCGCACGCCGCTCAACGGCATCCTGGGCCTTATCGAAATTGAGGAATTGAGAGAAGGCGACATGCAGGTCGCCCGCGAAAGCCGCGCCAAGGCGCGCGTTGCCGCCAATCACCTGCTGTCACTGATTAACGACATCCTCGAGATGGGCAGGATCGAGGAGTGCAAAGTGACGCTCGAGCACGAATCATTCAACCTTAAAGAGCTGTGCGACAATGCGCTCGTACTGTGCAAGCTCCGCGCATCGGACCGCGGCATAACCATGCTCGACACCAGCGAGCCCTACGCTGTCGACCAATATATGATCGGCAGCCCCACCCATATTCGGCAGATCCTTGTCAACCTGCTCGACAACAGCATCAAGTACAACAAGCACGGAGGCACCGTCACGTTCTCATCGACCATCAAACCGGTCGACGACGAGCACGCCGTGTTTTGCTTTAGCGTCTCGGATACCGGCATCGGCATGTCGCCCGAGTTTCTAAAGCACATCTACGAACCGTTTGCCCAAGAGGGCAACGATGCCCGCAGTAAATTTCAGGGAACTGGCATGGGCATGCCGATCGTCAAATCGCTCATAGACATGATGGGAGGCACGATTGAGATTTCGAGCGAGGTCGGCGTGGGAAGTACGTTCAACGTCCAGATTCCGCTCGATATCGACAAGAACCCTCAGGCAAGAGAAGGTGCGGACGAGCAGGCGATCAGCCGCTCGCTTGCCGGCATGAACGTTCTTTTGGCCGAAGACAACGAGCTCAATGCCGAAATTGCCCAGGCCCTGCTCGAAAGCGAAGGCATCGTCGTAACTCGCGCCGCCGACGGCAAAGAAGCGGTCGAACTATACACTAGTCGTCCCGCCGGCAGCTTCGATGCGATCCTGATGGACATCATGATGCCGGGTATGGATGGCTACGAGGCAACTCGCGCGATTCGTCTGAGCGAGAAGGCCGATGCAGCCGACATCCCCATCATCGCGCTCACCGCCAATGCCTTTGCCGAGGACGCCAAGGCGGCACACGATGCCGGCATGAACGCCCATCTGCCCAAACCGCTCGACTTTAACAAGCTCAAAAACATCCTCGCCCGCATCAAGAAAAACGGAACTGTTTCGCTATAGTTTGTGCTCACCCACCATGCACAGTTAGAAAGGAAGCCAACGATGTTTAGGCCCCTGCGTCGAAAGAAACGCGCCATCACTGACGAGGAAGCACGTGAACTGCTGACCACCTGCAAGCGCGGCGTCTTTGCCGTCAACGGCGACGATGGCTACCCGTATGCCATTCCCGTCAACTACTTCTTTGACGCCAAGCACGACAAGATTTATTTCCATGGTGCCAAGGCTGGCCACAAGGTCGATTCACTCAGGCGTGATGATAAAGTCTGCTTTACCGTTTACGGCAACGAGTGGTACAAAGACGATGACTGGGCTCCCTATGTTATGAGCACCGTGGTCTTTGGTCGTTGCCGCCTAGTAAATGAGACACCTGCGTTTATCGAGGACAAAGTCCGCCAGCTCGCGCTTAAGTACTACCCCTCTGCCGAAGAAGTTGAAGAGGAAATCGCCAAAGACATCAAGGGCGTCCAACTCTACGAGATTTCGATTGAGCATCTTTGCGGCAAGCAGATCCATGAAAAGTAAGCCCAAAAACAGGTCCCACAAATAACAAAATGGCTCGGTTCCAACCAGTATTGGAACCGAGCCATTTGTTTATGAAGCGTCGGCGGCTATGTGCGCAAGCGCCTCAACGAGATCCTGAGAACTCACGGGTTTGCTCAGATGCGCGTTCATGCCCGCCTCGCGCGAAAGCCTACGGTCGTCGGCAAAGGCATTGGCGCTCACGGCGATAATCGGCGTGGTCGCGGCGTCCTCGCGATCGAGCGCTCGAATCTGACGCGTGGCCTCAAGGCCATCGATGCCGGGCATCATGATGTCCATCAATACCACGTCGTACTCGTGCGGCGCGCTCGCGGCAAACGTCTCGACGGCAGACTCGCCATCTTTGACATGTGTCACGACGGCACCGGCGCGGTCGAGCGTAAACTGTGCGATCTCGGCATTCAGGTCGTTATCCTCTACGAGCAAAACGCGCAGGCCCTGGAGCACGTCGCTGTCGCCTGCATCCACGCGAACTGCCTGGGGAATCTCGGAACTCTTGCACTTCTCAAACGGCAGGCAAATGGTAAACGTCGTCCCCTGCCCCAAGGCGCTCGTAAAGCTCATGGTTCCGCCCATAAGCTCGACCAACTGTTTGGCAATAGACGCGCCCAGGCCAGTTCCCGATGAAGCGCCTTCCACCTGTTGTTCCTCGCGGCTGAACGGCTCGTAGAGGTGCTGTTGAAACTCCTCGCTCATGCCAATGCCGTTATCGGCGATCGTGTATTCATAGACGGGGACACCGTCCACCGGCTCCACCTCGCGGCATGTCAGGCGAACATAGCCGCCCTGGCGGTTGTACTTGACGGCATTACCGGCAATATTGAGCAACAGACGCTTGAGGTGCGTCACGCTCACCCGGGCATAGGGATGATCAAGAGTCCGTTGGTCGCAGATAATTGTCACCAGGCGCTCCTCGGCCTGGCGCTCCAGAATATCGCACACCTCACGGTTGAGGGCCACCATATCTGTAGGCACGAGATTCAGGTCGACCTGCCCGCTCTCCAAGCGGCTCATATCGAGTGCCTCGTTCGCAAGGTCGAGCAGCAGTCCCGACGCCGTCCAGATCTTTGAGCGGCACTCAGTCTGCTTTTGCAAGTCGTCCGCGTTGGCATTGCCCACCTCGACCATACCGCGAATGCCGTTGATGGGCGTGCGCAGGTCGTGACTCATGCGACGCAGGAACTCCGTCTTTGCAGAGTTGGCAGACGAAGCTTCGCGCGCCGCTTTTGCCAGCTTGTCGCCATAGTCGCGCTCCTGCAGCAACAGGTCGGCAAAGCGTTGGCTCTCGGCGCGGCGGCGCACCAACACAACAGTGGCTATAACACCGCCGTAGAGTGCCAACACACTGGCAACAACAGCGGCAACAACCTCAAAGTAACGCTGCGCGGGAGCATAGGTGTACACGTAAAAATCGCGCGCTTTACCAAATGTGCCCAGATACCACTCACCGCTGTCGTTAACCAATCTGACCTTACCAGCCAGGCAACGCTCCTTAATGCCGTTGACAACGATGGCATCCGTCGCAGGCAAATCGAACACGCCTGACACGGCGGGCTCGGCAGCGTTGGTCGCAACGACCTTACCGTCGTTTTCGATCACGATATTGCCGCTATCGATAGTCTCATAACCATCGAGCAAGCTCTGCAACTTGAGCGTATTGCTCGCGACCGCCTTGGCGCTCTGGTGCCTCACCGCGACAACGATGCCCTCACCGTCCCGCCGGGCCACGCAGCCAATGTCTGCGACCGAATCGTCCGCAAGCGTAATGCGAGCGGTATAGGACTTAAGCGGATGGGCTGCCACCTCCAGCACAGGCGCCTCTTTGAGATTCGCAGCGAGCGACTCGTAGCCCACATCATCCTTCGAGGACTCGGACACCAAGTTGCCCGATGCATCCGTTACGATCAGCGCTGTCACATTAAACTGGTCAGCATATTGCTCCAACGTAGCGTTATCCACCGAGCCGTCGCGCTCCATATCGCGCGCCGCCTCTCCGGCGATCTCCATAACGCGAATCAGGTTTTTGGTCGCATAGGCGCTGTTGAACGCATCGTAGGAAAGGCTCTGTGTCGCCACGTAATCGACAACGTCGGCAAAGCGCTGCTCGGCCTGAGCTGTCGTGTAGGCGTAGCTCGTCACGCCGGCAACAATCGAGAGCGCTATCCCCAACAGGACGACGATGAGCCATTCCCGTGCCGAACGATCGCCCCGCTCCTGAGCGGTGTGGTCGGACGCATCAATCATGACAGGCCCTCCACATTCAAAAAGGGCGAAGGGTCATCAAAATACTTTGACACCAGGCGCTCCATGGTGCCATCGGCAAGCATTTCTTGGTAGGCATGGGTGAGCTTAACGTCGATGCCGCGTGTGTCGTTGATATCGAAAGCGGTGCCCAACCCAACCTCCAGCAGCGGCTCAGACAGAATGCGATACGTCACACCATAGTCTTTTTCGTAAGTAAGCAGCGAGGACTCATGCGCGGCGATGGCATCGACCAGGCCCTCGACGAGCGCCGGGTTCAGGTACGAGCGGTCCGAAAAGCTGTAGAGCTCCTTGATCTGCGGAACGTTTTCACTGGTACGATTGAGCAGAATCGACTCGGGCTTGGTGGTGGACTGGACCGCCACGACCTTACCCTCAAGATCGGCAAGCGTGTAGATATCGCTCTCGGGATCGACCGCGACCACCTGGCGGCTCGCAAGGTACGGGCCGGCCCAGCGATATTCGTTTTCGCGACCCGTCATACTAAAGCTGCCCATGACGCAGTCGAGCTCGCCGCTCGCCAGCAGTTCTTTCTTCTTTTCCCAGTCGATCAGCTGGTATTTTGGCTTGTAACCAATGCGGACCAAAGCCTCGGTCAAAATCTCGACATCCAGGCCAACGATATTGCCGTACTCGTCGCTATACACAAACGGCGGATAGAGGTCGCTGCCGACGTTGAGCGTCTTAAGGTTGTCGTCTTTGACCTGCGAGGCGGCCGCGCCTTCTGATGCAGACGCCGCGGCCCCGTCATTCGACCCGGAACAGCCAGCTATCGCCACGACAAAGGCACTCACCACTGCAAGCGCAACAAACAACGATATGGCGGCCGAGCGACGAGGTCTTTTCATCGAGCTCCAGACGTTCCTGTTTACAGACTCAAGAGCAAAGATATTAGCAGACAAAACCGCGCTTGCGCTCAATGGTTACAGATGCTTTACCATACGGGGCCTTCCAGCCAATCTGGCAGACGGCCCCGCATGCAGCGCTCACTTACCGTGCATTAAAAACGTAGCGGTCCAGGCGGTCGCACGCCTCCCTTACACGCGAAAGCGGCAGCGCCAGATTCACGCGAATGTGGCAAGGCCCGTGGAACGGACGGCCATCCTGATAGCCCACGCCCACACGCGCCCCCTCGTCGAGCAGCCACTGAATATCGTGCCCATGCACGCAGCACCACTCCGTGCAGTCCAGGAACACCATATAGGTGCCCTGCGGGCGCGAATAGGACACGCCCTCAAAATGCTCGTCCACGTAATCGCAGAAGTAGTCAATGTTGCCCTCGATAACCTCGTTGAGCTCATCGAGCCACTCGTAGCCCTGCGGCTGGTAGGCGCCGATAAGCGCATGCATCGAAAGGACATTCATCTCGTTGTAGTGGGTCTTATTGGACACGGCGCACACGCGGTCGCGCAGCGTCTCGTTATAGATGATGTGGTAGCTGCCGACCAGGCCCGCCAGGTTAAACGTCTTGCTGGGCGCATAGAGGGCGACCGTGCGCATGCGGGCATCCTCGCTCACCGACTGCGTCGGGATATGCTTGTGACCGGGCAAGATGATGTCGGACCAAATCTCGTCCGAAATCACCACGCAATCGTGCCGGCGATAGATGTCCATGGCGCGCTCGATCTCGTCGCGCTCCCATACGCGGCCACAAGGATTGTGCGGCGAGCAGAACACCGCGGCGTGGATGTGGTTTTGGGTGAGCTTGCGTTCCATGTCCTCAAAGTCCATGCGCCACACGCCCTGGTCGTCGAGCTTAAGCGGGCTGTGGACAATGCGATAGCCCGCGGCTTCGATGGACTTGGTAAAGCCGATGTAGGTAGGGCTGTGGACCAGCACCGCATCGCCCGGCTGGACATACGCCCGCAGGGTCGACACGACACCGCCCAGCACGCCGTTTTCGTAGCCGATATGCTCCGGGAGCAGACCCTCGACGCCATTACGTCGGCTCTGCCATTCGATGATGCGGTCGAAGTACTCGTCGCGCGGATCGAAATAGCCAAACATGGGATGCTGGGCGCGCTGAATGATGTGCTCCTGGACCGTGGGCACCGTGGCAAAATTCATGTCCGCCACCCACATGGGGATGCGGTCGAAGCCCTCGTCGGGCGCGTTCGGAGCCATGCCAGGGATCTCGCCCCAGGAGTCAACGGCGATGGCGTCCATGCCGTGGCGGTCGATAAGCGAAGTAAAGTCGTATTTCATGCTGAGCTCCCGTGCAAAGCGGATTGTTTTGGTAGGCGTTATTGTCCACCAGCGTGGGCGGTTTTGGCATGGGGCTTGGCGCTTAATTTGACGGGTGCGGACGAATGGCTGGTTAGTCCTGCGCGTCGTCGACGGCGGTTACCGTCAGCCTGGTTCCGTCAACCGTAAACGATATGTCGAGCCCAGCGTAAGCCAAGTGGTAAATGCGGTTTGGCTCGTGCTTGCTACCCGCGCGGCGCGGATCTTGGCGAAGGACCTCGACCAACCCGGGGAGCTTCGTGGGCGGGACCATCTCCTGCAGCGCTTGCGGGAAGTCAACGTCGAGCTCTTGCCACGGCGCATCCTCAATCCAGCCGCCGGTCGCATCCGAGTGGCAGTCCGCAAACGGAATGTAGGGCTTAATGTCGTAGATGGGCGTGCCGTCACGCAGATCGGCCCCTAGCACATGGATGATGGGGCCATCGTCGGTAAGCCCGACATGATCGAGTTTGACGCAGGTAAGCCCAATGGGATTAGGTCGAAACGGGCTGCGCGTGGCAAATACGCCCACGCGCTCGGCTCCACCCAAGCGCGGCGGACGCACGGTCTTCGACCACTTGGCGTTGGTGCCGGACCTATCCTGTGTCTTGGCATCGGCGGCGATGTCTTCGGCCGCGCCGCCGGGTGTTCCGTTTTCAAAGCGCCAGAGCAGCCACAGGTGAGAGAAGGAGTCCAGACCCTCAACTGCCGCGCTGGAGGCAAATTCCGGCTCAAAGACGATGCGTCCCTCAAGATGGGGCGCCAAAAAGCTGTTGCGCGGGATGCCGAACTTTTGCGGCAGGTCGGTATGTATGTGTGCAATAGGTTTCATGCCGGTCATTGTACGGCATGAGGGCATGCGCGATGCGCGTAATCCCTCACCGCGACCGCCCCTTTTGCAACCAACGGTTGCTTGGAAGGGCGTCGGCCGCCGCGTATGCTTAAGCCAACAAGCAGCAGAAAGGAGCCGTTATGGCCTTTGCAGAAAAACTCATCGCCGTCCGTCGCGCCAACAACCTTACCCAAGAGCAGCTTGCCGCCAAGCTCTATGTCACGCGCCAAGCCGTCAGCCGCTGGGAGCGCGGCGAAGTCACCCCGGGCATCGACATGATGAAGCTCATTGCCGCCGTAACCGGAGAACCGCTGTCCCACCTGCTCGAAATGCCCGAGCACTATTGCCAGAGCTGCGGCATGGTGCTCACACCCGACGACTGCGGCACCGATGCTGCGGGCACCGCGACCGATCATTACTGCAAGTGGTGCTACGACCACGGCAAGTACACCTACGACACTACGATGGAGGCAATGATCGAGGATTGTGCCCCGCGCCTGGCACAAAACACCGGTATGTCGCTCGACGAAGCTGTCTCGCTCATGGGCGCCGTGCTGCCGCAACTGGAACGCTGGCGCGCCGTGCAAGAAAACGAGGAGCGCTACGGCGCCGAAGCGCGGGCGCGCTATGGCGATGAGGCTATCGATGCAGCAAACGAAACGTTACTGGATATGGATCCTCAGACATGGAACGACATGAAGGAACTTGAACGCGCTATTCTGGGCCAGCTCTCGATTGCCATGAGCGACGGCGAACCGGATGGAAGCGAGGCTCGCAAGCTTGTCGCGATGCATCGTCGCTGGATTGCTCTCAACTGGGGATGCGAGCCCCAAGACGAGGCGTACTTGGGCCTCGCCCACGGCTATCTTGCCGACCAGCGCTTTGTTGACTACTACGACAAGCCCTGCGGCACCGGCGCCACGGCGTTTCTGGTACAGGCAATCGAGTCGTCGTTGACGCGTGCATAGACCGCGGCGGCTTTGGGTATTTCAATCGAAACCTCAACCGATTGGAGACCTATGGCTACTGATCACGAGCTCGCGCTCTACGTTATGACCGGCTGCCCGTATTGCATAAAGGTCAAGCGTTTCCTGGCCGATAACGGCGTGACCATCCCCGAGCGTAATATCTCGACCGATTCCGATGCCGAGCAGACGCTCATCGCCGTCGGCGGAAAGCGCCAAGTTCCCTGCCTGTTCATTGACGGCACGCCACTCTACGAGTCGGGCGACATCATCGCGTGGATACAGAAGAACCTGCTCTAGCGTTCTATTGCGGTCGGCCGGCCCCAACGCACAAACCCATACGGCACAAACATGTACGTCAGCATCCAAAGTCGATATTTTTCGACATCTTTGGATGCTGACGTACAGCTATTTGTGGGCAATCGTTGGGTGTTCCTATAGTTTTGTCAACCGTCGGGGCTACTCCCGGTAGGGCACCCGGTCGCGCATCACGGCGTATATCGCCCTGAGCCGCTTCCTCGCGACGGCCTTGAGCGCCCGCCCGTGCCCCATGCCCCGCGCCCTGCAGGCCCGGTAGTACTCGCCGTAGCGCCCCGAGGACCTCACCAGGCTGTTGCACGAGAAGATCAGCAGGGACTTGAGCCTCGCGTCGCCCCGCCTGGACGCCCTGACCGACCTCATGTTAGCGTCAATATATTTTTCACCATTTTCACCAACGTATTTTCGCCAATCG
>NZ_QRWD01000007.1 GCF_003459505.1 Collinsella sp. AF20-14LB
CTTGCAGCGACGGACCTCGGGACGCTCTTACACCACGTCTGCGCGCGCCACCAACGTGCCAAAATAAACCTGTCCCTTTTTGGCAGGTTTGGCGAGTGTGGGAGTTCGCATGGATATCAAACGCAAGATTTCCGAGGCACAGGGCCTTACCCCTACCGAGCAACAGCTCGGCATCTCGGCCCTTGCCATGGGCGAAAACGTCCGCGGGCTTTCCATTAAGGAATTTGCCGCGTGCGCCAACGTTTCTGTCGCGAGCGTGCACCGCTTTTGCAAAAAACTCGGCCTCGAGGGATTCAAAGACCTCAAAGTCGAACTCATCCGTCTGACGACCGAGGCGGGCAACCGGCGCGACGTGGACATCAACTTTCCCTTCGATGTCACCTCCACCCCTGCGCAGGTGATGGAACGCATGGAGGGGCTCTACCAGACCACTTTGGCCGAAACGCAGGAGCTGCTCGACCCCACGCAGCTCGACCAGGCCGCCAAGCTCGTCATGCGCGCCGGCACCGTGGACATCTACACGGGCTCGCATAACCTGTATCCAGCGAGGATGTTCCGCGACCGCCTACTCTCGTCCGGAAAAGCGCCACATGCTACGGCAACATCGAGGCACAGGTGCGCACGGCTCTCACCTCGGATTCAAACCGCGCGGCGATCGTTATCTCCTACAGCGGCCTTGCGCCCAACCTCAAGGAAATCTTGCCGATCCTCAGCAGCCGGCATGTCCCGGTCATCGTCATCGGCACGCCATACTGCGCGCGCATTCACCCCGGCTTTGCTGCCTACCTTACGGTGAGCGATCACGAGAGCATGACGCACCGCATCACGCGGTTCGCAAGCCATATCGCCGTGCAATACGTACTCGATTCGCTCTATAGCAGCTACTTTGCCAAAGATTACGCCCGCTGCTCCGAGTTCCTAGAGCGTTCGTTCCCCTACACCCGCCTGCCCGGACTCAAGTAGCGACGAGCGTGGATTTTTGGACACTCAGATAACGAGCGTGGATAATCTCCCACTTTGAGCCCGCACACAGGCCAAAACCGGGAGATTATCCACGCTCATTTTGGGTCCCCTGGGAACGCATGAGGAGGGCGGATAGACGGCCGTTATTTGCGAGGCGTCAGCGACGTAAAGAGTCCGTGTTGGTTGCAGTAAAGATATATCCTGCCGCGCCCGGTAATATGGAAGCGCGGCTGCACCGATTGCTCTGGATAGAGCTTCTTGAAGCAGATGCCGTCCATAGTCGCATATGCCACAAAGCTAATGTAGTGATCCTTGGTCATGGGATGATCGAGCGTGACGTACCAATCGTCCTCGATGCGCTCGATGGAAAAGGCGTGGTCCGCGTCCGGCTCTTCGGCCTCCTGGGGAAACATCGTGGAGCCACAGCAGCTAAAGCTGCCTTCTCCGAGCGCGTGCACAACGTTTCCGCAGATAGGGCAAACGTAAAAGACGCCTTTGAGCATATTGCCTGCACGGTTGGCGTTGGCCCGAATATCACCAGCCAAAAGCTCAGCCACGCTTATGCCGAGTCTCTGGGCCAAAGGCTCAACGAGGGAAATGTCGGGAAGGCCGCGGCCGGATTCCCACTTGCTGACGGCTTTATCGGTCACGCCAAGGCTTTCCGCCAGGGCGCGCTGGGTGAGGCCGCGCTCTTCGCGCAGCTGCTTGATGGCATGCGCTGCCAAAAAAGTATGGGAGGCATTGGTTTGCCGTGTCTGGTTCATGGGCTGTCCAATCAAATTGAAGAAATGGAGTGAACCGGTTCGACAGTCAGTATCCATTTGAAGGCCAGGCTCGACAACCTACGCTGCGTAGACATGCGTCAATCGAACGAGCGCGGATTTTTGGACGCTCATCTCGAGCAGTCATTTAAGAACGTCCCCAATGACCACCGCATCCGGAGCAAGACAACGCCGCAAGTAGAGGACGGACAGCGAGCGACGTCCAGGGCGGACAAGTTGGCATGAAAAAGACGAGGTATTGACCTTCTGGTCATGCCTCGCCTTTTGAATGACAAATTGTCGCCCTGGGCGGCGCGCAGCGTCGGCCGGTTACGGCGTTTGGTAAAACGCCGTAACTACTCTCGGGCTCCGTACTGCTCGTAGTAGGCGTCGATGGCGGCCTTGAGCTCGTCGTCGATGACGACCTTGCCGTCGATCTCGTGGTTGTAGAGGGTCTCGACGACCTCGGCCATGGAAACGATGCTCGCGACGGGGAAACCGTACTTGGCCTCGATCTCCTTCTGCGCGGTGGTCACGCCGCCCTTGCCGACCTCCATGCGGTTGAGGGACACGATCAGGCCCTTGATCTCGACGTCGGCGGCAGCCATGACCTTGGGATAGGTCTCGTCGATGGACTTGCCGGAGGTGGTGACGTCCTCGACCATGACCACGCGGTCGCCGTCCTGGGGCTCATAACCCAGCAGGTTGCCCTTGTCGGCACCGTGGTCCTTGGCCTCCTTGCGGTCACAGCAGTACTTGACCTCCTTGCCGTACAGCTCGTGGTAGGCAATTGCGGTAACAACAGCCAGCGGAATACCCTTGTAGGCCGGCCCAAACAGGACGTCAAAGTCGTCGCCAAAGTTATCGTGGATGGCCTGGGCGTAATACTCGCCCAGCTTCTTGAGCTGATAGCCCGTCACGTAAGCGCCGGCGTTCATAAAGAACGGGGACTGACGGCCGCTCTTGAGCGTAAAGCTGCCGAACTTAAGAACGTCGGACTCAACCATAAACTTGATGAACTCTTGCTTGTAAGCCTCCATGCGGGCTCCTCTCGTAATCGCGTACGTGCCTTCCAGTTTAGCGCAGGCGAAGCGTCGATGCGGGCGCGCTTTGAGGCCACGTCATTCTGTAAAGGCTTTGTCAGGGGCAACGGTTTTCCGAACAATGGGGGTTGACATGGCAAACCCCCTCATCAAGAATACGGGCGGATTAGAAAGGGTACGAGATACCCAAAGCGCGCTGCGCCCGGTCTTAAGGAGGTGTGCCATGGAAGGCAGTCATAGTCGAAAAACCTGCATGTCGCCCTCGGCACGCCGCGAGGATTCCGCACACGTATAAGCGCCACTAACCGATCGTCAAAACCACCACAAAGGTGCCTGTCCCCTTTGTGGTGGTTCGCGAGTATGACGTGAGCGACATCTAGGTTTTTTAAAGCAAATACGACACGTACGCTAACTCCCTTCAACAAGGAGGACCCTATGCTGATGCTCAAAACCGCCACGGTACTCGAAGCCATCTCCAAGCGCCGCCGCACGGCGCGCCCCGCCGCTCACACCGGCATGCCCAAGAACACCATATTCGCCGCTACCCATAGCGCCGAGGACGCCCTCGTGCTGCTCGACACCACAGCCGACGGGCTCACTGCCGAGCACGCCGCCGAGCGCCTGGACGTCTCCGGCCCCAACACCATCGAGGCACCGACCAAGACGCTCGCCCGCCGCATCGCCGACGCCTTCATCGATCCCTTCGCCGGCATCCTCGCCGCGCTCGCGCTGGTCTCGCTCTACATCGATGTGCTCGCCGTACCCGAGCCGCAGCGCGACCCCTCCACGGTCATCGTCATCGGCATCATGCTGCTGGTATCGGGCGGCATGAAGTTTATCCAGGAAGCCCGCAGCGGCAATGCGGCCGAGGCCCTCAAGGACCTGGTCTCCAACACCTGCTGTGCCCTGCGCGACGGCGAGCGTATCGAGATCCCCTTTGACGATCTCGTCCCCGGCGATGTGATCCGCCTCTCTGCCGGCGATATGGTGCCGGCCGATGCCCGCATCATCACCGCGCGCGACCTGTTTGTGATCGAGTCCGCACTCACCGGCGAGAGCGAGGCCGTCGAAAAGACCGCTGCCATCACCGTCGCCGAGGGTGCCGGCAGCTCCGCGCTGCCGCTCTCTGCCTGCAAGAACATCGTCTTTACCGGCACCTCCGTGCAAAACGGCACCGCTATAGCACTTGTCGTTGCCACCGGCTCGGACACCTACCTGGGCGGCATCGCCAAGATGCTCAACGGGCGCGGCGAGAAGAGCGCGTTTGACCGCGGCGTCTCGAGCGTCTCCATGCTGCTCGTACGCCTTATGCTCGTTATGGCGCCGGCCGTCTTTGCCATCAACGCCGCCACCAAGGGCAGCGTCATCGACGCGCTGCTGTTCGCCACGAGCGTGGCCGTGGGCATCACGCCGCAAATGCTTCCCGTCATCGTGACCACGAGCCTGTCGCAGGGCGCCAAGGACCTCGCCCGCCGCCAGGTTATCGTCAAGGAGCTGCCGGCGATCCAAAACCTCGGTGCCATGGATGTCCTGTGCTGTGACAAGACCGGCACCCTCACCGAAGACCGCATCGTGCTCGAGCGCTATCTCAACACTGACGGCAACGAGGACGCACGCGTGCTGCGCCATGCGTTTTTGAACAGCTTCTTCCAGACCGGCCTCAAAAACCTTATCGACCTGGCCGTCATCGACCGTGCCGACGTGACGCCCTCGACTGTCGCGCCCGACTCCACGCTGGGCCAGAGCCTGCGCGACCGCTATACCAAGGTCGACGAGGTGCCCTTCGATTTCACACGCCGTCGCCTGAGCGTAGTCGTCGCCGACGCCCAGGGCAAAACCCAGATGGTTACCAAGGGGGCTGCCGAGGAAATGCTCGAGATTTGCTCCTTTGTCGAGGTTGACTGTGTCGCCCAGCCGCTCAGCGAAAATAAGCTCGCCCAGATTCGCAAGCAAGTCGCCGGACTCAATGCCGAGGGCCTGCGCGTGATCGCCGTGGCGCAAAAGACCAATCCGCGCTGCGTGGGTGAGTTTGGCATCGCCGACGAGTGCGACATGGTGCTGATGGGCTTTTTGGCCTTCCTCGATCCGCCCAAAGCAAGTGCCGCCGGCGCTGTCGCCACCCTCGAGGCCAAGGGCGTGGCGGTCAAGGTTCTGACCGGTGACAACGACCGTGTCGCCGCCACCGTCTGCGAGCAAATCGGTATCGACGCGAGCAACGTCTTGCTGGGCTCCGAGATCGATGCGCTCGACGACGCCGAGCTTGCCGAGCGCGCCGAGAACACCCACCTCTTCGCCAAGCTCTCGCCGCTGCAGAAGGCGCGTCTGGTGCGCGTCATGCGCGAGCTGCTCGGCCACACCGTGGGCTTTATGGGCGACGGCATCAACGACGCCGCCGCCATGCGCGCGAGCGACTGCGGCATCTCGGTCGACTCCGCCGTCGACATTGCCAAGGAATCCGCCGATATCATCTTGCTCCAGAAGGATCTGGGCGTGCTCGAGCGCGGCATCATCGAAGGCCGCCGCACCTACGGCAACCTGCTCAAGTACCTCAAGACCACGGTAAGCTCCAACTTTGGTAACGTGCTGTCCGTCACCGTCGCGAGCCTGTTCTTGCCATTTTTGCCCATGAGCGCCCTGCAGCTGGTGCTGCTGTCGCTCGTCTACGAGATCGTATGCATCGCGCTGCCGTGGGACACCGTCGATGACGCCTGGACTGCCCGTCCGCGCGCCTGGGACGCCGCGTCCATCAAGGGCTTTATGCTTGAGCTGGGCCCCGTGAGCTCGCTGTTTGACATCGCGACCTTCGTCGTCCTCTTCTTTGTGGTGTGCCCCGCAACCGTGGGCGCGAGCTGGGCAGAGGTTGCCGCCGCGGGCAACGTCGCAGGCATGGCGGCCTTTGCGGCGCTCTTCCAGAGCGGATGGTTTGTCGAGTCCATGTGGTCACAGACGCTCGTGATCCATATGCTGCGCTCCCCGCGCCTGCCGAGCCCGCGCGACCACGCCGCGCCCGCGCTGTGCGCCCTCACCGTGCTGGGTCTGGCACTCGTCACCTGACTGCCGGCAAGCCCCATCGCCGATGCGCTGGGCCTCATGCCGCTGCCGCCGAGCTTCTTCGCGCTGCTCGTCGGCATCGTCACCGCCTATATCGCGCTCACCCAGCTGGTCAAGCGCCGCTACATCGCCCGCCACGGCGAGCTGCTGTAACTTCACCGGCACCTTCGTCAAGGATGTTTGGGCCGCCGCGACCCGCCCCCGCTGGCCGCGGCGGCCCAAAACAGCTAAAAAAGCCCCGTCCCAAATTAACTAGTCTTGAGGTGTCCAGGACCAGAAGAAGTTGATGAGGGCCACGCGCGAGACGGCACCGGTCTTTTTGTTGATCGAGGCGATATGGCGGTAGAGCGTGGAGCGCGAAAGGAAGAGCGTTGCGGCGATGTCCTGAACGCTCTCGTGCGATGCGACCAAGGCCTCCAAAATATCGCGCTCGCGCTCTGTAAGCTCAAAGGTGACGACGAAAGCATCGAGGCGTTCATCGGACGTGGGCTCCGCGGCCTCCACCACTCATTTAAGCACCACTCATTTAAGTACGTCCCCAATGAGTGCCCAATGACTACCCGCGGCAAGGAGTGCCCCTATGTGCCGGATGAAAAATGGGCCATGTGTCCCAGTTGTGGAGACTCGTTGAGCCGTCTGGGTATCGTGAAAGGCTGCGCACTCCCCCATCATCAAAAGTGACACACGCTACCAGTTGATGGGAGGCAGCCATGGGCTTCTTTGACAAGATGTTCGAGAAGAAAGAGTGCGCGATTTGCGGTACCGAGCTGGGACTTCTAGGTAAGACAAAAATCAATGAAGGCTACCTGTGCAAAGAGTGCGCCGGCAAGCTCTCCCCCTACTTTCACGGCTATCGCCCCAGCACCGCGGACGATATCCGCGAGCAGCTCGCCTACCGCGAGGCCAATGCCGAGCGCTTGGCGTCGTTCAACCCCACGCGCACGCTTTCTGCCGGGCGCACCAACATCATGCTCGATGAGGACGCGGGCCTGCTGATCATCACCTCGCAGAGCCGCTGGCGCGACGCCAATCCCGACATCATCGAGTTCTCGCAGGTACTCGGCTGCGATATGGATATCGACGAGCATCGCACCGAAATCTATCGCGAGACCGAGGACGGCGAGCGCGAGAGCTACAACCCGCCGCGCTACGACCTGGATTACGACTTTAATCTGACCATCCACGTCAACACGCCGTACTTTACCGAGATCAACCTGCGCGTAAACGACTCCACCATCGATCAGCGCGGCTCCATCGAATACCGCGAGGCCAAGCGCCAGGCAACCGAGGTCCGCGACGCGCTGGTGCAGCTGCGCCAGGAGACGCGCGACAGCGTCGTGGCCGCCAAGGCCCCCAAGACCGCGGTGACCTGCCCCTTCTGCGGAGCCACCACCATTCCCGATGCCAGTGGGCGCTGCGAATACTGCGGCGGCGCCATCGGCGCATAGCCTCCGGCACGGAAAGGACCGATCATGGCCTTCGAGAGCGTCAACTATCAGTGCCCCGCGTGTGGCGGCCCCCTTCACTTTGCCAGTGCCGAGCAAAAGCTCGTCTGCGACTACTGTGACTCACGCTTTGAAGTCGAAGAAGTCGAGGCCCTCTATCGCGAGCGCCAGGACAAGGCAGATGCCAAAGCCGATGCCGCAGCCGCAGCTCCCAAACCTGCTGTCGACGATGCCGTGCAGGAGCTCGCCCAAAACGCCGGCTACATCTGCTTGTCGTGCGGCGCCGAGCTCGTGTCCGACGGCACCGTCGCCGTCACCACCTGCCCGTACTGCGGCAACTCCGCCGTGGCGCCCGGCCAGCTCTCTGGCGACTTCTCGCCCGACCTGGTGATTCCATTTAAGCTCGGGCGCGACGACGTCACGGCCGCACTCAAGGGACACTACAAGGGCAAGATCTTGCTGCCCAAGAGCTTTGTCACCGGCAACCACATCGACGAGGTCCAAGGTGTCTACGTGCCGTTTTGGCTCTACGGCGCCCGCGTGGACGGCGAAGTGTACTTTGACGCGACCAACGAGACCGTGACCGAGGAATCCGACCGCACCGTCACGACCACCGACCACTACGATGCCCATCGCAAGGGCAATATCTCGTTTAAGCGCGTGCCCGTCGACGGATCGTCCAAGATGCCCGACGGCCACATGGACGCCATCGAGCCGTTTGACTACGACGCGCTGCGTCCGTTCTCGGTCGCATATATGCCCGGCTACATCGCCAACCGTTACGACGAGGACTGCGAGACCTGCAAGGCGCGCGCCGAGCGCCGTATGGAAGAAAGCACGATCTCGGCCCTGCGCGAGACTGTCGTCGACGAATACGACGATGCCACGGTCGAAAGCAAGCAGCTCGACTACACCTGGGAAGACAGCGACTACGCCCTGTTCCCCGTCTGGATGCTCTCCACCTCGTGGAACGGCAAGAGCTACCTGTTTGCCATGAACGGCCAGACCGGCCGCTTGGTCGGCGAGCTCCCCTGCTCCAAGCCCAAGCTCGCTATTGCCTCGGTGCTGTTCTTTGTGATCGGATTTATCCTCTCCCAGATTCTCTTTATGGGTGAGAACGCCTTCGATCCGGATTACCTCGCCTTTGATATCGAGGGCATCCTCATCAACATCGTCGCGCCGCTGATCATCGTGATTATCGGAGACGTGCTACTGGTAGGCCAGCTCAAGACGGCCAACGAGGCCACCCACGCCGACGAGTACTGCGGCGAGCTCGACCTGACCGAGAAGCACGACACCTTCAACCACACCGAGACCACCGTTGTCATGAAAGACGACAAGGACGACTAAGCAATCCGACCAATACCACCCGGCCTTTGACGAGAAAGGAAGATCACCATGGGACTCTTGAAAGCTAGATTGGGTGCTGCCGGCGGCGTCATGGCCGACCAGTGGAAGGAATTTATCTATTGCGAATCGATGCCTGCTGACGTCTTGGCCTGCAAGGGCAGCAAACGCACCGGTGGCCGCAGCTCCAACACGCGCGGCGAGGACAACGTCATCTCCAACGGCTCGGTCATCGCCGTCAACGACGGCCAGGGCATGCTCGTGGTGCAAAACGGCAAGATCATCGAAGTCGCACTGGAGCCCGGTGAGTTCGTCTTCGATACCGGCAGCGAGCCGAGCGTCTTTAGCGGCAACCTGGGCGATTCCATCAAGGAGACCTTCGCCAATATCGGCAGCCGCTTTACCTTTGGCGGCGACGCGGGCAAGGACCAGCGCGTCTACTTCATCAACACCAAGGAGATCATCGGCAACAAGTACGGCACCGCCTCGCCCGTGCCCTTCCGCGTGGTCGATAACAACATTGGCCTGGACGTTGACATCTCCGTGCGCTGCAACGGCGAGTACTCGTACCGCATCACCAACCCGCTGCTGTTCTACACCAACGTGTGCGGCAACGTGACCGATAGCTACACGCGCGACAAGATCGACAGCCAGCTTAAGTCCGAGCTGCTCACCGCCCTGCAGCCCGCCTTTGCCAAGATCTCGGAAATGGGCATCCGCTACAGCGCCATCCCCGGCCACACCACCGAGCTCGCCCGCGCGCTCAACGAGGTCCTCTCTGCCGACTGGCGTGACCTGCGCGGCGTCGAGATCGTGAGCTTTGGCGTCAACTCCATCGCTGCCTCGCAAGAGGACGAGCAGATGATCAAGGACCTGCAGAAAGCCGCCGTCATGCGCGATCCCACCATGGCAGCCGCCAACATCGCCAGCGCCCAGAGCGACGCAATGCGCGCGGCAGCCGCCAACCCCAACGGCGCGATGGCAGGCTTTATGGGCATGGGCATGGCGGGCGGCATGGGCGGCATGAACGCCAGTCAACTGTTCGCCGCCGGCCAGGCACAGCAGCAGGCCGCCCCGCAGCCGGCTCCGGCACCCGCCCCCGCACCGGCCCCTGCCGCTGCCCCCGCGGCCGGCACGTGGACCTGCAGCTGCGGCGCCACCAACACCGGCAAGTTCTGCCCCGAGTGTGGCAGTCCCGCACCCGCCCCGGCACCGGCCAAGTGGTTCTGCCCCAACTGCGGCAGCGAAAACGGCGGCAAGTTCTGCAGCAACTGCGGAACACCTAGGCCTTAGCCCCTCTATCTGGTAATTGACGGGGGGTCCGCCACCCCCGCATTTGCTTCTATGGGTTTCGTTCGATAAAGGAGGACACCATGAAGACAACGTTCAAAAAGTCCGTACTCGCATTTCTGACATGCGTCCTTGCGCTCGCCTTTGCCCTGACGGGCTGCAGCGGCGGCGGCAAAGACCCCAAGGCCAACTTTGTCGGCAGCTGGAAGCTCTCGGGTGGAACCACGGAGGGCGAAGAGCTGACCGATGAGTATATGGATATGTTCGAGGAATGGGGCATCAGCTGCATCTTGGTCCTAGACGAAGACGGCACGGGCAGCCTCGATTTGTTCTCCGAAGTTTCCGACCTAAAGTGGGAGGCCAAGGACGCTACCACCGCGAGTATCACCGTCGACAAGGAGACGACCGACGTGAAGCTCGAGGACGGCAAGCTTGTCCTTGAGGACGGCGAGGACAAGCTCATCTTTAGCAAGTCCGATAAGGACCTATCCGGTACCGTGAAGAAGGATCGCGAGGCCGCCGAGAAGGAAGGGGAAGTCGAGGAGGCCGTCGAAGACGGCGATGTCCAGAGCGTCGAAATCTCCCCCGCCGCCACCGTCGCCGATGACGATTTGTGCACCATCACCATCACCGAGAAGTTCCAGGACGACTGGGGCGACATCGGCTTTGTCGTCAACATCGTCAACAAGAGCGACAAGGACCTGACCTTCTACGCTCCCACCGGCAAGACAAACGTCAACGGCACCATGAAGGAAGCCTGGTTCTCGGCCCACCTGATGCCCGGCACCAACGCCACCGAAGAGTTCACCTTCTCGAAGGGCACGCTTGACAGCTTCGACAGCCTGGTCAACACGACCATCGGCATCGACGCCTACCTGACCGATTCCTACGAGGACGTCGCCTCCTACAGCGCAACCATCGCATAACGGCGGACACCGATAGCCGCGGATTGGCGGACACATCCGCGCACACCAGACGGTGCCGCAGGAGTTGATCCTGCGGCACCGTCGCCTTGCGCCAACAACACTGCCCATACAAGCAGACCGCCCGCCGTTTTTAGATGCGAAACGGCGGGCGGTCTATCTTTACGGCGCCGGAACACGGGCGAGCGCGTCGATTACGAGCGCTCCATGTTGGGAACGATGCTGCCCTCGGTCACCGCATGCACGGCCAGGCGCATGATATTGTCGTAGCCGGTCTTGTTGAGGATCTCCGAGATGCGGCGCTTGATGGTGCCCTCGCTCATAAACAGCTCGGCCGCAATTTCGCGACGGCTCTTGCCCTCGCAGGCAAGGCGCAAAATCGACAGCTCGACATCGTCGAGGGCCGCCGTGCCCGAGAAGATGCTCTCGGGAGGCTTGGGAAACGTGCAGTAACCCGCCAGCGTGGAACGCATCACGGCGAATAGCTCGTCGATACCGACGTTCTTATACACAAAGCTATCGACGCCCGCCTCGCGCGCCTGGTCCACAAAGGTGATCTCGGGCATGCCCGTCATGATGATGACGCGGCACTCGGGCAGCTCCTCTTTAATACGCGCCGCCGCCACAATGCCGTTGGAGTCATGCTCGGTGCACACGTCCATCAGTATCATGTCCGGGCGCTCCTTGAGCACAACGTCCAAGGCATCCGAGGCGTCGGCGATCGCGGCGACAACCGTCATGTCGGGCTGGTCACCCACGGAACGCGCGAGGCTCTCGCGCAAGATAGCCTGGTCTTCGACGATTAACACGCGGATCATGAGCTTCTCCTTTGGACCGTGGCGTTGGAGGCGAGCGGGATGGACACCGCAAGCGTAAAGGGCGGGGCGGCGCGGACTTCCAAGCTGCCGCCCAGATTCTGTGCGACATGCCTCATACCAGGGATACCCGTTCCCTCGCGATACGATACGGGCGCAGGCGCGCCGTCGTTAGAAACGGTCATCCGCGCAACAGCGCCGTCTTCCGACGTCTCCTGCCACAGGCACACATGGACCTGATGGGCCTGTGCATGCTTGGTGGCATTGGTCGAGGCTTCGCGGATAATCTGCAAAAAGGCTGCCGCGACACGCGCGTCCTCAGGCAGCGCGCCCTCAACATCAATCTGCACACTCACCAGACCAAAGGCATGGACGATATCGCCCAGTTGCTCTGCCGGTTCGGCGTCGCCCCCGCTGCGCAGATCGGCAGCGATTGAGCGCAGCAGCGGGTCGATCTGCTCGAGTGACTCGTCATCCAGGCGTCCCTCCTCCAGATAACGATGGAGGATGGACAGGCGCTGCCCGATCACGTCGTGCACGCGAGCGCGCATACGCAGATAGGCCGCATTGTCAGCAACTTTTTTGACCTCTTCGATCTGCGATTGAAGTTCTTGGCCCGCAAGCTCGAGCAGTCGGTTGGCGTGCGCCAGGCGGTCATGGGCATGTGCGTACTCCGTCACGTCCAAGCCGATGATGCGCTCCAAGGGGCGACCCGAAACCATAACGTCGTCGCACACAAACAGGCGAATCTCGGAAGGAGAAACCTCGACCACCGCGCGTGTCTCACCAAAGCGATCCAGGTCAATTCGAACGCGGTCTCTGCTGCTCTCGGGCATCTGGGCGCTGAGCTTTCGAAGGCCGTTCCATGTGCCGCTCATATCGTGCAAGTCGGTGGGCATGTGAAGCTCAGCGAGGTTTTTGCGCATGCAGCGGTTCATGAGCAACGGATGGCCCTTTGAATCCAGATACAGGATACCGACGGGAATCACGTTGATGGTCTCGATCGTCGAGAACGCCGTGATATCTTCTTGGCGGTTACGGACGTCCATTAGGAGCGCCGCGATGGAGCGGAACAGGAAGAACGCTCCCTCTGCGATAAGGACAACGGCCCACGCCGAGCCCATGGCAAAAACCACCGGCGGTGTCACGGCGGCAACAAGCAGCAGCTCGGCCAGCATGACGGGGCAACGATAGTGCACCATAAGCACTACGCCGTAGGCAAAGATCGCGGCATTGAGCCACAGCGCTCCGCCCATTGCCCTGGCGCAAACGTCAAGCGGCGCCACCAGATATGAGCCAGACGACGCGAACAAAATGACAGCCGAGATGACCAAGTGAAGCACAAGGCTCGCCTCGTAGGCGCAAATCACCTTACGGTTATAGGACGAGCGGCGCGATGCGATGAGCGGGACGTGGATCGTCTGTAGACACGCAGCCAGGGCGAAGACAACATCGAGCGCAACGATTTGGGGAAGGATGAGCGAAATCTGCATCGTTACTCACCCGCCCTCGGCATCAAGACGATCATGCGCAGCTGGCCGGGCTCGCCCTCAAGGCGGTATGCCACGTTGCGCCCTTGCAGAGCGCTTTCGAGCTCATGGGCGGCCGGTGTCTGAGACAAGTCTTCCTCATCGTTGGAGAAGAGCGTGGCGCGCAGCTCGACACTGCACGAGTCATGGTCGCCCAAGTGATACATGAGCGCCGGATGGTCGGTGGTGTAGGCAAAAAACGCAAAGTCATACACACAGTCATACAGCGCGCTCACCGTGCTGGCGTGCATGGGGCGTCTTATGGCGATAATCGAGGCGCAATCGACATCGACGGTGCGCAGGTCGCTTGCGAGCTCGTTGGCAATGAGCTGGATGCGGTCGCGGTCAAAGCCGCTCTCCCCGTGCTGCGCCAGCGTGAGCGACCCCTTGCGCTTGCAATAGGCGACGAGCATCTTGGCGCACTGCAGCATGCGGTAACGCTCGTGCGAAGATGCCTCGTCGGTCAACGGCGGCAGCGAGCTCAGCAGGTCATACATCTCTTCGAGCGCGCGGGCGAGTGCCTGGTCCACGTCTTGGACCAGCAAGGTCTCGGCCTCTTGATCTGCCAGGTGCGTCTTAAGGTCGTAGTCGGCCGTGAGCAGTTCGTTTTGGCGCTGCAGCTCCATGCGACGATGCGCCAGCTCGCGATTGAGCTCGTTGAGCTCCGACACGTTTTGGGCAAGCAGGGCCGATCCGCCCAGCAGTGGAAAGGCACGGTACATCACATCGGGATCGGACGCCACGGCAAAGGCATGGGCGCGGCCGTGCTCCTGGGTCCGCAACTCCTCGCGCACGCCTACCGGCATTGGCTTTGACACTGGCGTGGCATAGACTTCCTGCAGGTCGCGCGTTAGAACTTTGAGGTCGAGCGGCAAGGTGTCGAAGATGCCGGCGATGTCGTGATATGACGGAATGACACCGCAATCGAGACAGATTTCCATCGCCATCACGCACAAGACGCAATAGACGAGCGAAAAGTTGAGCCTCCATGCCCAGAGCACGCGCAGAGCATACGAGATGGCAAAGAACGCACCACCCAACAAAACAAGCACCGCCGTGCCCGAAAAGCGCTGAATGCGAAAGGACGAGGACCGACCCACCAGGATAAAAAAGGCCACGAAGTTAAAGGCCGTCCACAGGAGGACAGCGAAATAACCCCAGCCGTACGTATAATCGTTGCTCCAGGTGTCGCTTGCACGGTCAAAGTGGAATACCTGCCGGTGGAAATCGTTGGTGAGCACAAAACCGATAAGCAGGATGGCCACGATCCACAGGATGCCGCGATAGCGACGGCCCGCACGGTGTTGTTCCAGCCCCGCAAGCCGCAGACCGCACAACTGGTAGAGCAGCGGAATGAGCGTCATGGGCACGTAGTACAGGTACCACAGGATCGTGGCGTAAACCGGTGTGAACGACTTGTATTTGAGGATGACCTCAATCATCCAGAGGGCGCAGATGGTGGCGACGGCAACAAGGCGGCGGCGCAACACATAGTCCAAACAGCGCAGATAGACCGATACACCCCAGATCGAAAATATAATTGCGGCGACAAGCAACGGGAGAGAGCTCGAGTGGACGAGCGCATCCACGACCTCTTTGGACACCTCGCTATAGGCGGGCACGGCGTTGGAAAGCTTGGGGTCGGAGGCAAACAGCGCCGGCAAGACCGCCAAAAGCATGAGGAACAGCGCGGTGATGGCGCCGGCGATAGCAAAGACGCGGTGACGGTACACCTGATGTGTTATGCCAACAAGGAATCGCGGCATGGCAAAGAGCCTGCCGCCCCTGGGATCCGCTACGGGCGCGGATCGGGCGGCCGCGTGGCCAATATGTCGTGCACGGGTACCCATAGTGCTTTTAGTGTACCGACAGGCAGGCCCAAAAAGCGGGCCACATGTCCCAAAATCCGCCGACGGCAAGGCGCCCGGCGAGCACATACTCGCCGGGCGCCTTGGTTAGGAGGCTATGAAGTTGAGTGCCTCAGCTTCCTTAGGACAGGTCCTCACCATTAGAAGCAATAACCTTCTTGTACCAGTCGAAGCTCTTCTTCTTGGAGCGTTTGAGGGTGCCGTTGCCTGCATCGTCGCGATCGACGTAGATAAAGCCGTAGCGCTTGGACATCTCGCCCGTGCCGGCAGACACCAGGTCGATCGGGCCCCAGGTGGTGTAGCCCAGCAGGTCAACGCCGTCCTCGGTCACCGCGTCGCGCATCGCGGCAATATGCTGGCGCAGGTAGTCGATACGGTAGTCGTCGTTGATGGAACCATCCTCCTCAACAACATCCTTGGCGCCCAGACCGTTCTCGACCACAAACAGCGGCTTCTGATAACGGTCGTACAGGTCGTTAAGGGTGATGCGAAAGCCCAGCGGATCGATGGCCCAGCCCCACTGGCTCTCCTGCAGGTAGGGGTTCTTGGCGCCGGCGAAGGCGTTGCCCTGGGTACGCTCGACATCGGGGTTATCGGCACCGGCAGAGCAGCGGGTGCTGTAGTAGCTAAAGCTGATGAAGTCGACGGTGTTGGCGGCCAGGATCTCGCGGTCCTCGTCCGTTATGCCCACATCGATGCCCAGGCGCTCGAGCTTCTTGACGGCATAGGCCGGATAGTAGCCGCGGCTCTGGACGTCGACGAAGAAGTAATTGTCCTGGTTGTCGAGCTGCGCCTGGCGCACATCGCCCGGACGGCAGCTGTAGGGGTAGTAGCTACCTGCGGCGAGCATGCAGCCGATCTTGATCTCGGGGTCGATCTCGTGAGCGATCTTGGTTGCCCAAGCGCTGGCGACGAGCTCGTTGTGGGCGGCCAGGTACTCGACGGCCTCCTTGTTCTCGCCCTCCTCAAAGACCAGACCGGCACCCATAAACGGCAGGTGCAAGATCATATTGATCTCGTTGAAGGTAAGCCAGTACTTTACCAGGCCCTTGTAGCGGGTGAAGATCGTGGTCGCGAGGTTCTTGTAGAAGTCGATGAGCTTGCGGTTGCGCCAGCCGCCGTACTCCTTGATGAGGTAAATCGGGCAGTCGAAGTTTGTCGTGGCTTCAGTATCCCCGCAAGCAGCGCGCTACTCAACGGCAACGGCGCAGGTCGACACTTCTTTTCGCGCGCAGGCGCTCGGCAGCCGCCCCCGTCTGACACTTTTTGATACCGCCGCCCCCAACCACCACAAAGGGGGACAGGCACCTTTGTGGTGGTTTGGGCCCGTTTGTCTCGATCTGTAACAGGTAGGCCGCCAAAACCGGGACTGGTGTTACAGATTGAGATTGTTCGGTCTTTCCCCTGCAGTTTGTCTCGATCTGTAACAGGTAGAGACGATTTAGCCCGATAGATGTTACAGATTGAGACGGAAGATTCTAATCGCAGGCGATGTCGAGATTTTTGCCGACGAGGCCTACGTAGCCGCCTTCGGCTGCCTTGGGGCTGTCGGCGTGGCAGAGAACCCACTTGTCGGCCTTCCAGTAGCAGTAGCTGTCACCGGCGGCAGGCATGTCGGCTGCGGCCTCGGGGCGCGGGCCATTGGTGCCCGCCGGCAGCGCCACCATCACCTGGAAGCCGCCGTCGTCGACCATGCAGGGCGTGTAGTGGAGCGTGGTGTTGAAGACTTCGACGACCGTACCCGCCGGCACGCGGAACGCCTTGACGCACGCGGTGTCGAGCTTGCCGTCCTCGATCTCCCAGCGATGCGCCACGAGCAGGATAAAGTCGCGCGCCCCCAGGTTGAACTCGCTCGCACGGTGGTACTCCAGGCAGTTGAGACGCGTGTTGTGGCCGTTGCACCAACCGAGCTGGAAGGGACGGCCGCCAAACATGAGAAAGCCCAGTTTATCGGCATCCTTGACGCCCTCGAGCTCCGGCGCACTTGCTACGTATTTGCCGCCCTCGGGAATGGGCGTGGCAGAGAGCGCCTCGAGCACGGGCGACGTGAGCTCGGACGGAACGTCATCCCAAACGTTGCCATAGGATTTGAATTCGGAATCGTTGACAGAGTAGATATGCATGTTCACTCCTGTTCGTAAATGTGACTATACGAACATTCTAGAACAAACATGAGCGATTTTGAACGCTCGTCCCGACCAATCAACAGAAAGGCGCCCCCGCATAAGCGAAGGCGCCCAATGCGCGCGTTTTGGGCGATAAAGCCCTTACGCCTGCTGATAGTGCAGGTGCTTCTCGTCGATATCGGCCAGGTCGCGGTTGAGGTAACGGCGCGCGAGCCAGTTCGCCATGGGAAGGTTCTGGTCCAGGTAGTTACCGCACTCCTCGGGAGCGGCACCGGGGACATCGCCCTCAAAGCCGGCGACAAACTCGAACAGCTCACGCACGAGTGGCAGAATCTCCTCACTCGTCAGCTCACCAAAAACGACGAGGTAAAAGCCCGTGCGGCAGCCCATGGGGCCAAAGTAGACAATGCGGCTCGACCACTCGGCATGATTGCGAAGGAACGTCGCGCCCAGGTGCTCGATGGTGTGGCACTCGGCCGTGTTCATGACCGGCTCCTTGTTGGGCGTGGTCAGGCGCAGGTCAAACGTGGTGACGGCGGCACCGGTCGCCGGATCGCGGTCGATGCGGCTCACATACACGCCGGGCTCAAGCAGCAGATGATCAACGGAAAAGCTGGCGATGCGCTCCATGGCAGATCCTCTCGATAGTCAAATTGGGACGGGGCTCTTTTAGCTTGCTCGAATGGTCGCACTAATCATACCAGTCAAAAAAGCCCCGTCCCAAAAAGACAACTTAGCCAAGGACACGAGCCATACGGGCCTTGAACTCGGACAGGAAGCGCGGGGCGTCGACGGTCAGCGCCACGAGCGCGCTCTTATCTGGATCGGACAGACGGTGCTCGTCGCAGATGGTGCGGCCGCGATACTCGCCCAGCAAGTCAACGCGCAGGTTACAGCCGAGCGCACCCACGAGCGTGGGATCAATCGCCACGGCAACCGCCAGCGGATCGTGCAGCGCGCAGCCGCCCAGGTAGGGCGCGTTCATTTCGTACGAACCGATATAGTGCTCGACCATGCTCGCAAACGCGCAGCCAGCCATAGTGCCCGAGCCCGTCCAGCCGGCAACGTCGCGACGTGTGAGCACCACGCGGTGCGTCACATCCAGGCCCACCATGGTGAGCTTGCGGCCCGAGCGCAACACAGCGTCGGCAGCCTCGGGGTCGCCCGCCATGTTGGCCTCGGCGCCCGCGCTCACGTTGCCGGGCACGGTAAGGGCGCCGCCCATCACGACCACGCGGCCGATAGACATCATCGCCGCCGCATCGCGCTCCAGGGCAAGCGCCAGATTGGTGAGCGGGCCGGTCGCAACGTAGACCAGATCGGGACCATAGGTACGCGCGGCATCAATCAGGTAATCGACCGCCGCATTGCCGTCGGCCGACGTCGCGCCCACCGGCTCGTACGGCGAGGCGGGCACGCTTGCGCCGCCAATACCGTTCTTGCCGTGGATAAGCGTGGTGGACGCCGGCGGCGTGTAGGGTTCGGTCGCCTTCATGGGACGATCGGCGCCCAGGTACACCGGCACCTCGGGACGACCCAACAGGTCGAGCACCGCCAAGCAGTTGTGCGCCGACTGCTCGACGCGCACGTTACCAAAGCACGTGGTGATGCCGACGAGCTCCACCTCGGGGCTTGCGATGGCATAGGCGAGCGCCATCGCATCATCCACACCCATATCCAGATCAAGGATCAGCTTCTTGGTTGCCATTGTTCTACTCCGCTTCTCCCTCTACATCCAAACCGTCTAAACCAAACTTGTGCTCGACTTCCGCACGCGTGGGAATTGATTGCTGAGCGCCCAGGCGCGACACCGTCACCGCCGAGGCGCGAGCGCCCGCCGCCATGCACTCAAAGAGCGGCAGGCCCTCCAGACGAGCCGCAGCAAGCGCGCCAATAAATGTATCGCCCGCGGCCGTCGTATCGACCACCACGCTCGAAAGCGCCGGCATGCGCAGCGGCTCACCGCCATCGCCGAGCGTAACCGAGCCGGCGCCGCCCAGCGTGATGACCGCAGCCCCGGCGCCCTTGTCGAGCAGCGCATTGAGCGCGGCGACGCAGCTCGCATCATCTGTGGGCAGAATGCCCGTCAGCACCTGGCACTCGGTCTCGTTGGGGCAGACCAGGTCGACCGCAGGCCACGCTCCTGCCGGCAGGTCGCAGGCGGGCGCCGGGTTAAAGATCGTATAGAACCCCAGCTCGTGAGCGCAAGAAAGCGCCGCGGCCGTTGCCATCAGATCACATTCGCCCTGGGCGATAAAGACGCCGCCAGCAGCCGGGGCAAACTCGCTGGCATCGCCGTCGAGCTCGTCGGCCACCAAGCGCCTCAGTGCGCGGGCAACGTCCTCGCCCGCAAGCGCGTGGTTGGCGCCCGGCGACAGCACGATGCGGTTGTCGCTCTCGCAGCGAATGATAGTCGCGGTACCGGTCTCCCCGTCATCGCGACGCGCCACAAACTCAACGCCCACGCCGGCATCCTGGAGCCCTGCCACAAGCGCATCGCCAAAGGTATCGCGCCCAACAGCGCCGATCATGCACGTGCGCGCACCCATGCGCGCAGCGGCAACGGCCTGATTGGCTCCCTTACCGCCGGCGTTGGTGATAAAACCGCTGCCATCGACCGTCTCGCCCGCGCGCGGCATGCGCTCGCACGCCACCGAAAGGTCCATGTTCATGCTGCCGAACACCGCAACGATGCTGTGATCCGCCATGGAAACCTCCTCGTCTTCAGGCTTTGCGCCCACCGTCGACCAACGATTGTGCACTCTCGCACCCCCTATAACTTTAGTCCACTTTGATGTGGACGCGCGCTTGAGCTTGCGCCAGCAGCAAGCATTCACAGGGGCAGGCAGCTACAATGAATACGTGCTGATTATTCTCGTCATTGGATGATGTTTTATGGAACAATTCTCGCAATCGGGCTCGCGCGGTCGACGCCGCACGGGCAACGAGCCGGCGCCGCACGAACGCGTGAAGGGCGAGCGCCGTGCCAACGAGCCGCGACGCACCGCGAGCCCCCATCGCGCTTCTGCCAACAACGCGGGCCGCGCCAACACTCCCGCCGCGGAGCAGACGCCTGCTCGCCCCAAGTCCCGCTACATCCCTGCCCTCGACGGCCTGCGCACGCTTGCCGTCGTCGCGGTGGTGCTCTATCACCTCAACCTCACGTGGGCTCAGGGCGGCCTGCTTGGCGTCACGATCTTCTTTGTGCTTTCGGGCTATCTGATCACGCGCTTGCTGCTCAACGAAGTCGCTAAGACCGGCCGCATCGGCCTTAAGAGCTTCTGGATTCGCCGCATCCGTCGCCTGGTCCCCGCCGTGGTGGCCGTTGTGGTTGTAACCTGTGCGCTGTGCACCGTCTTCAACCACGTGATGCTCACCAAGATGCGTCCCGACATTCTGCCGTCGCTGCTGTTCTTTAACAACTGGTGGCAGATTATGCAGGACGTCTCGTACTTCAACGCCCTGGGCGACCCCTCGCCGCTTACGCACTTTTGGTCGCTCGCCATCGAGGAACAATTCTACCTGGTTTGGCCACCGCTGCTGTTTGCCATGGTGTCCATGCATGTGAGCAAACCCAACACGCGCCGTGTGGTCCTGGGACTCGCAACGGTATCCGCCCTTGCCATGATGGTGCTCTACAACCCTGCCGCCGACCCCAGCCGCGTGTACTACGGCACCGACACCCGCGTCTTCTCGCTGCTGCTGGGCGCCTGGATGGCCTTTATCCCCGATCGCGACCTGGCGCCGGTGCGTCTCGCTCATCGTTTGGGGCTCAATCGCCTGGCTGGCGCCGCCAAGCACGGCAAGAACGCCGAGGGCAAGCCTAGCGAGAAGGCCGACAACGCAGCCGAGACCGTCCCGGCACAGCCGAGCGCCCTCGTGCGCTTTTGGTCCTCGCCCGCATCCATCGATGTGTTGGGCGTCGTGGGTCTGGTTGGCCTTGCCGCCATGGTCGCGCTCACCAACGGCTACACCGCGTTCCAGTATCGCGGCGGCACGCTGCTATGCTCCATCCTCACGCTCATGGTCATCGCGGCCTGCGTGCAGCCCCAGGGAATGGTTGCCCGCGCACTGTCCGCCGAGCCGCTCGTGTGGGTTGGCAAGCGCTCGTACAGCATCTACCTGTGGCACTATCCGCTACTGTTGCTCATGAACCCGGTCGCCAACATCAACGATACGCCGTGGTGGCAGTACATTTTGCAGGTGTTGTTGGTGGTCGCCGCAGCCGAATGTTCATATCGCTTTATCGAGACGCCGTTTAGAAAGGGCGCCTTTGGGCGCACCGTATCCGAGTTCCGCGACGGCACCACCACGCCCGCCAACTGGGTGCGCGCGCACGTCCCTGTCTGCGCAGCCTGCGCTGTCGTGTTGGTCGTTGCACTGGGCGGCCTGATCTTTGTGCCCGAGACGTCTGCGCTGAGCGGTGAGGGCGCCGAAGTCCTCAACAAGGAAGCCAAAAACACCGCGCCCACAGACCAACAGGCGGCCGACGACACCGACAAGGACAACGACGGCTTCCCCGATGGCTCCTACGACCTGTTGATGATCGGTGACTCCGTGTCGCTGCGCGCCGTTGATTCCTTTGACGGCGTGTTCCCGCACAGCCATATCGATGCCGAAAAGGGCCGCCAGTTTGATGCGGGCCGCGCGACATTTGAGGGCTATCTCCAACAGAACCTTGCCGGCAAGATCGTGGTCTTTGCACTGGGCACCAACGGCTTGGTAACCGACGACCAGATCGACGCCATCATGACCGATGCAGGAGATAAGCGTATTGTGGTGTTTGTGAACACGCGCAGCCCGCAGCCGTGGGTTGGCTCTACCAACCAGGCCATCGCCAACGCTGCTACGCGCTACAAGAACGTGCGCGTTATCGACTGGTACGGATACAGTGCCAATCGCAACGACCTGTTCGATGGCGATGGCACGCACCTGTCGACCACTGGCGTGACTGAGTACCTCAACTTGATCCACGATGCAGTCAAGAAGGACCTGCCCGTGCATCCCGAGGATCACGTCAACGATCCGCAGCCGGCGGCCGTCAAGTCTGCCACCGACGCGCTCGTCAATGCGCTCGCTCTCAAGCCGCACAAGCTGGGCACCGACAAGTAACCCGCAGCAAACAACCCAAAATCACTCTTTTAGAGTCGGCCCCAAGAGGTCGCGGGCAAAAAACAGGCCGCAGCCCATGGCGGCGGCCTGTTTGGAGTCCAAAAGAGGCGCTAAGCGCTGTAGCCCATCGCTTGCAGCACAAACATGACGACCGTCAGCACCGTAATCACGGCGATAGTCGCCCACGTGAGCACGTTCCACACGCGGCCGTTGCGGTTGGCGCCCATAATGTGACGGTCGGCGGCGATAACCACTTGGAACACCAGAACCACGGGCAGTAGCACGCCATTGATGACCTGCGAGGTCATCATAATCTGGAACAGATCGACGCCGGGCATAAGCACCAGCACGGCAGAGATACCGATGATGGCCGTAATGATGCCGCGATAGACCGGGGCCTCGTCCCAGCTGCGATCGGCACCGCGCTCCCAGCCAAATGCCTCGCAGATAGCGCTCGACGTAACGCCCGGCAGCACGCAGGCAGCCAAGAAACTCGCCGCGACCAGGCCCGAGGCAAACAGTACCGTAGACCACTGACCCGCAATAGGCTCCAGCGCGCGGGCAGCATCGGCAGCATCGCTAATCTGAATACCCGCCGGGAACAGCACCGTACCGGTCGTAATGATAATAAAGCCGGCAATGACATCAGCGGCAAGCGAGCCGCTCACGGTATCGATGCGCTGCAGCACGATATCGTCCTCGCCCGCGTTCTTATCGACCACGTTGTTCTGCGCCAAGAAAATCATCCACGGCGCGATAGTGGTACCGATCGTTGCGACCACGAGCGACACGTAGCTGGGGTCATTTTGAATGTTGGGCACGACCAGGTCGACCGCGACCTCACCCCAGTTGGGGCCAGCCATAAACGCGGCGACGATATAGGTCACGAACACGCAGCTCACCAGCAGCAGAATCTTCTCGATGCGCTGGAAACTACCCGACATGGTAAGCATCCACACCAGCAGCGCCACCAACGGCACCGAGATGCTCGCCGGCACGCCAAAGAGAGCAAGGCCGCTGGCGATGCCCGCAAACTCCGAAATGGTCACAGCCGTGTTGGCGATCAACAGCGCCGCCATGGCCAACACGCTCTTGCGCACGCCAAAGCGCTCGCGAATGAGCGATGCCAGGCCCTTGCCCGTGACGCAGCCGCAGCGCGCCGCGGTCTCCTGCGTCACGATGAGCAGCACAGTCATGACGGGAAGCATCCAGAGCATCTTGTAGCCATAGCTGGCGCCCGCGCTGGAATACGTTGCAATGCCGCCGGCGTCATTGCCCGAAAGCGCCGCCAGCAGACCGGGGCCCATAGCGCCAAAGATGGCCGCGATGGTCAGCTTTTGCTTGGTGCCCGACTTTTGCTTGGTATCTTGCACGCGACCACCTAACCCATGACTGACATGGCGAGCAGCACCGCGGCGATGCAATACGCCACACACGAGATCATGACGGCAATGACGTTCATGGCGGTGCCCGACGTGTTGAGGTCATGCTCGTCACGCCAGAACAGCACCATCAGGTAAATCACGGCGCTCATGTTGCCAACCAGGCAAATGATGGCAGCGATATTAAAGCACCCGGTAAAGAGTTGCTCCTCAAACATGGACGCATCGGGGAACGCGGCGGTACGCACCAATTGCGCGCACAGATAGGTCACGAGCGACAGGATCAGGCCCATACCGGTGCTCTGGAAGAAGAATCCCAGGTAGGGCTTGGGCTCGTCGTCGTGACCGTCATACTCCAGGAAGTAGTTCTTGACGAACGACACCATGCGCGAGGCCGCCAGCAGCACGAGCGGCATGGCGCACATGGGAAACACCACCAGATGCGCGGAGCCGAGCGCCGTTCCCAGCACGGTCGCCATGATGCACGACGCGATGCCCCATACAACAACCCAGTACTGGCGATGCACGAACCAGCTGAGCACGTTCGTCGAGTCGTCGGACGCGCTGTCACCCGAGCCGACACCGGCGATCTGCAGGTCCTCCTGATGCTCCTCGGCGATAACGTCCATGGCGTCGTCGAAGGTCACGATACCAAGGATATGACGGTTCTCGTCGCAGACAGGGATGGCAACCAGGTCGTACTTGGTCATCTCGTCCGTCACGTCTTCCTGGTCCTCGTCGGGCGACACATAGACCAGGTCGCGATAGGCCAGCTGACCCAGCGTGGCGTCGCGGTCGGCTACGATCAGCGTGCGCAGCGAAAGCACGCCGGTCAGCATGCCGCTCGGATCCTCGGTATAGACGTAGTAGACGCTCTCGAAGTCCTCGTCGAGCTCGCGAATCGCCTCGATGGCGTCACCGACCGTTGCCGTGGCGGGCAGGGAGACAAACTCCGAGGTCATGATGCGGCCGGCGGTGTTGTCCTCATACCCCAGCAGGTTACGAATCGCCTTCTCCTCCTTGACGCCCATCAGGCGCAGGAGCTTCTCGGCCTTCTCGTAATCGAGCTCGTCGATCAGGTCGGCTGCATCGTCCGGGTCCATCATGGCCAGCATCGACGATGCGTCCGTGTCGGACAGGCCCTCGAGCATCTCGGTCATAAGCTCGTCGTCATCGAACTCCGAGATGGCCTCGGCGGCCTGGGCAGTATCGAGCTGCGCAAACACCTGCGCACGTAGGCGCGGGTCGAGCTGCTCGATAATGTCGGCGATGTCGGCAGGGTGCAGCTCGCCGAGCGTCTTGTGCGACACCGAGAGCTGGATATTCTTGGTCGAGCGGTCGAGCAGGTCCATGTAGGACCAGGCGATGATATCCTCGCTCAACGGCTTGCCCAGGTGCTTCATAAAGCCCTCGGCAACATGCTCGAGCGTGGGGCTGATCGCGCGCAGCAAGCCGCGGGCGCCAACCTCGGCACCCAGCAGACGCAGCTGATTTTCGCCCGACATGGAAAACTTGATGTCGTTTACGCGCACGACCTTCATGCCCTGCGTGTCGACAATCTGCTTGTTGAGCACGTCGCGGGCAAGCAAGAGTTCGGTCGGCTGCAGGTACGAAAAACGGATTTCGGTGGCCGACGCCTTAAGGTACACGCCCGTCTCGTCGATACGATCGACCCATTTGCGCCAACTGATCATAAACGGCGTCTTGCCGGGGCCGCGAAACGCGAGCGACGTCACGTGTGGAAAAACTTCGCCGGTTGCAATGCCAAAATCGTTGACCACGCCGAGCTTTTCGCCGTCGACGTCCAAGACCGGCAATTTGAGCATCTCACTCAGATAATTCAATGGTGCTCCCCATCAATATTCCTCCGGACGCGGCCGCACATGCGGCGTCCGGGGGCTTCTGGATATGTATACGCATGCGCGGGCGGCACGCCGCTCGACGCTTACACCCCGTGCATGCGCAAAAAGCACCTGCATGGGGTCATCGACTGTATGGTCGAGGTTTGGATTTCACCTGTAACCTTTCTCTTGACCCTCATTAACCGCAGTAACTATAGCATCAGCATCGCCCTGCGGCATCGAATTTATGCGCTGCACATTGCAGGCATACCAAACGCTGACGTATCCGTGACATAGCCATTGGGGACGTTCTTAAACGACTACCCAATGACTACTCTGTGGTGTCATCGTCCTCGGCAAGTTGGGGGAACACGGCGTCCTTGGGCATGGTGACCTTCGTCAGCGAGGTGAGCTTTTTGCTGAGCGATGTGTCCGTCTTGACCAGGTCGCTGAGCGTCACGATCTTGTAGCCGTCGGCGACAAGGCCATCGATGATCTGCGGCAGCGCCTCGAGCGTCTGCTCGGCGCATTCGTCTCTATCGGTGAGCAGCACGATATTGCCCGGCGTCACCGAATCGAGCACCGTCGAGACCTGCTCGTCGGCACCGTTGAGCAGCCAGTCGCCCGAGTCAATATTCCACGAGACCACGGCGGAGACCAGGTCCATAGCATCGATCCAGTTTTGCTCGTCAAAGGCAGCGTAGGGAGCACGCAGCAGCATCGTCTTCACGCCGGTCGCCGACTTAATCGCATCGGTGCCTTTCGTGATCTGCTCGCGTACCGCCTCACGGTCCTGGCCCTTGAGCGAATCATCGCTGTAGCTGTTGGAGCCGATCTCGCACCCGGCATCGACAATCGCTTTGGCAGTAGCGGGCGAGGCTTCCGCGGCATCGCCCGAAAGGAAGAACGTCGCCGTGACGCCCTTTTCCTTGAGCACCTGCAAGATCTGCTTGGTCGCGCCGCTCGGACCCTCGTCAAATGTCAGGGCCACGTACTTTTCGTTGCCCTTGGGCGCTACGCTTGCGCACTCGACTACGCAGTCGGTGGCGGGCACGACCTCGCCGCGGTCCTGCGTCTTGCCCGACTGCTCGCCGACCCATACCTCGGAGCGGCCCTGAACACCCCAGGCTTTGACATACTCAATGGCACCCGTGCCCTCGACCTTAAGCTTTGGCTCGATAGTCGTGGCCTGGACCTCGTGCTTTTCGTACGCGTTGCGGCCGTCCTTGACCGTCACCTTCTCGCCGCCCTCAAGTTCGCGACTATCCCATTTGCCTTGCTTCACGCGCTTGCCGTCGACCTTCACCGACAGCTTTTCGCCGCCATGGCGCTTAAGCACGCTGTCGTCGACGGCCAGCAGATCACCGGCGTCGTACGTTTCGGTCAGGCTTTGATCGTCGATAAGATTCTGCAACGTAGAGCCCACGCGCACCGCGGTCTTTTGCCCGTTGAGTTCCACGTCCACGCTGCGGTTGACGTAGCCCACGACGGCAGCGATAAACAGCACGAGCGCGCAACCCACGGCGATAAGCGCATAGGGCAGACGGGACGGTCGGCGCGGCGAGCGCCCGTTGCCGATGCGCGCGCTGCGATCGCTAAACCCACGGCTATGGTTGAGGTACATCGCGCCGGGCTTACGGCGACGTCGACGCTGACCGCTGGGCAGCTGCCCCAGGTCGCGGCGCGCCGTCGGCCGCGCACCCGAGCGCCCGTTTAAGTTAGATCCGTTTTGGCGCATGTGCCCTCCCCCATAAACACAGCGAGCCGGAGCAACATGTCTCCGGCTCGCCTCCCATCATTTGGTACGTCTCTATTTGCTAGCTTTTGACGAGCCCCCGCTCGCCTTTTGATATTCGTCCTTAAAGGCCTTGAACATACCGCGCGTCTTGCCGAGCTGCTTGCCCAGTGCACGACTGCCCTTGTCCACGGCGACCGATCCCTTGTCATCGAGCACCTTGGCGCCCTTCTTGACCTTATCGCCTACCACGACACTGGCCTCGGCAGCCTTGGCGGCCGCGCCGCCCGAATACCCGAGCGCCTTGACCTCGTCCGAGACAATCATCGCACCGTTCTCGTAGCCGCGCAGCATCGTCGGCGGCACCTGCGTGTCGCCCACCA
Organism: Collinsella sp. AF20-14LB; assembly: GCF_003459505.1. Lineage (GTDB taxonomy): Bacteria > Actinomycetota > Coriobacteriia > Coriobacteriales > Coriobacteriaceae > Collinsella. The sequence goes on from NZ_QRWD01000007.1 coordinate 27,615, forward strand.
GCACGCTCGAAGCGGCACCGGCGGTCACGTAGAACATCTGCACAATACCCGAGCGCGGCTTGAACTCAACGTCCGAGCAGTAGCCCACGACATCGCCCGATTCCGTGCGCACGTCCATGCCGACCCAGATGATGCAATCGTCCAGGTTGATATCGAGGCGCTTGGCTGCGGCGGCATCATAGGTGCCCTTGACGTCGTCGACCGCGACAGCACCCTCATAGACGCCGATGGCATCGAGCGCCACAAAGCGGTCGGGACGCTCGATCATACCCGCGATATCGGACTGGCGGACCATAAAGCCCACCACGCGCGTGCCGCCCGGGGTAAAGACGGGAAAGTGAATCTTGCCGAGCTTTTTAGGGCTGCGCGGCGTGCCGTCCTTTTTGGTGCGCTTGTCTTCGGCAGGTTTGCGGTAAACCTTGACGCCGACAAAATCCCCTGCGCGCATTATGCCTCGGTCGAGGGCTCCGTGGCCTCGGTGCCGGCCTCGGTGACGTTCTCGACCACGACGTCGGCAGCGGGCGTCACGTTGCCGCCCGAGATGGCATCGTTGAGCTGCTCGCGAAGCTGGTCCATGCGCTCGCGGGCCAGGTCGACCTTGGCGCGCAGGTCATCGGTCTTGGCGTCGACCATCGGACCAAAGTCGTTGACCGCGGCACGAGCCTCCTCGGCACTGTGCTCGTAGGTGTCACGCATGTTGTCCCAGGCATCGTTGGCGATATCGGCGGCCATGGCGCGGGTCTCGGCACCCGAGCGCGGGGCCAGAGCAACGCCGATGATAGCGCCGGCGGCAGCACCAAAGAGCGCACCGGAGACAAAGCTGAAAGTCTTTCCCATGATCATTCCTCTCCTGCGGGCACCTCGATGCCCACCGTTTGAATGCTGTCCATTATACCCGCAGCGCAACACTTGCCGTCGCGCTCATCTGCGTACGGTAAAAGCGCAGGTACATGATGGTGATAAGCGAGTGAGCCTACTCCTGAGGCGCAACCGGCATGGCCACCGTGGCGGCCGGGTCTTCGCCGGCGCCATCGACGAGCGGCAGGCTGCCCTCGTGCGCCGAGCCGGACGGAGCCGTTGCCGCACCGCCAAAGACGGCCGCGGGGGCCTCGTGGTTCTCGACGACCGCGCCCTCGGTATCGATTGGCATCTGCGGCTCGTCGTCAAAGCTCGGGACGCCTTGGGGCTCCGCAGACTCGGGCTCAGCAGGCGCCTCGGCAACGGGCTCAGCGTCGGCCTCGGCAGGAGCGTCGTGCTCGGGCGCATCCTCAGCCACGTCCTCGCCGTTCGCAGCGGCAACGGCCTCGTGCGGGTCCTTGCCCTCGGCCTCGGCGCGCATACCCAGCACCAGGTTGCGCAAGCCCGCAACCGTACCGTCCACATCGGGAGTGGGCTGGTCGGCGTGCAGGTACGCCCAGTCCATCATAAAGGTGGCCGAAGACAGCGCGCCGATGGCCAGCGCATCATCGGGGCACGAAAGCTCAATCTCAAAGACACGCTCGTCATGCTCGCTCACGCGCGTGCGACCGCACGAGATGCTGCCGGCAAGACCGGTCTCGTTCATGAGCTCGACCGTCACGTGCTCCAGCAGATGGCAAAGCTCGGTCTGGCCCATGCAATCCTGGAATTCGCGGCCGGAGTCGCCCAGGCACAGGTGCTTGGCAATCGCGGGCACCAGGTAGTACACGCGCGCCGTGGCCTCGATATCCTCCGAGGTCATGAGCGGCATGCCGGGGTTCACCAGCACGTGCGCGCAAATCTTGTCCTCGCTGACGGTGACCTTAAGGATGTTGAACAGGCCTGCCATAACTCTCCCCTACTCGTCCTTGCCCTACTCGTCGCCGTCGTGCGGATCCGCAGAGCCCGCACCCGACGCCGCCGGCTTCTCTGCCGGGGGCTCGGAATCCTTCTTATCGGTTTCGGCCGGAGCGATCACGCGAATAAGCGAGATGCGCTGGCCACGCATCGACTGCACCTTGAACTTGTACCCCGCGACCTCAAACACCTCTCCGATGTCGGGCACCGAGTCGCAAAGCTCCAAAATCCAGCCGGCGATGGTCTCATAATCATCGCTTTCCTCGAGCGGCCAACCAAGCTCAATCGCGTCATCGCACGAAAAACGCCCATCGACGAGCCACTCACGGCGCGAGAGGCGCGTGAGGTACTTGTTGTCGGGATCGAACTCGTCCTCGATCTCGCCGACGATCTCCTCGACGATGTCCTCGATGGTGATGATGCCGGCCGTGCCGCCGTACTCGTCCACGACGACCACAATCTGGTCGTGCGAAGTCTGCATCTCGGACAGCAGCGGCAGGATGTCCTTGGTGTCGGGCACAAAGGTGGCATCGCGCAAAAAGCCAGCGATGGGCTGGTCGCCCTTGCCGTCGAGCGCGGGCTGGATCAGGTCCTTGATGTGCGCGATGCCCGCGACGTTGTCGGGATCCTCGTGATAGACGGGGATGCGGCTGAAGCCGGTCTGGCGCATGGTGGACAACACGTCGGCGACCGTCTCGTTGTCCTCGCACATGGTGGTGTCCACGCGCGGCACCATGACCTCGCGGGCAACGGTGTCGCCCAGGTCAAAGATCTCGTGGATCATGCGCTTTTCCTCGTCGAGCAGGTCGTCCTGCTCCGAGACCATGTACTTGATTTCTTCCTCCGAGACGTTCTGGCGGTCATCGGCGCTCTTGATGCGCAGGATGCGGGCCAGGCCGTCGGAGCAGGCACCGGTCAGCCACACGAGCGGGCGGGCGATCTTTTGGAACACGGAGAGCGGTCCCACGACCTGTTTGGATACGCCCTCGGCGTTAGCAAGGCCGATGCGCTTGGGCACGAGCTCGCCGATCACGATGGACACAAAGGCGACCGCGACGGTGATGATGACCGGCGCCAGGCCGCGCGCGATGGCGGAGAGCGGCGCGATGCCAAAGCTCATGAGCCATGTGGCGAGCGGGTCGGACAGGCTCGTCGAGGCGACGGCGGACGAGGCGAAGCCCACGAGCGTGATGGCGACCTGAATGGTGGCGAGCAGCTGGTCGGAATCGGCGGCAAGCTGGACGGCGCGCTCGGCGCGCTTATCGCCCTCCTCGGCATCGTGTTCCAACACGGCGCGCTTAGCCGTGGTGAGCGCCATCTCGGACATGGAGAAGTAGCCGTTGATAAGCGTTAAAACGAGCGTGGTAATAAGGGAGATGGTTATGTCCATCGGGAGTTTCTCGAACCTCCAAGATTCGGGACGTTGGGTAGTAAGCGTAGGTGACGGATAGGGCAATTGCGCCGGTTGCCCGTGCGAGCGGGGCCGTGGGCGTGGTCGCTAGATTACGAAGAGGATCACCGCCATGAACTGGAAGATGCTGCCGGCGAGCACCCACAAGTGGAAAACACTGTGCAGATAGCGCACGTTTTTGGCGATATAGAACGGCACGCCCACGGTATAGCACACGCCGCCGACGGCGAGCAGGGCGAGTGCCACGGGGTTCAGCAGCGCCACGAGCTCGGGCAGCTTAAAGACGACGAGCCAGCCCATCAGCAGATAGACCAGGCCGCTTACCCAATGCGGCTGACGTTCGCGCAAAAAGCACTCGAGGGCGATCCCGACGATGGCGATGGCCCACACGGCAAAGAACAGCGCAGGGCCGCCGTCGTTTGCGAGCGTGATGAGGCAAAACGGGGTATAGCTGCCGGCTATGAGCAGGTAGATGCAGCTGTGGTCGATGATGCGAAACACGCGCTTGGCGCGCGCGGGCTGAATCGCGTGGTAGAGCGTGGAGGCTAGGTATTCGAGGATGATACTGACACCATAGACAATCGCCGCGGCCATGTGGGCCGGGCCTCCGCCGCGCAGGGCAGCGAATACGATCAGGAGCACCAGGCCCGCGATACCCAGCAGGCAGCCGACACCATGGGTGACGGAGTTCATGATCTCCTCGCCCACCGTGTAGTGTGGAACGGCCGCGGTCTTGGGTCGCGGCTTAGAACTGTCGCTCGAATCGGACATGCCGGTTACATCCTCCAATGTAAAGAGTTCTCAACACTATATCAAAGCGTCTGGGTACATGCGAAATTTGCACCATACGTGACCCTTTGTTTACCCATTCTTTGCCTGTTGACGCGTCAACGGCGAACATCCATAATGCGCTTGTTTTAAATGTTGATGTATTAACATGTTATAGGAGAATACCGCATGGCTCAAAACGCACATTCCCATCGAAAGCTCAAGATAGCCGGCATCGTTGCACTGGTGGTTGTCATTGCACTGCTCGGATTTGCCGGCAACTTTCTGTTTGACTTCGCGCTGAATCCCCGCGCGCCATACACCATGAAGATGATGCAGGACGGCAAGGACGACAAAGAAAGTGAGCAGCCGGATGCCGAGGGAACCGAGGCGCGGGCATGGTTTAAAGAGAACCGCGAGAGCAGCAGCCTCACCGCAGATGACGGAACCGAACTTGCCGCTTGGTATTTTGCCGCCCCAGAGAGCACGCACAATTACGCTATCTGCCTACACGGATACACCGATGAGCCCATCGGTATGGCCCGATACGCCAAACGATTCCATGACCGCGGCATGAACGTGCTCGCGCCTGCCGCCCGTGCCCACGAGCGCTCCGGCGGCGACTATATCGGCATGGGCTGGCCCGAGCGGCTCGATGTCGTCGCATGGATCGAGCGAATCGTTCAGGCTGACCCCGAGGCGCGCATCCTGGTCTTTGGCGAGTCGATGGGTGCGGCAACCGCCATGGACGTCGCGGGGGAATCTCTGCCCGCAAACGTGAAATGCATTATCGAGGACTGTGGTTATACGAGTGTTTGGGACGAGTTTTCTCTGCAGCTCAAGGATGTATTTGGGCTGCCCAGTTTTCCTTTGCTCGATGTGGCCAACCTGGTGTGCAACGTGCGCGCGGGCTACGACTTTCATAAGGCGAGCAGTGTGGAGCAACTCAAACACGCGACGGTTCCCATGCTGTTTATCCACGGCGACCAGGACACCTTTGTGCCGTACGACATGCTCGACCAAAACTACGACGCGTGCGCCAGCAAGGTTAAACAGAAGCTCACTATCCACGGCGCCACCCACGCCAAGAGCGCGCAAGTTGACCCCGAGCTCTACTGGAATACGGTCGACGACTTCCTCGATAGGAATTTTTAGGGAAAAAGCGGCGTCTGGGGATTTATCTAACCCCCCTATTTTCGGAAGTATGCGGCAAAATCTGGAACTGCCGACCAGACCGCAGTTTTATCAACAATTTATCAGGGGTTTTGTTGCCAAAAAACGTCGTGTGCTCGGCGGTCTCGAAATTTGCCGCATACTTCCGAAAAGCCGCCCGTGGGCGCTGTGCTCACGGGCGGCTTTTGCTCGACTTGCGCCACAAAGGCGCTTGTTTTGTCCAATAGCTAGGCGCTATTTGACCTCGATGAGCTCGTACTTGCTCGTGCCCAGGCCGATCTTCTCGGCATGCGCGATGCACGCGCGCCAGTCGGTGTCGGGATGCGTGATGCAGAAGGGGTCGCGCGCCTGCTCGCCCTCCAAATGCTCGTGGTTATGCTCCATCTTGGCCGCGCTGTCGGTAAGCTCGGTGTTAGGCAGCGGCTCGGACGCCAGGACAGCGTCGGCGCAGGCCTGATCGATGGCGACCGGGTCGAAGCTCGCGAACATGCCGATATCGTTGACGATAGGCGCGTCATTCTCGGGATGGCAGTCGCAGTTGGGGCTGATGTCCATTGCGAGCGAAATATGGAAGCTGGGGCGATCCTGGACAATGGCCTTCGTATACTCGGCGATCTTGTAGTTGAGTACGTCGGCCGCGGCATCATAGTCGGGCTTGATGCAGTCCTGGTTGCACGCCGCAATGCAGCGTCCGCAGCCCACGCAGCGATCGTGGTCGATGGCAGCCACGTGAACCGTGCGGGTGCTGCCGTTGGCAAGCTCGCGCTCACGCGTACCGTCAAACGTGATGGCGCTGTGCGCGCAAATCTTCTCGCAGGCACGGCAACCCACGCAGTTGGTAGTATCGACGCTCGGCTTGCCGGCGGCATGCTGCTCCATCTTGCCGGCACGGCTGCCGCCGCCCATGCCCAGGTTCTTCATGGCGCCGCCAAAGCCCGCCTGCTCATGGCCCTTAAAGTGCGTAAGGCTGATCACAATGTCGGCATCCATGAGCGCCTGACCGATCTTTGCCTCGCGCACATACTCACCGCCCTCGACCGGGACGAGCGCCTCGTCGGTACCCTTGAGGCCGTCGGCGATGATGATCTGGCAGCCTGTGGCGTACGGGGTAAAGCCGTTCTGGTAGGCGGTGTCGATGTGCTCGAGCGCGTTTTTGCGGCTACCGACATAGAGCGTATTGCAGTCAGTGAGGAAGGGCTTGCCGCCCAGCTCCTTCACCACGTCCGCGACGGCGCGGGCGTAGTTGGGGCGCAAAAAGCTCAGGTTGCCCAGCTCGCCAAAGTGAATCTTGATGGCGACAAACTTGTTCTCAAAGTCGATCTGCTCGATACCGGCGCGGCGAATGAGGCGCTTGAGCTTGTCGAGCTGGCTCTCGCGAGCATGCGTGCGCAGGTTGGTGAAGTACACCTTAGCGGGTGCTGCGGGTGCAGTTGCGGTCATAGATATATCCCCTCGGTCTATATGGCGTTACAGACATAAGAGGATGGTACCCGGTGAAGTGGGGTTGAAGTCAAGCACGTCCCCCATGACTAATATGGGGCTACTCCTGCACTTTTAGGGCCTCGGCCAGGCTCACACGTTTGATAGAGCGCGTGTGCAGCAGCGCCACGACCAGGTAGGTCGCAAAGCCGATGCCGATGCATGCAGCCATGGACCAAGCGGGCACGTAGATCTCGATATTGCCGTTGTAGGCGAGCAGCATCGAGCGGAAGATGGCCGTGAGCGAGCCAATAATGACCGGCAGGCTCAGCACAAGCGACGCCGCCACGCACAGCGTGATCGAGCGGATGTACAGATGCGAGATCTCGCTATCGCGATAGCCAAAGACTTTCATGTAGCTGATCGAACGGGCGCTGTGGTCGATCACCGCCTTGGTCAGCAGGTACATAAACAGCAGGAAGATAAACACCGCGAGCCCGACCATCATGCCGATCATTTTGCTCATCATGCCGATGAACTGGTCACCCACGGCGCGCATGTCGTCGGGCGTGGTGTCACCGGCAAAGTAACGAGCATCGAGGTCGAGCTTCTCGTCGCTCACATAGCCGTTAAAGTAGGCGGCGTCGTTGCCGAACAGCTCGTTAAAGTCATCGATGCTCATATAGATATTCATGTCCGACTTTGAACCCCAGATGCAGTCCTTACCCGCGTACTCAAGAGAATAATCCCGAGCCTCGTACTTGTCGCGAAGCTCGACCTTCTGGCCCTCGCTCCAGCCAAACTTGTCGAGCAGGCCGCCGCCAAAGACGACGTGTCCGTCGCCGATGTTGAGGCCCTTCCAGTAGCGCGAATCGGGCGAGATGCCGTAGACGGAAATCGTCTCCTCGCCATTACCATCGCCGCGGTCGTATTGCAGCTGGTAAACGGCATATTTCTCGGCCTGCGCGATTGCGCCCGCGCCGTTGTCGGTCGTGTTGATCGGGTGAATGTCGTCGTTGTCGGTGTCGATCTTAGAGGCCTTGTCGATCAGGTCGATGGCCTCATCGCGGTCGCAGCCGAGGGCATCGGCAAGATCGTCGAGGCGTGCGTAGAGCGCATCCTTCTTGTCCTTGACCTTAGCAAGCGCATCCTGCGCTGCAGTCAGGCTCTCGGCAGACGGAGATGCGGTCGCGGCATCGGCTGCCGTCTGCGCCGCATCGGCCGCGTCGTCAAGCTCGTCATCGGCATCCTGGGCGGCGGAGAGCAGCGCGCCGTCAATCGACTGCAAGCGCTCGAGCGCCGACCACTGCTCGCGCTCCTCGGCAGTGCCCTCGAGCTCCAGCGGCGCCTTGAGTGTGTACTGATGCTCGGCGACCAGGCTCGTCTCGAGGTTGTCCGCGTAGTGCGTCATCGTGGGCAAAATCGCCAGGCCAAAGAGCAGCAGCAGCGAGGCGAATGCAATGCCCACGAAGAGCGTGGCGAAGTTGCCCAGGTTGCGCAGGAAGACGCGCAGGCGGAAGCGCGAGACAAAGCCCATGCGCTCCGGCAGCTGCAGGCCGCGCTTGGTGCCCGATTTGCCGCTCGCCTCGTGACGAAGGAACTGCAACGGCGTCTTGCCCATCTTGCGAAGCAGGCCCACCAGCGTGATGAGAATGAGCGCGGCGGCGGGAACCACGGCGCACTTCACAAAGATCTCCCAGCTCCAGTACACCTGGAAGGGCGGCAGGCTGTACGAGCCGTAGTAGAGACCGCGCATGGGCTCGGTAAAGAACGCAACGCCGAGAGCGGTGCCCAGTAGCGCCGCGGCCACGCCTACGATGGCGGGAAGCGCTAGGTAGTGCAGCACGATTTCGCGACGGCGATAGCCGCTGGCGAGCAGCGTGCCGATAATGGCGCTCTCCTCCTCGATGGTGGCGTCGGTGAGCACCACAAAGACAAACGCCATGATCACGATGATGATGTCGAGCAACGTCATCCACATCATGGAGTCGCCGTCCACGTCGTCGCGCGCATAGCCAATGCCCTGATTGGAATCGGCATCGATCAGATCGTCCACGCGCGCATCGGCATCGGTCAGCGCCTCGACCATATCCCGCTCCGCATCGATGCGATCCGCGGTGGGGAGATCGCGATCGGTAAAGGTAAAGGAGTAGGTGTAGGCAGGCGCGCCGCCGGCGTCCTCAAGCGCGGCAAAGCCGGCGTCGGTGACCTCGGCCACGCCGTACGTGATGGTGTTCACCGTAAAGTCCGAATTGTCGAGGAACAGCGCCTGGCTATCGGGCTGGGTCATGATGCCGCAGATGGTGTAGGTGCGGCCCTCAAGCTCGACCTTATCGCCCACGGCGAGGTCGTTGTTGGTGGCGAAGACACGGTCGATTGCCACCTCATCGTCCGTCTTGGGCTGCCTGCCTTCGCAGTAGGACGCAATGTCAACCTTGGTGCGATGCGCGTAGGTGCGCAGGGTGCGCTTGGTGCCGTCGTCGCCAGCCGCCTTTTTGATGATGGCGTCGATAGAGAAGTTCTTGTAGAACGTAACGCCGCCGACGTCCTCAGCCGCGTCTTCGGCAGCCGTGAGCTGATCTTTGGTGGCCTCGAAGGAGGTAGTCACGCGGCCGTCCTCGATCGTGTACGCATCGCGCATGTCGTCAATGAGGCAGCCGATGGAATGCGCCGCGAGCAAAAAGCCCGACGTGAGGGCGATGCTTCCGCACATAAGCAAAAAGATGCCCAGGTACTTGCCGATATTGCGGCGCAGCTCGCGCGGGAGTCGTTTTGCGAGAGGTGTCATGGCGCCGCCTACCAATCGAGCTCGGCGGCCGCGACGGGCGACTCGCTGAGCTCGTCCTCGACGATGCGCCCGTCGCGCAGGCGCAGCACGCGATTGGCCATGCGCGCGATGGCGGCGTTGTGGGTGACGATGATGATGGTGCAGCCGTAGGTGCGGTTGACGTCCTCCATGAGCTGCAGGATTTCCTTGGATGTCTTGTAGTCAAGCGCGCCCGTGGGCTCGTCGCACAGCAGCAGGCCCGGATTTTTGACGAGCGCACGGCCGATGGCGCAGCGCTGCTGCTGGCCGCCCGAGACCTGGCGCGGAAACTTGTTGCGGTGCTCGTAGAGGCCCAGCGAACGCAGCAGACCGTCGACGTCGAGCGGTTTTTTGGACAGGTGCGCCGTGACCTCGATGTTTTCCTTGATGGTAAGGTCGGGCACCAGGTTGTAGAACTGGAAGACAAAGCCCAGCTCGCGGCGTCGGTACTCGCCCAGATCGGCGGGCTTGAGCGCCGTGAGATCGCAGCCGTCCACCATGATGGAGCCGCCGTCGGCATCCTCCAGGCCGCCGATCAGGTTGAGAAAGGTCGACTTGCCCGAGCCCGAGGGCCCCAGCATGACGCAGATCTCGCCGCGATTGATGGACGTATCGATGCCATCGAGCACCGTCAGGCGTGCATCGCCGTCGCCGTAGTGTTTCTTAAGCCCGCTGACCTGGACGTAGGCTCGCTTTGCCGCCATCTTATCCCCCGTTGTTAGCCACCTGCTACTTTCTAGGCTAATAGTAAACCCGGGCGAACTATTTTTAAGCGACGTGCGCGGCTTTTTTCCAACCTACTCATTGGGGACAGACTTAAATGAGTGAAATCGCTCATTTAAGTCTGTCCCCAATGAGTGCCGGCAGGAAAGGAGCGTCCCCAAGTGCCGACATATTGGGACAGTCCCTGCCAGCCCTGCCGGCGAATCGGCAAAGACTGTCCCCAATGGCTAGGTGGCTAGGCGCGGGATTTGGCGTGTGCGAGAGCCAGGCCTACGGCGGCGATGGCCGCGGCAAAGAGCACCGTGACGCCCAGGTCGCAGGCGATGTCGCCCAACACAGCAGACGTCAGGTCCGAGGCAAGCGCCTTGCCGATCGCATCGTTCACCCAATACGTCGGCACAAAGTGCGCCGCCGTCTGCACGGCCGAGCCCATGAGCGACAATGGCATCCAGGCGCCGCCCAAAAACGTCATGAGCAAGCCGAGCAAGTTGCCCACACCGTTGAGCAACTCCTCGCGAGCGCCCAGGCTCGACAGCGTAAAGCCAACGGCCAGCGGCGTGCACGCCAGGGCAAACGTTGCCGCCAGCGCCAGGCACACGCGACCCACGCCGACCTCGGCAACCGCGCTGGCAAAGCCCACGACGCCCATCATGCTCGACACGAGCCAGATGCAGACGGTGAGCACGGCGGCGGCCGCGAACACAGCGAGCGAACGCTGGCGCTCAGAGACCGGGCTGGCATCCATGCGGCGCACGCGCTCGGGCTCGTTCATGCCCGAGAACACCAGTCCCACCGACACGATGACCGACGAGATGATCGCGTACGCGCCAAAGTTGAAGTACGACTCGAGCGTGGTAGCAGCAGTCGAGTCGACCTTGACCTGCTCGATCTGGACCTCCGCGCGCTTTGCGGCCGCGTGCTCGGCGGCCCTTGCGACGTCACCGTTGGAGGCAGCGGGTTCAAGCGCCGCCGCAGCGCCCGCGAGCGAGATCCAGCGCGAGGCCTCGGCGGACGAAAGCGCCGCCGCCATGGTGCCGGAACCGTAGGTTACGTCGAGCTTGGGCAGGGCCTCCCCCGCGCGGGCGGCCGCGACCAGGTCGTCCTCAAACCCCTCCGGGATAAAGAACACGCAGTCGGCGCTGCCCTTGGCGCTGTTGCTCTTGGCGAGCGCGTCCGCAAGGTCGTACGTGTCATCGCCGACGCCCGTGACCAGGTCAAAACGTGAGCCCAGGTGCTTGGTAAGCGCCCGCGAAAGATCGCTGTCGTCGCGGTCGACCACGATCACGTTGGCGTCATAGGGCTTGTACTCGGTGAGCTGCGACGAGTTCCAGCTCACCGAAGCCGCGATGAATACGCCCATGAGCGAGATGAACACCGTATAGATGAGCAGGTAGAACGGGTGCGCCAGCGCCATGCGAAGCGCGGTCTTAAAGGTGCTCATAGCGGCTCCTTCCAAAGATCAGCGTAGCGGCGGCGACAAAAACCAGGGCCATCAGGACGAGCGCGCCGGCGCGAACAGCGAAGGGCCCCAGGTCCTCAAAGAAATACAGGCGATTGAACATGTCGCAGATGAGCTTGACGGGGTTGAGCCAGCACTCGACCGGACAAGCGCGGGCGACGTCGTCGGCAAGCGCCATCGCCGGCTCGCCGTAGAGGCCGGCGAACAGGGCGCACGTGGTGGCAAAGCCCGTGAGGATGCCCGACTTGGACGCCTTGCCGCCCTTAACGGGAAGCGTGCCCACAAAGAGCCCCAAGCCCGTGGCGGCAAGCGCGGAAGCGGCGCCGCCCACCAAACACAGCCCCTCGCGCCCGCCAAAGTCGACGCCCACGACCAGGCGCACGTAGCCGATCGCAATTGCCATCGAAACAAAGGAGACCAGCCACGAGCCCACAAAGATACCGGCCAGCGACGCCGTCTTGGAAAGGCCGCCCACGCAGCGACGTGCGCCAAGGCCAGACAGATTGGGTTGCAAATCGACGACACTCAAGGCGGCAAACTCGGCAGACATCATCGCGACCAGGCCAAAGAGCGCGTAGTAGTAGATAACCGTGCCATCGGGCGTGGTGCGTGTCAGGCTTACGCGGCGGGTGCCACCCTCGAGCGACAGGGCGCGCGCAACCGCCTCCGGGTCGGCGAGCGCCGCCGGGTTGTCCTGGGCAATCTGGGACATGAGCTCGGCATTTTGCGTATACGAGCTTGCCACCGTCTCCAGAATGCTGCGGTCGGTGAGCACCGACGAGGCGCGCGAGTTGTCATAGCTCGAAAGCAGCGTGAGCTTGGGCGTGCCCGCGGCATCGACCGTATAGACGCCCGCGACCTCGCCGGCCTTGAGCGCTTTGCGCGCGACAGCCAAGTCTTCGTACTCGCTCACATCGAGCAGCTGATCGTCGCCTGCCTTGGCAAGCGAAGCTGCCACGTCCTTAAAGGTCGAGGCATCCCAGGCCTCGTCCGCCACGACGGCAACCGGCACCGGGTCGACCGTGCCGTCGGAGCTGAGGTTCGCAAACATAAACATGAACATCGTGGAAAGCGCAATAGGAAAGAGAGCGCCCCAGACCCACGTGCTCGGCCGGCGCAGCAGCGTCTTGACCGTGGTGATGATGGTATTGAACATGGCCGCCCCCTAGTCGCGCAGCTCGCGGCCGGTGATCTCGAGGAACACGTCGTTGAGGGTCGGCGGTTCGGAATAGATGCGGCCGAGTGGCACGTCATGCGAGCGCAGCGCATCGAGAATGTCCGTCAGGTTGTGCGGGCTCGCTTCGCACGAAAACGTGAGCTGTCCCGCCGTTGCCGAAAGGTCCAGAACGTGCGGCAGGCTTGCGACGGCACCGAGCGCCGCACTCGGAACCTCGCCGACCTCGATTACAATCTTCTCGCCCATCTGAATCATGCGCTTGAGCTCGTCGTTAGTGCCCTGCGCCAGCACGCGCCCACCGTCCATGATCATGATGCGGCTGCAGATCTGCTCGACTTCCTCCATGTAATGGCTGGTATACACCACCGTGGCGCCCTCGTCGCGCAGGCGGCAGATGCCCTCCAGGATGGCGTTGCGGCTTTGCGGGTCGACCGCCACCGTGGGTTCGTCAAAAAAGATGAGCTCGGGCTTGTGCGCGATGCCGCAGGCAATGTTGAGACGACGCGCCAGGCCGCCCGAGAGCTTGCCGGGGCGGAACTTGGTAAAGTCGCCCAGGCCGACAAAGTCGATCGCCTCGTCCACCAGCGCGCGGCGGCGCTTGCGGTCGTTGACGTAGAGACTGCAGAAATAGTCGATGTTCTCGCGCACGGTGAGCTCGTCGAACACCGCCACCTGCTGCGGCACCACACCGATGCGGCGCTTGAGGTCGTAGCGGGCGGGCGTCATGCGCTCGCCGAACAGCTCGATGGTGCCCTTGTCGTAGGCGAGCAGCTGCAGGATGCAGTTGATGGACGTGGTCTTGCCCGAGCCGTTGGGGCCCAGCAGGCCAAAGATCTCGCCGGGGGCGATACTCAGGTTAAAGTGGTCGAGCGCAATAAGGTCGTCGTAGCGCTTAACGAGGTTTTCGACGTGGACGATGTCTGTCATGAGGCGGCCCTTCTGTTGCTTGCGGCCCGGTACGATTGCATCATCGCAGGAGCTGACGGCGCGCACCAGTGAGCTTTGTCACGAGTGCGGAGGTCTTGGTCGTGCGGCCTGCTGACGCGACCGCCCCGCCGCGTGGGAGGAATGTCACGCTTGCTCTGAGTGGCGCCTCCCCCGTGCGCGGCATCGCGTACAATACCCGTATGAACAGGCTATTCGACAAATCGATCGTGCTGGCGTGCTGCATCGCAGCCGCCACGGGCCTTGCTGTGGATGCTCGCCTGGTCGCGGCGTTTTGCCTTGGCGTTGTCATCGCCGCGCTGGCCGAGGTCGCGCAGGGAGAACGCGCCCGTCGCGCCAGCGAGGCCGGCAGCTACGCCTACGTCATCGCGGCTGTCTTCGTGCCGCCGCTTGTGCCGTTCGCACCTCTCGCCCTCTATGACATCGCGCGACGCGTGCGCCGTGAGCACGCCTGGATCGCGCTGGGTGTCGGCGCTGTCTTTGCCTTTGCGCTCGTCGCGGACCTTCGCACCGACGCGCTCACCGCCCGAACGCTCCTGCTGACCGCCATCCTTTCGGTTGCCGCCACCTTGCTATCGCTACGTACCGCCCAGCTGGAGCGCGAGCAGCAGCGTATGCGCCGCATCCGCGACGAACTGCAGGAACGAGCCCTCGCGCTCGAAGCGCGCAACCGCGACCTTGCCGACCGCCAGGACTACGAAGTCGAGCTCGCGACACTCGCCGAACGCGCCCGCATCGCGCGCGAAATCCACGATAACGTGGGCCACCAGCTCACGCGCGCCTCACTGCAAGCCGAAGCCTTGCGCGTAGTCCACGCCGACGAGCCCGGCGTCGCCGGCGATTTCGCCGACGTCAAGCACACCGTTGACGAGGCGCTCCAACTTGTGCGCGCCAGCGTCCACGCGCTCAACGACAACGCCGTCGACCTTTCCGTGCAGCTCGAACGCATTGTTGAAGGCGCGCGCTCGGACGGCGGCCCCCAGATTGAGCTTGAAGTTATGACCGAACATGCGCCCGCAAACGTCGCGAACTGCTTTGCGGCGGTCCTGCGCGAGGCGCTCTCCAACACCATGCGCCACGCCCATGCCAAAACCATTACCGTGCGGTGCATGGAGCATCCGTCGTTTTACCAGCTCATCGTTACCGATGATGGCGCAGACGCGACCCCGGCGAGCAGCAGCAACGTCGCAGAAGGCATGGGACTCGTCTCCATGCGCGAGCGCGTCGAGGCGCTTGGCGGAACCTTCACCGCCGGCCTGCGCGCCGGCGCCCCCGGCTGGCGCGTGTTTGCCACCGTCCCCAAACAGCAAGGAGATGACGCCCGATGAGGCTCATAGTTGTCGACGACGACCGCTTGGTAGTCGATTCGCTCAAGATTATCCTGGGCGCCCAGCCGCAGATCGAAGTGGTGGGCACCGGAGCCGACGGCAACGACGCGGTGGCACTCTACGCCGAGCACGCGCCCGATATCGCGCTGCTCGACATTCAGATGCCGGGGCGCGACGGGCTTTCGGCGGCGCGCGAAATCCTTGAGCACGACCCCGCGGCACGCGTGGTGTTTCTGACGACATTCTCGGATGACGAGTACATTGTATCGGCGCTCAAGCTGGGCGCCCGCGGTTACCTGATCAAGACCGATGTCGCCGCCATTCCGCCAGCGTTGGCACAGGTCATGGATGGCAAACGCGTGCTCGAGGGCAAGGCGATCGAAGATGTTGACTTTGACGGGATGGGCGACAAGACGGGCACGCCCCGCCGGCCCGCAGCCTTTGCCAGCCTGACCGACCGCGAGTTCGAAGTCGCCGAGCTCATCGCCCGCGGCCTCGATAACAAGGCGATCGCTGCCACCGCCTATATGGGCGAAGGCACCGTGCGCAACCACATTAGCTCGATCCTAGCCAAAATGGGCCTGCGCAACCGCACGCAGATCGCCATCGCCTACCTGCGAGGGTAATTACCCAACGGCCAACCGCCCCGGCATAGCAAAATGGCTGCTACCGAGTTAATGCCATTTCAAAACTATGTCGGTTTACTACGATGAATCGCCCACCTTCGACCACGGCAAATTGCGCGCTTACAAAACCGCAGGTAGAACGCTTGCAATATTTAGAAAAATGCAGTCATGGTCGGGAATGTCGAATTCATCGTAGTAAACCGGCATAGTTTTGTTCGGGCGGCCCTGCACGAGTGCCTCCGCAAGCCTCGCGGGACCAAAATGATCCATTTTCTTCCACCCGCGGAAACCGGCTGACAGCGCTCGCCACGAAATCGGCCCATCTACTACGTTTGACTCGATACCCCCGACCATACCCGCTTTTCATGCAAAATCGCAGGCGTTCTACCTGCGATTTTTATTTCGCATTACTTGCCATGGTTGAGGATAGCGGCTTAAACGTAGTAGATGGGCCCATTTCATGGCAGACGGGTCACGTGGCAGCCCTCGCAAGGCCAAAATGATCCGTTTCCCTCTGTCCATGGGAGATCAAGGGATGTTACGGATATGGCGGCATTTCAAAACTATGCCGGATTACGGGGCCAAACTCAGAATCCCCATCCATACCCGCGTTTTCTGCAAGATGACAGCTCGTCTACCTGCGGTTTTGTTTTTGCGATTTTCTGTATGGTCGAAGGTTCGCTATCTGGCCCCGTAATCCGGCATAGTTTTGTTCTCGGCGGTTCAGCCGCGCGTTCACGCGCGGGGCCGGTGGGGCATTTTTGCCCCACCGGCCCGTCTTCGCGTTATTCCGGCTTGGTTTCTACCGTGGGAGTCTTATCCGCCGCAACCGGAGTACGGGCGGTGTCCATAGTCAGGCAGTGCTTGGGGCAGCTTTCGATGCACTCGCCGCACACCACGCAGGCGTACGGGTCAATCGACCAGGTACCGCCCTTGCGATCGACCGCGAGCGCGCCCGCCGGACAACGCCGAGCGCACATGCCGCAGCAGATGCACACATCCATGTCATTGACGATATGCCCGCGCAAGCGCTCGGGTGCCGTCAGCCCCTCCTGCGGATAGCACACCGTTACCGGCTGCTTGACCATAGAACCCAAGGCCGTCTTGGCAAATGTCAGCAAGCTCATGCCGCGCCTACCTTTCCGTGCAGCTAATGCAGGGGTCGATGGTCAGGATAATCATGGGCACGTTGGCAATGAGCACGCCCTGCAGCGCATGCGTCAGACCCGCCAGATTTTGCGACGTCGGCGTGCGCACGCGGAAACGGTCCAGGTTCTTGGTGCCGTTGCCGCGCACATAGTAATACGCCTCGCCGCGCGGCTGCTCAATCACAACCTCGCCGCGCGCGCCGTCGCCCGGCGTGAGCTTGGTGCGCCCGCCGATACCGTCGTGTGGAATCTTGCCCACAAGCTCCTTGATGATGTCCATGGCCTGGGTGACCTCGGCGCAACGCACCTGGCAGCGGGCATAGCAGTCGCCGTCGATGGCAACGATGGGCTCAAACGCAGCCAGATCCGCATAGGCACCGTCGCCAAACATGCGCACGTCATAGTCCACGCCCGAGGCGCGCCCGAACGGGCCGACCATCGACAGATCCAGCGCGTCCTTCTTGCTGATCACGCCCACGCCATGCAGGCGCTCGCCACAGCTGGCGTCGTCCAAAAACGTATGCACCAGGGCCTCGTAGTCGGGACGCATGGCATCGAGCGTCTGGACAATGCCCGCCAGCTCGGAGTCCTCAATGTCGTGCTTTAGGCCGCCGATCTCGTTAATCGACAGAATCACGCGCCCGCCGCACGTGCTCTCGAAGATCTTGAGAATCTGCTCGCGCAGGGTCCACGAACGATAGAACAGCGCCTCGAAGCCAAAGGCATCGGCAAGCAGGCCCAGCCACAGCAGGTGCGAGTGAATACGCGAGAGCTCGTGCAGAATGGTGCGGATATACTGCACACGGCCGGGCACCTCGATGTCGAGCATGCGCTCGCAGGCGCTGGCATAGCCATAGCTATGGCCCACGGCGCAGATGCCGCAGATGCGCTCGGCGATGTAGCCAAACTGGTGCATGTCGCGCTTTTCGGTGAGCTTCTCGAGTCCGCGGTGCACAAAGCCGATCTGCGGAATTGCCTCGAGAACGCGGTCGTCATCGATCACCAGGTCCAGATGAAGCGGCTCGGGCAGCACCGGGTGCTGCGGGCCAAACGGAATAACGGAGCGATGTGCCATGGACCTTACGCCTCCTTTTTCTGCTTGCCGCGGGCGGCCTTGGCGGCAAGCGCCGCGCGGACCTTGGCCGCTTTCTCGGGATCCATGGCGGCGAGCTTTGCCTCCATCTCGGCGGCCTTGAGCGCCGCCTTCGCAGCAGCCCCATCGTGCTGAGTATCGGAGCCGGCAGCCGCAGCGGGCTGAGCAGCGGCGCCCGCGGCATCGCCGGCGCCCGCAACGCCCTCCCCTGCAGCAGCCGCAGCCGCGGCGGCCTTCTCGGCAGCGGCCTTGCGCGCCTTGGCCTCGGCAGCCGCGCGGACCTTCATGGCCTTCTCGCGCGCGGCCTTCACCTCGGGCGTGATAACGCTCATGGGCTCGGCAGTCGAGACCTGGTAGAAAAAGCCCTTAAAGTCGATCTGCATATCGGTAATGGCAAGACCAAACAGGTCGTGGGCCTCATTTTCAAACGGGAACACCGCGGGGTAATACGAGCTGATGGACGGAATCTCCTGGTACTGGTCGATGCCCTCAACCACCAGATTCTCGATCGCATAGCTGCCGTCCTGCGCAATATGTTCCTGAGCAGCGTGAACGTTGATAAACGTATAGACCAGGCGATACGTGCCGTCGTCGACGTTGCGCTCGGCGTGCATTTGCACAAAGCGCGCGCCGGTGCCCTTGAGCGCCTGCACATGCGCCAGGAGCTCGTCGATCCCGACGGTGGTATAGATTGCCTTTTGCATTACTCGGCCTCCTTCGCAGCGGCGGGCGCGGCGGGCGTCCCAGCAGGTGCGTCGCCAGCGGCGGGCGCGTCGCCGGCCTCAGCCGCGGCCACAAACCCGTCCTCGCCCAGCTCAACGCCACCGTCCCAGGTAGCGGCACCGCCCACGGTGAGCGGGTCGCCGCCGGCGCGCATCACGGCCTCCTTCTGGTCCAAGATGCCGCACGCCTCCACGATGGCATCGATCACCGTCTCGGGGCGAATGGCGCACCCGGGCGCGTACACGTCCACGGGAATCGCGCGGTCCACGCCGCCGATCACGTTATAGGCATCGCGGAACACGCCGCCCGAGCACGCGCAGATGCCGCACGCCACCACGCACTTGGGCTCGAGCATCTGGTTGTAGATCTGGCGCACGACGGGCAGGTTCTGGGCATTGACCGAGCCCGTCACCAAAAAGATGTCCGCATGTTTGGGGTTGCCGGTGTTGACCACGCCAAAGCGCTCCGCATCGAACAGCGGCGTGAGCGAGGCCAGCACCTCGATATCGCATCCGTTGCAGCTCGAGCCGTCGTAATGAATAACCCACGGCGAGCGCGACATTTTATGATCCATGGATGCCGCCTCCTAAATAAACACGTCGACGAGGATGGGCATAAGGTTGAGCAGGCCAAACACCAGCGCCACGCCCCAGCCGAGCTTAAAGCAGCTGCGCCAGGTGCTGCGGGCGAAGGTGTTGTCGATCAGTACCTCGACAAAATACGTCGCGACCATCACGACCAGGGCGACCACCCAGCTCACCGGGTTGTCCCAGACAAAGAACATGCCCACCCACATCAAAAACAGCACGGTCTCGCACCAGTGCATAAGGGTCATCTTGGCCAGCGTGCTGCCGCTCATCTCGGTGGCGACGCCCTGGACAATCTCCTGATGCGCGTGATGCGAGTACGAAAGGTCAAACGGCGACTTACGCAGCTTGATGGTGAGCACCGCGAGCAGCGCAAGGAAAATGGGCGCGCTGTACACGATGATGGGCGCCGACTGCCCCGTCACGGCGATGGAATCAAAGCTGTCGGTGGCAAGGTAGAGGCCCACGCTCATCAGCAGAACGGCGGGCTCGTAACTCATGACCTGCAGCAACTCACGATCGGCACCAACCTGGGCAAACGGGCTTTGCGTCGAGGCGGACGCCAGCACCACAAAGATCGCGGCGAGCGTAACCATAAAAGCGCACAGCAGCGTGTTGGAACCCGACACAAAGATGCCGCCGCCCACGACGGTAAAGATGAGCGCGCATGCCATATAGGTATCGTCCATGGTGTTTACGCTGGCAGGAGCCTTGCGCAGCAGCTTGGCAACGTCGTAGAACGGTTGCAGCAGGCGCGGGCCCACACGGCCCTGCATGCGGGCCGAAAGCTTGCGGTCAAGGCCGTCGATCAGGCCACCCACAAGCGGCGCAATCAAGGCAAACGCCACGGTACCAATAAATATGCCCACGACACCCGAACCTTCAAAATACTTACCGCGCAGCACCGAGGGCGCACTCATGGCAAGTCTCTCGGGCCCAATCCACGCGCAACACAGCAGCGCAAACAAGATAATGCTGCAGCACACGACGCTACCCGCGGGGCCAATACGCTTCTCGCCAAGGGCGTCCTCCGAGTACCAATTGCGTTTTTCGGCCTTCACCTCGTGTCCCATCGAGCCGCGGAAATGGCGGTAATTGTCGGTTCCCACGCCCGAAAGATATACGTTTACGTGCGGTTTGTTGCTCACGCGGAATGAAGTCAGCAGCACCACGGCGATAAACGCCACGATAACCACCATCAGATACATGGAGTCCTTGCCAATAACGTACGGCACGCGGCCAAACACCATGGCCAAGTAAGGCGACACCAGGCCGCTCGAGATGAGCGGGAACGCCACGCAGCAAAGAATCAGCAGCGCGGCGATGGTGTTGAGGGCCATCCATTCGGTCTTATGGACATTGACCTCAACGTTTTGAGCCGTGGGGTCGACGCCCGAAAGCTTGGCAAGCCACTTGCCCCAGAAGAAGAACGTCGCGGCCGAGCCAAAGGCAAGCACCATGATCATGAGCACGTTGCCGGTCTGCGCGAACGCCACCAGGGCGCCCCACTTGGACACGAGCATGCCAAACGGTGCCACGAACATGCCCATGATGCCCAGCATCATCAGACGCGTAAGGTGCGGCATGCGGCTGAACATACCGTCCATGTCCTCGATATTGCGGCTGCCGATATGATGCTCGGCCGTGCCCACGCACAGGAACAGCAGCGACTTGGCCACCGTGTGGAACAGGATCAGGAAGATGGCGGCCCATACGGCCTCGGGCGCGCCGACACCCAAGCAAGCACTGATGAGGCCCAAGTTGGAAATGGTGGAGTACGCGAGGACGCGTTTGGCGTTGCTCTGCGAGATGGCCATGAGGGCAGCGAGCAAAAACGTGATGGCACCCACGCTCGTGACCATAAAGCCGGTCACGGGATAGATGGCATAGAGCGGGCTGAGCTTGACCATCAGGAACACGCCGGCTTTGACCATGGTTGACGAGTGCAGCAGGGCACTCGTGGGCGTGGGGGCAACCATGGCACCCAATAGCCAAGTGTGGAACGGCATCTGTGCGGCCTTGGTGAGCGCGGCAAGCGACAGCAACAGGACCGGCATCACCAGCAGCGCGGATTGCGCGGTTCCGGCGCTGGAAAGCTCGATCATGCCCGAGATGGTCAGCGGCATGCCGTTAACGTGCAGGTACATGAGTCCGGCCAAAAACGCGATGCCGCCCAGCATGTTGAGGATGATCTGGGTGAAAGCGTTTTTTATGGCCTCGGGCGTGCGCGTGTAGCCAATCATGAGGAACGAGCTCACGGTGGTGATTTCCCAGCCACAGAACAGCCACTCAAGGTTGTCGCTTGTCACGATGACGAACATGGCCGAGAGGAACAGGAACATAAGCGCCAGGAACTGCGGGCGTCGGTCGGGCGCCGCCTGCCCGCGCAGCGCTGCCTCGTGCTCGTCGTGTGCCTGGAAGTCCTTCATGTAGCCCAGGGCATACAAGCAGATTAGACTGCCAACGATGCCGACGGCGAGGACCATGATCACGCTCATGTAGTCCAGGTAGAGTGGCGTTGCCGTGACGGCTTCGGCCGCGGGCAGCGTCATGGCTGCAAAGGCGAGCGAGCCCACCAGCTGGACTATGCCGAGCACCGTGGTGAGCGCGTTCCTATATTTGTACGCGTTGTACAGGATGACAGCGCACAGGATGACGTCGATAACGGAACTGATGATCGAGAGCACATGCGAGGTGCCGGGGGCAACCTCAAAGCTCTGCGGACCCGTGCCAAAAAACATGACGGCGACTACAACCGTCACCGCCATAATGATGCCAGAGCCTACAAGCCCTACCGCATCGCGGGCGCGGTCACCGCGCGCGAGCAGCATGCCCAGCGCCGGTACCAGCGGAAACAGGGTAAGGAAATACAGTAGCGTCATACCATCACTCCCCCATGCAAAAACGCTGCAATTGTTTAACGTTATAGCTCAGTTGAGGAGTAGCGGCGGCGGGTTTTCGGTCAACTGGGGAGTTTTAGGCGTACGGGGTAAGGGCACGCCCGCATTGGAGCAGAGGGGCGGCAAGAAAAATGCGCCCCTGTGGGCGCACCATCCCGTTCGCTATTCCGCCTTTTTAACGCGCGGCTTGCGACCGCGCGGCTTATCAACCAGCGCGGACTCACCGCTCTCGCGATACTGGCGGCACCAAGCCTTGACCGAAGACTCGCTGGGAATCTTGTGCTTGATCATGGCCTCGCGAACCGTTAAGCCGTTTTCCAAGCGGTCCTTGACCACGGCGAGCTTAACTTCGTACGAATAGGTGTGATGATGCGAACCGGCGTTGAGAACGGCGTCGGCACCGCCTACGGCATACGCGCGGGCCCACTGACGAGCCGTGGCCTGGGGAATGCCAAGCTCCGCGGCGAGGGCGCGATGACCGACCCCCTCTTGGAGGATCTCGACGGCGCGCTGCCTAACCTCGGGCGCATGCGTGCGAGTCCTTGTTGCTTCTGACATACCTGCCACTTCTTAGCCCTAAACGTTTACCTGTTTTCTTACGTGCATGTTAGATAGTAGCATTTTGCTGTTTGCGCGTAGCAGTTAATTGAAAATTGCAACGGTGGCATCTGGACATTTGCCATTAATTTGTAACAGTTCTTTAGGTTTTATTTACGCAGCTAGTTGGCTCGCGGCTCATTGACGGTGTTTTACCAACCAGATTGGTATCTTTTTGTTTGGCTGGTATGGTTTGTGCAATTATTAACCCCTCGTCAGCCCGCATCTAACATGTCAGCTTTCCACTTAACTTTCCAGCTTTCCACCTTAGGTGGTAAGTTAAGTGGAAAGTTGGAAAGTTAAGTGGAAAGCAATAAAGAGAGCGGCAACTGGATGGTTGCCGCCCCGCTTTCTCGAGGTCAGTTGGTCCCGGAGCCGTGCTGAATGCCCTCCGTGTTGATGCGTGCCAGCGTGTACGTCACACAGTCAGAGTGCGCATAGTCGGCGAGGTTGCTGACGTTGACCGGCGTGTCGTTGACACCGCCGCCGGTCATATTGGCCGTAAGCACCAAACGGTAGTTGGCATAGGTTTTTTGGCTTTTACCCTCAGTTTGGCTCTTACCCTCAACATCGGTGTTCACCTTAACGCGGAAGGCATGCGCAAAGGCAAGGCTGTTGTCGTCGAGCGTGGCGAACTTACCGCCAGTCTTGTTGTCGGTAAAAACGTAGCTGTTACCGCTCAAAGAACCCGCGCCCAGCTTGTCGCTACCGAGCACCGTAATATATTTCGAGATATCGCTCACCTCAGCATACTTGCCCGTGTCCTGGCGTTGCTGCAAGCTCAGCGTGTACGTCACCGTGTCGGCATTGGAGATCATGGCCTCGGCACCCGCGAGCTTGGATAAGTCGTATGTCCCCACCAGAGCGATCTCGCCGTCGGCGGACTTGAGGTCATCGATGTTGATGCCCAACTGCGACTTCTTTGAAGCCTCGAGCGCAATAGTCGATGAGCCCACATCCATGCGATAGTATCCAGCGCGACCATCGGTGTATGCCGAGTTGCTACTGGTGCTGAGCGTGTCGGCATGCGTTGAAAGGTACGCGCGGTAGTTGGGCTTGGTGTACTTGTCTTTGCCACTATCCTGCGAAGCGACAATACCGGCCTGGCACGCGGGCTCCGTCATGGTGAGATTCGCCTTCATAGTGATGGTGAACTCGTGGTAGCCATGGCTCTTGGCAGCCTCGCGAATGCCAGAGAGGTCGATGGCGCCGCTGCCATCGGCAAGCACAAGCGACATGTCGCTGCCGGTCTTTGAAGACCAAGACTTGGCCTCAACCGCCGGCTCCTCTGCATCGGCGGGCTTCCATCCATTAGCGCGATTCCACTTGTAGTAGGTATTCCCTACCTGCACGTAGAACGAATACGTGCCCTGGGTTCCAGTCGGGTAGCCATGCGCGCCCGCGGCATTGCCCTTTTCATAGTTCACCAGCGAGGAATCCAGCTGGTAGTAAACCGTATCGGAATCCGTGTACTCCTGATCGCCAAATTTGATGGTGTCTCTCACTTTCATATTGAGCGGATAGGTCGTGTCGATCATCGTCATCTGCTTAGTGCCGGACTCCTGATCCTCCAAGCTATGCGTATAGTTCGACGCCACGCTGTACGTCGAAGCGGTGTTATGGTGATCGTCTTCGTCCAGCCCATTGTCGCCCGTTCGCAACGTGTAGTTAATGCGAGTGTTGACGCTCGTGTTTCCAATCTCCGTGGCGGTGTAGCCGTTTACGCTGGCAGAGTTACTCGGAGTTCGAACTACCAGATAGAAGTTCTCAGTCACCGGGCTCTCGTTGGGAACACTCAACTTATACAGCGTCTTCTTAGCATTAACGTCGGCGGCTGTTTTGGGGCGATAGTATTTGTCGCCAATCTTAGCGGTGGCGTCGTCAACGGTCGTCTCGACCCATGAACCGTTGATGTTATCTTGGCTCGCCGTTACACCGACTTCCTCGCTCAACCAAGGCTCAATGTATTTCTTATTACCGGCATCTGCAAAATCGGACAAACTCACCGAATCTGTTCCACCCGCACCGACCGTATAGTGATATTCCTTGTTGTTATTTGCCGTGTCCACCAGCGTAAGCTGGGTACCAGCCGGCATTGTCCCCTTGGCGCCATCGCCCAAGAACTTGATTTTCTTCTGCAGCGGCCTCATGGAACCGCCGCTCGCAAGGTAGGTATTCCAACCGTAGTTGGTCGTCTTGCCGTACGCTTGGCCGTAGGTCCAAGTGAGATACCCCGTCATGGTTTCGCCGCTACCGATCAGCACGTGCGCGTTGGCACCACGCCCGGTATAGTTGCTCGATTTGAAGTTAGACCCCTCAACAAAGGTGGCCGTAAAGTCAACCTCGAGCATGCGCTTGACGATGATTGGAACCTGCACTTTATAGCTCTGTCCAGCCTCGGTAAAGGTAACGGTCAACAGGGTAAAGCGGCCCTTCTCGTTGTCCCACGTGGATCCGCTCGTGCGGAATTTCATCTTTGAGGAGCCCTGATTTTCAATTGAAACTGTAGGAATGGAGTCCTTATCCCTCACGAAGTGCCCATTCTCGTCGAGCACAAACGTCTCCAGATTTGCGGTCACGTGCTTCGCCGCTGTGCTGTTTAGGCGCTTCGCATCCGAATAGCCACCGTTCGTCACAATATTGAGATAGCTCTCCACCGTCGTGGTGTCACCGCCGGAGAGGACGAGGACGTCGAAGTTCTTGTCTTTATCTACCTTCTTGCTTTCATTGTTACCGTTGAATGATCCAATGCATGATCTCTCATCAAAGCCGCTCGCATCGTTCTGGTATTCACCAGAGTCGTTGCTGCCACCGATGTTGGTATAGGCATAGCTGCCGGACTCGCTCTTGCCGGCCTTAGCCTCGCTCTTGATAGTCTCAACCAGTCCCACATTCGCGCCGTCGCCAAAGAGGTAGCGGTCAGTGGTGTCGAATTCGGACACGCGTACCGCTATTTTGCTTGTAGGACTCGTAGTGACATAGGGAGACGCGGCAACCGTCTCATTGCCGGAGGCATCGTCGTCACTGTAAAGCGTGACATTTTTGTCGGGCGCGGCAAGCGCGTCTTTGTAGTCACCAAACGCAACGTAGGAAACCATATTGATTTGTTTAACCGTGCTTTGGTCCGCAGACGTATCGAATAGCAGCGGCGGAAGGTCATCCCGAGCCTTCTCGTTGCCCGGCTTAATATCAATACCCGCCGCATATATTTTAAGACCGCTCTTAGCATCGCCAAAGAAAACGCCTTGGCCGTTTTTGCCTTGGAAGTCATTGCTATCGAAGAGAACGTTTGCAAGATTGAAGACGCCCCTTCCGTCGCCACCAAGCCCGCCAGAACGGCTTTTGTTGTTGCTGCCTTGTGAACTCTCCCATGCATTCCTGCGGTTTATAAACACGTTGTTCATGATCACCGTGTTTGTGATGCTGAACGTCGGCGCACCGCCCAGAGAGCCGTTGATGCCGCCAGCATATGAACTACTAAAAGTATTGCCGCTAATCACAACGTTGTTGCAGACCACTGAAGGCGAATTGGATATGCTGCCGGAGATTCCTCCGGACACTTCTCGGGACTCAATGTCGATGTTGCTCACTTCGCAAGAGTCGAACTTGAACTCATTACCGCCTGTTACATAGCCCACGATGCCGCCAACGTTCTTAAGAGGGTCCGCGTTTGCCGCACCAAGCACCGGCTTTATCGTCGTATCGCTCGTCACAACAAGCTTGTAGGCAC
The DNA here is from genome assembly GCF_003459505.1 of Collinsella sp. AF20-14LB. Taxonomy (GTDB): domain Bacteria; phylum Actinomycetota; class Coriobacteriia; order Coriobacteriales; family Coriobacteriaceae; genus Collinsella. The sequence goes on from NZ_QRWD01000007.1 coordinate 54,043, forward strand.
ATACGTTGCCCTTTGCCTCACCGATGAAGCCACCAACCCCACTCGTTTTGCCAGCATTCGAGGGTACCTTTACCGAGACGTTCTTAATGGTTGCCTTCCCACCGGCAATCGAATCTGTGGTGGTCGGATCCGCATTCACATACACCGCGCCACCGCTAACACCAATTACGCCGCCCGCCCTTGGATCGGTTGACATCGACTCAATCGTAGAATCTCTTGCAATATCCTTATCGCTCGTCGTCCAAACACCACCCTGCGAGCCCTCATTGAGTTTGCCAACGAAGCCGCCGGTGTTTTGCCCGCCATTGACAGTCATTCCGTCATACGAACAATCGTAGAGTTTAACCGGGGACGGCTGTCCGCCCGTTCGATTGACCATCCAGGTGATATCGCTCTTGTCAGTGCTGCGAGCTCCATAGCCCGACGCACCAATTAGGCCGCCGACATTGGTGGGCCCGTTCACGCCGCATTTCGTCATCTCGACCGTGCCGTATTTTCCGTAACCCTCGAGCGAGTTCGCGTTTGCCGTGGTGCCCGCGAGCAGGCCGACACCAATCTGCCCAGCAAAATCCGGCGTCGTAAGCGACGGGAGATTCTTATTCTCGCCTGTTGCAGCCGGGCTGTACGTTACATATCTAAAGGAAATGTTGCAGTCGTCGAACTTTAGGTTCTGGACGGCATAGCCGCCGTTGCCCGTAGCGTCAGTGCCGTCTGCTGCCGGAGTGCCGATGCTCTCCGACACGTTGGTCGAGGTGTACGTTACGGTGCCAAAGAGAGCACCCACTCCGGTGAGTTTGTAATTGTCGTCGGTGTACTCCGTGATGTCATACGGATTCTTATCGCTGCCATCGCTTCCATTACTGCCCACTTTGATAGTTGCGCCGTTGCCGTTGATGCACGCGACAAGCGGCACGATGCGATCTCGGTCGGCGCCATTGGCGGATGCACACGCGTTTGAGTAGTAACGTCCCGAGAGACCCGTGTAACCCGTACCGTAAGGCGTCATGTCATAATCAATGTCCTTGTCCGTGTTCACGAACTGCAAATCCATTCCCGAGACCTGCGCGGTGCAGATGTAGCCCGTCTGCCACGTTGCGTATTTCTTTACTAGGTAGGGGGAGTTAACGCCCGAGCCATCGCCTGCGTATTCGAGCGCGTTATCCTCTGACTGGATACCGGGGCTTTTCATGTCATCGCTTATCGCATTAGCAAAGTCTTCAGCAGCACTCAACGGCTTTCCAACGTACGCATAGCTCGCGTTGCGCACTTTGCCGTAATTCTGATTGCCGAACTTGTATCCCTTTTTGTTCGGCGGCACATTTCCACCCAAATACGCCCTCGAGCCAGCGTAGGTTCCATAGCTGGACGCATGCACTTGGTCTGGAGCTGTCGTATTCGCCGAACCACCGGCCGCGCCGCTGCTGATGATGGCCGAAAGTACGAGCAGTCCCTGCGAGTCATTGACGGTTGTGGTTATGGCGAGGTTATTATTGGTGCCATCTCCCCTATAGCGGCCCTGCGTTTCACCCGTCACGATGCAGTTCGTATCCGAGACATCAAGATTGTTTACCTTGTAGTTGCGATCAGTGTTGTCGAGACTCTTACCAGCGGCAAGCTCGCTGAACGCATAGCCATCGATTACGCGGCCAACATACGGGTTGTCATAGAGAGAAGTGCCGGCGCTATGCCAGGCGTTAAGGGCGCCATCGCCACTCGAAGAATTGCGGAAGATGACGCCGCCACCCGCAACAGCACCAACGTAGCCGCCAACGGGCACAAGGTGCGCGCCGCCATTATCGCCTGTTGCCCCAGCAACGCTAAAGCCACCAGACGCATTCACCGACACGCCATCGATGATATTGTCACCGCCCATGATGCAACCGATCACGCCGCCAAAGAACGCGCCCGGCACACCAGATGTATCTTTATTCTTATATGCAATTGAAGCTGCCGTGCCCGAATATTCAATGTTCAGGTTGCTCACAACGCTGCCGTAGCTATACGGGATCAATCCGGAAAGCGCAGTCGCGCCTTCTGGCTTGTTAATCTTGATGGTCGCTAAACCGCCGCTTCTCAGATTGCCGACAATAACCCCCCTGAACGGGTTGTCCTGATTGCCCAAACCCTGGAAAGCAGCGGTATCGAGCACAAGTGTATCGGCGCGGGTTCCCTTGCTATCAACCGGCTCGATACTGTAGTAGGCGCTCTGGAGATAGCTGTGCATCGTCGCATCGTCAAGCGTATCATTGGGGTCAGTGGTACCTTCCCTTGTCTTCTTCTCCCACGTTTTTTTCGCCTGTTTGTAGACGTACGTCACTTCGTTGCCAGTATCCTCGCTGGGCGAACGACGCTGACATAACTCTTCCTGATTGGCTGCAATCGTAACTTCCCAGCCATCGATTGCATTTTGTGTGTTGATATACTCGGCAACCGTGTTGAGCTCTGACGCTTTGGTTATGGCATAGGGGTCGCCATAGGTACCGCAGCCTGTCGTAAGCTTGGGCACGCGCTGGTTAACTTTGATTTCGTGGTATTGGACTTTGTTTTCGTTGACATTGCCCTTTTTCACATACGGGAGATAACCACCGAATTGCGGAGTATCCGCATTTGCCTCTTTGTTGTCAACGGTGACGAGGCCAGCGCGGGTCCCATAGGTGCTCTCGTTGTAGTACCAGAGTTGCTTACCGGAGTATTCGCCCTTCGAGTCGATCTCGCTGCCGAATGTGACCTTCTCGTTTGTCTGGTCATCCTTCATAAAGGTATACACCGCCGAGCCGGTCTTCCCCTCGCCGTAGCCAAAGCTCTCAAGCAAGCTTGCGCGGGTGAATATCGAGCTATCCGCTGCACTGGGGAGACTGATCGCGCTGAATGTTGCCGTCACCTGGTCGGCCGCACTGCCCACACCAAGCCTACCGAACAGCGATGTCGCCGCCTTGGTACCTTTTTCGTACCCCTTGGTTGAGATATTCGTTGCGTTCAGATTCACGTACGTCTGCATCTCGTTGATGAGCAGAGGAGCGTAGCTGGTTTTATCGTTCACGTCATCGACGGTCAAACCATCAAGCGTAAGATTGTTGATAGAAATCTGTTTGACCGAATTCGAACCACCGTATATATAGCGGCACACCAAAGCACCTGACGCGGTGCCGCCAGGCCCCGCCTTACTCGTATCACCGTCGTTAACCGCAATTCCGATAGTGCCACCCAGCGTGACATTGCTTACCGTGAGGTTCGCATTAATCGTACGCAAAAGTCCGCAGTGCATGTTTTCATGCTGCGTTCCAGCTGAGTTGGATTTATTGTTGGCGAACTCAGACTTGATATTCGCGTAGCAAAATCTAACATTCACGTTTTGTACGATTACCTGCCCCTTCGGCTGTGCCGGATAATAGCTATAACCGCTTAAATCGATAGTTTTTTGTTTTGAACTTGTACCGCCGTTGATATAGACCGTATTGCTATTCAGACCAGCGTTAACTCCAGTCATTCCAGGAGCAACGTATTTCTGTATGTCGGCAGGCGCATAACGGCATGCAGACCACAAGAGAAGCTCTTCCGGAGCAGTGAGTTGGACAGGTTTTTGCGCTGTATAGTCTTTGCCGTTGGTGCTGAGGGCGTTGTATGCACGGTCAAGATTGTAGTAATACCTCGTCCACGCATTCGTGTTGTGGTCATTGCCGAAATCAGAACGGTTGTGATAGCTGTTGTCATTTCCCGGCTCGCCGCCCATGTCGAGCTTGCCGTCATTAACGTCGTCTTTGGTATGAAGTGAAACAACCGCGTTCCATTCGCCGTCCATGAGCTTGCTGCCCGGCTTTCGGCCATTGCCCACCCACTCGTCGAAGATCGTTACGCTGGGCGCAACGACGGCATCCTCGTCGCTGGGAACCTTATAGGCAGTTTCCCAATAAGCCCTGTCTTCCAGGTACAAGCCCGTATAGGGCTCGGAGCCATATGCTCCAGAAGCAACCTTGCTGCCACGACCAACGAGCAGGCCAAGCATTGTAGCTTGGACGGCATTAATGGTTGCGCCCGAAAGGTCGATGGCATAGTCGTTGATAACCCAGTGACCGCTGGCTGCGTATACGAGGCCGCCGAGTTCACCTGAATTGTTTGCGGTTATAGAAGCGTTGTTCGTCTTGAGAGCATACGTGCTGTCGCTGGTGTTTTTGGTGCTATCCCCGATGGTAACTACAGTATTGCCCCAGCTATAGCCAAGAAGACCACCGGCTCCGTTCTTCGCATCGCCGTTCTTGCCCACGGTCATGGTGAACGAGTCGAACGAAAGCCCTGTGATGTTGACGTTAGTCGTATTCGCCGCGGTGCCCTGAGTGATGCAGCCGATGAAGCCACCGACCTGGGCTTTCTTATCGCTCGCGCTATCGCCCGCAGTAATCTTCCCACCGATTTCGAGACTCGCCACATTGGCAGTAGCGACAATGTCCGCCACATAGCCAACGGCTCCGCCGATGCGCGTGTTACCGTTGAGAGTGTCGCCCGTTTTGACGGTCGCTTGCGCCTTTGTCCTGCCGCTTGTGTTGCCGCCACCGAAAGTAACGGTTCCGGCGCCCGACATGCTACCCGCAATGCCGCCGATGTTAACATCGTTGCCAAACGAATCGTCGCAGGTAATCGCTGCGCTGCACGTAACACCGTTGAGCGTTGCATTACCCGTGATGGTCGCCGCAAGCGAACCGGCGTCGACGCCTAAGCCGTTATCAAACTTAATGGAACCATCGACGGTGAGTTTATTCACCGTCGCGATCTGGTTATTCGCCGTCGCGCCGCCGATGGCGGCAAAGAGGCCCAGACGGCTGTGACGGTAAATCTTTCCATTGCCGGCGGATGCGTCGTTGGGCGCAATCGCATTGTCACCGCGCATGCCGTACGGCTCGCCAATGCCAAGGATGATCGTATGACCGTTGCCATTAAACGTTCCCTGAAATATCTGAAGATTGCTAGCGCTATCGAATCCAAGGCCCCCAATGCCCGTACCCGACAGATTAATGTTGCCGCTGAGGCTGATAGTCACATCGGATCCCAAGAGCTGACCCCTATTGCCAGGGTTTAATCCGTACACGCCGTTCCAAAGCGCGCCAAACTGAAGCGAGAGGGCAAGGCACGCGAAGTCCTTCTCGTTCGCAATCACCAGCTCTCTGTTGCCGTCGGTCCAGCTCTGTCCATAGCCAACTTGCCAGCTCCAGTCGGTCCTCGAAGGTCCCTCAAGCTTGTGCTCGTCCATATTGATTTTGATGAGGTCTTTTTGCAGCTTCGTTCCATCAAGCCTAACGACCTCACCATAGCCGCAATCAGCGTTTTGATCGCTACCCAAGTCATCGATTTTCGTCGCAGGACAACGCTTATAATCCCAGTAATCGGCGTTGTCGGCATCTGCGGGAACACCATCTCTTCCCGTTCCGCGAGCAAACACGAGCGTTGGGTTACTCGAGCTAACGTTCGTGATTTGAGAAACAACTTTCTTGCCGGTAAAGCTCTTTTCAGGAGCAAACTTCATGCCCGAAAAATCGGTCACGCCGCCCAAACGAATCGCAGAACCCCAGCTTTCAGCGGCAATACCCGCGCCATTTTCAATCGTGCCCTCGTTTTTGACGGTCACTCCATTGATATCAGCAATGCTCCTGTTGTCGATGCAGCCCGCAACGCCACCGAAGCCCTTGCTCGACTGAAGCAGCTTGGTGCAGTTGACTTCAGCGTTCTTGACTTCAAGCGTCGCACCCGTACCGCGGCCCAGCCAACCGACAAGGCCACCAGCAAAAGTCGGAGTAGCTTTGAGCGCAAACTCCGTTGTAACGTTCTCGATATGAAGTGGTTTCGACTTGTCGCATCCCGTCACCGAACCGACAAGGCCACCGAATACCGCGGTGCCTCCTCCATTGCCGTAGATGCTCTTAAAAGTTCCGCCATTGAACGATACGGTCGTTGTCGAATCAATAAAGTTCAACTTACCGATAGCGGCACCAACGCCGTTCGACTCGCTGCCCTTGCCCAAAAGCGTCACGCCGTTGCTCGTATCGATTTGGTCGTTGTTGGTAAATTTAACCGAGTTTGCGAAGCTCACCTCACCGATAAAACCACCGGTGTTCATGCTGTTTGCATTACCAACAGAAGCGGGGCAGGAGAACTTCTTGCTGTCCGCGCCAAGCGTGAGTCTAGTCGCCTTACCGATGAAGCCACCACTGGCAGCGGCGCCGGCAACACTGAAGTTGGAAAGGTCAATCGGATTAGCGAGCGAAACAGTCACGCCGTCCTCGCAGAGGCCAATGAGGCCGCCGGCGCTGGCCCCATCTTTAGTGGTAGCAACAGTCTGCGTCCCGCTCAACGGCAACCCCTCGAGCTTATTAATGGTAAAAGACGCATTTGCCTTTACAGTGTTCGCCAGCAAGCCAATGTTACCCGTGTTCGAGTTGATATCCACTGCAAGGGTCTTGCCGGCATCAACCGAATAAGTCGCTTCGAGCGTGAGGACCCCATCCACCTCACCCATCAACGGCGATGTGAGTTTCGCCTTTCCTTCTTTCACATTGGCGACTGCTACATTGGCAACGAGCGTTTGACCATTGCCATTGATTTTAGACGCGATAACAGGCTGGGCATCCGAGCCCTTCCATGTCACCGTCACCGCTTTATTATCATCGTTAAGCTTGATGTTATTAAAGAGGGTATGGCTCACGACAAGGGTGCTCCCCTTCATGTTAAGCAAGCCTTTGAAGGGGGCGCTGCCACCGCCAAAGCCCCCAAATTTCAATTCTCCATCCTTTGCACTATCCAGGTTGAACTCACCGCCCGTATTTGGGCTTCTGACGATTGCGGCATTCTGGTAAACAGCTGGATTAGTGTTAGATATTTTGATGAGGTCGGACTCATTGGCAAACACAATCTGTGTAACGGTGCCGTTTTCCTCGGTAATATTTGTAACGCCTGCGGCTTTTAGATCTTCAACAGTGTTGTACTTATACGTAGCATCCGCCTGCGCAGCAGCATCTGCGTCCGCGTCATCCGCATGCTCTTCGTCGGCGGCGTCATCGGCAGGCGCATCGTCTTGGGATACGTCGCCCTCCGCCGGGGCACCATCGCCGCCGGCTCCATCGGTCGTGGAATCCTGCGAATCGCCGGTGTTGGTTGAGCCGTTGCCGCCCTCGGTAGTGCCTGCATCGACACCCGGAGTTGCTGTGGTGCCATCAGATGGTGCCTGGTCAGCATCTTCCAAGACAGTGGCCACGGCATCCTGTACGGAGCGGGCAGTATTGCCCGCGGCGCGCGCAGCGGAGACGGACGCCTCCATAACGGCGTCGAGCTCTTGCGCGAACACCTCCGTGGAGGGCGCGAGCGCCTGGAAAATCATGATCGCAGTCAGGCATGCGGTTGTTATGCGCTTTGCCGTTCTCATCTGGTCCTACCTCGTTCTATCTCATGCCCCGTGCGGGGTCTCAAAATCACCGATTGCGGTTGGCCTACGCAGATCCACACGTAACGCCGATGTCATCGCCCCAGTTGCCGGGTGCGGTATCCGTCGCGCGGTAAAAAGTAATAATCTCCGACCCGGGCTCCATAGTGAACGTGACCGCCCTTTTATTTTTATTAACGATCGCGTCGGAATGATTTGTCTCAAAAAACGGGTCAAGCTCAACCTTGTCGCCCCATGTAAGCTCGACCTTTGTTGGGGCGCCCGTAACCGTCACGCGGTAGTTATATGCGTCAAAGTTGCCAATGCTATCGCTTTTGTCGACCCACTCGCCCGAAACGCCCGAGGCCGCTACCTCCGCACGCTCGGCGGGCGCAATCTTGGCCGCGAGCCATTTAAGGTTGGTTCCGGGGCTGTTGGGGCCAACCTGGGCCTTGACCGTGAAGGATGCCTTGTTGAGGTCCGCCTGGGCAAACGTAACCGTATAGGTATACATGGTTGCCTTGTTGGCAGGGAAGGAAAGGTTGACCGTGCCGTCCGTCGCCAGCGCGGGCGTACCGTTAACACTCCAAGTACCCGTCGTGCCCGTCGCCCTCACGCTCAATGTTGCATTGACGTCCTTGTCGTTAACCTTGTTCTTGTCGCCCAGTAGATGGTTGTAAATGCGAAAGGTAAAGGAGCAGTTTTCCCCACTCGTGTCGGCGATGACGCTTCGGACGGCAATTTCCCCGTCATTTAGGTTCTCGCTCGTATAACCCGTGAGCATGTCCGAGGCAAACAGCGCCCGCGACGTGCCCGAAACGGCAACCGACTTAAGGAAGTCGCCCGCCAAAAAGGCCGTGTAGGTAAGGTAGGTACCCGTCACAATCGCGACGGCGCACAGCAGCACTGCAACCGCCCACAGACGCTTGCGCGCTTTGGAAGCAGGGGCCGCCGACTCCGCCAAGCGAGACTTCGCCCTAGAATCATCGGCCTGCGCAAAGTGCTTGCCAACAGGCCTTGCGATTTCATTTTGCTCATTCTTGTCTTTCTTCATCAGGCGCCCCTCCCTTCCTGCTACTGGTTGCCGTTCGTGCCGCGAGCGATTAGGTACACCATGTCGGTCTCTTTGACGTTTGAGATGTTTTTGGTGCCGTCCGCGCTGGGCACAACACCTGGATTCCACGTACATTCGATGATGAAGTTCGTGGCGGCGTTGGCTTTTGTACCATCCCAGCCGTCCAAATATTTTTGTTGGAACGTGTGGCAACGGTAAAGCGGGCGGGCGTTCTGCTGGACTTTGTCATAAGTACCGTAAGTCGGATCGTTTGCCTCAAGCTCTTTAGCCAACGTATTTGTCTCGTCAGCGGGGTTAATAAAAGTAAACGTAATCGGGGTGCCCGGGTCCTTCTTGCTCCATGAGTAGATGCGGTTGAGCCCGTCGAGACCGACCACATCGCCCGTCGTTGTCGACGGGTCGTTGACCGTCACGCGGTACACGTTGATTGTCAGCCCCGTGATATTCGTGGTATTTGCCACCTGCAGCTCAAACGCCTGGCCAGCGCCGGGATTATCGTCATTGTCACTCTGCACACAAAACGCGCGCCGGATAGTCACCGTGCCATCGTCGTTCATCACATCGCCGCGCGACTCGTCATACGAAATCTCGATGGGCTCAATGGCCGTCTGGTTGGGACCCAGCACCTTGAGCCGTGCCGGCGTTTGGATCTTGCCCACCGTAGACAGACTTTTGCTGCCCACAAACCACGAGAGCGATAGGCCAATTACAAGAACGATTGCCGCCAAGAGCACCAAAACCACAAGGGCTTGTGCGCGATGGTTATCTATCCAATTGTGGGCGTCGTCGAGGCGCGTTTGCATGGTACTCATGAGCTCACGCCCTCCTGAGCGCTAATTCTAAGTTGGATGTAATCGACCTTATCGCCGATCTGCTCATCCGCATTGTTGTACAGCGCCGAGCAAATGGCGGCATCGCTGGAGGTCATGCTGGCCGAAACCGTGGGAGCGCTGGCGGCTGGCACGTCACTTGCCGTGCCGAAGAAGTAGTTCGTTTTGTTCGCGTTCATATCCGCTTGCAGAGCGCCGTAACCGTAGTCGGTCGTCTTGTCGGCCGGCGCAAACAGATTCTTGTAGTAATTGGTGTTGCCCGTAAGGACAAAGTTCTGGAAGTACTCCGGCCACACCCAGTACAGGTTCACGTCTACTGACTCTGTGGTCTCGCTCGACCCCTTCTTGCAAAATTTGCTCTTGGGAATCTCGATCTTGCTATCGGACACGCGCCCCGAGTAGTATCCGTTCTGGTCGCAGCTCGTAAAGAACAGCAAATGGCCCTTAGCCAAGCCAAGGAGCGTTTGTGCATCAGGCGTCAGCGCTTTTCCGTCCTCAACAACGACATTGCCCGTGACTTTAAGCACGCGTGACAAGTTAATCGTGACTCCGTTCAGGTCATCCACCAGCGGCTTTACCGTAAACGTAATCTTGCCGCGAGCACCCGGGTACAGAGAGCCTGCGGTCTCGTTGTTCAGGTTGGAGGTGAGCGTCACCGTCATGGCGTCGGCCGTATCTAGGTCGGCGATAGTTTGCTTTTCCTCGGCCGTGCGCTCGTAATAGCCCACGTGGGCGTTGGACTCGCCCTCGCCCTCGGCGGTCAGCGTGTACCGATCCGCCTTCGCCCCGATCGTACTCCCCGTGGCGCTCACGCGGTTGTTCGCGGCAAACCAGGCCAGGCATGCAAAGATGGCAACGATGGCGGCCAGAACAAACAGACCGCTCACCAGGAAATCCTTCCAGAAATCCTTGAGGGTCCGCACATGCTCGTCGGCAGCTTGGCGGTACTCGGCCGCAGTCTTGTGCTGCTGGAGCTCGCTATGTCGGTCCATGCCACTCATCGTTTACGCTTGCCCTGCTCGCGGGCGTGCCATCCTTTCCGCTTGGTTGCGCTCAGCCTATTGCTCGTAGGCATAGAATTCAGGCAGAATACAACACCATACGATAAGGTAAAAGAATAGCATTGACCTGCGGTTTACTCCACAGCGCAAGCCTTAATGATGTCTTAAAAGTCAAACCCTTGATGCAAGGGAACCAGGGACGCTCTTATTGGCAAAAAAGCGGGGAGCACCGATACGGCACTCCCCGCCCACTCAATACGCGATAGCTTTCTTGCTTAAAGCTCGTTGGCCGCGTGATACGCCGTGCGAATGGCGCTCGCGATGTCGGCGGTGCGCTCGCCCGAGCAGTCGCCCACGCAGGTCACGGGCACCGTCACGCCGTCCAGGTCAAACGCGTTGGCCTTGGAGCCCACGGCCATCACCACGTAATCGCAGGCGATCTTCACCGGCTCCTCGACGCCGTCCTCGGCGGTGCGAACGGCCTCCACACCCTCGTCGGTAATGGCGGTCAGGCGGGTCTTCACGTGCTGTTCCACGTTGTGCTCTGCAAAGTCGCTCATGATCAGCGGCAGAATGGTCTCGGACTCGCCCGCGGCAATCTTGTCGAGCATCTCCACGATCGCCACCTCGCAGCCGTGCTGCAGCAGGTACTCGGCAGTCTCGGTGCCCACCAGGCCACCGCCAATGACGGCGACGCGCCCGCTGAGCTCCACCTTGCCGGCCAGCACGTCCCAGCTCGAGACGACCTTCTCCGAGTCGGCGCCCGGAACGGGGATGACCACGTCGTGCGCGCCCACGGCCACAATCGCGGCGTCGGCGGCGTTGAGGTCCTCAGCGGTAGCGGCATGGTTGAGCTCAACCTTCACGCCCAGGCCAGGCAGAATCTTCTCGTAGTACTCGACCGAGCGCATAATCTCGTCCTTGCGCGGAGGCGCAGCAGCCAGCACAATCTGGCCGCCCAGATGATCGCTCGCCTCGTAGACAGTCACGTCGTAGCCGCGCTTGGCCGCCACGCGCGCGGCCTCCAGGCCGGCGATGCCGCCGCCCACCACGGCGATCTTCTTGTCGCCCTCGCCCGGCTTAATGGCGATGGTCGCCTCGTCGCCGTTCTCGGCGTTGAGCACACACGAGATGTACTTGCGGTTTTGAATCGCGTCGACGCAGCCCTTGTTGCAGTTGAGGCACTCGCGAATGGGCTCACCCGTGGCGGCCTTCAGTGCAATGTCGGGGTCGCACATGAGCGAGCGGCCGTAGGCGATGATATCGGCCGCGCCGTCTTCCAGAATCTTCTCGCCGGCCTCGACCGAAACCACGCGGCCGACGGTTGCCACCGGCACGGAGATCAGGGCCTTGACGCGCTCGGCCACGGGCAGAGTCCAGTTGTAGGGCATGGCGCCCATGGGCGGAATGGTGTCGCCCATGTTGCCGGTGTGGTTGGCCTGTGCGACCTGGATCATATCGATGCCCGCGCCCTCGAGCAGCTTGGCGAACTCGCAGGCCTCGTCGGGCTGCAGGCCGCCCTTGCCGCGCGGCGTGCCGTCGGGGTTCTCCATGATCACAGGGAGCTTGTACTCCACCATCAGCTGCGGTGCGGCTTCCTTAATGGCAGCGACGACCTCCAGCGCATAGCGAACGCGGTTCTCGAACGAGCCACCGTACTCGTCGGTACGCTTGTTGAGGATCGCGGAGCACAGCGAACCCACCAGGCGGTCGCCGTGGACCTCGATGGCGTCGATGCCGGCCTGCTGCGCGCGGGCGGCCGAGGCGGCGATAGCCTCCTTGATCTGGGTGAGTTGCTCCACAGTGGCCTCGTTCACAAAATGCTGCATGTCGTGGTGCAGCTTGGCGTAGGCCTGGTTGCGGATCTCGTTGGACTCGGCCATCTTGGCGGCAAAGGTCTCCTCGTCGCCGGCGGCCTTGGCCTCCTGCGCGGCCTTGGCGGCGGCCATGGAGCCCATGACCATGCGGCCGACGCCGGGCACGTCGTACTCGGGGTGGAACAGCTGCAGCGCGACCTTGGCACCGTGCTTGTGGACGGTGTCGGCCAGCGCCTTAAACGTGGGGATCTGGGCGTCGGTCGCCAGCTTGGGCGTGGGGCTCGCGGTCATGACGGGAGCGACGTCGCCAATGACGATGTAACTCACGCCGCCGCGGGCCAGGCGCTCGTAAAAAGCCAGGCTGCGCTCGCCAATGGAACCGTCGCGCTCCTCGTAGCCGGTGGTCAGCGGCGGGAACATAATGCGGTTTTTGAGCTCAAGGGGCCCAACCGTAATGGGCTGGAGCAGCTTGGATGCAGGTGCGGTCATGGATATTCCTCTCTTGTAGGCGCGGCGGCGATGATGCCGCGTAGTTGTCTAAAGGATATGGCATGGGAGCACGGGAGTACAACGAAAAATCGGCGGACAGCAGGTAGCGGCAGGTGGATGGGGCGGGGCCGGCTGCCGGTTTGTCTCGATCTGTAACAACAACTCGGCAAAATCCGTCCCTCGTGTTACAGATTTAGACAAACGGAGACCGTCCTGCCGAAAGATCTCAATCTGTAACACCTAGCCGCCCAAATCGGGTCTAGATGTTACAGATCGAGATTTTGTTTGAGAGGCCGAGAATTGGACCGAAAATACGGTCCCGGAATAACAAAAAAGCTCGCCGGCTAGGCCGACGAGCTGCAAGTTCTTGGTCGCGGGGGCAGGATTTGAACCTACGACCTCCGGGTTATGAGCCCGGCGAGCTACCAGACTGCTCCACCCCGCAATGTCTGGGCGCCTCATGTGCGCAAGAAAGAATATTACGTGAGAGTTCGGTAAACGGCAAGGAAAATCTCGTAGAGCATAATTCCTTCATATTTAAACCCCTCAGCCCCTATCACCGTGAACGAATCGAAGCCGAGCGCCGCCGACGGCACGTATACAATGGTGCGCGTCCTTTTACGCCGACACCTGGAGTAGACATGCTGCTCGCTATCGATATGGGAAACACGCAGACGGCCATGGGTCTGTTTGACGGAGACGAGCTGGTGCAGTCGTGGCGCATGCCCACCGACCGCTCCTATACCGCCGACGAGATCCACGTGCGTCTGATGGGCTTCTTTAAGATGTACGACCTCTCGCTCGACGCGGTCGACGCGATCGCCTTCGCCGGCGTGGTGCCGCAACTCTCGCGCGAGTGGCACACCGTGGCCAACCGCATCGCGGCAGACGCCATCGTCATTGGGCCGCAGACTGCCGCCGTGACCAAGCTGCGTGCGGCACGCCCTCAGGCCGTTGGTGCCGACCGCATCGCCAACGCCGTCGCTGCCGAGACCTTCTACGGCGCCCCAGCGATCGTGGTGGACTTTGGCACCGCAACCAATATCGACGTCATCGACGAGGACGGCTATTACATTGGCGGAGCGATTGCGCCGGGCATCCGCATTTCGATGGACGCGCTCGCCGCCCGAGCCGCCAAGCTCGCTAGCGTTCCGCTCGAGGCGCCCGAGCACGCCATCGGCCGCGATACCGAGGAGTGCATCAAGGTCGGCGCCGTAACGGGCGCCGCCGCCATGGCCGAGGGCCTGGTCGCGCGCATGAAGCGCGAGCTGGGGCGCGAAGACGCCACCGTTATCGCCACGGGCGGCCTCGCCAGCATCGTTGCCGATTCGACCGACGCCTTCGACATAGTCGACGGCCAGCTCACCATTAAGGGCATCTGCGAAATCTACCGCCGCATGCAGAGGCTGGGGTAAGGCGGGGTTTAAGTCGAGCGCGAGCGGCGAACTAGGCAACGCATCGGTCCTATTCCTCAAAATCGAAAATTTTTCAGTTTTGAGGAATAGGAAGCTGGCGAACCATTCCCCCAGACAGGCGAAAACCCTCCCCGGCGCGTGCCGAGAAGGGCTTTGTTGTCGTCGCTATCTTTTGCTGTGGGCGCCGCGCGCTACAGCCCGCGAATGCGCACGGCCTCGGGCGGAAACTCTTGCTCACCGGCGTCAGTCTTAATGGTCGCGCGACCCCAGATGTCCAGGCCCGCAAACACGCCGACCGCGAGCGGCAGGCCGTTGGGCGACACCGCCGCGACCTGACGACCCAGCAGCGGCACCATATCGAAGTACTCGCCCAGCACCGGGGCCAGCGGGCCGGCAGCGCCCTGTGGTGTGTTGGCGGCAACCGCCCAGGCGTCAACGCGAGCGAGCACCGCCGCGGCCAATGCCTCGACCAGTACCTCGTCGCCCATATCCACGCCGAGCTCGTCCAGTGCCGAACGCTCAATATCCACCGTCACCGCGGCAAACATGCCCGCGGCACCGGCACCGCCGTTGACGGCGACGCGCGCGAGCGACGTCTCAAACGCAGGCGCGCCGCACACGATGTCACTCGGCCACTGGATGCCCACCTTGCCGGCAAGTCCCAGGCCCGGCGTTGCGGCCGTGCCCGCGAGCGCGTCCATCATGCCCATTGCGGCCACAAACGGCAGACCGTGGAAGGCGTGCATGTTCACATCGGGGCGCACGACCAGCGAAAACGTCAGCGATGCATCGCCCGCGCTCCACGCGCACCGGCCCGCGGACGCACCCTCGCGGCCCGCGTCACGCGCCGCGTCGAGCTCGGTACCGGCGGCAACAGCATTCATCTCAATCATCTACATACGCCCCAATTCGCCCACGATATGGCCCACGCGGTCCTCGGGCTCCTTGACCTCGACACCGTTGTAGCGGAAGAACCGCGCCGGGTCGTGCATCAGGTCCTCGAGCGGCACCAGCACAAAGTCGCGCTCGCCGATCAGCGGATGCGGCAGGCGCAGCTTCTTGCCGCCGTGGGTCTCGCCGTCCATCCACAGCAGGTCCAGGTCGATGGTGCGCGGGCCGTTTGCCTTGGCCTTCTTGGAACGGTCGCGGCCCAGCTCGGCCTCGATCTTCATGAGCTCGTCAAGCAGCACCAGCGGAGCCAGCTCGGTCTTGATCTCGATGACGGCGTTGGCAAACGCGTCCTGGCGCGTCTCGTAGGCCGGCTCGCTCTCGTAGATGCGCGAGCAGTTGGACACGCAGGTGAGCGGGATCTCGGCAATCATGTCGCGCGCAGCGCGGATGTTGTCGCAGCGATGCCCCAGGTTGGAACCCACGGCCACAAACGCGCGGCGCGGCTGCGGCTTGGCAACGGCCCAGTAACCGTTCAGGAACTGCGCGAAGCCGGTGACGTCGTGCACGCGCACGATGTTGGCACCGGCCTGGATGGCGCCCAGGCACACGCCAAACGTGGCGGCATCGCGCGCGGCGGCCTCGGTCACGCCCGAGACGGCGCCCACAAAACGCTTGCGCGACACGGCGCACATGAGCGGATAGCCCAGCGATGCCATCTTGGCGGTCTCGCGCTGGATGACGATATCCTCGTTGGCCGTCTTGCCAAAACCCGGGCCGGGATCGATGCAGATGCGGTCGCGCGACACGCCGGCATGGATGAGCGTGCGGGCCTGGTCGGACAGAAAGCCCATGACGCGGCGCATGATGGGCGCCGAATCGGGCAAGGTAAAGCGGCGGAGCTGCGAGGTGGGCACATAGGCTTCCTCACGGCGGGCACTGCGGCGCATCATGGCGGCCAGGTGGTCGCTGGGCTCTGGTGTGACTTCGGTAGCTGCGGGCACGGCCTCGGGCGCAACGGCAGCAGGGGCAGCCTGCTCGGTAGCCGGCGTCTCTGACTCGGCAACAGGCTCGGGCGTGGGCTCTGATTCGCCAAACGGCAGCGAGGGCTGCACCACGCCACCCGGGAGCTTTGCCTCGGGCTTGGGGTCGCCCAGCAACTTGCCGCGACGGCGACGGGCTGGCTTCCCGGCCTCGCGCGCGGCCTCGGCGGCCGCCTCGCGCGCCTTCTCGGCAACAAACGCCGCGGCCGAGGTGTCAAGCTGCACCGTCGCGTGCGTGCGGGCGGGTGCGGCGACCTCGCCGGCGTGCATTACGATAACGCCGCAGGTGCTCGTCTTAACGAACTCGACCATCTTGGGGTCGGTGAAGCCCGTCACATCGTTGACAATCGAAGCACCGCAGCGCACCGCCGCCTTGGCAACCGCCACATGACGCGTATCGATCGAGACGATAGCGCCCTCTTTGGCGAGCGCGCGCACGACGGGCAGCACGCGACGTGCCTCCTCGTCGGGGTTGACCGGGGTAAAGCCGGGGCGCGTGGACTCGCCGCCCACGTCGATGATGTCGGCGCCGGCATCGAGCATCGCCAGGCCGTACTCGATGGCGGCATCCGGGTCGAAGTGCTCCCCGCCGTCGCTAAACGAATCGGGCGTCACATTGAGGACGCCCATGATGCGCGGACGATCAAAGCTGAGCTCGTACTTTCCGCACCGCCATGTCTTGCTGTCGTTCGCCATGAACATCCTCCTAAAATGCCCACGCCGCCGCGCTTGGGCGCTGACGGCGGGGTCGCTTTGCAATCAGTCTTTTTATTGTATCCGCGCGCGCGGGCTAGAACGCAAACGCGGCCGCGATGTCGCAAGAAATCAGCAGGTCGGCATTTGCATCCTGATCGGTGGGCGCCAAATTGCAAATGGCCAGCGTATCGCCAGTAAAGTAACGCGTGAGGCCCGCCGCCGGATACACTACGAGCGAGGTTCCGCCCACGACGAGGGCATCGGCCGCGGCGATGGCAGCAACGGCGCCGGTAAGCACGTGCTCGTCGAGCGGCTCTTCGTAGAGCACCACATCGGGCTTGATGCGACCGCCGCACGCGGGGCACACGGGCATACCCGCGGCATCCTCGTGCTCGCGCGCGCAAATCCATTCGGCGCTGTAGACCGCGCCGCACGTCTGGCAAATGTTGCGATGGACCGATCCATGCAGCTCAAACACGCGCCGTGAACCAGCCGCCTGATGCAGGCCATCGATGTTTTGCGTCACCACGGCGTCGAGCTTGCCGGCACGCTCCAGCTCGGCCAGCTTGGTGTGGCAGCAGTTGGGCTTGGCGCCAAGCGCGATCATCTTGGTGCGGTAGAAGTCAAAGAACTCGGCCGGATGTGCCTCGTAAAAGCTGTGCGAGAGCATGGTCTCGGGCGGATAGGCAAACTGCTGATGATACAGGCCGTCCACGCTGCGGAAATCGGGAATGCCACTTGCCGTGGAAACACCCGCGCCGCCAAAGAAGACCACGCGCTTGTGGGTGTCAAACAGATCCGCCAGCGCGGCGGAGGCCTGCCTGGGGTCCGATATTGCCTGCGTCATATGAGTCCTCCGTCCTTGTTAGTCGGGCAGCGTTGGGCGACGTCCCAGCATGCGGCCTTTAAGTCAGCATGCGCGGAGCCCACCCCGCCCCTGTTGCGCTAATCTTAAGCCTGCCAACCCCGTCGAAAGGACACCATGCCTCAGACTTACACTTTCGCCTCGTGGAACGTTAACGGCCTGCGCGCCGTGCTCAAAAAGGACCCGAGCTTTACCCAGATCGCACAGGAACTCGATGTCGATATCCTAGCGCTGCAGGAAACCAAGCTGCAGGAGGGCCAGGTCGATATCGACCTGGCCGGCTATCACCAAACCTGGAGCTACGCCGAACGTAAAGGCTATTCGGGCACTGCGGTCTTTAGCCGCCAGGAACCGCTGCGCGTGCTGCGCGCCGACGCGCTGCTGCCCCACGCCGGTGAAGGCGAGGCAGCCGAGCTCGTTGCCCAAGCCGCGACCGAGGGTCGTGTCTGCGCGCTGGAGTTCGACAAATTCTGGTTTGTGGATGTCTACACGCCCAACGCGCAAAACGAACTCGCGCGCATCGATGTGCGCATGGCGTGGGACGATGCCTACCGCGGCTTTTTGAGCGCACTTGAGCGCGAGACCGGAAAACCCGTCGTGACCTGCGGCGACTTTAACGTGGCGCACGAGGAGATCGACCTTAAGAATCCCAAGTCCAACCGCGGCAACGCGGGCTTTTCGGACGAAGAGCGCGGCAAGTTTACCGAGCTGCTCAATGCCGGCTTTACCGATACCTGGCGCGCGGCAAACCCCGACGTCGAGGGCGTCTACAGCTGGTGGAGCTACCGCTTTAATGCCCGCAAGAACAACGCCGGCTGGCGCATCGACTACTTCCTGGTAAGCGACGCAATCGCCGGCAACGTACGCGGCACCGGCATCCGCGGCGACATCTTCGGCAGCGACCACTGCCCCGTCACCCTCACGCTAGAGCTCTAGCCCCAACTGATCCCCTGGGGACGGAGGAAAACGGATCATTTTGGGCCTCGTGAGGGTATCCGCGTGACCCATCCGCCACGAAACACGCCCATCTACTACGTTTAAGCCACCACCCTCAACCACAGCGAACAACGCCAAAAGAAAACCGCAGGTAGAAAGCCTGCGGTTTTTCATAAAACGCGGTCATGGTCGGGGGTATCAAGCTAAACGTAGTAGATGGGCCAGTTTCGTGGCAAGCGCCGTCAACTGATTCCCTGGGGACATCTGGGGACGGAAGAAAATGGATCAATTTGGCTCTCTGAGGGCCACGATGCCCGTCATATCAGCCGGCCATTTCAAAACTATGCCGGTTTACGGGGCTGAATCGCGAACCCCCAACCATATGCAATTCCGAGATAATAAAACCGCAGGTAGACGGTGTGCCCTATTTCGAAAAATGCTGGTATGGTCGACCCGCGCCAATCTAGCCCCGTAAACCGGCATAGTTTTGAAATGGCACTTCGGCAGTATTGATTCCCGCCCCGGCGCAACCAGCCCTACAGCCCGTATTTCACGACGGCACGGTTAATGCGACGGCACCAAGGCTTGTACAAGGCGGCCAAAAACACGCAGGTCGCAAGGCCGTGCGTAATATCGAACGGCACTGCCGTGGCAAGACGCGCCACGGCACCCGCCCAAGTAAGCGGCTGTACAAAACCAATGATGTCATACGCGTTGATCACGACGCCATAGAGCAGGCCCGACGCAAAGCCATACGCCAACAGTGACGGCATTCGCACGGTGCCATCGGCGCGGTCAAACGCGCCCGCATGCGCCAGTGCGCCACCGATATAGCCCACCAGACCCCAGGCATACATCTGCCACGGCGTCCACATGCCCTGCCCAAAAAAGAAATTGCTGGTCAGCGCTGCCAACGCGCCAACCATAAAACCATTGCGGCGACCAAGCGTCGCCCCCGCGATAATGGCGATGGCGCTCACCGGTTTAAAGTCGGGAATGGGGCCAAACAAGATGCGCCCCGCCGCGGCCAACGCCGCCAACACCAGCGTGGGCATAATCTGGCGCAGGCCCGGGCGCGACGCCTCGTAACCCGCAAAGAACAGCACAAGCACCAACGCCACCACGACAAGCATGGCAAGCGCCGCCTGCTCAATGCCCGCCAGCAACGCCGCAGCCATCACCGCAGGAACCGCCAGCAACAGCGGGATTTCCATATGTTGTAAGACACGTGACAACAGCGGCCCCCATCAAACGAATGTCCGTTTATGGTAGCACGGGCAAAAAAGAGGCCGGCCAATCTCCCGGCCGGCTTTAGTTGCCATTCGATCAGGTTTTCGCCACGTGTCCGGTTTTGCGCTATTTGCCCGTAACCTTAGCGGCAATGGCCGCGACAAAAGGATCAAACAGCAAGCCGCCCACAACGACAAAGGCCCATCCGCCCACCACGAGGCGAACCCAACGCGAGAAAAACGGCACACCGTCGATAACGCCAACGCCTGACTGAAACGCGACTTCAAATAGCCCGATAATGCAGAAGAGCAGAGTGGCGCCCACAACGGTTCCGCAAATCCGTGCGCCCGGAGTGTTCCGATCAAAACCAAAAAACTCAACGCACGTCTCAATTGCTTTGCCAAAGAGCGGCAAAAAACCCACGAACTGTGCAATACCGATGGCCAGAATAAGCTGCCCCCAGAAACCAGTAAGTCCCTGAAAATCTAAGCTAGGCTTTCCCTCAACAATCGGCAGAAATGAACACATGAATAGAGGATTAACGATGCCGTTGAGAATGGTCACAGCGGTACTCTTTTTTAGTGTCAAGTAGACCAACTCCTTTTGCCCTTGTCGGACAGGCCCAAAGGGCGAAAACAGGTGTTACATAAGTGAATCGGGAGACGGCAGGAATGGAGACGCCAGCGCCGTCGCGCCAAACAAAACAGCGCACCCAAATAGAAGCGTTTCATAGCTCTCGCCAATGCAGAAGGAGAGGGCCACGGGAATCAAAAACGTAAGCCCCAGCGAAACGGTGCTCACCACGCCACCGGCGCTTCCTGCAAGCCCCTCGCGCACCTCGGGCAACATGTAGGGTAGCGACTGAACGACCGGACCGGCGACGGCAGTCGAAACACCAATCGCAAACATGAGCCCGACAGAAGGCCGAGAGACAAAAGCCTCTCCGGCCCACATAAGGGCACTCCCCACCATTGCCGCGATGGCCATAAACACGCGATAGTCGCCAAATTGCGCTCGCGCGTAGGGACCGGCCACGCTGCCGACAATCGACCCAAGCGTCACGAAAGAGGCAAGAAGCCCGGCGACCTGGGGTTCGGTTGAAACCTCAAGTGCCGAGACAAGATAACCCGAGTACGCCGTAGCCGATGCAAGGGCGACTCCAAGCAGTATCGCCACGAGCCAAACCATCGGCATCTTGATTACCGTCGCAAACGCACTTGCCGACGACGAAGCAGGCTCCGCACCCTGAACGCCAAGGCCATCTGCAGCCTGCAGAACATCTGCCGATGGCGCAACCAGCAGCCACAGCAATCCAAACACGGCAAATAAAACGGCAGCAAGGGCATATGCTCGTCCGGGCGTTGCAAAGAGAGGAGAGGTTGCAAGCGAGCAGGCGATTCCGCCCGACCCCGCAGCGTAGAACCATCCCATGGCCCTATCGGTTTCTCCGCCAAAAGCGGAACCAAGCACTTTTAGAACGATGGCATTCACGACGCATGGTGCCGCGCCCAGAAGCATGGTCGCCGTGAACAGCGTCGCAAACGATGCGCACTCCGCGCGAGCAACCGCTGCAATTGCAGAAATCGCCGATGCGATGAATACGAGCACCTTCACGCCATATCGATCGGCGCAAACGCCGACAGGCATGCCGAATACAACGGCAGGAACAAACGGGGCAAACAGGACGGCTGAAAACTCGGCCGAGGTCAGATGCAGGTCCGACACAACCAGATGTGCCAATCCCGACACCTGATACTGCGCGTAGTTCGCAGCAAACACGATGCCGCATACCACAAACAGCAGGACATATTTTTCGACCGTCCCTTTGCTCACGTTCATCACCCTATCTATGCTTCATCCTTGCGATAGACGACGCGTCCGTTAAAGATCGTCGTCTCGACTTCGAGATCGCGAAGCGCCATCGGGTTCATTTCAAACGGATTGCCCGACAGGATGACGATATCGGCAAGCTTGCCGGCGGCAAGGCTGCCCAAACGGCGCTCAAAGCCCTCGACATATGCTGAGCCGAGCGTGTGCGCTTGCAGCGTCTCGCCGAGCGTCAGGGCATTCTCGCGGAAGTATCCCTCCGCCGGGTGCCCGTCAAACTCGCTACGCGTCACCGCAGCATACACGGTATCGATAGGATCGATTGACATCACCGCAGGCCAGTCAGTACCAAGCCCTAAGTGGATTCCACCATCGGCCTCTTCCCTATAGCGCCACATGTGGCTCATGCGCTCTTCGCCAAGAGACTCCTCGTACACGCCCTGCCCAAGGCCTCCGATGGGATGCTGCGGCTGAATCGCAGCATTAATGCCCAGGCGCTTCATGCGAGCAATATCCTCGAGCTTCAGGTTATCTGTATGCTCGATAGCAAAACGCGCCCCCTTGTTGCCGCACACCTCCTCGGCACGCTCGACGGCATCGATAATCATCGTGGCCGATGCGTCGCCGATAGCATGGATACGAACATCGAAACCATTCTTGTTGGCCTCGAGCACCATACAGTCAAGCGTCTCCTGGTTGCACGCCGGCTCGCCGCGGAAGTCCTTTCCCGTGGGGGCGTTAAGATACGGCTCGTGCATGTAGGCCGTGTAGGCCTCGGGGCAGCCGTCCAAAATGTACTTGAGACCCGCCATGCGCACGCGCTCGCTGTGATGACGCGCACGCAGCGCCTGCGACTCTGCCATCGGAGCATCGAGCGCAGAATAGTAGCTGATGCGCAGCGTGCTCAGGTCCTCGCTCGCCAGACGGTCATAGATGTCGTACACGCCGGGCGTGGTCACGCCCAAAGGATACATATCACCAATCGAAGTGATGCCGAGCTTGTTGAACTTGCGCATCGACTTGAGCAACGACGCATCAAGGTCCGGTTTGTTGAGCACAACATCGAGCAAGATGTTCGTCGCCTGGGGCTCGGACAGAAAGCCATTGGGCTCGCCGTTGTCAAAGTGGCGGATAAGGCCACCTTCAGGCGTCGGGGTATTGCGGTCGATACCGACCGCCCTGAGCGCGGCAGTATTGCACCACACCACGTGCATTGAAAAGTCCGAGAGCACGATTGGGCGGTCGATATCGAGCGCATCGAGGCTGCGGCAATCAGGGTCAGTCGGGTTTTCCCACGCGGGCGAATACCAGCCCTGACCGTAAATCCACGGATTGTCAGGATGCTCGGCGGCAAACTTGGCAACAGCATCCACGCAAGCCCGCTCGCTCGGCAGAAACATCAGATCGCAACAGAAGTCTTCATCCTTCTGGATTGAGCCGAGCGCAAAGTGCATGTGTGAATCGTTGAATCCGGGCATGACCAGTTTGTTGCCGGCGTCAATGACCTCGGTATCGGGACCGATAAACGGCTGCACCTTGTCGGGCGAGCCCACAGCCACGATCTCGCTGCCGCGAACTGCAACGCATCCGGCGTGAGGCTCAAGTTCCTCGGCAGTAAACAACGCCGTCGTCTTGAGGACGATATCAGCGGGAACTACCGCCTCCATGGCTACTCACCATCCTTAGCGGCGGCAGCCTGCATGGCCTTGCGGCCGAGCTCGGGCAGGAAGAAAACCGGAACTACGGAAAGCAGGAAGCAGAGGCTCTCGAGACCCATGTTCACAGTGTAGTCGGCACCAGCAACGGCAGAGATACCGATGGGCAGGAAATAGCTCATGAGCAGGGAGATGGTGCCCACGATACCGCCAGCGGAACCGGCATACTTATCACCAATCTCGGGAAGGAGAACGGGCATGGACTGCATAATCGGGCCGTTGATGGCGGTAAAGAAGCCATTGATGACCAAAATCGTCCACAGAAGGAAGCCGACCGGGGTGTACCACGTCACGAACATCGATATGGCACCGATGAGAGTAGTGACGATGAGAAAACCCTTGAACTTTCCAAGCTTATCGCAGAACGCAGGCCCAACGATGCAGCCGAAAAAGCTGCCAACGGTAACAATTGCGGCCATGAAACCAGCAGTGGCGACGTCTATGCCCTTGCCAAGCTGAAGCGCCTGAGGCAGGAAACCGGCATAGGCAGTGGTAGAGGCAAGTCCAAAACCGACGCCGATGGAGATTAGCCACACGCCAGGACTCTTGATAGCAACCTTAAGGTAGTCGAGCACGGGCTCGGGTTCGGGGAGCGATTGCCCCTCGGGAACATCCCGGTCAAGCACAATCCAAAGAACCCAGGAGATGGTCATGACGACAGCAGCGACCATATAAGAGTTAAAGACGCTGCCGAACAAGCCAGCACAGATCTGAGCGACAACGATGGCAACGCACGAAGCCGCGTAGAACAAGCCCATGGCGAAACCAGTCTGTTCACGGAACCAGGTGCCGAGCACCTTGATGAGGTTGGCGTTGAGTGCCGAGATTCCCATGCCAATCAGGAACATCGATGCCATCTGCATCGTGAACGAATCGAGCGTAAAGCAACGGAGAAAACCGCCGGCAACCGAAATTGCGGTGCAAACCGTGACAACTTTCTTAGAACCGATACGGTCACCAAGGGCACCCAGCGGAATTGAGAAGAAAACGGCGGTAAGCATAGGAACGAGGAACAGCATCGAAAAGCCGACGGTATCGATATTGAGCATAGGCATGACCTCGACGGCGAGTGCTGAGACCTGGTACTGCATGTAGTTAGCCATAAAGCACAGCAAGCAAACGACTGAAACAATCGCCCAACGCCATGAAGGAAGCTTCTCTTCCATGATGACTCCTTTAATAAGTCGGAATAATCAAACAGCTTGGAGAACCGGGCCCTGGCTCTTAGGTATTCATATTTTGCGATTGGCCCCTCACCGAAACCATTCGGCTAACGGCTTATCATCATTCGAAAAAAGGAGTAGTATCTCTACGCAAATTAACTAAAATGCCAGCTAAACCACTACGCAATCTCATCGGAGGTCATCTTGAGCTTTTTGTCCGATTCTGAATGGCTCTGCTTAAACGATCTCGTGCTTTCGATTAATTCCATCGACAGCGACCGCGAGTTTCGCTCGACCGTCCTCAAAAAGCTGCGTTTTCTCATCCCCTACGAGTCGGCTGCATTTTTCCTGAGCGACCTTTCCAGGGATCTCGTATCCACCCCGCAAGAATGGAAAACGCGCGTCTTTCTTGACCCTCTTGGCATCGATGTCCCCGCTGGGATGCTCGAGCTCTACACCGAAAAGTACTGGCAGCAGGACATGATCGTCGCCCACCGCAATCTTACGCGCTCGACGGTGCTGCGCGAGTCCGATCAGCTCAGCCCTGGCGATATCGACAGCAGTTATATGAAGGATTATCTTGGCGGCCGCCACGTCGTCAACGTCAGTTTCTTTAATGACGAGGGCTTTTTGGGATCGCTCAATCTTAATCGCAAGAAAGAAGAAGGCGACTTTAGCGATCGTGAAGTTCAAATCCTTGAGCTCATCGAACCGCACCTCACAAACCGACTATCAAAATGGCGTGTACGCGCCGATCGCAGTTCGTCTGAAATCGTATTTGCTCACGACTACGACGTCTCAGCGCGCGAAATCGATGTGTGTCGTTGCGTGTTATCGGGCATGGACAATGCGGCCATCGCCGAAGAGCTATCTATCAGCACCGGCACCGTTAAAAAGCATCTGGAGAACATCTTTCGAAAAACACAGGTCAACAGCCGCGTTGGGCTCATGGCGCTCCTTCAGCAGTACACGGCGCTCAAGCAGTAAGACCGTTCTCGCCCGCGAACCCGCTCACGCCCTATAAAACACGTTGTCGGCAAAGAAGTCGGCCGGCGGCTCCATGCAGGCAATCTCACCGTCAAACATCATGGCAATGTCATCGGCTACCTGCTCGGCAAAGTCCAAATCGTGCGTGGCCATGATGACGGTGCCGCCAGCCTTCGCATGGTCACGCAGGGCGCGGGCGATGATGCGGCGACTGAACAGGTCTAGACCCTTGGTGGGCTCATCGAGCAATAGCAGTTCGGGGCCAATTAGCAGCAGTTTTGCCAATGCAAGCAGTTGACGCTGCCCGCCCGAAAGATCGTACGGATGGCGCCCATCCAGACCCGACAGCCCCAAGCTCGCTGCACGCTCCCGCGCCAAGTTCTCGTCATATCCGCAGGTCGAGGCCCATTCCATCAGCTCATCGTGAACCGTCTCGGCAACCAGCAATGCTTTGGGGTTCTGAGGCAGCAGCGCCGCCGAGGCCGCTCCGCGCACCATGCGGCCGCGCTGCAGCTTGGCGGTCTTCGCCAGCACCGAGAGCATCGTCGACTTACCGCATCCGTTGCCGCCCACGATCGCATGCACCGCACCGGCCGAAAACGCCACGTCGAGCCCGCGCAGCACCCAGCCGCCCGCGCGATCGTAGCGAAACCAGCTCCCTGCCAGGGTGGTAGCCGACCCGCCGTGCATTTTTTGGAGTATTCTGCTCCCATCCGTGCGCGGGAAGGCTTCCGAGCCGTTCTCGAGCGACGTTTGCGCCACAAATTCGGACGATTTGTCCAATTCCGAACTTTTTTTCGCGCTCGATACGTCCCCGGGCGGCTCCAGAGAGCCCAAATTGTCCTCACGCCCGCTGAATACTCCGTTTTTTGCACATCGGACGGCACCCCACCCCAACATGTCGTCGGAAAACAACGATTCTCGGCGTCCCAAAGAAGCCATATCCGCCACCTCGCGCACGCGACCGTCCTCAATCCGGTACGCACACGTCGCATACTCGAGCATTGGGCGCGGTTGATGCGTAGCCACAACAACCGTGCAGCCCAACTCACGGTTCACGCGAAACAGCGCGTGCAGAAAATTCTTCTCGGCAACGGGATCGAGCTGAGACGTGGGCTCGTCGAGTAGCAGCACACGCGGACGCAGCGCCAGGACGGCGGCAAGCGACAGCAGCTGCTTGCGGCCGCCCGAAAGCGTGTCAGTATCGCGATGAAGCCAGTCCTCCAGACCAAAGAAATAGCTGGTCTCAGCTACGCGACGGCGCATCTCATCACGTGCTAGCCCCAAGTTTTCCAGGCCAAACGCCATCTCGTGCCACACGGTTTCGCACACGATCTGGTTCTCGGGATCCTGGAACACATAGCCCACGCGCTCCGCCGATGCCCGCACGTCCATGTCGGCAACGTTCTCGCCCAGCACGCGCGCATCACCAGTGCGCTCGCCCGCCGGCGCGATCTCGGGCTTGAGCAGCGACAGCAGCGTCGACTTGCCCGAACCGGTACCGCCAACAAGCAGCGCAAATGCACCTTGGGGAACACGCCAATCAAGCCCCTCGAGCACCGGTGCCTCGGCCCCGGGATAGGCAAAACTAAGGCCCTGCACCTCAATCGCCGGAATATCCGGGCCGCACGCCGCGCCCGACACCGGGCCCCTATCCAACCGAGCCATCAGCCAAACCTCTTCTCATCAATCGCGTGCAACGCGCAAGGCAGCATCATCCAGGCAGCGTACACGACATAGCCCAGCCACGGCGCCGGAACCGAGAGCTGCGGATAAAACGAATACTGCGTCGTCGCGGTCCACGCCACCGCCACCGCGACAGCACCAAACAGTGCGAGCCCGGCCAGCGCGGCAACGTCGCTGCGCCCCAGTCGATACCGCGCATACGTCGTACGACGCGTCGCGGCACCCCACCCGCGCGAGCGCATCGCGTCCGCGCGCTCCAGCGAATCTTCCATGCCCCAGCCCATCAACACGCTCGACGCCCGCAGGCGCGAGCGTACGGGGTCGGCCGGCGCGCTGCCCGGCACATCAATCGCATCCTGCACCGCCAGCACCGTACGACCGCGGCGCAAAAACTGCGGGATAAGCCTCATGCACATCGAGATCATGAGCGCAATCACCGGTGCGGCATTGCCCAGCAGCGCGAGCACCTTGTCGTATTCGAGCATCGACGCCGCCGCCTCAAACCACAGCACGCTCGCCACAAACAGCCCGCCCATGCACAGGCCGTATACCATGCTCTCCAGATACACCGCGCGCATGCCAATACGGAACAGCTCCGTCGAGCCCGAGGCGCTAAACAGCGGATTGAGCACCGCGACGATCAAAATCACCGGCAGCTGCCAGCGGAGCGCGCCCAGCGTGCGGGCAGCCCCACGCGTCGCAAATCCATACGCCAGCCCGCCCGCAAGTGACAGCGCAATCAGTACCGGCTGCATCGAGAACATAGTGAGCCCCAGCGTCAGCACTATATAGAGTGCCGGCACAGCCGGATGCGACATCGAGAATGCCGCGACGGGCTCGCCGCCAAACTCCTCTCGTATGTTGTCCACGGGCACCCCCGTTCCCTCGCTCAAACAACAGCTCCGCAGCACCGCCAACGCCGCACGCACGCAGTGCAAACGCCACGCCGGCGGTGCAAGCCTCAACCGCCGCAAACCAATCGTTACGCGCTCGTCATATGCCTGCGGTATCATATTGCGCCGTGTATCGTTTCCAAACACACGTCTCTATAACGTAACAGGAGATCACATGGACGCAACCGCAATTATCCTCGCTGCCGGCGAGGGCACCCGCATGAAGTCGAACCACTGCAAGGTTTCGCACAAGATCCTGGGTAAGCCCATGGTCCAGTGGATCGTCGACGCTACCATCAAGGCCGGCTGCAGCCGCGTCGTGGTTGTCATCGGCAGCCACGCCGACGAGATGCGCGCCCTCATCGACGGCGCCTACGCCAACAGCGCCACCAAGGTCGAGTGCGTCGAGCAGACCGAGCGTCTGGGCACCGGTCACGCCGTGAAGGTCGCGCTCGAGGCCTGCGGCATCGCCGAGGGTCCGGTCGTCGTGCTCAACGGCGACCTGCCGCTCATCACCGCCGACACCGTCGCCAAGTTCGCGCAGACCGTCGCCACCGGCGAGCTCGCCTGCACCGTCATGACCATGACCCCGCCCGATCCTTTCGGCTACGGCCGCATCAAGCTGGGCGCCGATGGTCAGATCGAGCGCATCATCGAGCAGAAGGACTGCACGCCCGAGCAGGCCGCCACGCTGCTGGAGTGCAACGCCGGCTGCTACGCCTTCGACGGCGCGCAGCTCGCCGCCCACATTGACGAGATCGGCAACGACAACGCGCAGGCCGAGTACTACCTGCCCGACATGCTCGAGATCCTCAAAGGCCATGGCCAGGCGGTCTCCATCTTCCACTGCGACGACTACCGCGATGGCCTGGGCGTCAACAGCCGCATCCAGCTCGCGCAGCTCACTGCCATCGCTCGCGACCGCATCAACGAGCACTGGATGGCCGAGGGCGTCACCTTCATCGACCCCACGCAGGCCTGGATCGGCCCCGACGCCGTCATCGGCCGCGACACCGTCGTGTGGCCGCAGACGCACCTGATCGGCCACGTCACCGTGGGCGAGGAATGCCAGCTCGGCCCCAACAGCCGTCTCACCGACACCACCGTCGGCAGCGGCTGCGCCATCGATGAGACCATCGCCATCGAGGCCGTCATCGAGAACGGCGTCGACTGCGGCCCGCGCGCCTACCTGCGCCCGGGCACCCACATGCTCGACGGCTCCAAGGCCGGCACGCACGTGGAGATCAAGAAGTCCACGATCGGCGAGGGCTCCAAGGTGCCGCACCTGTCCTACATCGGCGACACCACCATGGGCTCCGGCGTCAACGTGGGCGCGGGCTCCATCACCTGCAACTACGATGGCGTGCACAAGCACAAGACCGTCATCGGCAAGGACGCCTTCATTGGCTCCGACACCATGATGGTCGCGCCCGCCCAGATCGGCGACGGTGCACTCGTGGCCGCCGGCTCCGTCATCACCGAGCCGGTCCCGGCCGACGCACTTGGTCTGGGCCGCGCCCGTCAGGTAAATATTGAGGGCTGGGCCGCCGATTACCGCCGCCGCCTGCACGAGGACGACGAGGTTTAACGTTTTACCAAGCACAAAAGGAGCTGCTCCATGGGGGCGGCTCCTTTTTCTATCGTGACCTGCGCAACCGGATGAGTGGTCGGTTCGTGTCCGTTGACGGTAAAGACGTTATCAAGACCCGATAAGCCCCGTCGCGCGGTTACAATGCAACAAGGCATCTATATGGCATTCGATATAAAGGAGAAGGGTAATGCCGATTAATGATCCCGAGAAGTCGGAGAATATGCGCAAGTCCATCCGCGTGTATTCCGGTTCCTCCAACCGTCCCCTCGCTCAGAAGATTGCTGAGTACCTTGGGGTCGAGCTTTCGGGCCTTACGCTAAAGCAGTTCGCCAATGGTGAGATTTACGCCCGCTACGACGAGACCGTCCGCGGCGCCGACGTCTTCCTGATTCAGTCCGTGGCCGGCGGCAACGTCAACGACATGCTCATGGAGCTGCTCATCGCCACCGACGCTGCCAAGCGCGCATCCGCCCGCTCCATCACCGCCGTTATCACCCACTACGGCTATGCCCGCCAGGACCGCAAGGCCGGCCCGCGCGAGCCCATCACCGCCCGCCTCGTCGCCAACCTGCTCGAGCGTGCCGGCGTCAACCGCATCATCACCCTCGACCTGCACCAGGGCCAGATCCAGGGCTTCTTCGATATCCCGGTTAACCACCTGTCCGCACTGCCGCTGTTTGGCCAGTACTACAACGCCATGAACTTCGACACCGACAACCTGGTTGTCGTCTCCCCCGACGTGGGTCGCGCCAAGGCCGCCAAGAAGCTGTCCGATATGCTCGGCTGCGACCTGGCCATTGCCCACAAGGGTCGTCCGCGCCACAACGCCGCCGAGGTCATGGGCATCATCGGTGACATCAAGGGCAAGACCTGCATCATCAACGACGACATGATCGACACCGCTGGCACCCTGTGCGCCAACGTCAAGGAGCTCAAGGCTATGGGCGCTGGCGACATCTACGTCTGCGCCACCCACGGCATCTTCTCCGGTCCGGCCATCGAGCGCCTGAACGATGCCCCCATCGTCGAGTGCGTCGTCACCGACGCCATCCCCGTCGAGGTCGGCGGCAAGATCAAGACCATCTCGGTCGCCGAGGAGTTCGCTCAGGCCATCTCCGCCGTTTACCACGAGGAGCCCGTCTCCACGCTCGTCGGCGGCGACTTCGCGCTGTAGCCTGCCACGCATCGCATCATCTTTGATGCTTTTAAAGGGTCGGAAGCTCGCTTCCGACCCTTTTTCTATCCCTCGCCAACCTTCCCTGGACAATTAGTTCAAATTTGTATTTTCTTGGGCGCCCACATGGACCACTTGATGCGCCAAAGGTTCACCTGCCGGCATAATCTCGGCCAATCTCTCCTCTTATGGACGTCTTCACTATGCCATTCACTCTATTTTGCCCACCGAACCCTTCGACAATGGCGGAACGCTTCAGTCGTCTTATACAAATCTGAACTAACTGTCCAACACCTATCTCGATCCATGCCTCCAAGGTCAAACAAGCGCCCTGAGCCCCGCTTTTCAAGGCCCCCCGCACGATCTGCTACCGTCTGCGGCGCACGACGCCCCTTTGAGCGAAAAGAACGCCACGGCTGCATCATTTCGCCGACGGCTTAGTACTTTATAGCTATGACCACTGTGATCTCACATTTCTCCGCCCTTCGCGCAATTCGCCGCGCTCGACGGGCGTACTCTGCGCTTCCTTGGAGCATCATCGATGACAGGCAACAGGCCCAAGCCCTTGCAAGTTGTGTTCCCAACAAGGACGCCATAGACTTTGTAGCTCTTGCGATGCTTGACGCCTGGAGTGAAGACGACTCCGAGCGCCTAGATCTCCTTGTTGCCGGCGGCAACAACAGACGGCCCGACGGACGTCTTCTCCAGCACAGCATCACCGCCCCGCTTCCCGCGGAAGCAATCATGCACATCGAAGCTGACATCTACGCAACGTCTCCCGCCATGACAGCCATGTTGTGCTCTAGGAATGAGCCTGTAGCCAAAGTCCTAATGCTTCTCATGGAGCTGTTGGGGTCCTACTCCCTTCCGCCCGAGATAACCTACCCCATCGCCCACGACGACACGTGGCCCAAGGCCGGTAGCTCCGAAGCGATGGAAGATCTTGATTGTCATGGCGGCCAGCCGGCACCCGGAAAGCAAGACGAAACCCGCTACGAACAGGCGCACTACAAATGCGAGCCTGCCACAACCATAAATGAGCTCGAGGCAGTCGCACAGTTTGCCAAAAGTAGCTCCTACGCCTCGTTTCGCACGGCCGTCAGACTCGCCCGAGCAGGATCCGCATCCCCAGCGGAGTCCTTAATGTTCGCCGTCCTGGGCGCGCCCATGCGCTTTGGCGGATTCGGATGTTGCAGCCTGCCCATGGGAGGCCTGCTACTCAACCATCGAATCGACTTCGATACTCTTGCGGTCAACATGTCCTCGGGCATCCCCTATGCCATCTGCGACCTATATTGCCCGGCAGCCGGAGTCGACAACGAATACAACGGAATTGGGCATGAGCTTCAAAATGCTCGCATCCACGATGGCAATCGAAATAATGGACTCAAGGCAATGGGCATCCACGTCCTGGTTATCAATCGCGACCAAATGAAAGACCTTGTTGCGCTCGAAGCCTTCGCACAAATGATGCATCGACTCGCTGGGGTTCGGTTCCGCTATCGCATCAAGGGTTATCGCAAACGTCAAGCCGCATGGCTCAACGCCCTTCGGGCCGGAATCGGCCTCGCGCCGGTCTAGAAAGCGTATCTCGACAACATCGCCGAGCAAGGCTGGACAGTTAGTTCAGATTTGTATAAACAGACGGCTTATTTCAAGGCGCTTTGCTGCCATCTCGGGGCCAATCACCTCATTTAAAGGCTCGAATGGCTTCGAAATAGCGCAAAACGTGCGCCCCAAAGCACCGAAACGGCTCCATGTCTCCGATTTTGGCAGCCGAGAGCCTCTTGCTTTATACAAATCTGAACTAACTGTCCACCCCGGTTTCCTGCAACCGCTCAAACGCCCTCAACTCACCTCAATTGCCCTCCATTTGACAGCGGCAACAGGGTCGCTCACCATAGCAGGCGACAAATCAACGAAAGGATGAACATGGCAGCTGCACAGCCGCTCAAGATTCGCATGGTTGCCGGGCTTGGCAACCCTGGCGAGGAATATGCCGAGACCCGCCACAACGCCGGCTTTAAGGCGATTGACGAGCTGGCCCGTCAGGCCGGTGTCACGTACTGGAAAAACCAGGCCGGCGCCGAGGTCGCGCTCATCAACATCAACGATCCCGAGGAAGAGGGCGGCAAGCGCCAGATTGTACTGGTCAAGCCGCAGTCGTACATGAACACCTCGGGCGGCCCCATCTCCAAGCTCTGCCGCGAGTACAAGATCAAGGCCGAGGAGCTGCTCGTCATCCACGACGAGCTCGACATTCCCGCCGGTGACGTGCGCGTCAAGGTGGGCGGAGGCCATGCCGGTCACAACGGCCTGCGCTCCATCATCGACAAGATGGGCAGCCGCGACTTTAGCCGTATCCGCACCGGCATCGGCAACCCTCCCGGCAAAATGCCCGTGGCCGACTATGTGCTCAAGCAGCTGCGCGCCCGCGAGGCCGAGGACTTCCAGGACACCTGCGCCCGCGCCGCAGATGCCGCCGGTTTGGCCATCGTGCACGGCGTGGTCTATGCCCGCGACCACGTCAACGGTGCCGCCTCCGCCAACGGCAAGCACTAAAACCTATCATTTAGGGGCAGGTTTTTTGGCAGGTTTTACCTGCGGAAACGCCCCAGTTGCGGCATCACGATAAACCGCGCGCCGCCATACACGCATAGCGCCCCAAAGGGGGCCGGCCTCATCACAACCCGAGGCCGGCCCCCTTTGCTGTTTTACCTGATAAAACTGACCAAAATAAACCTGCCCCTATTCGGCAGGACGAAGTGGATAAGCCCTTTTCCCAACCGCCGAAGACACACGTAAACAGCATGTCCATGAGGGTATAATTTGCACCGTATGTCTGCACAACGCCTGTGCGCGTACGGTTTTACTCGGGCTGCCGTCCATTTCCGTGGAGGCACGGTTCGGCCGCCCTAACAAGAGAGGGGTTCTATGTATAAGATCCTGGAGAAGACGCAGTTCTCTGAGAAGGTGTTCAAGTTCCGCATCGAGGCGCCCGCAATCGCCAAGCATGCGCACGCTGGACAGTTCCTCATGGTTCGCGCCAACGAGACGGGCGAGCGCGTCCCGTTTACCCTGGCCGGCTGGAACGGTGACGAGGGCTGGGTCGAATTCATCTTCATGGTGATCGGCAAGACTACCGAGATGCTTTCCACCTACGAGGCCGGCGAGTCGCTGCGCGACGTCGTGGGCCCGCTGGGCGTTCCCACCGAGATGGCCGAGGGCCCCTGCGCCGTCATTGGCGGCGGCGTCGGCCTGGCAATTGCCTTCCCGGTCGCCAAGCACCTGGTCGAGACCGGTCACGAGGTGCACGCCATCATGGGCGCCCGCACCAAGGACCTCCTGCTCATGGAGGACCAGTTCCGCGAGCTGCTCGACGAGGACCACATCCACATCACCACTGACGACGGCTCCTACGGCGAGCAGGGCGTTGTCACCGCTCCACTGGAGCGCCTGCTGCAGGACAAGGCCGTGAGCCAGGTCTTCTGCGTCGGCCCCGTTCCGATGATGAAGTTCTCGACCCTCACCGCCCAGAAGTACGACACCCCCATCACCGCGTCGCTCAACCCCATCATGGTTGACGGCACCGGTATGTGCGGCTGCTGCCGCGTCGAGGTGGGCGGCGTGACCAAGTTCGCTTGCGTCGACGGCCCCGACTTCGATGCCACCCTGGTCGACTGGGATGACCTTCGTGCCCGCCAGGCCGCTTACCGTTCCGAAGAGGGCGAGTCCCTCAAGGCCTATGAGGAAAAGAGCTGCGCATGCCACTAGTTAACGGTCGTTTCGTTGCCGATATGAAGTCGCCCCGCACCCCCGATAACGAGGAGCCGGCTGCCGAGCGCGCCTGCGACTTCCGCCCCGTCGACAAGGGCTTCACCGAGGAGATGGCGCTGGCCGAGGCCGAGCGCTGCCTCAACTGCAAGAAGCCGTTCTGTGTTGAGGGCTGCCCCGTCAACATCAACATCCCCCGCTTTATCGAGCAGATTCGCGAGAAGGACTTCGGCGGCGCCCTCGATACCATCCGCGAGGACTCTATGCTTCCCGCCATCTGCGGCCGCGTCTGCCCGCAGGAGAACCAGTGCGAGGGCAAGTGCATCCGTGGCAAGAAGTCCGAGCCCGTGGCCATCGGCCAGCTCGAGCGCTTCCTGGGTGACCGCCCTGAGCTCGCCTCCACGCCCAAGATGGCCCCCAAGAACGGCAAAAAGGTCGCCGTCGTCGGCTCCGGCCCGTCCGGCATCACCTGCGCCGGCGAGCTCGCCCGCAACGGCTTTGACGTTACCGTCTTCGAGGCCTTCTTCACCGGCGGCGGCGTGCTGGTCTACGGCATCCCCGAGTTCCGCCTGCCCAAGGCAGTCGTCAAGCGCGAGATCGACGGCTTGGAGGACATGGGCGTCAAGTTTGAGTACAACTCCGTCGTGGGCAACATGGCCACGGCCGAGGAGCTGTTCGAGCAGGGCTTCGACGCCATCTACGTGGCGACCGGCGCTGGCCTGCCCAAGTTCCTCAACGTCCCCGGCGAGAACCTGCCCAACGTCTTCTTCGCGAACGAGTACCTCACCCGCGTGAACCTGATGAAGGCCAACAAGTTCCCCGAGTACGACACCCCCACCAAGCACGGCAAGAACGTCGTTGTCTTTGGCGGCGGCAACGTGGCCATGGACGCCGTCCGTACCGCCAAGCGCCTGGGCGCCGAGCACGCCATCATCGCCTACCGTCGTACCGAGGACGAGATGCCCTGCCGTCGCGCCGAGCTGCACCATGCTAAGGCCGAGGGCGTCGAGGTTCTGCCGCTCGTCTCCCCGCTCGAGTTTGTCGCTGGCGAGGACGGCTCCGTGTGCGCCGTCAAGGTCCAGAAGATGGAGCTCGGCGAGCCTGACGAGTCCGGCCGTCGTCGCCCGGTGCCCATCGAGGGCGCCATCGAGGAGATCCCCTGCGACGTCGCGATCTCGGCTATCGGCACCAACGCCAACCCCTTCGCAAAGAAGATCGGCGGCAAGATGGAGCTCAACAAGTGGGGCTACATCGTCGCCGACGAGGAGACCGGCCAGACCACCGATCCCCGCATCTGGGCCGGCGGCGACATCGTCACCGGTGCCGCTACGGTCATTCTGGCGATGGGCGCCGGCAAGAAGGCCGCTGCCTCCATCACCAAGAGCCTGCTGGGCGAGTAATCACCTACAGCACTAGCCGCCAAACGGCAAAGTCCCCGTCGAGCACACGCCCGGCGGGGACTTTTTCTGTGCCGGCCGCCCAAACCACCACGATGGGGCAGGCACCTTTGTGGTGGTTTGGGACTTGCCCGGTCGTTTTGTCTCAATCTGTAACAGCTGGAGTCCGTTGAGCCCTGCAGTTGTTACAGATTGAGATATTGTGCCGGCCGGCCACGCTGCATCTCAATCTGTAACAGTTAGAGACCAAATATGCCGCCTGGTGTTACAGATCAAGACGTTGGGCTGACGGCCGAACGGTTCATCTCAATCTGTAACAGTTAGAGCCATTTTCGCTGGCTTGGTGTTACAGATCGAGACTATGCAAAAGCCGAGGATAGGCACTGCCGCCAAGGCCTTCCCCTCGGCCTAAAACCAAAACCACCACAAAGGTGCCTGTACCCTTTGCGGTGGTTTTTGGTCGGTTAGTCTTCGAGCTGCGCTACTTTGTAGCGGTAGGCAGCGGCGATAACGTCTTTGCAGCCCTCGCGGCCCAGCTTGGCGCGGTTGACGACGATGTCTTTACCGCTCGTCATCTTCCACTTGCCGGCGCTGTAGCGCTTGTAAAATGCCTCGCGTGCCTTCTGCTGCTGCTTGACCAGCTTGGCGCCCTTCTTTTTGTTGAGGCCACGCTTCTTGCGCACGATCTCGACGCGGTCCTCAAAAGGAGCGGTCACCAGCACGGCGATGTGGTTGGGATTGTTGCGCAGCAGATAATCGGACAGACGACCCTCGATAATGCAGCTCTCGGTCTCGCCCAGGTCCAAGATCACCTGGCTCATCTTTTGGAACAACTTGTCCGAGTACGAACGCGCATCGTAGCGGTCGGGCAGAAACGCCATGTTCTCCACGGCCAGGCGTTCGTCGTAAGCGGCCATCTTGTCGAGTGACTCGCCCGCGCGCAGCGACGCACGTACCAGCAGCTCGTTATCGTACAGCGGAATCCCCAACTCGTCGGCAAGCATGCGACCAATCTCGTGGCCCTCGGCGCCAAAGTCGCGCGCGATGGTAATGACCACAGGATTCTTCTTATTCTCCAGATCGCTCATCGCGATTCCTTTCTAACAAATGAGAAATAGGCGATTCCTGATTCCCATTTTGTCACTTACGACCGTCCCGGTTTCCCAAGTGCGGCAGATTGCCCCGAAAGAGGAGCGCCGCGTACTAAATGTACGCAAGCGACGATTGAGGGGCAAGGTGCCGTGCTTGGGGAAGCAGGACTATGCGGCCACAATACGGCGTTGATACGCCCTCACCAGCAGCGAGATACCAAAGTTGAGCACAAAGTACATCGCAAACACCAGGCCGTAGAGCATAAGCACCTGCGACAGGTCGATCGCGTGGGCCATCACGACGTTTGCCGTGTACATGAGCTCGGCCACGTTAATACCCGAAAGATACGAGCTGTCCTTAATGACGGTCGTGCACTGGCTAAACAGCGCCGGAATGATCGTCTTAAACGTCTGCGGCAGAATGATGTAGCGCATGGTGGCAAAGAAGCCGAAGCCCTGGCTCTGCGCCGCCTCAAACTGGCCGCGCGGAATCGAGTTGAGGCCGCCGCGCACAATCTCGGCCATAACGGCGCTGGTAAACAGCGTAAAGGCGATGGTCGAAATCACAATGTCCAAACCCTGCACCGTAAAGTAGATAAATAGGATCCACAGCAGGTTCGGCGTGCAACGGAACAGCTCGATATAGGCGCTCACCAGAATACGGAACGGGCGGGGCGCATAGCTTTTAACGAGCGCCAGCACCGTACCAAAGATGAGCGAGAAAAAGATCGACAGCGCCGAGATCTCGATGGTCTTAACAAAGCCGCCCCAAATGTAGAGCAGGTTGGTCGCGTTGAAGATTTCCATGCGCTAGGCCTCCTCTACGTTGTCGAGCCCCAGCTCGGCCAGGCTCACGCCGCGCGGACGCTCCTTGGAGCGGCGCTCGAGCCACTGAACCAGCATGGCGAGCGGAAAGCAGATGATGAAGTACATAAGGCAGCAGACGATGTATCCCTGCAGGTAACCGTACAGACTCACAAAGTTGTCGGAACGGTACATAAGGTCGCCGCCGGCCACAAGCGCCAGCACCGACGTGTTCTTGACCAGGTTGAGCGCCTGGTTACACAGCGGCGGCAGAATGATCTTGAACGTCTGGGGCAGTACGATGTACCAGTACGCCTGCGCACGGGTGAAGCCCTGGCTCTGGGCCGCCTCCATCTGACCGCGCGGAACCGCCTCGATACCGGTGCGGATGACCTCCGAAATGTAGGCCGCGTGATACAGACCCACGCCCAAGAAGCCCAGCACGAACGGCGCGATGCGCACCGGCTGGTCGGCACCGGTTATGGCCTGCAAAAGCTGCGGACCGGCCATGTACATAAAGAGCACCTGTACGGGCAACGGGGTGTTCTGGTAAAACTCCACGTATACGCGGCTTATGGCGCGCAGCACGCGCGAGCGAGTGGTAGAGAACACGCCCAGCAGCGTGCCCAGCACCAGCGACAGCAGCAGGCCGGCAACGACCACCTGCAGCGTCACGCCAAAGCCCTCCCAGAAGGGCCCCATGTTTTGAAATGTCGTCGACCAGCGGTCGGCGTCAAACAATCCTTCGAGCATTTGATTCCTTCCTTGGACGATGCGCCTACACAAGACCCCAGGTCTTGACCTCTTGGTCGAGCCAGCCGTCGGCCAGGCGATCGCAAATCACCTGATCGACCACGGCCGAAAGGTCGCAGCCCTTCTTGGTCGCCACGCCGTAGCCCTGCTCGCCAAACTTGACCTCGGGCTGCAGCAGCTCAACGGTCTCGTTCATGTAACCGGCCAGCGTGGAGCGGTCCATGGCAAAGACGTCGATATTGCCGGCGTCGAGGGAACTCTTGATGATGGGATAGCCGCTAAAGGCCCTAAACTCGGGCTTGCAGCTAAAGCCGTTGTCCTTGATCATCTGCTCGATCAGGCTCTGCGTGGTGGCACCCTGGCTCACGCCGATGACCTTGCCGTCCAAGTCCTCAATCGAGGTAAAGCCCGAACGCTTCTTGACCATGAGTCCCACGTAGTCGGTGCGGTACGGCGTCGAGAAATCCCAGCTCTTCTTGCGCTCGTCGGTGATGGTGTAGGTCGCCGCGACCACGTCGAGTTGGCCGTTATCGATCAGCGGGCCGCGCGTCTTGGGCGTTACGTCGGTAAACTCGACAAGCTCCTGGGCGCGGGCCTCCTTGTAGCTCACGCCAAAGACGGCAGCGGCGATCTGGTAGCACAAATCGACTTCCATGCCCTCAAAGCGGCCCTTGGCGGTGTCGTAATAGCCATAGCCGGGAACGTCCTTCTTGACGCCGGCATTCAGATGTCCACGCGACTTAATGGCCGCAAGCTTGGACCCCTTGTCGAAGCCCTCGCCGCTGGTGGAGTTGCCGCAACCGGTAAGCGCGGTCCCCGTCAGCGCAAGCATGCCGGCGCCCGCCAGCTGCAAAAAGTGACGGCGCGACACGGCCGCCCTCGTCATATCCGTCATGTCCATCACCGCGCCTAGTGCAGAATCTTGGACAGGAACTCGCGGCAGCGCGGGTTCTCGGGGTTATCGAAGAAGTGCTCGGGCGTGCCCTCCTCCAGAATGCGGCCGTCCTCCATAAAGATGACGCGGTCGGCCACCTGGCGCGCAAAGCCCATCTCGTGCGTCACGCAGATCATGGTGATGTCCTCCTGCGCGAGCTCAATCATAACGTCCAGAACCTCCTGGACCATCTCGGGGTCGAGCGCCGAAGTCGGCTCGTCAAACAGGATGATGGGCTGCTTGGTGCACAGGGCGCGGGCGATGGCGATGCGCTGCTGCTGACCACCCGAGAGATTCTGCGGATACTCGCCGGCCTTATGCGCCATGCCGACGCGCTTGAGTGCGGCGATGGCGATCTCGGTCGCCTCCTCCTTGCTCTTCTTTTGCAGCTTGATGGGCGCGAGCGTCAGGTTGCCGAGCACCGTCATGTTGGGATACAGGTTGAACTGCTGAAACACCATGGAACTATACTTGCGAGCCATCTCCAGGTGGTTCTTTTTGGTAAGCGGCGTACCGTCGATGATGACCTCGCCCGACGTGGGCTCCTCCAGATAATCGACGCAACGGATGAGCGTCGACTTACCCGAGCCGGAAGGCCCGATCATTACGAGCTTCTCGCCGCGCTTGACGGTGAGGTTGATATCTTTGAGCACATGCAGGTCGCCAAAGTACTTGTTGAGATGCTTAATCTCGATCATGTCTGCCATGAATGTCCCTTCCCTGCGTTTACACGAGTTGAACTATTGTACGGAAAGAACCACGTTTCCGCAGCCCACACTACATTCCCGTAAAGAACCCGCAACCTTCCACCTGCTCGTTGGTGCTCATTGCACTCATTGGGGACAGACTTAAATGAGTGCCCGCTCATTGGGCATTCATTTAAGCCTGTCCCCAATGAGCGCCGAAAATAATACAACCGCCCTTGTTGAGCATAAGTCAGCGAAAACCCGTACACGCGAGCAAGGTGACGTGAAATGAAAGGGCGCAGACCTTATGGTCGCGCCCTTGAAATTGAACGTCAGATTGCCGCGTGTACGGGTTTGCAGCGTCGAGCCGTTGCGCGGTTTGGTAAAACCGCGCAACAAATTACGCCAGCTTTGCGCCGACGATCTTTGCCGCGGCAGGCTTGTCGAAGTTGTCGCCGGTGGCCTTGCCGAGCGCGCCCATGACCTGGCCCATCTGCTTCTTGGACGTGGCACCCAGCTCGGCGATAACCTGCTCGATCAGGGCCTCGAGCTCCTCGCCCGAAACCTGCGCGGGCAGCAGGCTCTCCAGAATCTTGACCTGCTCGGTCAGGTTGTCGGTACGCTCCTGGTCGGTGCCGGCCTTGATGGACATCTCCAGCGTCTCGCTCGTCTGCTTAATCAGACGCTTGATCATGCTGTTGACGTCTTCCTCGGTCACATCGCGACGCTCGTTGACCTCGATGTTCTTCACTTCGGCCTTAACCTGGCGAATGATAGACAGGCGAACCTTGTCCTTGGCCTTCATGGCCGCAATCATTTCCTTCTGCAGCTCTTCGTTGGTCATCTGCAAATCCTCCTCAATAGTGCGGGCGGCACTCACACGAGCGCCGCCCCATGATTACTCAGTCGTCGACGAATTGTCGGTCGAACTCTTGGTGACGCCCTTCAGACTGACGTTGTACGGCACGTCCTTGGGCATGGGGTTAACGGTGATGTCGGCGTCCTTCTTGTACTGCTCCAGCCACTCGCTGTACGCAGTGCTCTCTGCCTGCGTCTTCACCACGTTGGAGACATACTTCTTGATGTCCTTGGGCACCTGTTTAATGTCATCGACCTGGCTATCGACATGGAAGTAGTCGGTGCACTTGATGATGTGGTAACCATACGTCGACTCGACGACGTCGCTCACGTCGCCCTTGTTAAGGCCTTCGAGCGCCGCCTGATAGCTGTCGACGAAGGTGGTGAGCTTGTCCCAGCCCACGTCGCCCTTCTTCTCCTTGGAACCGGTATCGTCGGAATACTGCTTCACGGCGTCTTCGAAGCTCAGCTCGCCGGAGTTAATCTTGTCCAGGCACTCCTGCGCCTTGGCCTTGGCGGCAGCCTTGTCCTCGTCGGATGCGTCGGAATCGACCTTGATCAGGATGTTCGACGAGCGGCGGGCATCGTTGTACTTCGACAGGTTCTCGTTGATGTAATCGACGATCTCGCTGTCCTTGGGCTTGCTGGTGGGCGCCACGGCTTCCTTGAGCTTTTGCTGCGCCAGGCTCTCCTTGAGCGAGCTCTTATAGGTGTCCTCGGTGTAGCCGTAAGTCTTAAGGGTCTTCTTAAAGGTCTTGGCGCCGCCCGCGCTCTTGCACGCGTCCTTCCAAGCCTTCTCGACTTCCTCATCCGACACCGTCACGCCGTTTTCCTTCTGCGCCTGCTGAAGCAGGATCTGCTGCGCGTAGGAATCGATGAGCTGTTTGCGGTACTTCTTGGGCGTCAGGTCGTTGTCGACCAGGTACTGTGCCCAGTCCTTGTCCTTGGTGTAGCCATAGGACGTGCGCATGCTCATGATCTGCTTGGTCACGGTGTCCTCGGTGAGGTTGGTGCCGTTGATAGTGGCAGCCACGCCACCGGTGAGCTTATAGCCCGAGCTGGCGCTTTCGGTCTGCGACATCAGGCCGGAGCACGCCATGGCCGAGACGGAAAGCAGCATTGCCAGCACGCCGATGACCACCAGAACGATCTTGACGGTCTTGGACACGCGGGTCTTGCGCTGCTTCTTGCGAGAGCTGGAGGCGGCGCGAGCCTGCTGCTCGGGCGTCGGCTCGGGTGCGGGGTTCTTTTTCTTATTTGCCATAGTTGGCCTTTCGCATAACGAATCGAACAAACGCCATTGTGTCACAACGCAGCCCCCGCGGCACGCTTGGTGCATTGGGGACAGGTTAATCTGCACCATTTTGGTGCAAAGGGGACAGCTCTGGCAGCCGGCAGTTAGGGACGTTCCTTTTCTGCCGGCAGTTAGGGACAGTCCCCAAGTGCCGGCTTTAAAAGTGGCGGCGGATGGCGTCGACCATGCCTTGGGGCGTGGTCTGGCCGAGCACATCGGCTGCGACGTCCGCGTCCATAAAGATATTCATGAGCGCTTGCAGGGCCTCGACCTGGCCGCCCGGCTCGGCAATGCCCAAATTGATGACGATCTGCGCCGGCACAGGGGCACCCATGCCCGCCATAGCATTGAATGTCACGGGCGTGGCCGGCTTCACCACCGCGATGTAGGGCTTAGCCACAAACCCTGGATCGGTATGCGGGATGGCGATGTTGGCCGCCGGCATGGCAAGGCCCGTGGGGTAGACATCCTCGCGCGTGCGGACGGCGTCGAGCCAACCAGGCACAATGTAGCCGCGAGGTGCAAGCTCGTCCTCGAGCCGCGCAAACACCTCATCCGGCGTCGCGCACTCCCAATCAAAAAACACCAGCTCAGGCGTAAACAGCGCTTCGTTATCCGCCATACCGTCCTCCAAAGTTGCATGAGGGCCACAATGCTCAATATGATAGCGAAA
Organism: Collinsella sp. AF20-14LB; assembly: GCF_003459505.1. Classification (GTDB taxonomy): domain Bacteria; phylum Actinomycetota; class Coriobacteriia; order Coriobacteriales; family Coriobacteriaceae; genus Collinsella. Next base: position 97,033 of record NZ_QRWD01000007.1, read on the forward strand.
CGGGGTATGCAAGGTCAGCCGAGGATCCCGATGAGCTCGAGTGCGCGCGCGGGCGTCAAGCATACCTCGGGCATCGTCTCCAACATGCGTCGGTCGCTCGTGACTACGTAGTCAACATCCGCCGTATCGCCCGAGGCGATAATGAGATTGTCCTCGAGGTCCGGCATGCGCTTGCCAAGCATGCGCGCCATCTCGCACTCCGCCATCGAAAGCGGGGAAGCCGTTGCCACCTGCATCATATGCTCGACGCATGCCCATGCAGCCGGACCGAACGAAGCGTTAATCCCATTCACATTCCGTCGAGCTAGACGCCGAGGCAAGATGTAGAACACGTCCTTTGCCGTCGTTGGCGCGTACAGAAGGTCGATCTTTCCCGCTTCGGCCAGTTCAACCAATCTTCTCACGTTGTCGAATGCGCCCTCTTGCAGGTAGTAATCAAGCCAAACATTCGTGTCCACCAAGAGCCGCTTTGCCTCAATCATCGGCAATTCGCCTCTATGTCGGCAATCATCGCGTCATACATATCATCGCGTACGGCATCCCAGTTGTCCGCCGATGATTCGCCTGGCGCAAAATCTGAGAAGCTCAACCCCAATGAGGAAAAAGCCAGACCACACCCCTGTTCGGCAAGACTCTTCGCACGGGGCGTCTCGCACTTATCCGTCACCATAAATCCCGGCAACGTTTGATGCTCGGCAAGATAGGTCCAAAGCGCACGAATGGCGTCACTCGGCCCCAGCCCATTACGAGTCAGGACCGCATCGCCACCGGCCTTGAGCATAGGGTCGATTCGTGTGTTGAGCTGCACCGTTGCTGTACCCATAGCGGCTCCTCTCTACTTGCTAGCAGTATAGCAAACAGAGCAGACCACACAAAAGGGCCCCGCCCGCGCACGGACAGGGCCCTATCAGATTTTCTAGATCGCTTACGTCCCAAAGAACGCTCAATGAGCCCTCTTACACACGACTAGCGTGCCGGATCAATTGCGACCTTGCCGCTGTCCAGCACATGGACGCGGCCGTCGGCGAGCATTTGCACGACCTCGGGATACAGCACGTGCTCAATCGCGTGGATGTGCCCCTCGAGCGTGTCGACATCCCAGCCTTCCTCGACAGTCAGCGCACGCTGGGCGATGATGGGGCCGTTGTCGTAAATCTCGTTGGCAAAGTGCACGGTCACGCCGGTCACCTTGACGCCACGCGCAAAGGCATCGTCAATCGCATGCGCGCCGGTAAAGCTCGGCAGCAGCGCCGGATGCAGGTTGACCACGCGATTGGGGAACGCCGCCAGCAGCGGCGTGTGCACCATGCGCATGTAGCCGGCCATGACCACATATTCGCAGCCGCGCTCGAGCAGCTCGTGCGCGATGATCTCGTCAGCCGCGATGGGGTCGGCATAGACATCCTTGGACAGCGTGAGTGTCTGGATGCCCGCACGCTCGGCGCGCTGCAAGCCCTTGGCCGAAGGACGGCTCGACACCACGAGCTCAATCGAAGCGTTGAGCTTGCCGGCAGCGATCAGGTCGATCAGCGCCTGCAGGTTGGTACCAGAACCGCTGATGAGCACGCCAATCTTGAGCGGCTCAGCCGTATCAGTGCCGGTCGGACGGGTGTAGGGCACATAGCCCAGGCCCTCACCAGCAGCCATCTGCTCGTTAGCGCTCATCGGAGTACACGACCTTACCGGAACCCTCGACGCACTCGCCCACGCGGAACGGCTTCTCGCCCAGCGCGACCAGGGCCTCGGTCACGGCGGCCTCGTCCTCGGGGGCGACGATCAGGCACAGGCCGACGCCCATGTTGAAGGTCTTGCATGCCTCGTTGGGCGCGAGCTCGGCCTGACGCGACACGTAAGTAATGACGGGCGGAACGTCCCATCCCATCTCGGCGCCGTTGCGGGTGACCACGGCGTCGACGTCGTCGGCGAGCGCGCGGTTGAGGTTCTCGGTAATACCGCCGCCAGTGATGTGGGCGATGGCGTGCACGTTGGCGCCGCCGCGCAGCAGCTCCAGGATCGGCTTGACGTAGATGCGCGTGGGGGCCAACAGAGCGTCTGCCAGCGATGCACCGCCGAGCTCCTCGAGCGGACGGCTCAGCTCCTCGGCCTTAGCGACGGCCTCGGGCGTGCCCGGCTTAACGCCGTCGACGCCAATGACCTTACGCACGAGCGAGTAGCCGTTGGAGTGCACGCCGGTGGAAGGCAGGCCCAGGATCACATCGCCCGGGCGGACGTTTGCGGGGTCGAGCATCTTGGGACGGTCGACGACGCCCACGGTAAATCCGGCAAGGTCGTAGTCGGCAGGAGCCATGACGCCCGGGTGCTCGGCCATCTCACCGCCCACGAGCGCGCAGCCCGCGAGCTTGCAGCCGTCGGCCACACCCTTGATAATCTTTGCCATGTGCTCGGCCTCGATGTGACCGATGGCAACGTAGTCCAGGAAGAACAGCGGCTCGGCGCCCGAAGCCAGAATATCGTTGACGCACATAGCGACCAGGTCCTGGCCAACCGTCTCGTGACGGTCCATGATCTGGGCGAGCACGAGCTTGGTGCCCACGCCGTCGGTACCGCTAATCAGGATCGGGTCTTCCATATCCTTGAGCGCGGCGGCCGAGAACAGGCCGCCAAAGCCGCCGATGCCACCGATAACCTCGGAACGGTTAGTGTCCTTGACCATCTGCTTAATCGCGTCGACGGCGCGACCGCCCTCGGCGGTGTCGACGCCGGCGTCCTCGTACGTCACATGCTTGCTGTCGCTCATCTGAGCCTTCCTCTCCCACTACCGTGGCGCCGCACGGGCGCCAAACGGTGCTCATAGTTGCGTTCATTTCGGCGCGCGCCATAACAGCACGCGCCGTCATATCAACAAAACAGCAGGTAAAACCTACCAAAATAAACCTGTCCCCATATGGCAGGTTTTATGCCTCGCCGTGCTCCTCTTCCCAGCTGCGGTCGTCGTATTTCTCGATCACGGCGTCGTCGTCAAAGTGCAGCGGCTTGTCCAGGTTGCGGGGCTTAAAGCCCTCCATAAACTTGTCGCGGCCAAAGCTCTCGGGAATCGCCACGGGGTAGCGGCCGGTAAAGCACGCATCGCAGTAACCGCCCTTGGGCATGACCTTAAGCAGGCCCTCGACCGAAAGGAAGGCCAGCGAATCGGCGCCGATATACTCGCAAATCTCGTCGACCGTCTTGTTGGCGCTGATAAGCTGCGACTGCACGTCGGTATCGATACCGTAGAAGCACGGCCAGATGACCTCGGGCGAGTTGATGCGGATATGAATCTCCTTGGCGCCGGCGTTGCGCAGCATCTTGACGAGCTGCACCATGGTGGTGCCGCGCACGATGGAGTCGTCGATGACGACCAGGCGCTTGCCCTCGATGTTGTCGCGCAGCGGGTTGAGCTTCATGCGCACGCCCATGGCGCGCAACTCCTGCGTAGGCTCGATAAACGTACGGCCCACGTAGCGGTTCTTGATAAGGCCCTCGCCAAAGGGAATACCGCTCTCGTGCGAATACCCCTCCGCGGGCGGCAGGCCGGAGTCGGGCACGCCGATGACCAGGTCGGCCTCGACGGGCTCCTCGTGTGCCAGCTGGCGACCCATGTCGTAACGGCAGGCATAGACGCTCTTGCCGTTCATGATGGAGTCGGGGCGGGCAAAGTAGACCTGCTCAAAGATGCAGTTGGCGGGCTCTTCGGCTGCAGGCACGCCCTGCTCGGATACCAGGCCCTCGGCGCTGATGCGCAAGATCTCGCCGGGACGGACGTCACGGACGTACTCGGCACCCACGATGTCGAGTGCGCAGGTCTCGGAAGCAACGACCCAGCCGCCGGCGCGCGTGACACGGACGGCGGAGTCGACCGTCGCGGCGCCGTCCTGCGACGGCAGCTGCGAAACGGCTGCGGCATCGGCCTGGTCCAGACCCTCGTCCACCAGCTTGCCCAGCACGAGCGGGCGAATGCCGTGTGGATCGCGGAATGCGTAGAGCGCCTGCTCGTTGATGAGCGTCATGGCGTAGCCGCCGCGCACGAGCTCCATGGTCTTGCGAATACCCTCGCGCAGGTGGCCCGTACGCTGGGTAAAGTAGCCGATAAGCTTGGTCGCGACCTCGGAATCCGAATTGGAGAGGAACGGCACGCCCAGCTCGATCAGCTGACGGCGCAGCTCGTCGGTGTTGACGAGGGTGCCGTTGTGAGCAAGCGCGATAATGACGCTGTTGATGGTAGAAAGATGCGGCTGAGAGGCTTCCCAGCTCTTGGCACCGGCGGTGCCATAGCGCACGTGGCCCACGGCCAGCTGGCCGGAGAGCGTCGACAGGTCGGCGTTGGAGAACACGCGATCGAGCAGCCCCAGGTCTTTGCGGACCATAACCGTGCCGCCGTCACCCACGGCGATTCCCGCCGATTCCTGGCCACGGTGCTGCAGTGCACGCAGGCCAAAGTACGTCAGTCGAGCCACGTCGCGATCGGGCGCCCATACGCCGAAAATGCCACATTCCTCATGCAGCTGGTCGGAGTCCGGATCATACGTCGACATGGTGTTCACCTGTCCCGCGGCACGCTCGGCCGCGCGGATGGTTTCTTGAGACATGGTATCCCCTCAGAGCCTCGTATTTTTGGCGTTACCCGCCTTATTATACGCACGGCGCGACGTGCTCCCCAGCGCATGAGCAGCGCTTTTTAAAAGCCCACCGAGCTAATAATCAGTTTTGTTGCCAAACATTTTATCGGTCTGTCCAGCGTAAGTGCCCGCGCCCCCAGATGGCCGCCGCGTCCGCCGTTGGGGATTACAAAGTTGCAATTGGGACGTTCGTCCTGTCTTTTGGCAGGTCGGCGGCGTATCCTTGTAACCTACAACAAAGCGAGAAAGGTTCTGTATGGATCGAAACGAACTCGACCCCAGCGTCCCCAGCGCCACGGAGGTCAAGAAGATCCCCCTCATCATTAAGGTGTACGCCGTCCTGTGCATCCTTTCCGGCGTGGGCACGCTCCCGTCGGTCGCTGCCTTTATGTGGCAGGTCATCACGGCACTTGTTAACGGCAACGCCACCGAAAAGCTCGGCGACAACACGCTCGTCGCAGTCGGCCTTATCGTCGCCGGCATCATGCTCTCTGCGGCAAGTGCCGTCATCCTAATCATCTTTGGCCTGGACCTTATCAAAAACCAGCGCCGCAACGCCGCCCGCCTGTCCTACATCCTTATTGCATTCACCGTCGTCGAGCTTTTGGTCGACGTGATGCTCCAGGGCATCGGGCCCTTCCTGCTGCGTCCCGCGATCCAGCTCGGCATCCTCGTTGCACTTTCGGCAACCGTCGACCCCACGCTTCGTCAGGAGCGCGAACTGCAGCGCCGCCTGCAGGAGATGCTCGACCGCGACGCCGCCGCCGAGGGCATGCTCGGCCGCGATGAAACCGGCGAGGGCTACATCAAGCTCAACTACTTCAACCTGTTCTGGGTGTTCTTTGTCTGCTGCATACTCGGCCTGATCGCCGAGGACATCTGGCACATGACAGTCGACGACCCGGGCGTCTATCAGAACCGCGCCGGCATGCTGTTTGGCCCCTTCAGCCCCATCTACGGATTTGGCGCCGTGCTCATGACCATGGTGCTTAACCGCTTCTACAAAAAGAACCCCATCATCATTTTCCTGGTGAGCGCCCTGCTCGGCGCCAGCTTTGAGGTGTTCGTGGGCTGGTTTATGCAGACCGCGTTTGGCGTGGTCTCGTGGAGCTACTCGCACATAACGCTGTTCGGTTTGCCCGATCCGCTCGTGGTCCTCACGGGCGGACGCACCTGCACGGGCTTCGCCTGCCTGTGGGGCCTGGGCGGCCTCATCTGGATCAAGCTGCTGCTGCCGAGGCTGCTTAAGCTTATCAACAAGATCCCCTGGAAGAGCCGCTACTCGGCCACCGTCATCTTTACCGTTATCATGCTGGTCGACGGCGTCATGACGCTGCAGTCGCTCGACTACTGGTACCAGCGCGTTAACGGCACGGAGCCGGACATTCCCGTCGCACAGTTCTACGGAGAGCACTTCGATAACGAGTACATGGAAAACCGCTTCCAGAGCATGACCATGAGCCCCAAGGATGCGACGCGCGTGTAGCGCTCACCGCGCCCAAAACGCAAAATGCCCGCCGGTATCACACGTACCGGTGGGCATTTTTATAAACGATCCCTCTATCGACGCAAGCCTCTACGCCTCGCGCTCGACCTCACTCACGCATTCGTTCTTGATGGTGCCAACGAGCGCCTGCAGCGCATCGACCACGTGCGGGCGAATGTCCCCGCCGATAAGCACGAGCATGATGTCGTCACCTACGGCAAGCTCGCCGCTTGCCAGCCACACACGCACATAGCCGATACCCGGCATCGCGCGCGTGGCCTCGATAGCAGACCGTACCTTTTCGGCGTCGTAGTCAAAGACCATGCCGCCCACCCTGTGGCCTGGCGCCACGCCATCGGTCTCGACTCCGCGCACCTCGGCCTTGGGCGTCGCGCGCACCACACCGTTATGCGTCAGATACATCCCACAGCCTGCCGCCGAAGCATCGGCCTTGGCCTCGCGCAGCCAAGCATCAATCGAAGGCATCAATTTGCCACTCTCGAGCATCATTTCTCCCTTACCGTCGTCGAGTAGCCAATTTGGGACGGGGCCTTTTTAGCTACTCTCGAACAACTTATTCCTCGACCGGCGTGAGCACCATGACGGCGCGTGTGTTGCTCAGCGACAGCGAACGACAGGTCACAAGCGTTACAACCTTAGTTGCCGAGGCGGCGCGATCGCCCGCATCACTCGCCACGGCGGAAGCGCCGTCGAGCATCTCGGACAGGTAGTTCTTGAGTCCGTCGTCGCCCTCAAAATTGGTCGTGCGCGCCTTGGCATACGTGTCCTCGACCACCTTGGTCGCCAGCGGACGCAGCTTATACGTCGCATCGCGCGTGATGTAGTACACAAACTCGATGCTATCGAACGTCGCCTGATCAGTGGTGTCCGAAATCACGTTGAACATCGATCCGTCGTTCATATGGTGGCCGTAGATCGTGGTCTGCTGGTCGACCATTCCCGGCGCGGTGTCATCGCTATCCAGGAAAATGGCACCGGACGCGTTAGCCGTTCCGTCGAACAGCGTGTTGAGGTATTTGGAGTTGTTGTTGGTCTGCACCACGGGATAGTTGATGTTGGTTCCCGGCACGTAAATCCAACCCACAATCTCGGGGTTCGTCTGAGCAAGCGCATCAAAGTCGATAATCGGCACGCCGCTGGCATCCTTATCGCTTACATATTGCTTCTCGATTTTCTGATACGAATCGCTCGCCTGCTTATAGCCAATCTGGGCATTAATAAAAATAGCGGCGGCGGCGACAATCAGACCGATACCGATGATGATGAGCAGAATGGGAATAATGGAGCGGCGCTTTTTGCGCGGCGGCTCGGTGCAATCCGACGGCGCGGCATGCGATGAAGACCGGGGCGGCTTCTTAGCGGAGCTATAAGACGAAGGACGATATGCGGCCGGCGCGTCCTGTCGACGATGCGTCGCCGGTGTCACGGGGCGCGGCGCGCGCGGCTGCTGAGGAGAGGATGTCCGACCCTGCTGTGCCGCACGGGCAGCACCTGGCTTCGACGGATCGGGAATCTGAGAAGCCTTGAATCGTTTTCCCTGATAATCGGACATGGCTCTCCTTATACTGCGGTGAAACGGCGGAACGCTTAGGCGTCAGCCATCTCCTGCTTCATCTTCTCGATAACCTTGCGGTACTCGGGGTCGCAAGCACCCAGAATCTGTGTGGCATAGATGGCGGCGTTCTTGGCGCCGTTGATGGCAACGCAGGCCACGGGCACGCCCGAAGGCATCTGCACCATCGATAGCAGCGAATCCATGCCGCCCAGGTCACTCGTCTTCATAGGCACGCCGATAACCGGCAGCGGCGTAAAGGCAGCCACGACACCACCCAGGTGAGCGGCCTTGCCGGCGGCGGCGATAATCACTTTGATACCGCGATCGGCGGCAGTCGAAGCCCACTCGTGGACCTTCGCCGGTGTGCGGTGTGCGCTCGCAATGACAAGCTCATAGGGCACGCCCAGCGCCTCGAGCTCGGCGGTGCAACCTTCCATAACACCCAGATCGGACTTGGAGCCCATGATGATCCCGACAACCGGCTTTTGATCTGCCATAAACAAAGACCTCCTGTTGAGAGCGGCGACGCGGCGGATCCGCGACCCTTAACTGCAAATAATTCAAGTATAGCCGCCGATGCCGATGTGTTCGACGGAAGACGGAACGCTTTGCGAGATTAAGGCCGAAGGGTCGAGGCTTTCTGCCTACATTCAAAAAGCGTGCCCACCGTCCTTGGGTGGGACGGCGGGCACGCTTGCTTAGCTGTTGCTGGGGCTACTTAGCCTTGCTGCGACGATGGAAGAAAGCGCCGATCGCGGCGATGATGGCGCCAAGACCACCGACGGTCGCGACGGTCGCCGCCGTCTGGTCTCCGGTATTGGGAATCGCCGAACCGTTCTTCTTGCTGCCCTGGGCCTTGTCGCCTGCGGGCTTGCCCGCCTGGTTGCCGCCGTTCGAGCCATTGCCGGAACCCTGGTTGCCCGAGCCGCCCTGATTGCCGGAATCGGCATCCTTGAGGCTCTCAATAGCCAGCTTGAGCTGGTCATAGGCCGCCTGGAGCTGGGTCTCGGAAGCATTCTCATCACCCAAGACGTCCTCGGCGTAGGTAATGGCATCCGTCAGGGCCTTGACAGACTCGGCCGTCTTGCCCCTGGTGTCAGCCTCCTTCGCCTGCTTGACCAGGGCCTTGAGCTGCTTCTTAGTCGGATTCTCGACCGGGGCCACCGGGGTCTTCTCGAGCGCGCCGCGGGCGCTCTCGAGCGCCCTGAGCGCCTGGTCGACCTCGTCCTGCGTGGCGTTCTCGTCGCTCAAGATGGCGCGGGCGCTCGCCAGGGCATTCTCGAGCGCCGTCCAGGAGGCCTCGGTGTAGTCACCGGCCTTGAGGTCGCCGGCAGCAACCTCGGCATCAACCTTTTCGACCGCGGTAGCGAGATCATCCTTCGCCACCGGATCGGGGACGGCCGTACCGTAGAACTTGAGCTCCGCCATGCTGCAGTAGGCATCAACGTTGCCACCGCCGGCGTGAATCACCTTGACGGTCACGTAGCGACCGCGCGCGGCGCCAAAGCTCATCTGTTTCCAGTCGCCACGGTCGGTGAGCACGTGGCCGTCGTTGTCGAAGGCGAACGTACCCATCGACGCGGCGGTGCCCATCTCATAACCGTCGGCAGTGTCGGAGACCAGTATCTCGGCCTCGAAGATATCGCCGTTAGTGCCGCCGTCCTGGCGCGGCAGGAATGTAACGTCGGTGAGATCGTAGTCGCGGCCCAGGTCGACACTCAGATACTGGGGCATACCGGTCCCATGGGCCCAGTCGCTGTGCCAAAGCGTCCGCTCGTCGCCGTCGAGAGCGTTGACGGCGTTGCTGCCCTCGTAGTCGGCTTCACTCGAGAAGCCGGCCACCTTGACGTTCTTGCGGTTCTCGGGCGTGTTGATGAGGATCTTCTCATCGACAGGGCGCATCTTGAGGCCGTCGATTGCCTTCTCGATCTTGGCTGTGGCGTCTGCGACATCCTTCTTGCTATAGCTGCCTTGGCCGCCGTCGAGGAGCTTCTGAGCCGCCTCGACCGCAGCGGTGAGAGCTGCATAGGAATCCTTAGTGTAGACGGACTCGCTGTAGCCCGCGGCCTTGGAAAGCGCTGCCACGAGCGCAGAGGTATCGACACCAGCCTTGACCTCGACCTCATAGGATGCGGTCTTGGAGGGGTCGAGTACCGACGCCACCGTGATCTTTGCCTTGCCGGCCTTGTTGGCACGCAGGTAGTAGCTCACGCTATCGCCAGCCTGAACAGCGGAGACGCTTACCACAGAGGGGTCGGAGCTCTCGACCGTCACATAGGGGTAGCCGGCGCTCTCAGGCGTGGCCTTGGCGTCGACGAGCGTAACGTCGCCTTCAAAGAACTCGGTCTGGTTCTTGCCTAGTTCGACACCCTCGATGGCCTCGACACCCTGCGTGTAGTTGAAGTTGACCTCACGCAGTGTGAGCATCTGGTCACCCGATGCCTCAAGCGGCGTGACCTCGACCTTGGTCGCCTTCTTGCCCTTGTTCTCGGCAGAGAGGCCAAAGGCGTAGCGAGCCCGGAAGGAATCGTACTCCCCGCCCGCGAACTCTTGGGTCGAGCCATCCTCGAACGTCACGACAGCCTTGATCTTCTGCACGGTTCCGTTGCCACCGTTGCGGTTAACGACCTCGACACTATCGAGTTTCGACGGCGTCTTAAATGCGAATGTCATCGTGGTGGGAAGCTTCACGTAACTCGGAAGCTTACCCTCGCTGTCCCAGTTGCCGCTCCAGTTCCATAGGAACTCAAAGCCGTTGTCGCCCTCGTTATTATCGAACAGCGCGTTATAGCTCTTCTGCTGGATAAGTTTCTCGACGTTGGTCCCGTCGTCGGTCGTGAGCTCATCGTTGGTCATCGTGATGCTGAAGGCATCCTGACCGTACTCGGCGACCGTTGGCTGAGGAACAACCGGCATCGTCACCGTGCCGTCGCTCGCAAACTCAAGTGCGTCGCATGCCGGACCGATGAGCCAAGATGTCGAGGGCAGTTCGACCTTGCCGGCGGTCTTGGCCTTGAGCTTGAAACTCGCCACCGCGCCGGTACCGTTGTAGAGCTTGCCATCGCCGCGGTTGGCAAAGGCGAGATTGATAGTCTGCGTTCTGTCCGCGAACTGGACCTTCTCGCGAGACAGGTTCTCCATGCCGGCAGTCGAGCCGTCCTGCGCGATGCTCTCGGACACAAACTCGAACTGGTCGCTCTTGAAGTTGACGAGAGCGCCCAGGGCGTTGACGTTCTTGGCGTCGGCCGCATAGACATCAACGGTGATCTCATCACCGGCCTCGACCTCGGTCTTGCTCGGAATCACCGCGAGCGAACCGGCGACCTTGCCCTTTTGTTTAGTGCCGCCGTCAAGACCCGCCATGGTGAACGAGTAATCGTAGACGTCGTAAACGCCGTTATCGTTGAGGTCGGCGAAGTGGTCGCGGATCTGCGAACCGAACGTCGGGGTATCGGGCTCGCGATTCTCGAGGCCCAGATAGTTCTTCATGTTGGAGTAGTCTCCGTCGGAGATCGTGGCCTTGTTGAGGTTGGAGCCCACGGCGAAGCCATCCGTGCCGTCGGTCTTGTAGATGGCAATCTCGGACGCGGAGAAGAAATTGCCGACCGAGGCGAGCGGTGTCATGCGCACGTAACGGGCGGCCACAGTGCCGTCAAACGCTACCGTCTTACAATCAGCGGAACGTGCCCAATCGACCTCCCGGCTCGTCCAGTGGACGCCATCGAGACTCGTCTCAACACGCATCTTGGTCACAGTGCCGTTGCCGGCGTCATCGCGCGGATAGTACTCGAGCTTATCGAGCTTGTAAGCGCGTCCATAGTCAACGGTAAGCGCCTTGCCCAGATCGTTGCCACCGGAGTGGAAACCGCCGTCGCCCGACTGGAACTCATGGTCGAAGGCGAGCTCGGCCTTATGGCTGCCGTAAAGTGAGCCCTCCCAGGTGATTTGCTCGGCGTCGGGGACGTTCCGCCACGGATCGAGTGCGGAGTTCGCCTCGAGCACATCGCTCCAGGCGGAGTAACCCTCGGCGTTGCGCGAACGAATCTGGTAGGTGTGCTTGCTATTGTAGGCGAGGTCGGTGTGCGTGAACTCGGCCGCATCACCCACGGCAAACACAGTGCCGTCGACCTTAAGGTCGTAGGAGGTAGCACCATCGACCTTTCCCCAGGTGAGCTTGATGCTCGTTGGGGTCGTGACGTCCTCGGGGGCAGCAAGGTTCGTGGGTGCGGAGAGGTTCTCGTTGAGGCGATCGGCCGTGAGCGTGGCGTCGGCATTCACGAAACCGCCCAGCTCAAGCGTCTGCGCCGCTGCAGCAACATCGGTCTTCGCGAACTTGACGTAGACCTTGGGGTTCGTGGTGATCTTGGTGTTGTTAAAGCTCTCGCCCTGCTCGGCCTCGGTGCCGTCCGCATCGCTGCCGTAGTGGTTGAGGTTGGGGGTCTCGCTGTAGAAGTAGACCGCCTGGCCGGCCTCGGGGGTCGCGGCGTCAAAGGTCTCCTGCGAGTCGACCTCAACCACGTTGAGTGCGGATCCGCCGTTCTTGGCGACAACGCTCGTGGGCTTGGCGGACACATTGGCCACGAAGGTCGTGGTGCGGTTGGAGTCGTAGCCGTTGTAGCCGCCCTTCGAGGCCTCGGCGGTAAAGGTCGCGGTGCCGCCTGCGGCCTTGGAGCTGTAGACGGTGCTCACATGCTCACCGTAGGAGATATTGTCGATCGTGCCGTAGGAATCGTCCTCAGTCGTGTTGTTTTCGATGGAGGAGCCGTCGTCCTCGTACTGCGTAAAGGTGCCGTCGCCCTCGGTGGCGAAGAACTCGACGATACGCTGACTGCGGTCGGTACCCTTGGTGTTGGTGTCGCTCACTGCCTCGGGGTTGTTGTTCTCGGCGTACATCGGCACGATAGCGTTGGCCTTCACAAACAGCGGCAGCTTCCAAAGCGGAGCCTCGTAGTTGTTGAGAACCTGGCCGCCGCGATACTGCTTACCCGAGAAGTAGTCGATCCAGATGGTGGGATTCTCGTCGGTGCCGTAGTTGGGGAGGTAGATCCCATTGCGAATGTCGTTGCCGTTCTCATCTGCCTGGGTATCCTGATACACCGGTGCCACTAGGAAGTTCTCACCGAACATATACTGGTACTGCGTCGAAGTGCTTGCGGCGTACTCGGAGTTGTCGGAAAGCAGCATGGCGCGGATCATGGGCAGGCCGGCATCGCCGTTACCCGTGTCGATGTTGGCCGCCGAGGCCGCGCTCGTGTAGATATAGGGCATAAGCTGCGCCTTGAGCTTGAGGTAGAAGCGCGAGATGCCTGTGTAGGGATCGCCGTGCGTCATGGGCGATTTGCGGTAGGTGCCCCAACCGTCCATGTCAAGCATAGAGGGGGTGAACGTCTTCCACTGGTAGTCACGCGCAGAGATGATGGGGTCGCCGCCAAAGATGCCATCCATGTCGGAGCCGATGTTGGGGTTGCCCGAAAGACTCTGACCGATATACGTGGGGATATGGAAGCGAATGTACTCCCAGTTACCGCCATACTGGTCGCCGGTCCAAATGCCACCAAAGCGCTGCGTGCCGGCCCAACCATCGAGCGTGATGATGTTGGGGCGCTTGTTAGCGCCGGTCGTCACCGTGTCATAAGCTGTCTTGATGCCATTAAGACCAAAGGAGTAGCCAGATCCAACCCAGGCAACGTCGGTCTTAAGGGTAGTGATGCCTCCCGTCTTGACCTCGGCGTCGAAGTCGCGAAGCAGATGCCACGGGGTCTCGGAGTTGCTGTCGGGCTCAAGGTTGGACTGGGTCCACAAGCCCGTGTTCACACCCTTGGAGTTGGCATACTCGGTGAACTTCTTAAGGTTGTCGACATTGGCACGCACGGCGTTAAGACGGTCAGCCGAGCTCGTTCCGTCGGAGTTGACGCCGCCGGTCTTGTAGTAACCGTTCTGGCCATAGCCGGCGCCGTAGCCGTCGTTCGGCAGGAACCAACCGAGCGGCATGTCGTTGTCCTCGTAGTCATCGATAACCTGCCGAGCAGAGAACTGGCGGTCGAAATCGGTCGCTTTCATGTTCTCGGTATCAACCGAAGGGCCCTCACCGTTGAGCGTCTCGGCCGCAAGTGTGCCGTCGAGCTTGTAGCCCGTCGACATGCCAGACTCGTACTTAACGTCGCCCTTCTCGCTCGAGGACTTGCTGCCCTTGGTCTCCCACTTCTTTTGACCCGAGGTCGTTGACCAGCCATCACGGTTATAGGCATTAAGATGACCAAGGTAGAACCCGTATTCGGGCAGCAGTACCGGGTTACCGGTCACCTTGTAGTAGTCCTGCAGCATCTCGGTTGCCACGTTCGAAGCGCCCTCGTTGGTCGCCACGAAGTAGTAGGCATCAAACTCATTCTCGCTGTGCAAAGTCGTGACCGTCGATGAGTCCGTGGACCCGAAGTCGTAGGAACCCTCTGCAAACGTGTTTCGGAGTACGCCGTAGCCGTCACTCGTCCAATAAAACGGGTTGGGCGAGGCAACGCCGCCATCGGTCCAGTTGTTCGTGTTGGAGATGGCGATGGTCTGGTTGGTGTGCAGGAAGCGTCCGTTCTGGGTGCCGCCGCCAAAGAAGTTCTCGGACTTCTCCTTGGCGAGCGTCTGGACGGTACCCTTCTTATCAAGGTCGAGGGACGCGGACTCGGAAACCACGACACGGTCGCCTGACTTGATACTCATCTTGCCAGTCGCCTTGTCCAGGATCACGGTCGCCTTTCCGCCGGTGATCTCGATAGCGTCGCCCTTGTCGGCAACCGTCGCACTCGGCTTGCTGTAGGTGTCCGAGGTATCGGGCTGAGCCTGGATCTTAGCCGTGTGGGACTTACTGCGCGGTGTGGCGTAATCGGAAAACTCACCCTTGGGGTCGACGTTATAACGGAAAATACCGTCCTCGAGGAACGTAATACGGCCCTTGATGCCGTCAGCGAAATCGATGTCGACGACATTCGAGGCAGACTGGGACACGGTCGCCGAGTCGACGCCCTTGAGTGGCGTGGCAATCGCCTGCTGGGGATTGGCAAACACGAGCGTCGCTGCAGTGGCAACGAGGACCGCGCTTCCCTTCACCCACCGTTTCGTAAAAATGGAATTCCTGCGCATCTGGTCTCCTTTCTTCCGACATGCTGAGGTGCCGAGGACGCCCCCCCCGGCAGCATGGGAAAACGTATCAAACGGAGATGTTCGGTACATTCCGCACAATGGGGGCCACCCGTTACCAAGGGGCCAACTGGTAGTAACCAGATAGCCACCTACTAGGTCATATCAATATATGGGAGCACTTGCGCACCCAAGTTCGGAATTCTCCCAGCGGCAGTAAAATAAGCGTCAACGGCAAGGTGGGCTTAATAAGCCATACCAATTGGTTCTTCAGTCAAATACCAATCTAGCAAAAATGTACTGTTTATCTGGTATTACACAGACCATACCTTTCCCTCGGGAACTGGGCTTCGCGAAGTTTTCCGAGGGAAAGGCTCAGCCGCCATCCTGCGACCTACCGGGGATTGCCATGACGTACGTTGGCTGATTTGGTTTGGAATGAGATGTTGACGGTGGCTGATGGGCACAATTGGCCCGGATGCATTTCAAGATGCACCTAAATGTCTGTCTTTATCCTTATAGATTGTCCAGGTAGTCGTCGGCATCATAGGTAAGGCTGTAGGCTTTATTCAGGATGCGCACGAGCTCCTGGGCATCGTGCTCGCCGAGCGCTGAGAGTTGTTTCGAGAGCGATGCCACACTCTCGGCATTTTTTTTCGCCGCGAAATCACGGCCTTCCTCGGTGATGCTCACCAGCACACGCCGACGATCGTTTGGATCGGTCCTGCGCTGAACGCAACCCTTGCTCTCGAGTGAATCCAAGATATGCGACATGCGCGCACGGGAGAATTTCAGCTTCTTGGCAATCTCGGAGGGAATGACATCACCGTCAATACCCGATAGATACTGTAAAACCGGTGCCTCGCCCACACTGGCGCCGCCGGCAGCACTCAAGGATCCCTTGGCAAGGGAACGTGAGTACACGATCAGTTTTCGAGCGACGTCATCGTAATCCACTGGGGATATTGTCCTTTGCAACTCTAGAAGGGCCATAAAACCGTCATTTGCCGTACATTAGTTAACATTCGCAACAATTATTTATGATACCCCAACGCGGAAGTCTATTGCTCGTCCTTCTTGCGTCGCATAAGCTCCTCAACGTCGACACCAGCGGCCTCGAGCATGCGCTCGACATTCTTTTTGGCGTTGGTCGTGCCGACCTTAAGCACGATCGAAAGCGGAGTGCCCACCACCAGGCACACGATGCCCACGGGGACACCCCAGCCGGGGCCGCCCTGCATACCCCACATCCCCATCAAAAAGCCAATCGCCACGAGCGAATAGCCCAGGCGCAGCCAAACATTGAGCCGCTGAATAGCATCGGACTGCATCTTTGCCTCGCGAATCAAGTCGTCGCGCGAAAGGTCGTGTCCATGTTTCTCGTGCATATGGTCCTCCTCGTGCAAAGTGTGCATCATGCGCAAGTGCATCGTTTATCGAATACGTCATCTTTCAAGAGCAATATAGCGGGTGTCGTGTAGGCGATGGAGGTCGCTGGCCATATTGCCCTTGAAGGGCGGCGTAAAATCAGAAGGCCGTGCGGTTGAGGCCGCACGGCCTTGCAGGGGGCCAGGGGATGATGACTAGTAGCTCAGCGCCGGATCGAAGAAGCCAATGAGAACGCCCACAAATGCGATCACGACGAGAATCAGCATCATAACGATGGGGTTGACCTTCTTCTTGGTCATCATGTACCAGCAGAAGATGATGAAGATCATCGGCAGCAGGTGCGGATAGATGCCATCGAGGGTGTCCTGGAACTTACCGCCGCCGGGCAGCACCAGGTTGGGGCTGCAGGTGATGGAGACCCAGGTGGCGCCCACGGCACCGATGACCATGGTACCGACCATCACGATGGAATCACGCAGAGCCTTGGCTTTGGGGCCGACGAGGGCCTCGACCGCCTTGCCGCCGAGCTCATAGCCCTGGTTGTAGGCAAAGCGCATGCCAAGGAACATGAGCAGGTTCCACACGACAATATAGAAGATGGCGCCGAGCGGGGAGCCGCCGGTCGAGAGACCGAGGGCGATACCGAGCAGGATCGGGATCAGGGTACCGACGATCAGCGAGTCGCCAAGGCCGGCGAGCGGGCCCATGAGGCCGGCGCGGATGCCGTTGATGGCGTCGTCGTCGATGGCCTCGCCGTTTGCGCGAGCCTCCTCGAGGCCGGCGGTGACGCCGACAATCATGGTGCCGATCTGCGGCTCGGTGTTGAAGAACGCTGAGTAGGTCTGGAGGGCCTGCTTCTGCTCCTCGGGCGTGTCGTAGAGCTCCTCGACAATCGGAAGCATGGCGCACAGGTAACCGAAGGTCTGCATGTGCTCCTGCGAGAAGCAGGTCAGGTTGCCATAGGACCAGTTACGGAACGACTTGGCAAGCGTTTTCTTAGAGAGCTTTTTCTTCTCTGCCATTAGATGTCCTCCTCTTCCTCATCATCTGAGCCCGAGGCGATAGCTGCCTTGGGAGCGTTTGCGAGGTCGATCTTGAGCGAAGCGATCTCATAGTTGATCAGGGCGAAGAAGCAGCCGATGCCGGCAGCGGCAATCAGGTTGCATCCCATGACAGCGGACAGGGTGAAGCCGAAGAAGAACGTGAGGAAGTCCGTCGGCTTGGAGATGACCTGCTTGAGCAGGATGGCGATACCGACGGTAGGCAGCAGCGAGCCGACGGTGAACAGCGTCTTCATCGCGATGCCGTCCATGGGCATGTAGGTCTTCATGAGGTCGACCATGGCGGTGCCGCCCATGGTGATGATGAACGTCGGGAGGAACGAGCAGACGATGTGACCAATCCAAGGCAGAACGTTGTTGACCAGGTAGAGCTTGTGGAGATCGCCCTTCTCGAGCCACTTCCACCCCATGCCCTGCCACACCAGGTTGATGGTGGCGGTGCCATAGAAGAGCACAGTGCCGAGCGTGCCGACGGCGGCACCGAGGGATGCGGCCATGCCGGCAGCCTCAGCGGAGGCGGGATCGATGCCCGAGTTCTTGATGGCGAGGATCGCCAGCGGGATGCCGATATAGGACACGGCGCGGACGTCGGCGGAGACGGTTCCGCCAGGGGTCACGAGAGCGATGTAGACAACCTGGATGGCAGCGCCGACGAGGATGCCCGTCTGCATATCGCCCATGATGATGCCGACGACGAGGCCGGCGACCAGAGGACGACCCAGAGTGTAGTTGCCGATCGTCGTGCCGCCCATGCCAGGCAGTGATGCCAGGCAGGCGAACAGGCCGAACAGCGCGGCTTGGAATGCATTGATTGCCATGCTTTCCCCTTTCTTTATTCCTCAGCCCCTTTCACCAAGGGCTGTAGATACCAAAATGCGGCTGGCGCCTAACTAGAAGCCAAACTGACCGCGGAACTTGGGCCACTCACCGATGGACTTCTCCTTGATAAGGGCGAACTCGACCGTGTAGCCGGCGTTGGTGAGATCCTCGAGCGCCTGGGCCTCTTCCTGCGTGATCGACTGGTTGTTGCCGAGCTTGGTGGTGCCGGGACGATCGTTGCAGGGACCGACGATGATGCGGTCCATGCCGGGCTTAAAGCCAAAATCGACGAGAAGTTCCTTCATGTCGAGCGGGTTCTTGGTGATCAGGAAGTACTTGGTGTCGGACTTGAGAACCTTCTCGGAGACCTCCTTAAAGTGCTCCTTGGTCCACATGAACGTCTTCTTGCCCGAGGCACTCTTGTAGGCCTCCTTGAGCACGGGGTTGGACGCTGCAGCGTCGTTGACGGCGATAAGACCGTCGCAGGGATACTCGAGGGCCCAACGGGTAACGGTCTGTCCATGGATCATACGGTCGTCAATACGGATGAACGAAATCATGCGTTCTCCCTTTCTTTATCACCGGGGGTCTTTCCTCTTAACCCCCGCTCCATCACAAAAATTTGGGCGGATGCGCTGCCTAGATGTCGTCGTCCTCGTCATCGGCGTCATCGGTCGGGACAACGAGCTCGGACATACCGTTCTTGCCCTCCTGCAGCATCATCTGCTTGAGGGAATCCAGGTCCATGGTGGCAAGCCCCATCATGGCGGTCATAGCCATGGGCAGATTCATACCGCCGAAGGCAATGGTGTGGGCGAGCAGCCCCTTCTCGGCCAGCGTGTTCATGGCATTGGTGAGCGGCGATCCGCCCAGGATGTCACCAAGCAGGACAACCTCGTCATCGGCGGTAACGGGAGCGAGCATCGCCTTGACGTTCTCGACATACTCGTCAGCGCCCATGCCGTCCACGAGACTCGTCGACAAGATGTTCGGGGCGTCATTGCCGAGCATCTTGAGGACACTGTGCAGTCCGGGAGCGAGCGTTCCGTGACTGACCATTACCAGATACCGCATGCGGTCTCCTCTCGACCTGCCGTGTGTCGCACGGCTTTGCTTTTTGCTGAGATTATTGTTGCGCCGGGGCATGTTCGGTACAAGAAAATATTTGCGAACGGCAACTATTCATCGGTTAACGGTAGCAACTATTTTTGTGCCTAAATTATTTTTTCTTCTAATTATTTTTAAAATAGCAGGTAGATTGTCTGATAAATGTTTTATGTTCCTTATGCACCATACATACCAGCAAGAATCGGGCCTGGCATCTCCGGTTTGCCCCGCAGTGTCAGACCATGTCACGTACGCCCACGACATGGAGGTACCCCATGGATATGATCTCGTTTCTCGCCTCCGAACCCTTCGACCGCAGCGGTGATACGCCGCTCTATGTCCAACTTAAACATCGAATCGCCCTGCTTATCGCCAGCCAGGCGTTCGACACCAAGACGCCGCTGCCACGCGAGCTCGAAATCTGTGAACGGCTAGAGTTATCGCGCGCGACCGTGCGCCGTTGCTTCCAAGATCTCGTCATCGAGGGGCGCGTGGTGCGCAAACGTGGGCAGGGCACGTTCATCAAACCCCAAACCTCAGCACCCGGCATCGACCTGGCCCTGAATTTCAGCGCGCGGATGCGCGAAGCGGGACGGGTTCCGAGCTCGCAGATTCTCGCCTTTTCAAGCATACCGGCCGTCCGCGGCATCGCCTCTGGGCTCAAAGTGCCCGAAGGGACACCCGTCTGGGAGATTCGCCGCCTGCGTCTCGCCAACGACAAACCCATGGAGCTCAACTACGTCTATATCCTCGTGTCACTTTGCCCCGAGCTCACACGCAAAGACGTGGATGGCTCGCTCTACGCCTACATCGCGGAAAAGACCGGCATCCTGCCCGCAAGCGTCGATGCCGTCTACGAGACGGTCAACCTCGACAAGCATGAGGCGCGCCTTTTGGGACAGAACACCGGTAAGGCGGCGATGCGCATCGTGCGTTCGACCTACGACAAGACGGGAACCCCGTTCGAGGTAGGCGTGCTCATCAGCTGCGACGGTCAGGCAAAGCTACACGTGCACATCGCCGCCGACAAAACA
Source organism: Collinsella sp. AF20-14LB (assembly GCF_003459505.1). Classification (GTDB taxonomy): domain Bacteria; phylum Actinomycetota; class Coriobacteriia; order Coriobacteriales; family Coriobacteriaceae; genus Collinsella. The sequence continues at coordinate 117,246 of NZ_QRWD01000007.1, forward strand.
ACCTTCACCGCCACAGCCCAATAAATCCAAAACGTGGGCTCCGTCGCTCAGACGAACGACGGCGCCCATACTCACTTTCTTTTTCAGCCCTAGTCATCGCGCAAAGCCCCTTCGGCAGCACACGGTGCAGCCAAGTCACCGCAGGCCGGGGCGGGAGGCGGACCTTTCTCTCGGAAAACTTCGCGAAGCCCAGTTTCCGAGAGAAAGTGTCCGGCTGCCGCCCCGGCCGACCAGGTCACATTACACCGTGTGCTGCGGCAGGTCCTGCAGGGCGATGACGTCCATGCCCATGTCGTTGGCGCTGCCGTGACCCTGCTGGTCCTCGCGCACCGCCTCGATGGCACTCACGTACGTGTTGGCAGCGGACATCGCGGTCACGCAGGTTACGCCGCGGCGCACCGCCTCGGTACGCAACAGATAGCCGTCGCCGCGCGAACCCGGGCCGTACGGCGTGTTGATAATCACCGCGATCTTGCCATCGGCGATGAGGTCGCCGATGTTGGGGCGCTCGCCATCATGTGGGCCGCTGATCTTTTCCACGATTTCGCAGGTCACGTTGCCGCCGCGCAGCACGCGCGCCGTACCTTCGGTGGAGCAGATATCAAAGCCCAGGTAGCGCAGGATGCGGGCGACCGAAAGGATATGGCGCTTGTCGCGGTCGCACACGCTGATGAACACCTTGCCGGCGCTCGGGTCGGGCAGGTTGTAGTCGATCGCCAGCTGCGTCTTGGCGTATGCCTCGGGATAGCTCTTGGCGATACCCATGACCTCGCCGGTCGACTTCATCTCGGGCCCCAGGATAACGTCGGCACCGGGGAAACGACCCCAGGGCATAACGGCTTCCTTCATGCAGAACCAGTCCAGCTGACGCTCGTCGCTCGGCAGGCCCAGGCTCGCGATGGAATCGCCCGCCATGATACGCGCCGCGCACTTGGCAAGCGGCACGCCGGTGGCCTTGGAGATAAACGGCACGGTGCGGCTCGCGCGCGGGTTGGCCTCGATCACGTAGACGGTCTCGCCCTTGATGGCGTACTGCACGTTGACCAGGCCGCGTACGCCCAGCGCCATCGCGATGCGGCGCGTGGTCTCGCGAAGCTTTGCCTGCAGGCTCTCGCTAAAGCTGAACGGCGGGATGCAGGTCGCGGAGTCGCCGGAGTGAATACCGGCCTCCTCGATATGCTCCAGGATGCCGCCGATGTAGACCTCTTCGCCATCGCACAGGGCGTCGACATCGGACTCGATCGCACCCTCCAGGAAGCGGTCCAGGTATACCGGGTAGTCGGGGCTAATGCGCGCAGCCTCGGCCATGTAATCGCGCAGATGCTCGGCATCGTAGGCGATCATCATGCCGCGGCCGCCCAGCACGTAGCTCGGACGCACCAGCAGCGGGTAGCCAATGTGCGCGGCCACGGCCTCGGCCTCCTCAAACGAGGTGGCCTGGCCCGCCGGCGGGTACATGATGCCCAGCTTGTCGAGCAGAGCGGCAAAACGCTCGCGGTCCTCGGCAAAGTCGATGGCGTCGGGCTTGGTACCCATGATGTTCACGCCGCTCTCCTCGAGCATGCGCGCCAGCTTAAGCGGGGTCTGACCGCCGAGCGTCACCACGACGCCGTCGGGTCGCTCAACATCGATGACGTCCATGACGTCCTCGTAGGTGAGCGGCTCAAAGTACAGGCGATCGGACGTATCGTAGTCGGTCGAAACGGTCTCGGGATTGCAGTTGACCATGATGGTCTCGAAGCCGCGGGCCGCCAGCGCGTAGCTCGCGTGCACGCAGCAGTAATCGAACTCGATGCCCTGGCCAATGCGGTTGGGGCCGGCGCCCAGGATCATCGCCTTGGGCTTGTCTGCCGGCGTGGTCTCGTCGGGAGCCACGCACTTTTTGGCGTCCGGGCTCGTGCGGAAGATATTCTCGTAGGTCTTGTAATGGTACTCCGTGGCGCTCGAGAACTCCGCAGCGCAGGTATCGACCGTCTTCATGCTGGGGACCACGCCCAGACCCTTACGGTAAGCGCGCACAAAGCGCTCGTCCGAGCCGGTCAGCGCGGCAATCTCGGCATCGCTCGTGCCATACTGCTTGAGCAGGCGCATCGCGTCGGCGTCAATGTCCTCCACGCGCAGGCCGCGGATGCTCTCCTGAACCTGCACCATGTCGTTGATACGGTTGAGGTACCACGGATCGATACCGCAGATGGCATGGATGTGGGCGATGTCCCAGCCACGGCGCAGGGCCTCGACCACAAAGAAGATGCGGTGCTCGGTCGGGGTTGCCACGGCCTGAGCGAGCTCATCGTCGCTCAGCTTGTCGGCACCCTCCTTGCCACCGGCGCAGATGCCCTGGTGACCGTCCTCCAGTGAGCGCATGGCCTTGCCGAAGGCCTCCTCAAAGGTGCGGCCGATCGCCATAATCTCGCCCACGGCCTTCATGCGCGTGGTGAGCGTGGGGTCGGTACCCTTAAACTTCTCGAAGGCAAAGCGCGGCACCTTGACCACGCAGTAGTCGATCGTGGGCTCAAAGCAGGCGGGCGTTGCCTTGGTGATGTCGTTGACGATCTCGTCGAGCGTGTAGCCCACGGCCAGGCGAGCGGCGGCCTTGGCGATGGGGAAGCCCGTGGCCTTGGAGGCCAGTGCGGACGAACGGCTCACGCGCGGGTTCATCTCGATGACGATCAGGCGGCCGGTCTGGGGGTTCACGGCAAACTGCACGTTGGAGCCGCCGGTCTCGACGCCGATCTTCTCCAGAATGGCGAGCGACGCGACACGCATGCGCTGATACTCAAGGTCGGAGAGGGTCTGCGCTGGCGCCACGGTGATGGAGTCGCCGGTGTGCACGCCCATGGGGTCGAGGTTCTCGATGGAGCACACGATGATGCCGTTGCCGGCGTGGTCGCGCATGACCTCCATCTCATACTCTTTCCAACCCTCGATGGACTCCTCGACCAGCACCTCATGGGCAGGCGAGAGCTCAAGGCCCTGGCTCACGATGGAGACGAGCTCCTCGTGGGTATGCGCGATGCCGCCGCCAGCGCCACCGAGGGTAAAGCTCGGGCGCAGTACGCAGGGATATCCCACGCGCTCGGCGATAGCCTCGGCGTCGGCCACGCTGTAGGCATAGCCCGAGCGCGCGACCTCCAGGCCGATCTCGGCCATGGCCTCGTTAAAGAGTTTGCGGTCCTCGCCGCGCTCGATAGCGGCCAGGTCGCAGCCGATCATCTCGACGCCGTACTTGTCGAGCGTGCCGTCCTTTGCCAGCTCGACGGCGGCGTTCAGACCGGTCTGGCCGCCCAGCGTGGGCAGCAGCGCGTCCGGGCGCTCTTTCTTGATCACGCGCTCGATAAACTCGGCGGTGATAGGCTCAACATAGGTGCGGTCGGCCAAGCCCGGGTCGGTCATGATGGTCGCCGGATTGGAGTTGACCAGGATGACCTCAAAGCCATCCTCCTTGAGCACCTTGCAGGCCTGGGCGCCGGAGTAGTCGAACTCGCAGGCCTGGCCAATAACGATGGGGCCCGAACCAATAACGAGGATGCGCTTGATGTCAGTACGTTTAGGCATGTTAGTTCTCCTCGGTCGCAGCGTTCTCGGACTCGGCGAAATTCCAGCCGGCGAGGCGGTCCTTCGCGGTGTCGATGTCCAGGTAGTTCTCCTCGCCGTCCATGAGTCGCGTAAAGGCGGTAAAGAGATAGTGGGCATCGGTGGGGCCGGGCGAAGCCTCGGGGTGGTACTGGACCGAGAAACACGGGGCGTCGAGCAGCTGGATGCCCTCGGCGGTGCCGTCGTTGAGGTTCACATGTGTCAGGCGAATGCGACCAAAGCGCTCGTTCATCACGACCGGCGCGACGCCGCGACGCACCCAGGCGCGCAGGTCGCCATCGGCCGCATGCTCGGTTTCGCCGCCGGAAAGCTCCGGAATCAGTTTGCCCAGACTGGGGAACAGCAGGCCAAAGCCGTGGTTTTGCGCGGTAATCTCCACGCGACGGCTTACCAGGTTCATGACCGGCTGGTTGCCACCGCGGTGACCGAACTTAAGCTTTTCCATCTGGGCGCCGCAGGCCAGGCTGATCATCTGGTGACCAAGACAAATACCAAAGACCGGCACCTTGCCGATCAGCTGTTGCACCTGCTCATAGGTCTCCACCACGGCGTCGGGGTCGCCGGGGCCGTTGGATAAAAAGACGCCGTCGGGATTCATGTCGAGCACCTCACTCGCGGGCGTATCCCACGGCACGACGGTAAGGCCGCAGCCGGCGCGGACGAGGCCCTCCAGAATACCGCGCTTCACACCGCAGTCGTACGCGACCACGTTGTGGCGGGCGGGAGCAGCAGGAGCCAGCGCAAAGTCATGCGTGGCAGGCAGGTCGGCGGCCACAAACTCGTGAGGCGCGGGGCAACTTACGGTCTTGACCAGGTTCTCGCCTACCAGCGTGGGCGCTGCGGCCAGACGCTCGGCAAGCTCGTCGACGTCGAAGATCTCGGTCGAGATAATGCCCATCTTGGAGCCGTTGTCGCGCAGGTGGCGCACCAGAGCGCGGGTGTCGACGCCCTCGATAGCGACGATGCCGTGAGCGCGCAGGTACTCCGGCACGCTGACGGCCGAGCGCCAGTTAGAAGGCGTGGCGCACATGTCGCGAACGATCATGCCACGCATGGCCGGAGCGCTCGCAGGGCGCACGGCGCCGCCGGGGAAGGCCGACTGGACATCGGTCTCGTCGATACCGTAGTTGCCGATCTGCGGATAGGTCATGGTTACGATTTGGCCGGCATAGCTCGGGTCGGTCATGACCTCAAAGTAGCCCTCGAGCGAGGTGTTGAAGCAGACTTCGCCGGTCGCGGTGCCCTCGGCGCCGCATGCGCGTCCATAAAAAATGGTCCCATCCTCAAGATACAGGGTGCAGGGACCGCAAGCGCCCTTGCTGGTTTTGGCCAGCATACGCTGGCACAGCTCGCTGGGCGCGATGGTGCGGGCGGCAGCGCCCGCAATATGGTTGTTCGCCATAGTTCTCCTTCCCGGTCTCACAGGACCGGCTTAAAGGTGTGCAGTTAGGCCTCGCGGTATTGTAACCGCAAGCATGCCTCATGGCGTTAATTTCATCGAAATGTTTACGAAATGATAATTATGACTTTCTATGCATAATGATTTTTTAATCCCCGTCCCGGAAAAATCATCCCGCGGGGCTTGTGGCTCACGCGGGATGATGGCGTCTTATTTTATCTTGTCCTGCTCCAGCAGTTCGGACGGTGAGCGATCGGGCTTGCCGCCGCGGAAAATCTCGCGGCCATGCAGACGATACTCCAGGTCACGTTCGGCCTTTTCCTCGTCAATCTTGGTCTGGCTCACCACCGGGTCCTCAATCAACGACGACACCGAGTTCACCTGCTTCTGAATGCGCTCGGCGATGGTGTCATCCATACTCACGATGCGCATCTTCCAGTCGATACTCGTAGCGTTGGATGAGCTCTTGGTCCACACGAACGTCAGGATGGCGCTCTGGTGGCCCTGGGCGGGAAACATGCCAAAGAAGGAATCGTGCTGAATGTTGCTATCCTCGTCGATATAGGCGTGAACGTTATACACCACGCGGTCGATCTTATCGTTGAGCAACGCGTTGGTCGCAAGCGCCGCGGCCTGAATCTGCCCGTTGGACAGCAGCTCGAGCTCGTTGGCAGACGATGTGTCCAACACCGTCACCTCGACCGTGCCCGTACGCTCATCGGCTTCATCGACGGTAAAGTCGAGCGGGAACTGCGTAAAGCCGTTGCCCCACTCAAGGCCGCCCTTCAGCGCCGTCGAAACGGTATCGACCGAAACGCTCTCGGACAGGTTGGCGGTGTTCAGGCGACGCATCACGCCGTAGCCAATCTGCATGCCCACGATCAGCACCAAAATACCAATGACCACGGCCATCGCGGTCTTCGTAATGGTATGACTCACCTGCGAACCCGAAGGATCATCCTCGGACAGCGGGTCGATATGTTTTGCCTGGCTCGCGCGGTCCTCGCTGCGCAGCTGCGCTAGCGCCGCTTTGTCACCGCGCTTGGCCGCAGCCTCCTTCTCACGCATGCGCTCGGTTCGCTTTTTGGCAAGCGTGGGATCCAAGACACCGGATGCATCGATTTCGGAGAATAACTCCGTCACTTCTTCCGGAGTCAAAGGGTTCTTGTCAGCCATAAACTTCCTGTCATATCAATCAGTCGAGCTCGTGCGCACGCGCACCTTCGAACTGCATTCGATAGTAACGGGCATAGGTGCCGCCACGGGCGAGAAGCTGTTCATGCGTGCCACGTTCCACAACGCGACCATGCTCAACGGTCGCAATCTCATCGGCGTGTTTAATGGTCGAGAGACGGTGGGCGATGATGATTGTGGTACGGCCGCGTGCCAGCTCTTCGAGCGACTCCTGGACCGCCTCCTCGCTCTCGTTATCCAAAGCACTCGTCGCCTCGTCCAAGATCAAGATTTTGGGATTCTTGAGAAACACACGCGCGATGGCAACGCGCTGTTTCTGTCCGCCCGAAAGACGGCTGCCGCGCTCGCCCACGACCGTGTCATAGCCCTGTGGAAGCGACTCGATAAAGGCATCGATGTTGGCGCGACGGGCGGCCTCGGCGATCTCTCCTGCCGTAGCGCCCGGCTTGCCGTAGGCGATGTTCTCGCCAATCGTGCCGTCAAACAGATAGACATCCTGCTGCACCAGGCCGATGGCGCGACGCAGGCTCTGCTGCGTCACATCGCGCACGTCCTGGCCGTCGATGCTAATGGATCCGGCGGCCACGTCATAAAAGCGCGGCAGCAGCGAACAGGTCGTGGACTTGCCACCGCCCGAAGGGCCAACCAAAGCGATGGTCTGCCCGGGCTTGATGGACAGGTCCATATGGTCGATAACGGGACGCTCGTCGGCATCGCCCTCGCCCAGCTCAACATCCTCGTAGTTAAAGCACACGTCGTGATACTCCACGGCGCCGGCAGTCACCTGCAGATCCGTAGCGCCCGGCTTGTCCTGGATATCCGGCGCGGTCGAGAGCACCTCGTCCATACGCTTAAAGCCGGCGATAGCCTTCTGATACGTTTCGGCCGAATTGACGAGTGTCTCGAGCGGCGTGCAGAACAGCGAAATATAGAGTGCAAAGGTCGCCATATCGACCGCCTGCAGCTGTCCCTGGGCGACCAGCCAGCCGCCCAGCAGTACCACGATCACATAGAGCACACCCGAGAGCAGGCCATACGTCGCAGTATAGACGCCCATGGCGTGATACATGTTCTCCTTGGACGAAAGGTAGCGATTGTTGGAGGCGCGGAACTTGAAGCGTTCGGTCTCCTCATTGGCAAAGCTCTTGACCACGCGCATGCCCGCCAGCGAATCCTGCAGCTGCGCATTGATGCCGCTGATCTTTTTGCGGTTGTCGCTAAAGACCTCGCGCATGCGCATGTTCTGCCAAAACATGATGACCGCAAACGCTGCTGTCGCCACAGCCATGGCGAGCGCCAGCACCGGGGCGATGGTAAAGAGGATCACAAACGAGCCGATAATCTCGATGCCGCAGATGATGATCCACTCGGGCACGTGGTGCGCCGCCTCGCAGATATCGAACAGGTCGTTGACCACGCGGCTCATCATGTCGCCCGAGCTGTTGCGGTCAAAGTACGCAAAGCTAAAGCGCTCATACTGGTCAAACAGGTCCTCGCGCATTTTGGACTCCATACGCGCGCCCATCACGTGACCCCAATAGCTCACAAAATAGCGGCAGGCGCAGCGGACGGCATACATCAGCACCAAGCCCACCGCGATCATGCCGAGCGCCTGCATAATGACAGCCTGACCCTGAGTAAACAGCCCACCGGTCAAATTGCGCAGAATAATAGGAAACGCAAGGTCAATGGCGGCAAGCACCAGAGCGCAAACAGTATCGGCAACAAAAAGCCCCATCTGGGGCTCGTAATACGAGAGAAACCTTTTAAACATGCAATCCTCGAAGAGAAATAAATAGCGTGAGAAATCCGGTTGAACCGGTCAGGCTGAAAACAAAGCGTCCCAACAAGCATAACGCCGATGTTCTGGCAGCGTCAGCGAAAACGTCCCTAAGCGAGCAAGGTGCCTTGAAAGAGGAGCGACGCGTACTTCGGTACGCGAGCGACGATTGAAAGGCAGATTGCCGCTTAGGGGCGTTTGCAGCGTCGACTCGTTACGCGGTTTGGTAAAACCGCGTAACCTAGAGCTCGGCCCCGCCCAAGCGGTGCGCGATGCTATCGCAGGCCAAGGCGCCCACGACGGTCTTAGCGTCTTCGATCTTGCCGTCGAGCACGGCGTCGATCAGCTCGTGCAGCGGCACCAGGTCCACGTTGACAAACTCGTCATCGTCGGGGTTGGGCGCATCAAACTCGAGCTTGGTAGCCAAGTAGATGTGGATGATCTCATCGCAAAAACCGCATGACGTGACAATCGACGTCAAAAAGCGAATACGACCAGCCCTAAAGCCCGTCTCCTCATGCAGTTCGCGCTTGGCGCAATCGAGCGGGTCCTCACCTGGATCGAGCTTGCCGGCGGGAATCTCGACCGTCACGCGGTCGATGGCGGTGCGGTACTGACGCACCAGTACGATCTTGCCGCTCTCGGTCAGCGCCACAACGGCCGCCGCACCCGGATGGCGAACGATATCGCGGGCGCTGCGGCGACCGTTGGGCAGCTCAACCTCAAGACGGTGGACGTCGAGGATCTTGCCCTTCCAGGCGCACTCCTCCGAAAGAATCTTCTCGTGCAGCTCGGCATCGTGCGGGTCATCGTCGCCCAGCACCAGCGCCGGCTCGTCAGCGACCTCGCCACCAGGTTCGCCCTCGGCGTGCCCATACACGCGGCTGTCCTCCTCGACGATCTGCGCATCCACGAGCTCTTCGTTCTTTTCGTCCATCCGTCTCATTCCTCTCGGACTTTAGGCATCCCAGGCGTCGCGGCCGCGCAGCGCGCGCAGGCCGATGTCGTGACGCAGGGTCTTACCCTCAAAATCAATCTTCTCGCAGGCCTCGTAGGCAAGGTTGCGAGCGTTCTCGAACGTGTCGCCCAGAGCGGTCACGGCAAGCACGCGACCACCATTGGTCAAGAGCTGGCCGTTCACCACAGCAGTGCCCGCGTGGTACACGGTCACGTTCTCCATGGCCTCGGCTTCGGTGATACCGGTGATGACCTTGCCCTTCTCGTAGCTGCCGGGATAGCCCGCACTCGTCAGGACAACGGCCACGGCCCACTCGTCGCGCCAGTCGAGCTCAATCTGATCGAGCTCACAGTTGGCGCAGGCCAGCATGACCTCAACCAGGTCGTTCTTAAGGCGTGGCAGCACGACCTGCGTCTCGGGGTCGCCAAAGCGGGCATTGAACTCCAGCACCTTGGGGCCGGCGGGCGTGAGCATAAAGCCGCCGTACAGGCAGCCGCGGTAGTCGATGCCCTCGGCAGCAAGCTCGGCAACGGTCTGCTCCATGACCGCCACCATGGTGGCGTGCTCCTCGTCGGTCACGATGGGCACCGGGCTGTAGACACCCATGCCGCCGGTGTTGGGGCCCTTGTCGCCCTCGAGCGCGCGCTTGTGGTCCTGCGAGGTGGCCATGGGGCGCACGGTCTTGCCGTCGGTAAAGGCCAAAAGCGAGCACTCGGGGCCGGTCAGCATCTCCTCGATAACCACGGTGTTGCCGGCATCGCCAAAGGTGCCGCCAAAGCACTCGCGCACGGCCTCCTCGGCCTGCTCAAGTTCGGTCGCCACGATAACGCCCTTGCCCGCGGCAAGGCCGTCGGCCTTGACGACCAGCGGAGCGCCCTGCTCACGCACATAAGCAAGAGCCGAAGCCTCGTCGGTAAACGAGCCGTAGGCTGCCGTCGGAATGCCCGCGCGCTCCATGAGCTGCTTGGAGAACAGCTTAGAGCCCTCCATCTGGGCGCCCTCGGCACCCGGGCCAAAGCAGGGAATACCCACCGCGCGCACGGCGTCGGCCACGCCCGCCACGAGCGGAGCCTCGGGGCCAATTACCACGAGTCCGCATCCGTGGCTCTGCGCAAACGCCGCCACGGCCGCAGGATCGCAGTCGTCGAGAACAACGTTCTCGCCGCAGCTCGCGGTGCCGCCGTTGCCCGGCGCGATGTAGAGCTTGCCGGCGCGCGGTGATGCTGCGAGCTTAGCTGCCAAAGCATGCTCACGGCCGCCGCTGCCCAACAACAGGATGTCGATGGTTTGAGTGTCCGCCTTCAAGGGTGCCTCCTCTATGGATGAATGGCCCGCTCCGCGCGAGCCCTTTGCAAGCAAATATACCCCTCGGCCGCCCGCTTGGGCTGCAAAGGGGTATATCGCAATAACCAAATAGTCCCGATTACTTCCAGAATCGGTTGATGATCTGCTCGCGACCGGCGCCGACGCCAATGAACGTCACGCGGGTGTGTGCCAGATCCTCGATAAACGCCACGTAGTCCTGAGCCTCCTGCGGCAGCTCATCAAAGCTGCGGCAACCGGTGATGTCGCACTTCCAGCCGGGGAGCTCCTCGTAGATGGGCTTGGCATGCTCAAAGCGCACCTGATGCTCGGGCACGCTGGTGTAGCGCTCGCCATCGACGTCGTAGGCCACGCACACCTTGATGGTGTCGAAGGCCGAAAGCACGTCGAGCTTAGTCAGGGCGATATCGGTGAGGCCGTTGACGCGTGAGGCGTAGTTGGCGATGGGGCCGTCGAACCAGCCGCAGCGACGACGGCGACCGGTGGTCACACCGTACTCATAGCCCTCCTCGGTCAGCGTGTGACCGGCCTCGGACTCATAGGAAAGCTCGGTGGGCATGGGGCCCGAACCGACGCGGGTGATATAGGCCTTCATGACGCCCAGCACGCGGTCGACGTTCTTCATGCCCACGCCGGAGCCGGTGATGGCGCCGCCGGCGGTGCAGTTGGAAGACGTCACGTACGGATAGGTGCCGTGGTCGATGTCGAGCAACGTCGCCTGGGCGCCCTCGAACAGCAGGTCCTTGCCCTCATCGATCATGTTGTTGAGCAGCAGGCTCGTCTCGGTGATGTAGGGACGCAGGCGCTCGGCCATGGGCAGGTACTCGTCGCAAATCTGGTCCACGGTGTAGGTGGGCAGGTTGTAGATGAGCTCAAGCTCGGGGTTCACGCGGGCGAGAGCGGTCTCCAGCTTGTCGCGGAACAGCGCCTCGTCCAGCATATCCTGCATGCGCAGGCCGATGCGGGCCATCTTGTCCTGATAGCACGGACCGATACCGCGCTTGGTGGTACCGATGTTCTTCTTGCCGAGCTTCTGCTCAAAGGCGCCATCCAGGTCGATGTGGTACGGCATGATGACATGCGCGTTGCCGCTAATCTTGAGGTTCTTGGTGGTGATGCCGTCGGCCTCGAACATGTCGATCTCCTCAAGGACAACCTTGGGGTTGACGACGCAGCCGTTACCGATCACCGACACATGGTCGGAATACATGATGCCGGAGGGCACCTGGTGCAGGCCGTACTTCTTGCCGTTGACGACGATGGTGTGGCCGGCGTTGTTGCCGCCCGAGTAGCGCACGACGGCATCGAAGTCGCCGGCGACCAGGTCGCAGATCTTACCCTTGCCCTCATCGCCCCACTGGGCACCGACCAAAACGGTTGACGGCATGTTTACTCCTTACATTCATGGACTGTCTACGCGCCACGCCGGCACGCAGAAGCACAAAACATTCCCAGTATACCCGTGCAACGGGCGCCTGTCCTACTCCTCGGCATGTGCCCCATCAAGCTCATAGAACTTGGTGGATGCCGGCAGGAACATCAGGTCGACGTCGCCGATCGGGCCCGAACGGTTCTTGGCCACGACGATACGCGTAACGCCCTCGTCTGGTCGATCGTCGCGCGAGGCTTCGGCCTCGTCGGCGGAGCGGTCCAAGAACATAACGATATCGGCGTCCTGCTCGATGGAGCCCGATTCACGAAGGTCGGAAAGCTGCGGGCGCTTGCCGGTACGGGATTCGACCTGACGCGAGAGCTGCGACAGCGCGATGAGCGGGATCTTGAGTTCCTTGGCCATGATCTTCAGACCACGCGACATCTCGGAGACCTCGACGGTACGGCTCTCGGAGCGGCGTCCCGGCGGAGGACTCACCAGCTGCAGGTAATCCAGGATGATGATGGCCTTCTCCTTGTTGTGGAGCATGCGGCGGCTCTTGGCGCGAATCTCGGTCACTGTGGTGCCGGGCGTATCGTCAATCAGAATATCGAGCTTGGACAAGGTCTGCGTGGCCTCGTTGATATTGGCCCACTGCTCGGGGCTAATGCGGCCCATGCGGAAGTCACTGATCGAAATCATGGCGTAGGCGCAAATCAGACGCTGGGCAATTTCCTTGCCCGACATCTCCAGCGAGAAGAAGCCGACGGTATAACCGGCCGCGGCAGCGTTGAGCGCCAGATTCAGGGCGAACGACGTCTTACCCACAGCAGGGCGGGCGCCGATGATGATGAGCTGGCCCTCGCGAAAACCCATGAGCATGCGGTCGAGCGACGGGAAGCCCGTGGGCACGCCCGCAGCCTGGCCGCCTGCCTGGCACACTTCCTCGGCCTCGTTATAGGCCTCGACCATAAACTCGGTCAGCGTCTTGTAGCTCGACTTGACCTCGCGCGCCGTGACCTTGAGCAGCTTGCTCTCGGCCAGCTCCACGACCTCTTTGGTATCGGTGGGAGCGTTATAGGCCAGCGCGTTGATCTCGTTGGTGGCGCCGATCAGCTCACGCAGCATCGAATCGCGGCGAACGATAGCGGCATGGTGCTGCCAGTTGACGAGCGACAGGGTCTGACCCATCAGCTCCAAAATGTAGGCCTCGCCGCCCACGGCATCAAGCTTGTTGATGCTTCGCAGGTAATCGATCAGCGAGATGGAGTCGATGGGAATGCGGCTGTTGTACATATCGACCATCGCGGTATAGATGGTCTTATGAATGGGCCGGTAGAAGTCATCGGGCTGCAGCTCGACCTGGGCCTCTTCGACCACCTCGGGCGATAGCAGCATAGCGGCCAGTACATTGGCCTCTGCATCTTGGTTTTGGGGAAGACCCAACTTGGAGCCGCGGTCCTCAACCGTCAGCCCGGTCTCCCTATCGTCATATGCCATGAGCATCCTCATTCATATCGCTTGCGAGCATCCATAGTATCAGCCACAGCTTTAAATCGAGGCGCGCCTTAACAATCATCACCGAACCAAACGGGCGAACGGTCCCATACACGCGTTGTGTTAGACCACTTTGGATAAGTGTCCTGCACGCAGTACACGCGACGGGGCCCCGGTTGCGACAATTCCATCATCAGGAGAGATGGAGGTTGCAATGGAAGACGTGCTCACCCAGCTGACGAGGCAGCTCCTCCCGCAGATGACGGCTGCCGAGAAGAGCAGGGCCCTGAGATCGCTCAAGGCGCTGATAGACGCGGAGCTTTTCGACCTCGCGGCAAGCGAGGGGGCGGAAGACGATCCCGACAGAGCCTGCCCCTGGTGCGGCTCCCCGCATTACGTGAAGAGGGGGCGAGACGGGCGCGGCCGTCAGCGGTTCCTCTGCCGAGGGTGCGCCAGGACCTTCACCGACGCCACCATGCGCATCTTCTCCACCACCAAGCTCGACAGGTCGGCCTGGATGAGGTTCGCGGAGTGCCACGTGGACATGCTCCCGCTGCGCGAGTCGGCGGAAAAGTGCGGCGTGTGCCTCAAGACGGCGTTCTTCATGCGCCACAGGCTGCTCGAGGCCATGGCCAAGCGCATGCCCGCCTTCCGCGTGGAGGCCGGCGGCGGGGCCGAGCTCGACGAGCGCTTCTTCAGGGAGAGCTTTAAGGGAAACCGCTCCAGGTCGGAGTCCGGCGTGCCCAGGAAGCCCCGCACAAGGTCGCAGGGAACCGACGGGCACGAGAAGATATGCGTGCTCATCAACGACGCCGGCGACATCTTCTACGAGATCGCGGGGAGGGGCGGCCTCGACGAGGCGGCGGCCAGGGAGCTGCTCGCCGACAAGCTCGCGGTCGGCGCGATAATCTCGACGGACCGGGCTCACGTGTACCGCCGCGTCCTGCCCGCCCTCGGCGTCGGCGCGCACATCGCCAGCAAGAGGGAGGAGCACGCCATCAACAGGGTGAACAGCCTCCACTCCCAGATGAGGCACTTCATCGGCAGGTTCCGGGGCGTCTCCACGAGACGCCTCGAGAACTACCTCGCCTGGTTCAAGTGGACATGGTGCTTCAAGGTCCGCAGGAGCGCGGACGAGCTCACCGAGCTCATAGTGAGGCAGGCGGCCCGCGGCACGTACGAGAAGACCTGGCGCCAGTACAAGGCGACCCCCTATCCGTTCTACGAGTACTGGATCAAGCAGGCGAAATGGGACTCGCGTGCGCGGAGGGCCATATACGGCGTGGCGTGATGTCCAGGGCGGTCTGGCGCAGCGCATCTGCGGCAAGCGCTGAAGTCGTGCCCCGATGCAAATAGCAACAGCTAGCGATATTCTTCGGGAACGTCGAAACCGTACTCACGGCATAGGAGCATGACATCGTGGACGTCGTGCTCGTCATGCTGATAGCCCAAGTGAAACAACAGCTGGCTTTCGGGGTCGATGCACGACACCTCCACCTCGCCGATGCGCCCCCTCCCCGAAAAGACCTCCCCGGGAAAACGATCTCCCTGATACAGAATATCGCCATTCTCGGCGAAATCGAAGCAATGCAGGTCGACGATGCGCCCCGCCTCGTCTTGCCACACCGTGTGATCTTCGGTGGTGAAAGATGCAGCCACCTCGGAAAACCCCTCATCAGCAATTAGATCCACGAACCTTTGGTAATCCCCGCGCTGAACGAACAGGTCGATGTCGTTATGGGCCCTGGTCTCACGCCCGACAAGCGCATCGACGCCCCAGCCGCCATCAAGATATACGTCGATGCCCGCACCTGCGGAAAGGCCGATTATCCAACACGCATCATCCTTGGTGACCATAGGAGCTCCTTCGCTTTCGCCTGCTATCTAAGCAAGAAAGATTATAGGAAAAGTCCCTGTATCCAAAGCGGTCTAACACAACGCATACACGGGACCGCATCTCAATGGCTGCCACGACACTCCCCCAGCGCAAAAAATAAAAGGGCGCCCTGGTCTCCCAGAGCGCCCTTCTTAGAACAAGATTGTTGCGTTGCAGCAAATGCTACTCGGCAGCAGCCTCGGTCTCGACCTCGGCGGTCTCGGCCTCGGTGACCTCAGCGGCCTCCTCGACCTCAGCCTCGGCAGCGAGCTCCTCGGCGGTAACGCCGACGAGAACGACAACCTCGGCCTTGATCTCGCGGTACAGCGAGATGGCAACGGTGTGGGCACCGGCAACCTTGATGGGCTTACCGAGCTCGACGCGCTTGCGGTCGATGTCCATACCGAGCTGATCCTTGATGGCGTCAGCGATCATAGCGGCGGTGACGGAGCCAAAGAGGATGCCCTCGTCGCCGACCTTGACGTCGACGGTGACCTGCTTGCCCTCGAGGGCAGCCTTGGTCTCGTTGGCGGTAGCCAGACGGACGGCCTCGCGCTTGGCGATGTTGTTGCGACGCTCGTCAAGCTGCTTGAGGTTGCCCTTGGTGGCGGCAACAGCGAGCTTCTTGGGGAACAGGAAGTTCTCAGCGTAACCCTGAGCGACCTCTACGACGTCACCCTCGCCGCCCTTGCCCTTGATCTCATCGAGAAGAATAACCTTCATGATGCGTCTCCCTTCTTAGCCGCGGTCGCGGTTGCCACGAGAGGAAACCACGGGGACGGTGTACGGCAGGAGAGCCATCTCGCGGGCGCGCTTGATGGCGTTGGCGATGTCATGCTGATGCTGCGTGCAAGCGCCAGTGACGCGACGGGGCTTGATCTTGCCACGGTCGGTCATGTACTTACGGAGAAGCTGAGTGTCCTTATAGTCGATGAACTCAGTGTTCTCCTTGCAGAACTGGCAGTACTTACGACGCGGCTGACGTGCAGAAAAATCATTAGCCATGTCAAAATACCTTTCGTTTGGCAACTTCGGAGAACCGAAGCCGCCTCTCACTCAAAAATAGGTGAACAGCCCTTAAAACGGGATGTCCTCATCGTAGACGTCGACCGCGGGCGGCGTAGCCACCGGTGCGGCAGGACGAGGTGCGGGCGCTGCAGGGGCTGCGGGGGCGTAGCCGCCCTGATCGTAGCCACCCTGGCCACCACGGGAGCTCATAAACTCGATCTCATCGACGATGACCTCAAGCTTGCTCCGGCGCTGGCCGTCGCGCTCCCAAGAGCTGTAGCGCAGCTTGCCCTCGATCGCGACCTTGTTTCCCTTTGCCAGGAAACGGCTCACGGCCTCGGCGCGCGTACCGAACATAGTGCAGTCGACAAAGTTGGGATAGTCCTCCCACTCGCCAGTCTGCGGGTTGCGGCGACGATCGTTCACGGCGACGCCAAAGGACAGAACCTGGGTTCCGCCGGCGGTGGCGCGCAGCTCGGGATCACGCGTGAGGTTACCGGTGATGTTCACTCGATTGATGCTCATAACTCACTACTTCCTCTTGGGGCACAAGCCCAGTCCAAAACGACAGTCTTACTCCTGGTCGTCGCGACGGACGATCATGTGGCGGACCACAGCGTCGGTGATGCGCAGGACGCGATCAAGCTCGGCGATCTGGGTAGGATCTGCGTGGAAGTTGATGAGGGTGTAGTCACCATCGGTGAGGTCGTTGATCTCGTAGGCGAGCTTGCGCTTGCCCCACTCGTCAACGGAGTCGACCTTGCCAGCGCCCTCAGCGATCGTGGTATCGATACGCTTCATAACAGCGAGACGAGTCTCGGGGTCGAGCGACGGGTCAACAAAGAACAGCAGTTCATAAGCCTTCATATTGTCACCTCCTCTGGGCAAATGTGGCTTCAGGTCGTGAAGGTGCGCCTGAAGCAGGAAAAGACTTGGTAATAATATCTTTCAACCTCCCAGGCTGCAAGAATATGCAGCTACAACCTCATGACCTCCACATATGTCCATACTCACACGGCGCTTCATGCGTCTTCCAACCAAATGCCGACCAAATGCTTGACGGATCTGTGGACAAGATACGGCGCTGCGGGGACAAACCAAATCAAACCGCAGGTCAGCAATTGCAAAGCTGTGGTCGCGAAATGCATACCAGTGGTTCGCAACACCGTTCAAAGATTTTTAAAATTGCTGTCACCTCGTATATAAATACCCATTTTGAACAATTTGCCGTATGCAGCCATGCTGGTCAGAGCCCGTTTTTGGCCTCCTGGATCCCGTCACGAAGCCAAGCGTTTTAAAAAATGCCAACTTTTCTGTTTGCACTTTGCGGTTCCTCGTGTATACTGACTTTCGCATTTAACGGAGAGTTGTCCGAGTGGCCGAAGGAGCACGATTGGAAATCGTGTAGGCGTCAAAAGCGTCTCCAGGGTTCAAATCCCTGACTCTCCGCCAGTTAATTCCAAAGCAGGCCTTCGAGCCTGCTTTGTTTTTACCCCACGCGGAGGGGTGGCAGAGTGGTTGAATGCGGCGGTCTCGAAAACCGTTTGGCCTGTATAAGGTCACGAGGGTTCGAATCCCTCCTCCTCCGCCATTTTGGTTGAGAAAGCTCCCGAAAACGGGGGCTTTTTTGTTTAGAGTCCCTTACAAGCAAATACGGCGGAGGAGGAGGGATTCGAACCCGCCCTTCCCTCAAAAACATGTACGTCAGCCTCCAAAACCGACATTTTTCGACATCTTTGAAGGCTGACGTACACGTTTGGATTGAGCTCACGGGAGTGGCACTATTCGGAAGGCGCCTCTTCGTCTCGCATGCCTTTCCAGTTGCGGATTAGCGCCTTGCGTAGTTCGTTTTGCTCTCGCTGGTAACCGGTGTCGGTACAGCGAGGCATGCCGAGCGCTTCGCGAATGTTGTTCATGGCGCGGTGAAAGGCGAGCTGGCTGCCGAACTGAGCCGAAGTGAGCGTAACGATTCGATATCCCATTTGGGAGAGAACGGCCTCTCGCTCCGCATCTGCTCCCTTGCGCTCGAGCTCATCGTGAAAACCGCCCTTATATTCGATACCGAGCTCCCTGCGCTTGTAGGTCACGAGCGCATCGATTTTGAGTGTTCGAGCTTTGGCGCAATGCCAGAGACGTTGAGGGATCTCGAGCGGTTTGTTGAGTTCGATACCTCGGATGCCAACGCCGCCTTCGCTTGTTGGGAGCGAGAGGGCGATTGCCGAAGCGGTCTCCATAGGCGAGGCCGAGTGATCGTAGATGTGCCTGAGCGCGAGCCGTGCACGCGTGGCACCGGGTTTGCCGGGGTGCCGATCGAGCAGTTCGGTTATTTCATCCTTGGAGGAAGTGGCTGGTTGCTCGGCATAAGGGTCGGCGGGATTGAGCCTCATGCGATAATCGCCACAAACTTCATAGCCATATTCGAGATATTCGATCCTATCCATCCATTCGGCGGCGAGCACGAAGGTGAAGGCTTCGTCGGTGATAAAGATGCCGGGCGTCAACTCGTTAATATGCTCGTAGGGAAGATTTTGTCCAAGAATGTGGCAAACGACGCCTTTGGTACGAATTCGCTCAAATTCGAATACAACCGCGATATCGATAGTCTTAAGCATATCGGACGGAATGCCACAGTCGGTAAGGGCCTGTCGTATGCGCGCAACACGTTGCTGGGTGGAGATGCCTTGTGCGCCTATCTGGTAGTCGTGCCGCGCAAGAGACTGAACCAAATTCTGGGGTGCATGATGGACAAGCCATGCGGTTTTATGCGAAATGAGAACAGGGGTATCCATTGAGAGCCTCTCGCTCTGAGCCGGTATCCAACTCTTATGTCCGTTGAAGTGGGGAAATATACCGGATGTGAGTAAATCAACTCACTCATGCTGTGAGCTCAATCCAAACATGTACGTCAGCCTCCAAAGATGTCGGAAAATGTCGTTTTTGGAGGGTGACGTACATGTTTTGGACCCCTGGCATTCCAGTAACGCCACGCCCGCGCCCAGTCCCTACCGTTTGCCGAGCAATAGGGTCTCAATCGCCTCCAACCATGTACTATGTACGGGCATTGTTCAAACCCGAGAATCAAAGGACCTCATCTTGCCCGTCGTCGCCGCTATGACTGTTACTTCACACGCCTCGGATGCCATGGTCGCTATCCCATTTTGGCTCGAGATGTTCGCCGTTGTCGCGGCATCGATCTCGGGCGTGCTGGTCGCTCGCGAGCACAAGCTCGACCTGGTGGGCGCGGTCGCGCTCGCGGTGGTCTGCGGTCTGGGCGGCGGTCTTTTGCGCGATATGACGCTCCAGGTCGGCAACGTCTACATCCTCAACCAGCCCATGGCACTACCGCTCTCCATCGCCACAGCCGCCATCATCTATATCTTCCCGGCAATCGTCGATAAGCCCGAAAAACTCATTCCCCTGCTCGACATCATCTCGGTCGGCATCTATGCGGCCACCGGCGCGGACAAGGCGCTGGTCTACGGATTTGCACCCGCCGTGTGCATCATGATGGGCTTTTTCACCGCCGTGGGCGGCGGCATGCTGCGCGACGGCTTTATGGGCGTGGTCCCGGGCATTTTCCAACGCACCAACTTCTATGCCATCGCGGCCATCGCCGGATCGGCAAGCTATGTAGCCCTCGTCATGAGCGGCCTCATGAGCAATGTTGCCGCGCTGGTCGTATGCGTTGTGGTGACCATGGGGCTGCGCTGGCTATCACTGCGCTTTGACATCAAAAGCCCTACCGAGGAAGACATCGCGCGCTTTTTGCACCGTAAAAAGTAGGTAGCACAGCACAACCCCTCGAAATGCAACCGAGAGATTCTTTTAGAGCGCCCGCGCGTTGGGTACCCTGTTAGATACCTGTCGAGTATCTAACGAAGGATTCACTATGCCTTGCAACCAAGTACCGTCGATCCGGCGCCACAAAACGCAGGCCCGCATCACCATCCTATTCGCGCTGATTGCGCTCGCGCTCACCGCACTTCCTACGGTGTCGTTCGCCGGCACCGACACCGCGGGAAACGTGCTCGCAACCGAAGTTGACTCAACTCCGTCCGGTATCGAAGGCGACCTGTACTGGGCCGGCCAAAGTCTCAACCTAGACGACGCCTCCATCGGCCGCGATATTATCGCGGCGGGTGAGAGCCTGTCGATTCGCGATTGCACCGTAGGCGGCGCCGTTCGTCTGGCGGCACGCACCATCGATATCGCCAAAACCGCAATCGATGGCAGCGTCACGGTGGCCGGCCAGCACGTCGTGCTCAACACCGGCAGCACCGCTAACTGTTTTTACGCGGCGGGCGAAACGGTCGCCCTGCGCGGCTCCGCCAAATCGGCGGCGCTTGCCGGCGACACCGTTACCATCGACGGCACCGTCGATGGCAATGTTGAAGTCTGGGCCGACAAGCTCATCCTGGGTAAAAACGCCCGCATCACCGGCACGGTGAACGCCCACGTCTCACAGGACCCCGAGCGGGCCGAGGGCGCCCAGGTTGGAGCCCTCAAGATCGACCGGACCGAGAACGAGAACACCTCTACGGTCAACGACATGATCGGCGGCATCGTTGCCGCAGCGCTTTCCACCTGCTTTGTCGCTATCCTGCTTGAGCTTGTCTTTCCGCGCGCAACCGCCAGCGCCGCCGGCATGCTCCATCAGCATCCCATGCCACTGTGGGTAAGTGGCCTTCTGGGCACGGTCGCCATCGCTCCCGCCGTCCTGCTGCTTATCATCTCGATTGCAGGCCTGTCGCTCGCCGGAGCCCTCATGTGCAGCATCATCGGCATCGCTTTGGTCTCGGCGGCATTTACGGGTACCGCGATCGCACGCATGGTCGGACACAACCAAAACCGCTTCGCCATGGCCGCCGCGGGCGGTATCGTCGCGGGCGCACTCACGACACTTCCTCTTATGGGCAACTTTGTCAGCGGCGTAGCCTTCGTCTTCACGCTCGGCTACGTCATCCAAATCATTTGGCACAACGCCCACCTCAAGCCGCAGCAGCCGGCTAACACGCCAGGCCTTCCCACCGCCTAACCACCAACCACCACAAAGGGGACAGGCACCTTTGTGGTGGCGTAGGCCGCCTCAATCCCCATGCACCAAAAAGGGCGCCGACCATTGCGGTCGACGCCCTTTCTCATTAAAGCTATAAAGCCCGGCGCTTATTTGTTGACCTGGCCGGCGCGGACGGCAGCCTTCTTGCGGTCGGTGGCATTGAGCAGACGCTTGCGCAGGCGGATGTTCTTGGGAGTAATCTCGACCAGCTCGTCGTCGGCGATGTACTCCAGCGCCTCCTCCAGCGAGAAGGTGCGAGGCGGCACCAGCTGGACGGAGATATCGGAGGTCGAGGAACGCTGGTTGCCCAGGTTCTTGGTACGGGCGATGTTGACGACCATGTCGCCGGCCTTGCTGCGCTCGCCCACGATCATGCCCTCGTAGCACTCGGTGCCCGGCTCAACAAACAGCTGGCCGCGCTCCTGCAGCGTACCCAGAGCGTAGGCGACGGCCTTCTCGGTGGTCATGGAGATCATGGCGCCGTTCTGACGGTTGCCGATCTCGCCGGCGTAGGGGCCATACTCCAAGAAGGTGTGGTAGAACACGCCCTCGCCGTGGGTGACGTTCATGATGCGGTTCTTAAGGCCCATGATGCCGCGGGTCGGGATCTTAAACTCGAGGTGCGTCACGATGCCCGAGGTATCCATGCTCGTCATGATGCCGCCGGAGGTACCGAAGACCTCAACGACCTTGCCCGAGTACTCGTCCGGGCACTCGACGACGGCCTGCTCGACGGGCTCCATCTTGTTGCCGTTCTCGTCCTTCTTAAACAGAACGCGAGGACGGCCAACCTGGAACTCAAAGCCCTCGCGACGCATGGACTCCATCAGAACGGACAGGTGCAGGATGCCGCGACCCGAGACCTCGACGCCGCTCTTGTCCTCGAGCTCCTCGATCTTCATGGTTACGTTGTTCTCGGCCTCGTTGAACAGGCGCTCCTTGAGCTGACGGGCGCCCACGATGTCGCCGTCGCGACCGACGAGCGGGGAGGTCGAAGCCTCAAAGACGATGGACAGGGTCGGCGGGTCGATCTCGATGGGCTCGAGCTCGACGGGGTTCTCGGGATCGGTGTAGACATCGCCGATATCGGTGCGGTCGATGCCCACGACGGCGGCGATGTCACCGGCGCCGACTTCCTGGCACTCGGTGCGGCCCAGGTAGTCGAAGGTAAAGAGCTGCTTGACGGTAGCGGTAGCGCTGGAGCCGTCGTTCTTGACGACCAGGATCTGATCGCCCTGATGGATGGTGCCGGAGTACACGCGACCGATGCCGATGCGGCCAACGAAGTTGGAGTGGTCAATGGTCACGCACTGCATGGCCAGCGGGGCATTCTCGTCAACCTCGGGAGCGGGCATGTCGTCGATGATCATATCGAGCAGCGGATACATGTCCATGTTGCCGTCGTTGGGGTCAAGACGGGCAAAGCCATTCATGGCGCTGGCGTAGACCACGTGCTCCATGGCGAACTCGAGCTGGTCGTCGGTGGCACCCAGGTCGGCCATAAGGTCCAGGCAGTCGTTGTAGGCCTTCTCGGGGTTGGCACCCGGACGATCGATCTTGTTGATAACGATCATGATCTTGAGGCCGGTGTCGATAGCGTGACGCAGCACGAAGCGGGTCTGGGGCATGGGGCCCTCAAAAGCGTCGACCAGCAGCAGGGCGCCGTCGGCCATACGCAGCACGCGCTCGACCTCACCGCCAAAGTCGGCGTGGCCCGGGGTGTCGATGACGTTGATCTTGACGTCCTTGTACTCGATAGAGATGTTCTTGGCGAGAATCGTAATGCCGCGCTCGCGCTCCTGGTCGTTAGAGTCCAGGACGCGGTCCTCGACCTGCTGGTTGGCACGGAAGGCGTCCGTGGCACGCAGGAGCTTGTCGACCATCGTCGTCTTGCCGTGGTCGACGTGGGCGATGATGGCGATGTTCCTCAGATTGTCTACGCGCATGTAGTTCCCCTATCTTCTATCCATATACAAACGGCACGCGTATGCGGCCCGCCCAGCGATACAACGCTCAGCGGGAATATTGAGCCTTTTACCGAAAACTCGTTTATTTTAGCGATTTTAGATAAGAGGGGTTTCCTCACCTGCAGGTTCAGGGTCGCTCCACATAAAACCATCGCCGGCACCCATGCCCTCATACAGCACGTATGCCGAAAAACCGCTCTCGAGCGTGGTTTCGAAGAAGCTCACGAGCAGGGCGTCGTGATAGCCGCCGTCAATTTCGACACAACCGGTGTAGCCGATGGCATAGCGGGCGATGCGGCCCAGGCCCTCGTCCTTAAGACCCATCTTGTGCTCGGAGATAAAGTTGGTGGCCGCCTCGAGGCATGCCTCTTCGCCGTCCTCGTCGAGCGCCGCCAGATATCGGTTGGAAGCAGCGTCCTCGATCGCCACAACTACGCCCGGGTTCTCGCCGGCGGCAAGGTCGTCCAAGAACGCACCAATCAGGTCACACACCATGGCGTCGAGCTCGGCGGAGACGTTACCGGCGTCCTGCATATCCTGTGCCATCTTTAGACCTTCCCATCGAGTCTGGCGTCGTTACAGTTCTTGTGCCTCGGCAGCGATCTTGGCGGCAGCGTCGCGGGCGCGCATCATATCCATCGCGCGCTTGTCGAGTACCTTGATCTGGTTGGTCAGCATTACTGCATCGACCACACCCCAGATTACCAAGCCTGTTGAAATCGAAAACCCAAGCGCACCAACTGTACCACGAAGGCGCGAGCAGATTGCCGCGACAAGGGCGGAGACGACAACCATCTTGATAAACGAGCCGCGGCGCTCGCGAAGCGTGCGGGCCTGCGTCACATAGGCAATGCGTGCCGCCTCGGATGCCTCCGAGCGCATCTGGGCCTCGCGCGCAATGGCCGCCGCCTCAGCCGACATACCGCTGGCCATCAGCGAACACTCCGCAACCCTGCCGCCCCGCATTTAGAAGTCATCGGGGGAGAGCGTATGGACGAACTCGTCGAACTTCTCGAACTCCTGCTCGTCGTCGACATCCTCGGCGTGGGTGGAAACAGTGCCCAGGCGATTCATGATGTCGTCCTCCACAAACATGGGAGCATTGCTGCGCACGGCAAGGGCAATGGCATCACTGGGACGAGCGTCGATCTTGCGCTCTTCGCCATCGGCCAGTACGACGATCGTCGCGTAGAACACCGGCGGCTCGGCGCGAACGATCTCGATGCGCTCGAGCTTGGCGCCCAGGGCGTCAACGGTATCGAGCAACAGGTCATGGGTGATCGGGCGCTCGGCGCGGCCGCTATCGATGCCGCGGCTGATGGCAGCAGCTTCAAACGAACCAGTCTGAATGGAAAGGGAACGCAGCGGCGCGGGCGAGTCCGATTTGCTGCTGCGCTCACGAAGCACGATAAGCGATGGCACGGGACCGGCGGCCATGACGATGGTCTCTATGTCGACACGAACCATGGAACACCTCCGGTACGTAGCGGTTAACACGCGGCAGCCCGCCGCATTGAATAGCTATACTACCCAATCTTTCGCACAGCACACAAAATCAAAGTAGTTAATTTGGGACGGGGCTTTTTTGAGGCTTATAGGACAAAATGTGTGTCCCGATAGAACATCCGTTTCCA
>NZ_QRWD01000008.1 GCF_003459505.1 Collinsella sp. AF20-14LB
GCGCATAAAGAAAGCCTCCCATTTCTCATGTCCAAGAAATGGGAGGCAGTTCACAACGCGCGCAGCGGGGCCTTTTACATGTCCGAGGACGCGCCCGGAGGGAAGCCCGGGACCGCCGACGGGAGTA
Source organism: Collinsella sp. AF20-14LB (assembly GCF_003459505.1). GTDB lineage: Bacteria > Actinomycetota > Coriobacteriia > Coriobacteriales > Coriobacteriaceae > Collinsella. The sequence goes on from NZ_QRWD01000008.1 coordinate 128, forward strand.
ATTTACTCAGCCGGGCAGATCTTCTTGAAGAGCTCGATGACGTCGTCGAGCGTCGCCTCGCGCGGGTTACCCGGGAAGCAGGCGTCGGCCATGGCGTCCTTGGCCAGGACCTCAATCTCGTCGGCCTTCATGGCCTCGCAGACGTGCGGGATGTTCACGTCGGCAGAGAGCTGCTTAACGGCGGCGATGGCGGCGTCGGCGGCCTCGTCGGTGCTCATGCCCGTGGTGTCAACGCCCATGGCGACGGCAACCTTGGCCAGGCGCTCGGCACAAACCGGCTTGTTGAACTCCATGGCGATCGGCAGCAGCATGGCGCAAGCGACGCCGTGCGGGGTGTCATAGTGAGCGGACAGCGTGTGAGCCATGGCGTGGTCGATACCCAGGCCAACGTTGGAGAAGCCCATGCCGGCGACATACTGACCAAGAGCCATGCCCTCACGGCCGGAGCCGGGCTGGCCGGACTTGGCCTCGGCGACGGAGTCGCGCAGGTTCTCGCTGATCAGCTTGATAGCCTCAAAGTGGAACATGTCGGAGAGCTCCCAGGCGCCCTTGGTGGTGTAGCCCTCGATGGCGTGGGTCAGAGCGTCCATGCCAGTGGAAGCGGTCAGGCCGGCGGGCATGGAGGCCATCATGTCAGGGTCGACGACGGCGACCTCGGGGGCGTCGTTGGTGTCGACGCACACGAACTTGCGGACCTTCTCGGGGTCGGTGATGACGTAGTTGATGGTCACCTCGGCAGCAGTACCGGCGGTCGTCGGCACAGCGATGGTGAACACGGCGTGGTTCTTGGTGGGAGCAACGCCCTCGAGGCTGCGAACGTCGGCAAACTCGGGATTGTTGATGATGATGCCGATGGCCTTGGCGGTATCCATGGAGGAACCGCCACCGATGGTCACGATAGCGTCAGCCTCGGCGGCCTTGAAGGCCTCGACGCCGTCCTTGACGTTCTGGATAGTGGGGTTGGGCTTGATCTCGGAGTAGAGGCTCCAAGCGATGCCGGCAGCGTCGAGCTCGTCGGTCACCTTAGCGGTAACGCCAAACTTGACCAGATCGGGGTCGGAGCAGACGAAGATCTTCTTGTAGCCGCGACGCTGGAGCTCGCCGGGAATCTCCTTGATGGCGCCGGAACCATGATAAGAAATGGTGTTGAGAACGAAACGATTAGCCATTGATAGCCTCCCATCGTGTGCGGGGCGCCCATTACGCCCCACGCTATGTGTCCCATCCTAACGCTTTTGAAACAAAAAATGCATGAGAACGTCAAAAGTGTTAAAGCGTTTCAACATAATAACGGAGCCCCAGTCCTTCCCTCCCGACTGCAGCGAAGGCTAGATTATAGGAGCAATTGCCCAAAGAATACGACCAACTCAGTCTATAAATTGTTTCTGTTTTAGCAATATATGTTTGACAATACGTTTATAAAAGGATACTTTATAGTAATTAATATGCATGCAGCAAATAGTGTCATTCATTTTGTTAGAAATTGCCCATGCGGTTATTGCAGCTGCATGTACTGCAACATACAGCGTAATTCTCCGCACGAAGCAGAAGACGGTTCCAATTCGATCGAGGCGATGACGCGTGATGGCTACTGGTCCTAAATCGAGCAAGACGGCTACAAACGAATATCGAATCTCAATTGAAGGTAACCCTTATCCGCATGCTCTGGCTCTCGTCAACCCAGCGGGAGACAACCTCAACATCAAAAGACATGGGTTCACGGGTCCACTAGGACAGCTATTGAGTCTTAAATACACCGTTTATGACGATGCAAATGAAAAGCTCTTTACTGTCGTCGACGGTGGTTTTAGTAACATGCCCAGGGTTGCGCTCATCATCGAACACAAGGAAGTTGCGGTGTTCGATTATGGCCTAAACAGACTTGAGATGAAGTGCGTAACGAACATACCGAATTACACAATAAAAGGTAACTTCCTATTTGGAGATTACGATATATTCAGTCAACGGGAAGTGGAGCTATCTTCAGTTAACGTCCTTCAATGTGATAAACAATCGTGCTTTAACATACAGGTTTTGGATAAAGCCGAATTAGCCGCCGCAATTGGAATACCCACAGCCATTGCCCTTCTGAGGGCTCGGATTGAAGAGCATCTCGAATAAATTGCAAAAAGCAGTTCGTAACAACATTCAGGAGCTAGATAGTTTTTTCTGGCTCCTGAAGCTGTACTACATAGAGATGAAAAATAATGCGGCAAAGGGGCTGTCCCTTTGCCGCATTCGGTTACTTTCGGCAGCCCTCTTTCCAAGCCTCGGCCGCAACCTTCCAGCGAAAACGCAAGTCGCGCTCGCGGTCGATAAACATGATGGCAAACGCGACAAACAGCAGCACGCTCGCCACGACGATGGCGTGCAGGCCCATGCGCTCAATACACCAGTTGCCCAACACGGCGCCAAACACAAAGGTAAAGATCACGCCAAAGTACAGCAGGCCGTTTTCCAAAAAGCCGCGCTTGTGGGTAATGATGTAGTCGTCCACGTTTTGCAAGGCATTACGGAGGTTGCCGATACACATGGTCGTGGCGATGCCGTGTCCATGAATCTTGCGGAAACTCTCGACCTGCATACCGCAGGCAAACGAAGTAAGGCAGTTGGCGAGCAGGTTGTAACCGCCGCCCGGGATAAAGCTCACGCCCAGCAAGATAACGGCTTCAAAAAACACCGTCACCTGGCGCCAGTGAATCACACTGCCAAACCGCTCGTGAACCAGGTCGGCAAGCATAATGCCCACAGCAAACGAAACCACAGGGAAGAAGTAACGCCCCGCAAGTGCCCAATTGCCCTCCGAGATGCTCACGCCCACCAGCAGTATGTTGCCCGTCTGCGCGTTAGCGAAAACATGATCGCGCCCAATGTACGAATACACGTCCATAAAGCCACCGGCGAGCGCCAAGATGATGCCCAGCTCAATAGACTCCGATATCTGTTTGGCACGCTGCATCGTCGTGCATCCTCCTTGTTGACGACTCTCTCGTGCGTTGGCGGAAACATAGCCGCCGTTCATACTGTAACCCATTGACAACATGGCATGCGCGCGAGACGGGCTCCCCAACGCGCAGATACACAGTCTGGAAACAAACGGCACCCGCATCGATACGCCGATCCGCCAGCCCATGTACTCCACCAGTCTTTTTAGCCCCGTCCCAAAAAGACTGGTTACAATTACGTGCAGCATACAAACACCGGGAGGGATCGTGGCAAAAAAGCCTCAGCACGCTCAGAACAACCAGCGCAGTCAGCAGGGCAAACAGGGCCAGCAGCAAAAGCGCGGCGGTAAGGCGCAGGCCACGGTCGCCCGCACCAAGCATTCCCAAGCGACGCCCGCCCGCCCCTGGCGTCCGGGCCGCGATAAGTTCCTCCCCGTCAGTCGCGCCGACATGGATGCGCGCGGCTGGGACCAGTGCGACTTTGTCTACATCTGCGGTGACGCCTACGTGGACCATCCGAGCTTTGGCATGGCTATCATCAGCCGCGTCCTTGACGCGCACGGCTACAAGGTGGGTATCATCTGCCAGCCCGACTGGACCGACCCCGCCAGCATCACGGTGCTCGGCGAGCCTCGCCTGGGCTTTCTCGTCAGTGCCGGCAACATGGACTCCATGGTCAACCACTATTCGGTGACCAAGCACCGCCGCCACTCCGACGCCTACACCCCCGGCGGCGAGGAGGGGCGCCGTCCCAACCGAGCCGTCACGGTCTATGGCAACCTCATCCGCCAGACGTTCAAGGACGCTCCCATCATCATCGGCGGCATCGAGGCAAGCCTGCGCCGCCTGGCCCACTACGACTACTGGCAGGACAAGCTCAAGCGCTCGGTACTGCTCGACTCGGGCGCCGACATCCTCATCTACGGCATGGGCGAGCATGCGATCGTCGAGATCGCCGACGCGCTCGACGCGGGACTGCCCGTCGACCAGATCACCTATATCAACGGCACCGTCTACCGCACGGGTTCGCTCGACGAGGTCTACGACTACGACCTGCTGCCCAGCTGGGACGACCTTGCCGCCGACAAGCTCAACTACGCGCGCAGCTTTAACGTGCAGCAGCAGAACATGGACCCCATCACCGGGCATCGTCTGGTAGAGCCCTACCCCAACAGCGTCTATGTGGTGCAGAACCCGCCGTCGGCAACACTCACCACAGACGAGATGGACGAGGTGGCCGAGCTCCCCTACGCACGCGATTGGCATCCCGACTACGACGCGGCGGGCGGCGTGCCGGCCTTTGCCGAGATCAAGTTTTCCATTAGCTCCAACCGCGGTTGTTTTGGCGAGTGCTCGTTTTGCGCCCTCACCTTCCACCAGGGCCGCGTGTTGCAGATGCGCAGCCACGATTCGATCATGCGCGAGGCCGAGCTGCTCACGCGTGATCCCGAGTTTAAGGGCTACATCAACGACGTGGGCGGACCGACGGCTAACTTTAGCCGCCCGGCCTGTGACAAGCAGCTCAAGCACGGCGTGTGCAAGAACAAGCGCTGCCTGTGGCCGAGCGTATGCAAAAACATGGTGGTCGACGAGAGCGGCTACACGCAGCTGCTGCGCGACCTGCGCCAGCTGCCGGGCGTCAAAAAGGTCTTCGTCCGCAGCGGCATCCGTTTTGACTACACCATGGCAGATGCCTCGGACGAGTTTTTGCGCGAGCTGCTGGAACACCATGTCTCGGGCCAGCTGCGCGTAGCGCCCGAGCATGTGAGCGACGCGGTGCTCTCTGTGATGGGCAAGCCGAGCCGCGCCGTCTACGACGCGTTCTGCCGTAAATTTGAACGCCTGAACCGCGAATACGGACTCAAGCAGTACGTGGTGCCATACCTAATCTCGAGCCACCCCGGCTCGACGATGAAGGAAGCCGTAGACCTTGCCGAGGCCGTGCGCGACATGGGCTACATGCCCGAGCAGGTGCAGGACTTCTACCCCACACCGTCCACCATGTCGACGTGCATGTACTACACCGGCGTGGACCCACGCACCATGGAGCCGATCTATGTAGCTCGCGACCCGCACGAGAAGGCCATGCAGCGCGCGCTCATCCAGTATCGCAAACCCGAGAACTACAAGCTGGTGCGCGAGGCGCTGGAAAAAGCCGGGCGTCGTGACCTGATCGGCTACACCAAGCATTGCCTGATTCGCCCCGTGCCGCCGCGCCCAGGCGAGACATCGGCCAGCGGCGGACACGGCACCGGCAAGAAGGGCGGCAAACCGCACGGTGGTGCTGGCGGCAAGGGACCCAAAGGCAGCAAGGGGCACGGCGGCATGTCGCGTGCACAGAACACTGCCGGGCGTAATCGCGCGGCCCAGGGGCGTCAGGGCGCCAACGGAGGCGGGCGTCGCAACTAGGGCAGCGGCGCGCTCGCTGCGCCCATCCCACACGCGTGGCGCAGCGAGCGCATAGCCTCAACGAGGATGACGCCGGCGATAGCGACCGTGATTACCACGTCGAGCGGTGTGTTCACAAACCACAACAGACCCATCAGGTACGACCCGGCGTTAAAGGCAAAGTGCAGCAGGATCGTGTAGCGGAGCTTTCCGGTGGTCACGAGCACCCAGCCAAAGATGAGGCCGGCGGCACCCGCATAGCAGCCCTGCACCCAGTTCATGTGCATAAAACCGAAGATTGCCGCCTGCAGCACAATCGCCGCGGCGATACCCCACGTGCTTGGTGCCGCCCAGGGCACCATGGCGCCGTCCTGCGCGCTCGCACGACGCCTGCGCTTCCAAAGCGGGCGGCACTGCGGATTAAACGCTCGTAGCGAAAACTCAAAAACAATGCCGCGCACCAGCAACTCCTCGCAAAACGGAGCGCCGAGCACCGTGGTCAGGACGGCAAGAAGGTTGGTATCGCCCAAGCCTGTTTCCTCGACGAGCTCGCTATAGTCCGCCGCAACCTCGGGCAGCAGCGACAGCACGCCGTCGCATAGGTAGCTAATGACCACCTGCATGGATAGGCCGATCACGACAACGCATGCGATGCGCTTCCATGCAGCATTTGCTCCCCCGCCGAGCGGGCGTTCACCTTGCCGGCGCGCCATGAAGGAGCGGGGCCACAGATAGCGCCACCACAGCAGCGCCATCAAAAACGACGCCGTCTGAGCGGCGGCCTGAAACCATTGAATATCGAGATTGTCGATCGGGAAACCCGTCAGTGCCGACACGATGTCCAGCGCGGAGAACAAAACAATGCTCAGGGCAATATCGGCAGCGACGACACCAAAACAGGCAAGCGCCCAAACCAGCGCATTGAGCATGCCAACCTCCTCAAAACCCGGCACTTGGGGACAGTCATTGTTGATGAGAATCGGGCGCAGCGCCAAAAGCCCCGTTGGGCGAAATGTCGAACGGGAAGGTGCCGCACCGATTGAACGCGGCGATAAACATGCGGATGGCGTTGGACGGCGTGGTGCCCACGAGCTGGGTTGCCGCCGCGAAGGCCGCCTTTTCCTCGGGCAAGACCTTCGCGACTACGGGGGTCATGTGTTCTGCCATGGCGCTTCCTTTTTGAAACGACGGTAGTGCGGATAGATGCGGGCCACGCGGCTGGGCGACGGGCTGTGAAGGCAACCCGATTGGCCCGCATCCGGAGTTTGTTTCTGCGGCGTTGGTATTACTTGGTATTCCTAAGTATTACCCCGCAGATAGAATACCACACCCGACCCCATGGGGACGGAGGAAAACGGATCATTTTGTTGCTGAGTTAGTATTTAGAGCGTGATGATATCCGAGATATCGAGGGCCTGAGCGTCGGCGACATCGTGCGTGGCAAGCAGGAGCATGCGGCCGTCGAGCAAGTCGAGCACGACCTCGGCGCATGCGTCGCGCGCAGCGGTATCTAAACCGGTAAAGGGCTCGTCAAGAATCACCGCGCCGCCCGGACACAGCAGGGCTCGAGCGATCTCGACGCGACGGCGCTGCCCGCCCGAAAGCTCGGCCACGCGAGCATGCACATCGACCCCCGGCACCAGCAAGCGCAACAGGGCCGCAGCACTCGAGGCGTCCACGCGTGCATCGGCGCACACCAGCACGTTATCCAGCGCCGAGGCGGACTCGACCAAGCGTGCATCCTGAAACACCATCGAGCACGGTGCGCACTCCCCTGCCGCAAGGGCAAGCAACGTCGACTTGCCCACACCCGAGGCGCCCATCACGCAGGCGCGCCCACCGGCGGGCACACGGAGTGTCAGTCCGTCGAGCGCCGGAGCCCAGGGCGCCCGCTCGCCCACGGCGAGCGCAAGCTCCGCCGCAGCGCCGCCCCCGGCAGCCCCCGCACGCCCGCGAGCGCCGCGCCCATGCGCCCGCACGGCCGCGCGCCACGCCACGGGTCCCGAAACCCGCAGCAGCCACACCAGCACGCGCTCGCACGCCCATGAGGCGGCAACGACCAGCACGGTCCACGCCAGCAGATCAGCCGTCTCAATCAAAAGCTTCGCCTGATAGATGCGCTCACCCACGGTGCCCACCGCCATGCCGATCAGCTCGGCTGCCACACCGGCCTTCCAGCTCATGCCGATCACGGTACGCGCACACGAAAGCACAAACGGCAGGACTTCGCGCCAGGTGTGGGCGCAAAACAGTCGCCAGCCCCGCACGCCATGCAGACGAAACATCTGCTCCAGTGGCTTATCCACCTGCGCCAAGCCTTCGACCAGTGAGAAATATACGCCCGGCAGCGCCATCAAAAAGACCGCCGCGATGCTCACACGTGCCGACCCCAACCAAATAAGCAGCAGGACCACCACGCAGGCAACCGGCGTCGCCTTAACAAACGAAAGCGCCGGCGCCACCAAGCGGGCAAACGCCCGCGACCGTACAGAAATCCCGGCCAACAAACCGCCGCATACCGCGGCAAGCGCCAGCCCGCCCAGTATCCGCGCGCCCGAGCCCGCCAGAATCGCCCACGTGCCGGCATCGCATATCAGGCGCAGCAGCGCCAAGGCAACAGCACCCGGCCCCGGCAAAATCAGCGGCTGCGCTACCAGCGCCGCCACCAGCACCCACACAGCAAGCCAAAAGGCGGCGACGGCACCTGCTGCCGACACCGCCTTCATACGCTCTGTCATTTGTCGAGCAAACGCACGCACGGGCTACTCCATGTAGTAGAAATCATCGGCCGGGAGCTTGCCGCCCACGGCGCTCGCGTCCGCATCGGCCAGCACCTGCAGGTACCCACAGAGCGCCGCCTTCATATCCTTGCCCGTCTGGCAGACAAGCATGCACCCGGGAATCGCCTTCTCGGCGATCTTGGCGTTGTCCACGATGCCGGCATCGACCACGGCCTGCGCCCAGTCTGCCGGTGCCGCATTGACAGCCTTAACGCTCGCCGCATGGCAGCTCAAGAACTCCGCAACGGCCTCGGGATGCTCCTCGGCAAAGGCACGGCGCACCACGGTCACACCCGTCAGCAAACGGGAGCCCGTGTCACCCGCGAGCTCGTCCCACACATCGGTCAGACTCACCGGTGCCGACAGCCTGCCCTCGCTCTTGGCGATGGCAGCGGTCTTGAACGGCTCCGGCAGCACGCCCACGGCGGACGGGTCGGCAAGCAGGGCCGACAGCACCTCGGTGGGCTCGCTCTTAAACTCGAGCGTCACCTGGCCGGTCAGGCCCGCGCGCTCCAGCAAGTAGTTCATGACGTACTCCGGCGTGGTGCCCTTGCCCGTCATATAGACGGTATGGCCCGCCAGATCGGCAAACGAGGCTACACTCGCATCGCCCGTCACAACGTTCAGCACGCCCAGCGTGTTGATGTCGATGACCCGCACCGCGCCCTCGGTCTTGTTGTAGAGCACGCTCGCCACGTTGGCCGGCACCAGGGCAATGTCGACATCACCCTGAATGACCTTGGGCACAATCTCGTCGGCGGCAGTGTTGATCGCAAAGTCGAACTCGTTGTCCGTCTCGCCGTTTGCGGCCTGGTCCATAAACTGCACCAGGCCAATCGAGGTCGGTCCCTTGAGCGAGGCGACGTGCACCTCGACCGACTCTGCAGCAGCACCGGCGCCGTCCGCGGCAGCCGAGCCCGCGGTGGACCCGGCACCGGCAGCCCCGCCGCCACAGCCCGCGAGCACAAGCGACAGGGCGCCCACGGCGAGCGCCGAGGCAAACCCCCGGCGCGACATCTCAAAATCAAACGCGCGCATCGTTAGCACATCCCTTCGTTAGGCATCGTCCAGGCGTGGTGGTCAGTGTGCAGCAACTCCTCGGCCAGCGGCGAGAGCGGCGCGCCCAAGAACTCGCGATAGCATGCCTGAACATCGGGATTCTCGTGCGAGAAGCGAATGTCCGCTGCCGCATCGAGGCCCCAAAGAACCTGGCCACGCTCTGCCGCCAGCTCGCAGCCGTCATGGATGGGCTGGCCACCGCCACCGACGCAGCCGCCCGGACACGCCATGACCTCGACGAAGTCATAGCTCGCACGGCCGTCGCGAATCGCATCGAGCAGGCGGGCGGCGTTGCCCAGCCCGTGCGCCACGGCGACGCGCACCTTGGTGCCATCGATATCGGCCATGGCTTCCTTCCAACCGTCGAGCCCACGCATCTCGGTAAAGAAGTCGGCATCGGGATTCTTGCCCGTCACCAGGTAATATGCCGAGCGCACGGCGGCCTCCATCACGCCGCCCGTGGCGCCAAAGATCACACCCGCGCCCGTGCCAAAGCCCAGCGGCGTATCGAGCGGCTCCTCGACCAGCGTGCCGACGCTCACGTGGCTTGCGCGGATCATGCGTACCATCTCGCGCACCGTCAGCGCAACGTCCACGTCGGGCGCGCCGTCCTCGCCCACCATGCTCGGCAGCGCGCACTCGGCCTTTTTGGCGGTGCACGGCATCACGGACACCACAAACAGGCGCTCGGGCTCCACGCCCAGAACCTTGGCGTAATAAGTCTTGGCGACAGCGCCAAACATCTGCTGCAGCGACTTGGACGTGGACAGGCTGTCAACAAACTCCGGATAGCGCGCCTTCACAAAGCGCGCCCAGCCCGGGCAGCAGCTCGTGAACATGGGCCAGCCGCGGCTGTCACCCTCGCCCTTGGCGGCCTTACCCAGGCGCTCGAGCAGCTCGGAGCCCTCCTCCATAATGGTGAGGTCGGCCGAGAAATCGGTGTCGAACACGTACTCAAAGCCCACGCGGCGCAATGCGCAGGCCAGGCGCTCAACGGTGGCCTGCTCGCGCGGAATGCCGAGCTCCTCGCCCCAAGCGGTGCGCACGGCTGGCGCGATCTGCACCAGCACGATCTTATCGGGATTAGCGAGCGCGTCAAACACGGTCTCGGTATCGTCGCGCTCGCGCAGCGCGCCCGTGGGGCAATGCGTGATGCACTGGCCGCATGCGACGCAGTCGGTCTTGCCGATCGGCGCGCGCCCGCGGGTGCCCACGGCGGTGTGCGTGGCGCGGTTGGTCAGGTCCCAAACCCCCAAGCCCTGGACGCTCTCGCACACCTTGATGCAGCGCATGCATTTAATGCACTTGTCGTTGTCGCGGATGATGGGAAAGTCGAAGTCCCATCCCTCACCCGCCAGATGCTTCTGGCAGGGCAGATAGAAAATGCCCAGGTCGTTGGCGATGGCCTGCAGGTTGCAGTTGCCGCTGCGCACGCAGCTCGCGCACTGCGCGTCGTGCTGCGACAGGAGCAGCTGAACGTTGGTGCGACGGGCCTCGCGCGCCTTGGGGCTGTTGGTGTGGACCACCATGCCGTCGAGCACGTAGTTGTTGCAGGCGGCAACCAGCTGGTCGCAGCCTGCAACCTCGACCACGCACACGCGGCAGCCGCCGATCTCGTTCAGATCCCGCAGATAGCACAGGGTGGGAATCTGGATGCCGACGGACTTGGCTGCGTCCAGGATCGTGGTGCGCTCGGGCACCACGACTTCGCAGTTATCGATAATGAGCCTGACCATGTTGTGCGCTCCGTTTTCGGTGTTGTCGCTGACGGTGGGGTTGTTGAGCTCTACCATTCCAGGTTCCTCCCTCCGCGGAACGCACCAAAGCCAAAGTGGTCGCAGCGCAGGCAGCGGCTCGCCTCCTGGCGCGCCTCCTGCTCAGTAAGACCTTGCTCGACCAGATTCCAATCGTGAATGCGCTCGCCGGCCTCGCGCTCGCCCAGCTCGCAGCGGCCGCACTCGTGCTTACCCTTAAACTGGACGGTCGGCAGCTCGACCTCGAGTTTAATCTTGTGATCAAAGCCCAGGTAGCGGTCGATGTTTGCCGAGGCCACACGGCCAGCGTTGATGGCGCGGATGACGGTGGCGGGGCCGGTCTGGCAGTCGCCGCCGCTAAAGAGGCCATCGAAGTTGGGCACGGCGCCGTCCGAATCAGTGACGACGCGACCCCACTTGCAGGCGATGCCCATGTCCTCAAACGGCTTGGAGTCGATGTCCTGTCCAATGGCGACAAACACGCGCTCGCAGGGAATGACCTGCTCGGGCGTGGCGGCGGCACGTGGGGCCGGACGACCGCGACGGGGCTCGCCGATAATCTGCGGTTGCACGCGCAGGCCGCTCACGCGACCGTCCTCGCCCATCTCTATACCGAGTGGGGCCGTCAGCTCCAGAACCTCGCAACCCTCGGCCTGGGCGCCGGCAATCTCGGCGTCCTGAGCCGTCATATCGCAGATGCGACGGCGGTAGACGATGCTCACCTTTTCGGCACCGCAGCGCACGGCAGAGCGCGCCACGTCCATGGCCACGTTGCCGCCGCCGATGACGCACACGCGCTGGCCGCTCAGGTCGGGCAGCTCGTCGTCTCCAATGGCACGCAGCATCTTGACGGCCGACTCCACGCCGGGCGCCTCTTCGCCCGGAAGGCCGAGCTTCTTGTCGCTATGGGCACCGATGGCCAGGTAGACGGCATCGAACTCGTCACGCAGGCGGGCAAGCTCCTCGCCGTTGACGGAGTGATCGAGCTCAACGTCGATGCCGGCGCTCAAGATCCAGTCGATCTCGGCCTGCAGGCGCTCGCGCGGCAGACGGTAGCTGGGAATGCCGTAGCGCAGCATGCCGCCCAGGTGGTGACGCTGCTCAAAAATCGTCACCTTGTGGCCCATCACGGCCAGGTAGTAGGCGCAGGAAAGGCCGGCCGGGCCGCCGCCGATCACGGCGATGCGCTTGCCGGTGTTGTCCACTACATGCGGCTTGTGGTCGTTGAGGTCGCTGTGCTCAACGGCAAAACGCTTGAGGGCGAGGATGTTCATGGGATCGTCGACCATGCCGCGGCGGCAGTGCATCTCGCAGGGATGCTCGCACACCAGGCCGCAGACGAGCGGCAGCGGGTTGTTCTTGCGGATGACCTTTACGGCATCAGCATAGCGGCCGGCCTCGACCAGCGAAATGTAACCGGGAATGTCGACGTGCGCCGGGCAGCCCGAGACGCACGGGACGCGGGCCTCGCGGTCAAAGCCACAGGAGTGCTCGCGGATGTGGTGCTCAAAATCGTCGCGAAAACCGCGGATGGCCGTAAGCGCCATGGCGCCGGCCTCGTAGCCGATGGCGCAATCGCTCGAAAGATAGATGGTGCGGGCGGTGCGCTCAATCAAGTTGAGCGTGGACTCGTCGGCGCGCCCCTCGAGCACGTCGGCGAGCAGATCGCTCAGCGCGCTCAGGCCCACACGGCAGGGTGTGCACTTGCCGCAACTCTGGGTGGAGCACAGGTTGACGAGCGCCGCCGTAAACTCGACGGGACACGGGGCGAGCGAGCTCACCGCCAGACGACGCCCAAGCGCATCATGCAGGTCGTCCATGACGGCCTGAGCGTGGCTGCGTTCCATTACGTGCAGTCGAGCCATAAGATCCCCTCTCACATGGCAGCCCGGAGGCGAGGCCGGGCGAAGTTGCTACATGCAACACACTGACCTAAAAAGTTTTTGGCTACAACACGGTTCGGCAGGCGGTATGAAACGCGGCCCTCAGCGGTGCTAAACACCTTTACCGCAGATAAATGCCATATTTGCTAAAACGCGTTACCAAATGACAATGCCCCGTCCGCGCTAATACGCGAACGGGGCATTGCTCAAGTTATATAGTCAGCGGCTTTTTGCGCCGGCGACCTTCTGTCTTTACTTAAGCTCGGGCCAGAAGTCCTTGTTGGCCTCGATCATGTCGTCGAGAACCTCCTTGGCGACCTTCATCGAAGGCACGGTCTTGTTGAGCGTAAAGGCCTTGAGCGCCTTCTCGTACGAACCCTCGATCGTAGCCTCGACCACGAGCTTCTCGGAGTTCAGCTGCTGCATCATGAGGCCCTGCTGGAACAGCGGAATGTTGTCGCGGCTGATGACCTCGGGGCCGTTCTTGCCAATGTAGGCAGGCAGCTCGACCATAGCGTCGTAGGGCATGTTGGGGATAGCGCCCTTGTTCTCGCAAATGACCAGGAAGCGCTGCTTGGTGTCGTTCTTCAGAGCGATAGCCAGGTCGGCAATCCAGTCGCCGTGGCTGCCCGCATAGAACGTGCTCTCGTCGATCTCGCCGGTCTTCTCGTAGTGGTCGATGCCGTCGAAGAGGTTCTTCTCGCGCGTCTCCTCAACCTCATTCGCACGGGTGCGCTCGGGGTTGGAGTGCTCGACGAACTCCTTCTGCTGCAGGTAGTAGTTCAGGTACGTGTTGGGCAGATACTCCGGGAAGCACTCCATGATCTCGTACTCGCCCTTCCAGACGTAGTACCAGCTGCCCTTGGTGTGACGGTTCTGCTCGGGGTGCTCGTCGGTGGCTTCCTCGGGCTTCTTGGACATCAGCGAGCCCATGCCCTTGAGGTACGAATCGGGCAGCAGAATCTCATGCTCCTTGATGTACTCGCGCAGCTGCGGGAGCACCTCCTCGCCCTTGTGGCGGATCGAGGTGAACCAACCAAAGTGGTTGAGGCCAAAGTAATCGTACTCGACATCCTTCTTGTCGATGTCGAGCGCAGCGCAAACCACGTCGATAATCGCGATCGGCATGTCGCAGATGTTGATGATGCGAGCGTTGGGACGCAGCACACGGCAGCCCTCGGAGACGATGGCGGCAGGGTTGGAGTAGTTAAGAATCCAGTAGTCCTTCTTGGCATACTTCTCAACGTCATCGATCAGCTCGACCATGGGGAAGATGGTGCGCATGCCGTAGGCAAGGCCGCCGCAACCGCAGGTCTCCTGACCCACGCAGCCGTGGCGCAGCGGAATCTTCTCGTCCTGCTCGCGCATGGCGTAGCCGCCCACGCGCATCTGGGCAAACACGAAGCTCGCGTCGGTAAAGGCGGTCTCCTTATCGGTGGTCACCGTGAGCTTGATGTCCAGGCCGAGGTCCTCGTGCAAAATCCAGTCCACGAGCACGCCGATCTTGCGCTGGCGCTCCTCGTTGATGTCGTACAGACGAATCTCGTCAACGTCGAGCTCGTCCTTGCGCAGGGCAATGGACTTGACGATGCCAGGGGTAAAGGTGGATCCGCCACCACACAGAGTAATGATCATTGTTTACTGCTCCTTCTCAATTGCGTTTTCGACCTTGTCGCGCATCTCGGCGACCTTCATGCCAAAGATGATCTGGATATTGTTGCCGTTGCGGTTGATACCGCTGTTGGGCACGTGGTTGATGAGGTCCTCATTGATGAGGTCCGGGTTCTTAACGTTCACGCGGAGACGCGTAAAGCAGTTCTCGAGCTCCTCGATGTTGTCCTTGCCACCAAGACCTGCGACCAGGTCGGCAATACCTGCATCGACGCCCTCTGCGGGAGCTGCGGCAACAGCGCCCTGCTTCACCGCGACAGACGCGGCGGCCTCGCCCTCGGCAACGGACTCGGCGAGCTCGGACTCCTCCTCGCGACCAGGCGTGTGGAGGTTGAGCTTCTTAATGAGGAAGGTGAAGAGGAAGAAGTACAGCGCGGCGTTGACGACTCCAAGCACCAGCATAACCGGCCAGTTGGTCTTGTCGACACCGAGGACCAGGTTGGAAACCACGATGTTGATGATGCCGCCTGCAGTCGAAGCGGGCACGGAGAGGACCTTGAGCAGGACCAGCAAGATGCCGGAAAGAACCGAGTGAACGACAAAGAGCACGGGAGCGGCAAAGACAAAGAGGAAGTCCATGGGCTCGGTCACGCAGGAGAGCACGGCGGTGATGATCAGCGGGATGATAACGGCCTTGGTCTTATCCTTGTTCCCCTTGTAAGCGGTGAAGATAAAGGCGAGACCGATACCAATGTAGGGCCACAGGTTGTTGAAGGTGTAGCTGTTGAAGTAGGTGCTATCGGAGAAGGGCTGGCCCGTCATCGCCATCTCGGCGACACGGATGGGATAGGCGCCGGCGATAACCTGATCACCCAGCGTCAGGGTGCCGCCCACATCGGAGAACTGGAACGGGGTGTAGATGAGGTGGTGCAGACCGGTGGGAACGAGCAGCTTGTTGAGCATGCCGTAGATGAACAGACCGATGTTGCCCGACTCCTTAATGATACCGGCAACGGAGGAGATGGCACCCTGAACCGGAGGCCAAACGATGCAGAAGCCAGCGCCCATGATCCAGGAGATGATGATCATGATCAGGAACGGGAAGCGAACGCCCGAGAACATCGAAAGGGCAATGGGGAACTGCTTGTTCGAGTACTTGTTGAACACGGCACCGGTGATGCAACCAAGAATGATGCCGCCAAACACGCCGGTATCGAGCACCTGAATGCCCATAACGGTGCTCTGGCCGGTTCCGGTAAGACCGAGCATGCCGCTCGCTTCGGCAAGAGAGCCGGTGGCGTTGAGCACGATGTTATTGGCCTGCAGGAACAGGAAGAACGACATCAGGGCAATCAGCGAAGCATGGCCCTTGTTCTTCTTTGCCATGGCGCCGGCGATGCCCACGCAGAACAAAATCGAGAGGTTGTTGATGATAAACATCAGCGACTGATAGACAACGGCGCCCACAAGCTGGAACGGGCCGGAGCCCAGCACGGGGACCACGGCGCAGATGGTCTTGTTGGTCAGAATGATGCCCACGATGAGCAGGATGCCGGCAACCGAGAGATACATCATCGGCTGAACGATCGACTTCGCGAACACCTCCAACGGCGCTTTGAAATTGAACTTCTTTTTTGCGGTCATAGCGGTACTCCCCTTCCTTTTCCGCAAATTGAGATAGGTGTGCCCTAGACAAGACCGTGAGCCTTGCCTTATATCAATCGATGTGTGGGCACGTTATGCCTAGAGACCAGGTTCTCCAAGCAGGTTAACAATGTGATATGCGAGATAACTCTTCTCGGCATCGGTAACGACAACGTTATAGGTAGACGCCAAGTGGTCGGCAATTGACTCCGCGCACGAGAACGCCCTCGGATACGCCGTTTCATCGATACGGAACAGCGCGTCGCCATTGACCTGCCCCGCCGCGGGATCGAGCGCTCGCTGCGCAAAAAACTGCAAATGGCGAACGAAACGTTCGTACGGCAACGAGGTGACGTCAAGGGTCGTGGCATAGTGCTCGGAAACAATCGCGAGCACGTCGCGAACAAGCTGGACCGAAACAATCAGACGGTCAGAGCGCTGCGGCATGGTGGCGTTGACGATATGCAGCGTAATAAAACCCTGCTCTTCTTCGCTCATCTGGATGCCCATATACTCCTTGATAATCTGCAGCGCACGGCCCGCAAGCGCGTACTCCTTGCGATAGAACTGCTGGATCTCGAGCAGCAGCGGGTTCTCGCAGCGAACGCCCTTGCGCTCACGATCGAGGGCAAGGCTGATATGGTCTGCGAGAGCAATGAGAATCTTGTCGTTGATATCAACATTGAGCTCTCGACGGAGCATCTGAACAATGTCCTCGGAAATCACGAGGTTGACGGTGGGGATGGACTCCAAAAGATGTGCCAAGCGGTCAATCGTACGCGAATCCTGAGAAGTTCCCTCCTGCAGCGCATAGGTCTTTTCGACCGACGCCTCGTCGATAGCGTCGCCGGCATGGCGGCCAAAGCAGAGGCCTCGGCCGATGACGATGAGCTCGGAGCCATCGTCCGAAGTGACCATTGCGACGTTATTGTTGAAAACTCGCTTGATAACCACGGTACCCACCACAAGAATTTACTCGGAAAGCCAGACGACAGGCTCTTTAACAGCAACAGGGCCGGAAGCATGCTCACGAAGAGTCGAGTTCTCCGAGCGCTCGCACACGATAACGAAGACCGTGGGGTCGAAGCCAGCGGCGCGAACCGCCTCGAAATCGACCTCGACGAGGGGCTGGCCCGCATCGACATGGTCACCCTGAGCAACAAGCGCATGGAAGCCCTTGCCCTCAAGTTTAACAGTGTCGATTCCGATATGCAGCATCACCTGAGCAGAGCTGTCGTCGGACATGATGCCCAGCGCGTGCTCAGTCGGAAACAACGCCGCGACGGTGCCGGAAACAGGAGCGCACACCGTTCCCTCTTGGGGAACCACGGCAACGCCATCGCCCACGGCACGGCTGCTAAAAGCGGGGTCATTGGTATTTTCTAGATGAACAAGCTCGCCGGAAACGGGAGCGAGGATTTCGAACTCGGAAGCTGCAGTCTTCTGCTCATCCGAACCGCCCATCAGGCGAGAAAAGAAACCCATGGTGGCATGTCCCTTCATAAATATAGCCCAACCAAAATCAAGCGAATGCATCCATAGAGACACACCCGTTCAAAGACTTTGGTTAGGCCCACGTCCGAGGGACTCGGTAACCTTCCGCATTTCTTTTTACGGGAGCTATTTTAGACAAGCCCAAAGCCAGAACAATCATTATGAACGGTGAGCGGTATTTTTTCTTCGATAAACGGTATTTAGGCGGCACTTAGGGACGTTCCTTTCCCGCCGGCACCCAGGGGCACTCCTTGCAGCAATTTCGCATGCGTTAGATGAAGAGCTCGCATTCCTTCCGCACGACGCAAGCCTTGCTCAGCATCTGGGAAACAGCGGATAGCTTGTTGGGATCAAGCTTGCGAGCGCCTCGCGGGCATACGGCGATGCAGCGCATGCAGGAGATGCACGCCTCGTCAGCTGCTCGCTTGGGGTCGCCCTTGTCGATAGCACAAACGGGACACGCCGCGGCGCATGCACTGCAGGAGACGCATTCCTCTGTTGCCTCGGGTGCCATACGGCGACCTCCAGCTTGTTTATAAGGACGATTGCCGGGGATAGAGGGCTCGGACGCATCCTCAGCCAACAGCTTTTGCTGAATTTGCTGCGCAAACTCTGCGAGCTGCGCCGCATCCTGCGCATCCGGTCGCCCAGCAGCAAACTGACGAGCAACGGAATGCTCAGCAATAGCAGAAACAGCTGCAACCACCCTAAATCCGGCGCGCTTCGCAACGTCCTCCAGCTCTACGAGCGTGTCCTCAAACGCGCGGTTTCCGTATACACAAACCAAAACAGCCCGAGCCCCGTTGCCGCGCACCATGCCCAACCGGTCAGCCACCACAGCCGGAATTCTACCGGCATACGCCGGCACAGAGATTACGGCCACGTCGTCCTCAGTCATCGAGACAGCGCTGAGATCTAGCCCGCTATCGGTCAGATCGACGGTAACGGTATTATTGTCCAGCGCCCCGGCCACAAGGCCAGACACCTTCCGCGTTCCACCCGTCGGACTAAACACAATTTCGAATACGCTCATCGAGGCACCCTCTCCCTACGCCTGGCAACGCGTCAAGCCGTTTTCACATTCAGACAGAGTATACGGCGCATGGGGGGAGCTCCCCGTTTCGGTGCGCCAGGCACCCCAATGCACCCACCCTACGCTGTCTGCCTCTTCGTTTTGCATAAATTACGGTACAGATTGTATATATTTACGGGATATCGCCGCGTTCTCCTGAGGTACCCCATCCTGGCCCGTGCAAAAAACGGAGTATTCTGCAACGTGACCGCGCCAGCACCGCCGCGGGTGGGCAAAACTGTAGGGCGCCGTATCGTTCTAAGTCCCGACATGGCGAGAATGACGCGCCCCTGCTCCGGAAAACGGCGAAATCTGACTCGGAACGCTCGCTAGGGATATCCGAAGGCCACCGTTGGCGACGTCGAATCATATGCAGACAACTCGAACTGCAGAATACTCCAAAAAATGCACGGCGCACCCCATAGGACCCATTGCTGCATGGCGGAAAATAGGTCCTCAGCATCCCCCAGATGCATTCCCGAGAAAATCACGTTTGAATTAGCGATGGACACGGCAAACAAAAGGGCCCGAGCGTTGTTTGCTCGGGCCCTTAGCTTGTCTCACGCTAGCGCGCGATGCGCATCTTACTTGCGCTTGCCGCCGCCGTCGCCGGGACGACGGGAGCTGCCGCCGCGCTTGCCGCCACGATTGTTACCATAGCTGCTACGGTTATCGCGACCGCCGGCACGACCGCCGCGGGAGCCGGCCTGGTTGCCGCCGCGCCCGCCGCGATAGCCGCCACGGCGCTCCTCGCGGGTGTCGTCGTAGTTGCGCCAGTCATCGCGACGATCGCGGCTGGCACGCGGATCGCGACGATCACGCGACTCATTCGAACGACCGGCGAGGCTGCGACCACCGTTGCCACGAGCGCCCTCGCGACGCTCGCCACCGCGGCCGCCCTCGCGGCCTCCGCGCTCGTCAAAGCGCTTGCCGCCGCGGGACTCGCCGCCGCGGGTACCACGCTCGTCACGCGAGCCACGGCCTTCGCCGCCACGGCGCTCATCGCGCCCGCCGCGCTCGCCATCGCGACCGGAGCGACGACGGTCACCCGAACCGCGCTTGCCACCGCGCGAACCGCGGCCCTCGTCCTCGCGCTCGACACGACGACGGCCACCGCGATCCCCATCCTCGCGACGGCGGCGATGCGCCTCGCCCTGGAACTGCTTGGCACGACGCTCGGCACGGTTACCGCGCGGGGCCTGCTCGACGGCAGCGGCACCGCCGCGCTCCTCGGCAGCTACCTCGCGGGCCACGCTCTCAACAGCCTCGTCTACGCGAGCCTGAACGCCCTCGCGCACGCGGGTCTTGCCGCCGCGCTTGGGACGGCTCGGACGCTCGCCGTCGCCGCGGCGCTCGTCGCGACCGCGGTTGGAACGACCGGCAACATCGCCGTAATCGTCGCCGTTGCGCTTGCCGTCGCGACGCGCCTGCTCAAGCTTCTTCTTGCTCTTGGACTTGCCGCGCTTGGTCTTCTTCTTCGCCTTAAAGGCCGCAGGGTCGCGCTCGGGATCAACCGCGGGCGGGTTGGGACCCACGTGCAGGTCGCCGGCCTCGTAGATGTCGGCGGTCTTGTCCATGAGCTTCTCGATCTCGTAGAACTCGTCCACGTCCTGCTCGGTCACAAACGTGATGGCCCAGCCCAGCTCGCCGGCGCGGCCCGTACGGCCAATGCGGTGGATATAGTCAGTCGGCTCGGCCGGCACGTCAAAATTCACAACGTAGCGCACGTCGCTAATGTCGATGCCGCGGGCGAGCACGTCGGTTGCCACCAGCACGTCGACGGTGCCGTCGCGGAAGGCCGAAAGGGCACGCTCGCGCTGGGCCTGGCTGCGGTTGCCGTGAATCGCGGCGGCCTTGATGCCCTTACGCTCCAGACGACGGCAGCAGCTGTCGGCGCGGTGCTTGGTGCGCATAAAGACGATAGTGCGCTCCGGACCCTCCTTCTTGAGGAACTCGGGCAGCAGGTTGTTCTTGGCCTCGATGGACACCGGGAACACAAGCTGGTCAACGGTGTCGGCGGTCGACGTGGCGGGCGCGATCTCCACGCGAGCCGGGTCGCTCACCAGGTCGGTGATCTCGCCCACGGCCTCCTCGTCGAGCGTCGCCGAGAACAGCAGCGTCTGGCGCTCGGCCGGCGTCTCGCGCACAATGCGGCGGACGGCGGGCAAAAAGCCCATGTCGAGCATGCGGTCGGCCTCGTCGAGTACCAGCACTTTGACCTCGTCCAGGTGGCAAGCGCCCTGCTCGATCAGATCGACCAGACGGCCCGGCGTGGCGACCAGAATGTCGCAGCCGTACTTGAGCGCCGCGGTCTGCGGCTTGTAGCTCACGCCGCCCACGACGGTCACGGCAACGTGGCCCGTGACGTCGGCGATCTTGCTCGCGACCTCGTCGATCTGCTGGGCGAGCTCGCGCGTGGGGGTGATGACGAGCATCACGGGGCCACGGCCGTTGCCCTCGGGCTTTTTAGCACCGCGACGGCGGTTGCGGCCGCCGCGCTCGCGCACGGGTTTGGGAGGAGCGATGTGCTCCAGATTGTTCATGGTCGGCAGCAAAAAAGCGGCCGTCTTGCCGGTGCCAGTCTGAGCGGCAGCAAGCAGGTCGCGGCCCTCGAGCACCACGGGGATTGAGCCGGCCTGCACGGGCGTCGGCGCCGTGTAGCCCAGGTTCTCGATGGCACGAAGCATCTCGTCGGAAAGGCCCAGCTCGTCAAAGGCGGGCAGGCTCTCGGTAGCGGACTCGACGGCCTGGGCGGCGCTGGCCTCGTCGGCAGCATCGAAGGCAGCCTGGGTCATGGCCTCGCGGGTCTCGTCCAGAATCTCGGCGTCCGTGACGTCGGATACAGAATTACGCATATGTTGTTGTTCCTTATCTGCACGCGCAATGAGCACGGCATGCGGCCGCGCGGGCGTGCTTGGTAGTGCGCTAATACATACAAAAACAGGTGCGCGCACAGAGAGGACGTTGCTCAGCACGCTGGCGATCGCTTTGGCAGCCCTATCACGCGCCGTCCAGACGCAGCAGCTCTAAGCGATGGAGCAGATTCGCCGCGGGTTAGTATACCCGTGCTTCGCATGCCCCCACGTAAACCACAGATGACGGGGCGGTCGGGGCCGATTGTCTCAATCTGTAACAGTTACGAGACAAAACCGGGTCTACACATTACAGATTGAGACGAACTCAAACATCGCAAAACATAATCTCGATCTGAAACAGTTAGAGGTCATTTTCCCCGCTAGATGTTACAGATCGAGATGTTTGACATGAGCTGCCAACGATTGAGCAGCCACCCGCATCTGTAGCGAAATGTCATACATTCTCACCTCCACTGGACACCCCCTGGGGGTATGGGTGTATAGTATCGGCAGGTTAACAATTCCAACACCGAACCACGGAAAGGAGAAACCATGGCTCAAGATAAGTTCGACGTGGGCGGCATGACATGCGCCGCCTGCCAGGCGCACGTGGACCGCGCCGTAAGCAAACTCGACGGCGTCCAAAGCGTCGCGGTCAACCTACTCGCTGGTTCCATGATGGTCGACTATGACCCCGCGCAGGTCACCTCCGACGATATCTGCACCGCCGTCGACCGTGCGGGCTACTCGGCCTCACCCGTCGATGCGGGCACCGGTGCCGCCGGCTCAAGCGGCAACACGCAGGTCAGGTCCGGCGCCGCCCACATGGAGTCGCCCACCAAAAAATTGGAGGCCGCCGCCTCTGCCATGCGCGCCCGCCTCATCGTCTCGATCGCCTTCCTCATCCCGCTGTTCTACATAGGCATGGGGCACATGCTCGGTTGGCCACTGCCCGGCATCTGCACGGACCACATCCACAGCATGACGCTCGCCCTCACCGAGCTTGTCCTGCTCATCCCCATCGTCTACGTCAACGACGCATACTTTATCAACGGCTTCAAATCACTCGTGCACGGCGCGCCCACCATGGACGCTCTCATCGCCGTCGGCGGCACCGCCTCCATCGCTTGGTCGCTCTATGCCATGTTTATCATGGCCGACCAGCTGGCCACAGGTCAGGTGCACGAGGCCATGATGACGGGCATGGACAACCTGTATTTTGAGAGTGCGGGCACGATCCTGTCGCTCGTCACCGTGGGCAAATACCTCGAGACGCGCAGCAAGTCCAAAACCGGCGGCGCCATCGAGGCGCTGATCGACCTGGCGCCCAAGACCGCGACCGTCGTTGCCGACGACGGTACCGAAACCACCGTCGACGTCGACAGCATCCTTCCCGGCCAGGTCCTGCGCGTGCGCCCCGGAGAGTCCATCCCCGTCGATGGCGTGGTGCTCGAAGGCAGCTCGGCCGTGGACGAGAGTGCGCTCACCGGCGAGTCCATCCCCGTGGAAAAGACCGCCGGCGACACCGTCAACGCCGCCACCGTCAACCGCACCGGTTCGTTTACCTTCCGCGCCACGCGGGTGGGTGCCGAGACATCGCTCGCCAAGATCATCCAGCTCGTCGAGGACGCCAACGCCACCAAGGCGCCCATCGCCCGCATGGCCGACAAGGTCGCCGGCGTGTTCGTGCCCGTGGTGTTCGTGATCTCGGCCGTGACCTTTGCGGTGTGGATGGCACTGACCGGCAGCATAAACGAGGCGCTCACCTCCGCCGTGGCCGTGCTGGTGATCAGCTGTCCGTGCGCACTGGGTCTGGCCACGCCCGTCGCCATTATGGTGGGCACCGGCAAGGGCGCCGAAATGGGCATTCTGTTTAAGAGCGCCGAGGCGCTAGAGAACCTGCGCAGCGTGGGCACCGTCGTGCTCGACAAGACGGGCACCGTCACCCGCGGCAAGCCGGCCGTGACCGATATCGTGGTTGCCGCACGCGCCGACGGCTCGCCCGCCATGAGCGAAAAGGCGCTGCTCAAGCTGGCCGCCGCGCTGGAGCGCTCGAGCGAGCACCCGCTGGCCGAGGCGATTATGGCCGAGTGCGAGTCGCGCGGAATCGTCGCGCGCATGGTCGAGGACTTTGCCGCCGTGCCCGGGCGAGGCGTTACGGCACGCGAGGGGCAGAATGTCATCGCAGCCGGCAACGTGCGCCTGATGAACGAGCTGGGCGCGGAGGTGCCCGCCGGTCTTGCCGAGAAGTTCGCTGCCGAGGGCAAGACGCCGCTGTTCTTTGCCAAGAACGGCGAGCTTGCCGGCACCATTGCCGTGGCTGACGAGGTCAAAGAAACGAGCGCCGAGGCCATCGCCGCGCTCCGCAAGCTCGGCGTCGACGTGCGCATGCTCACCGGCGACAACCGCGTGACGGCCGAGGCCATCGCCCGCCGCGTGGGACTCACCAGCGAACAGGTTATCGCCGACGTCCTCCCCGCCGACAAGGAACGCCACGTGCGCGAACTGCAGGATGCGGGCGGCAAGGTCGCCATGGTGGGCGACGGCATCAATGACTCCCCCGCCCTGGCGCGCGCCGACGTGGGCCTTGCCATTGGCACCGGCGCCGACATCGCCAAGGAGGGCGCCGACGTGGTGCTCATGCGCAGCGACCTCATGGACGTCGCCCGCGCCATCGAGCTGTCGCGCGCCACGATCCGCAACATCAAGCAGGACCTGTTCTGGGCACTGTTCTACAACGGTATCGGCATTCCGCTCGCCGCGGGCGTGTTCTTCCCGCTCACCGGATGGCAGCTCTCGCCGATGTTTGGAGCTGCGGCCATGAGCCTGTCGAGCGTGTGCGTCGTAAGCAATGCGCTGCGCCTGCGAACCTTTAAGCCCAAAGTGGCAAAATAGGTTCACCCTTAAGTCCATTTAGAACGGGTTTTCCAGGTGCCCGAGATTGACCTGAAAGAGGAGCGACGCGTACTTTGGTACGCGAGCGACGGCTTGAAGGCCAAGGTCGGGTGCCTGGGAAAGCCGACACAACAGAGAGGAATACCGATGCGATACACAATCAAGACTTCCGGCCTCATGTGCGGCCACTGCGACGCCACCGTCGAGACGGCGTTGCTCAACGTTGCCGGCGTGACCGACGCCGACGCCGATCACGAGACCCAGACCGTCCAGGTTGAGTGCGCCGACACCGTGACCGCCGAGCAGCTCGCTGCCGCCGTCGAGGGCGCCGGCGAGAAGTTCCACGCCCTGTCCGTGACCGCCGCGTAGCAGCTACCAGAAGCATTCGACCCCATCGACCAGAAACGAGGACCCGCCATGATGGCAGACCACAAATCGGTGACCCGCATGCTCAAGACGGCACGCGGCCAGATCGACGGCATCTTGCGGATGGTCGATGAGGACCGCTACTGCGTCGATATTTCCACGCAGCTCATGGCAACGCAGGCGCTCATTGCGCGCATCAACGCCGACGTGCTCAAGGCGCATATCGAGGGCTGCGTGACTTCGGCAATCGAATCGGGCGACGAAGACCTCAAGGCCGCCAAGCTCGCCGAGATCGAACGCGTCGTCGACAAGCTCTCCAAGTAATTGGGGCATTGGGGACGGACTGCTTTGCACCTTCTTGGTGCATCGGGGACAGGTATGTTTGCACCACCTTGGTGCAGATTGACCTGTCCCCCTTGCTCTAAATCGGGTATAAAGGCGTGCAGCATATCGAACGAAAGGCAATTTGCATGAATGACTTTATGAAGGGCCGCAATGGCGCCGATGAGCTCACCATCGTTATGGGCTTTGTCGGCATCGTCATCGCGATGATCGGATCGATAGCCCATATCCAGTGGCTCAGCTGGATTGCCATCGCCGTAATCGTGATTGGCGTGCTGCGCGGCCTGTCCAAAAATATCGATGCACGTCGCAAGGAAAACGCGGCCTTTGTCGCCGCGACCGCTAACGTCCCCGGCCTGGGCAAGTTCGTAGCGAGCTTGGGTAGCGGCACCGCGGCTGCCAACGCCTCGCGCACGGCCGGTACCAGCAAGGAAGACTTTGAGCGTGCCAAGCGCACGGCCAAGAAGATGTGGAAGGGTCGCAAGACCACAGCATACCTCAAGTGCCCCAACTGCGGCCAGATGCTCTCCGTCCCCAAGGGCAAAGGCAAGATCCGCGTCACCTGCCCCAAGTGCCACGCCAAGATGGAAACCCGCTCCTAGCGCCCGCACGCGGGACAAATTAATCAGGTTTGTTTGTCCCAAATCTTAAGTATTTGTTCGATAAAAAAGCCGAGGCCTCGTGTTGAGACCTCGGCTTTTTGCATGCGGCAACGGAGCTGCCCCTTTGTCACATCTACGCCACACCGTCGCGGGCGAGCTCCTCAGCCAGCGCTTCGGCAGGCATGGCCATAATCGCGTCGAGCTCGGCGTCCACCTCGGGAATACGCTTCACCTTGAGTTTGCGCACCAGATCACCACGGCACATCACGTACGTCGGCTCACGCAGTGCGCACAGATCATCGAGCGGGTTCTTGCGCGTTACCAAGATATCGGCAGCCTTGCCGCACTCGATCGTACCGGTCTCGCCGCCCAGCCCCAGCAGCTCGGCATTGATCTGCGTAGCCGTATGCAGCGCAAAGGCGTTGCTCACGCCCACGTACTTGGCAAAAAAGGCAACCTCACGCCACATGTCGTACTGCGTCACAAACGGGCAGCTCGAGTCCGTGCCCAGGCCCACCTTAACGCCAGCTTCCAGTGCGGCACGGGCGCTCTCGATGATGCCCGAACACACAATGTCGCCGTTCTTCTTTTGCGTGTCGGTCGAATGGGTCTTCTCCGGATCGAGCAGCACAAACGGCAGCGCGGGGCTGATAGTGCAGGTAACGCTGGGCGCACGCCCCTCAAGCTGCGTGCCCGCGGCGCCGCGGTACAGTTCCAAGATCTCGGGAGTCATCGGGGCACCGTGCTCGATCGTATCGACGCCGGCCTCAAGCGCGGCCTTCACGCCCTCGGTGCTCTCGACATGAGCCATAACCGGCAGGCCCACCTCGTGCGCAGCCTTGCACGCCGCCGCGGCAACCTCGACCGGCATGCGCAGCACGCCCGGCTCACCTACTTCGGTCGCGTCGAACACGCCGCCCGTCACGAACAGCTTGATGACGTCGGCACCGCGCGCATACAAGTCACGCACTTGTTCGGCCGCCTCATCGGGGGTATCGGCGACCTGCGCGAACAGCCCCGCACCGTGACCGCCCGGCACCGTGACACCCGTTCCCGGCGCCACCAGACGCGGACCCTGATACTTGCCGGCGTCGATAGCGTTGCGCACGGCAATATCGGCAAACAGCGGGTCACCCGCACCGCGCACCGTGGTCACGCCGCTTGCCAACTGCTGCTGGGCGCTGCCCTTAAGAATATGGCGCACGATGGCGCGCCCCACGGGATTATCGAGCTTCTTCATCAGCGCGCCCGCATCGCCGGCCGAGACAGGCTTGCCCGAGCCGCACAGGTGCACATGCATATTGATGAGGCCGGGCATGAGGTACGCGCCGGCCAGGTCGATGACCTCGGCACCTGCAGGCGCCTGCGCCACAGCACTCGGCCCCACCCACGTGATGACACCGCGCTCAACGGCCACGGCCATATCGGGTTGCGGCTCCATATGCTCCGAGCCATCCAGGACGGTCGCATTGATAAACAACGTGGAACGATCGGCAGACGCCATATCGAGCTCCTCCCTCACGAGCAACTTGAACATTTGTCCATTATCACCCAGTGCGGCAGGGTTGCTGCGGACATATCGGTTAACGGAGAAAGGATGAGACACGGAGAACGGAATGCATTGCAGTCCCATCCCAGCGACATCCGGGAAATGTCTAGATCTGTAACAGGTAGACCGGGTTTTAGCAGCCAGATGTTACAGATCGAGATCTTTCGGCACCGCGTCCAACCTTTGTCTCAATCTGTAACAAGTAGACAGGTTTTCGGCCTCTAGATGTTACAGATCGAGATATTTTAGCGGCAGCCAACCTTCTGTCTCGATCTGTAACAGTTGCGAGGCCAAACGGCCCCTTGTTGTTACAGATCGAGACAAACTCGGCAGGAACAACCACATCCGCGTCAGTTACACCCCTCAGCGCCCATACCACTGCCGCCTCCACTGCTCAGCCAAATCGGCCCACTGCGGAATGCCCGCCAGTCTCATCTTTTCAGCCAGCTTCCCCGGATTCTTGAGCTCATCAAACGTAAACCTCAGCACCTTATGTCCGAGCATCGTCAGATGAGACTCTCGCTGACGTTCTGCCACGAACGGGTCGACCGACTCCCGACCCTCGTCGTTCTGTAAGGCATACTTTCCCTTTCCATCGAGCTCGCCAATCACGCACGTCCCGTCCTCGAGCCTCCAGAAATAATCAACGCGAAACACTTGGCTCGAATCAAGCGGGTCACGAAACTCCACCTGCAACTCTGGCACCGGAAAACCGTATGCAATAAAGAATGCCCGGAACCGAGACTCGCCACCGTTTTCGGACAGCCCGTCCGCATGCGACGCAATCACCTGAGCTCTGCGATATCCGCGTCTGCCCTCGCAATCGGCCTGGAGCCGTTCGCAGAGGTCGTCGCGCGATATGCCCTTCGCCCGCAGCGCAGAATCGGCGATCGCCAGACCATACGAAAACGGCGCACGCAGCAGACAGTCCTTCACCGTGCGCCAAAACGGCGTCACTCGCACGCCGTCGACGCGCTCAAGCGCACCCGCCGCCTGCGGACGCAACAGCCGGCATCCTGCACTCAGCGGCACCGAGCAACCTGTCTTAACAAGAAATCGCGGCCCAAGCAGATCATTTGGCACCTCCAGACCCCACAAAAGTGCCGCGTCGTAACCCCAAAACGCCCAATCGGGATGAAACTCCGCAAGCCCTTTGATGGTCCGCAGCGCTCGCTCCGTCGGCGTCAACGCATCCCAATCATGCTGAAAACAGAACAGGTGCGACTCAGGCTCCGCGATATCGTCGGTTCCCACATGGCGCCGCAGCCACATGAGCTCGGCATTGTCGTGCGTCACAAGCAGCACGCCTAGTTCAGCCGCCTCCGTGAGCCTGGCAAGCATCCTATTCCGCGCCAACGTGTTGCGAGCCGTATGCTTGTGTTTGAGAACGGTATTAGACACTTCCATCACCACCACATCGGACAAATGGACCATTGTCACCGTTGCCTCCGCTGATAAACGTCTTGATCTGTAACAGTTAGACGTTCTTCAGGCCCCTAAACGTTACAGATTTAGACAAACCAGCGGTGCCCAAGCGTTCGTCTCGATCTGTAACAGATAGGCTGGTTTTTTGTCCCCAAACGTTACAGATCGAGACAAAAAGGCAAAAGGCAAGGCAGGCGACAACCACCCATCCCCTACTCCCACTCCTGCTCGTAGATGTTGAGCGACTTTACGTACCGCCCCTGGACGCCCATGATGTCGCGGACCAGACGCAAGAAGAAGCTGATGCACGAGGTGTCAAAGCCGTCCTGCAGGTCCTCCGGATGCACCGCACCCGGCCCATCGACCGCCGTATCGCTCAGCCGCGCGATGTCATACAGGTAGAGCTGTCCCGCCGTAAGCCAGACATCATCGACGCAGGCGAGGCGCACCGCAATCGCGCCGTCACTCCAGTGCTCCTTCTGCACGATATGCGGATCGTAGACATCAAAGCGATGATCGGTGCGCGTGTCCTTCAGCACGACCATGCCGGACGCAGGATCCTTGTCCAAAATGCCAAAGCGCGAGAAATACTGCGTGTCGCGTACCTGCTCGAGCCGCTTGAGCGAGGCAGGCGAAAGCGATGCCGGCGGCTCGTCAACATATAGCTCGAGCAGCGTTTTGCCATGGCGATAGGGGCGCTCAAACAGCAGCCAATCGGTAAACGCCATGTTGTAGGCCATGATTTCGTTTTGCGAAGGCTCGGTGCAATAGCTGAGCCACGGGTCGACAATGATCTCGAACTGTTCGCGCGCCGGCTCCAGGAATTGAAACTTCCGCAGCATCCAAAAGTGAGCCATGTCGGCAATATCGTTGCCGACGGCTTCAGCCAGCTCTGCTCGGTCAAAAGCGTGGTCAGTCATGGCATCCTCCTCAAACTGATGGACCTCAATTTGAGCTTACGAGGAGGGTGGGCAGCCACGACCAGCGCGGGCAAAATAGGCCTCCGGCTGCAAACCAGATGCTGACCAAACACTTGACGAAAAGCTTGACCGAAAATGCGCGCCGCAACAAAACCGCAGGTAAACATCGACGGCCAACCCGCCCTTTTGAGCCAGATGCCCGCAGCCACCACTTAAACAACAGGTGACCACAGCCCAAGAAGTCGACAAATGAACGCCCGTACGTCGACAAACGAGCAAACTGCTCGCAAATCCGCAAGGAGTGTCCCCAACGACTAGACAAAAAATGACTAGTCATTGAGGACGTTCTTAAATGACTACTTTACAGCTCCAGCGCCTCGGCGACCTCGGCTGCGCAGGCCAGGGCATCGGCCATAGCACTCACCACGAGCGAGCTGCCGTTGCGGGCGTCACCGGCCACGTACACCGGTGCGGCATCCGCGGCGACACCCTCCGTGCGAGCCGCGAGGTGCGAGCCCTCGGCAGCCATCACCGGCAGCGGACGACCAGCGGTGGCAACAGGCACGCCCACCGCATCGAACACGCCGTGCTCGGGACCCGTAAAGCCGCAGGCGATGAGCACCAGCTGCGCCGGCACCTCGTGCTCGGAGCCCGCGATGCGCTCGGGCTTTCCCGCCGACCAGTCCAGATCGACCACGCGCAAACCCGCAGCCGCACCCTTCTTGTCCAGCAGCACCTCGAGCGTATCCACGCCCCAGGCACGCATCTCGTCACCCATCGCAGCGATAGCCTCCTGCTGGCCGTAGTCGGTCTTCTTAACGTTGGGCCACTGCGGCCAGGGGTTGCTCGCCGCGCGCTTATCGGGCGCAGCCGGCAAGAACTCAAACTGGCGCACGCTGCGCGCGCCCTGACGCACGGCGGTACCCACGCAGTCGTTTCCGGTATCGCCACCGCCAATGACCACAACGTCCAGGCCGCGCGCGCTCACCGCGGGCTCGCTGCCATCGAGCACCGAGGCGGTCGAAGCCGTCAGGTAGTCCACCGCGTACACCACGCCCGGAGCATCCACGTTCGCAGCCGAAAGCCCGCGGGGCGCACGAGCGCCGACAGCCATCACGACGGCGTCAAAGTCATCGAGCTCGGCCGCCACCGCAGGGTTCGTCACATCGGCGCTCAGCTCAAACACAATGCCCAGCTCGCGCATGAGCGCCACGCGACGCTCGACCACGGACTTCTCGAGCTTCATGTTGGGAATGCCGTACATGAGCAGACCGCCCGGGCGGTCGTCGCGCTCAAACACCGTCACGCGGGCGCCACGACGCGCAAGCTCCCATGCTGCCACCAGACCAGCAGGACCGGAGCCCACCACGGCAACCGTGGGCGCGCCCTCCCCTGCCGGCTCAAAGCGACGCGGGCCGCCGTTTGCCCATTCGCGGTCGCTGATCGCACGCTCGTTGTCATGGATCGTCGTGGGCTGGCCATCGACCGAACCCAGGTTGCACGCGGCCTCGCACAGCGCCGGGCAAACGCGACTCGTGAACTCAGGCATGGGCGAGGTGAGCGACAGGCGCTCGGCAGCCTCGTCCCAGCGGCCGCGGTACACCAGCTCGTTCCACTCGGGAATCAAGTTGTGCAGCGGGCAGCCGCTCGGACGTGCCTTGCCAAAGCTCGCGCCCATCTGGCAAAACGCCACGCCGCACATCATGCAGCGGCTCGCCTGGGCACGGCGTGCATCGTCGTCGAGCTCAACGTACAGCGGATCGAAATCGCGGCTGCGCTCCTCCACGGGGCGAAGCTCGTGGGTCACGCGATCGATATCAAGAAAAGCACCGGGCTTACCCATAGCACTTACGCCTCCTTCTTGGTCGAAGCAACAGAGCTGGCGGCCACGGACGCAGCACCCGCAGCACCGCCCGCAATATCGAAGCGAGCGACATCCGCGGCGCTCGCGCGACCGGTCACAATGTCAAACGCCAGCGCCTCTGCCTGCGCATGCGTCTTGCCGACGGCCTCGGCGGCGGCGACAATCGCCAGCACACGCTCGTACTCGGTCGGAATGACCTTCACGAAGTGCTTGCTCATCGTCTCAAAGCTGTAGAGCAGCTTGATGCCGCGCGGGCTCTGCGTCGCGTCCACGTGCTCTTGGATGAGCTCGCGAATCTGTGCCAGCTCGCCGGCCGTCGGGGCCTTGAGCTCAACGCTCTCGTGGTTCACGCGGGCATCGAGCGTGCCGTACTGGTCAAAGGCATAGGCCACGCCGCCCGTCATACCGGCGGCGAAGTTCTGCCCGACCTCACCCAGGATAAGCGCCAGACCGCCCGTCATGTACTCACAGCCGTGGTTGCCGCAGCCCTCGACCACCACGGTGGCACCGGAGTTGCGTACGCCAAAGCGCTGGCCGGCCAGGCCGTTGATGAAGCCGTGGCCGCTCGTGGCGCCAAAGAACGCAACGTTACCCACGATGATGTTTTCGTCGAACTTGTAGGTCGCATGCGGGTTGGGGCGCACCGACACCTCGCCGCCCGAAAGGCCCTTGCCAAAGTAGTCGTTGGCGTCGCCGCACACGTTGAGCGTAATGCCGCGCGGCAGGAAGGCGCCAAAGCTCTGACCGGCCGAACCATCGCAATCGATGGTGATGGAGCCGGCGGGCAGGCCCTCGGGATGTGCCTTGATCACCGCGTTGCCCAGGATAGTGCCCACGCAGCGGTTGACGTTGGCGATATCGGCGCGGAAGCGAATCGGGCGCAGGTGCGCGCGAGCGTCGGCCGTGTAAGGCACAAACAGCGTGGAGTCGAGCGTCTTGTCGAGCTCGCTGTCCGCAGCCATCTGGGGCAGGAAGTGACGGCCGTCGGCACCCGGGATGTGGGCACCGAACTCGCAGGTCGCGCTCGCCAGCACGGGCGACAGATCGAGCAGGTTAGCCTTGCGGTTGCCCGGGACCTCGATCTGGCGCAAGCACTCGGGATGGCCGACCATCTCGTCGACGGTGCGGAAGCCCAGGCTCGCCATGACCTCGCGCAGCTGCTCGGCAACAAAGAGCATAAAGTGCTCGACATGCTCGGGCTTGCCGCGGAAGCCGCGACGCAGGCGACAGTTTTGCGTCGCGATGCCGGCGGGGCAGGTATCCTGCTGGCAGTCGCGCTGCATGAAGCAGCCCATCGAGATGAGCGGCATGGTCGCAAAGCCAAACTCCTCGGCGCCCAGCAGGCAGGCGACGGCAACATCGGTGCCGTCCATGAGCTTGCCGTCGGCCTCGAGCACCACGCGTGAGCGCAGGCCGTTTTGCAGCAGCGTCTGCTGGGCCTCGGCAAGGCCAAGTTCCAACGGCAGTCCCGCATGCCAGATAGAGTCGCGCGCAGCGGCACCCGAGCCGCCGTTGTGGCCACTGATCAAGATCTTGTCGGCAGCACCCTTGGCCACACCGGTGGCGATGGTGCCGACGCCGGCCTCGCTGACCAGCTTGACCGACACGCGCGCGCCGGGGTTGGCGTTCTTAAGGTCGAAGATGAGCTCGGCCAGGTCTTCGATAGAGTAGATGTCGTGATGCGGCGGAGGCGAGATCAGGCCGATGCCGGGCGTGGACTGACGGACCTCGGCAATCCAGGGGTAGACCTTCTTGCCGGGCAGGTGACCGCCCTCGCCGGGCTTGGCGCCCTGGGCCATCTTGATCTGGATCTCGAAGGCGCTGCACAGGTAGCGGCTCGTCACGCCAAAGCGCGCGCTTGCCACCTGCTTGATCGCGGAGTTCTTGGAGTCACCGTTAGCCAGCGGGGTCTCGCGACGCGGGTCCTCGCCGCCCTCGCCCGAGTTGGAGCGTCCGTGCAGGCGATTCATGGCGATGGCCATGCACTCGTGCGCCTCTTTGCTGATGGAGCCGTACGACATGGCGCCGGTGTTAAAGCGGCGGACGATGTTGAGCGCGGGCTCGACCTCGTCGAGCGAAACCGGCGTGCGGCCGCTGGCATTAAAGTCGAGCAAGTCGCGCAGGCGCACGGCACGGCCGGTACGGTGCAGACGGGCGCTGTACTCCTTAAAGGTGTCGTAGCTGTCCTCACGGCAGGCGGTCTGGAGCAGGTAGACGGTCTGAGGGTCGATGAGGTGTTCCTCGCCGCCGAGCGGGCGCCACTTGGTCAGACCCAGCGTGGGCAGTTGATCGGGAGCCGGGCTCTTAAGGATAGCGAGCGCGGCGTCGTAGCGCTCGCTTTGCTCGCGCTCGACGTCCTCGACACCCATACCGCCCACACGGCTCACCGTGCCGGCAAAGTACGCGTTGACGAACTCCGGCGTAAAGCCCACGGCCTCGAAGATCTGCGCCGAATGGTAGCTCTGCACCGTGGAGATGCCCATCTTGGACATGATGGAGACGATGCCGGCGGTCGCAGCCTTGTTGTAGTTGGCGATGCCCTGCTCGGCCGTCACGTCCAGGTCGCCGTGTGCCGCCAGATCGCGGATGCACGCATGCGCGTTATACGGATAGATGCCGCTCGCGGAGTAGCCCACCAGCGCCGCAAAGTCGTGCGGGGACACGGCGTCGCCGCACTCCACCACGATATCGGCAAAGGTGCGCACGCCGGCACGGATCAGATGGTTGTGCACGCAACCCACGGCGAGCAGCGACGGCACGGGGACCTCGCCCGCAGCGGCGCGATCGCTCAGCACCACGATGTTCACGCCATCGCGCACCGCAGCCTCAACGTCCCCTGCAAGCTGCTTGAGCGCAGCCTGCAGCGCGCCCTCGCCGGCATTGCGGCGGTACACGGCACGGAAACGGCGGGTCTTAAAGCCCACGCGGTCGATGGCGCAAATGCGGTCAAACTCCTCCTTGCTCAGCAGCGGTCGCTCCAAGCGAACCAGCTGGCAGGCCGTACGGGAGTCCTCGAGCAGGTTACCGTGATTGCCCAGGTAGAGCGTGGTCGAGGTGACCATATGCTCGCGCAGGGCGTCGATCGGCGGGTTCGTGACCTGGGCAAACAGCTGATAGAAGTAGTCAAAGAACGAGCGCGTCTTCTTGGACAGGCAGGCCAGCGGCGCATCGATGCCCATCGAGGCGAGCGGCGCCTTGCCCTGCTGGGCCATGGGACGCACAACCTCGTCAACATCATCCCAGTGATAGCCGAGCTTGGCCATACGCACAGCGGCAGGCACCTCGGCGTCCTCAGCGGGCGTTGCCACAACGGGCTCATCGAGTGCGTCAACGGTCAGCGTCTCCTCGGCAATCCAGTCGCGGTAAGGCTTTTCCTTGGCATAGCGGGCGCGCAGCTCGTCGTTGTAGATCACACGGCCGCGGGCAAAATCGACCTCGAGCATCTGGCCCGGCCCCAGGCAGCCGCTTGTCAGGATGTTCTCGGGGCTCACCTCGATGGTGCCCACCTCACTTGCCAGCATAAAGCGGCCGTCGCGCGTCACATAGTAGCGGGCCGGGCGCAGGCCGTTGCGGTCGAGGGCAGCGCCCAGCGTGCGACCGTCGGTAAAGGCGATGGCGGCCGGACCGTCCCACGGCTCCATGAGCATGGACTGGTAAGCGTCGTAGGCGCGGCGTTCCTCACTCAGGCTGTCGTTGTGATCCCACGGCTCGGGCAGCAGCATGGACGCGGCACGCGTGAGCGGGCGACCGTTCATAACCAAAAACTCGAGCACGTTGTCCAAAATCGCCGAGTCGGAACCCTCGCGGTTGATGATGGGCATCACGCGCTCAAGATCGTGCTGCAGCACGGGGCTGTACAGGTTGGGCTCGCGGGCGCGAATCCAGTTGACGTTGCCCTTGAGGGTGTTGATCTCGCCGTTGTGGATGATAAAACGGTTGGGGTGCGCACGCTCCCAGCTGGGCGTGGTGTTGGTGGAGTAGCGCGAGTGGACGAGCGCAACGGCCGTCTTGACAGCGGCGTCGTTGAGATCGATGAAGAAGCGGCGCATCTGCGTGGCGACGAGCATGCCCTTGTACACGATAGTGCGCGAGCTCATGGAGCAGACGTAGAAGATCTTGTCGCGCAGGGCAAACTCGGCATCGGCCTTCTTCTCGATAGTGCGACGGCACACGTACAGGCGGCGCTCGAAGGCGTCACCCGCCGGCGTATCGTCGGGGCGGCCCAGAAAGGCTTGCAGAATGGTGGGCATGCAGGCGCGTGCCGTCTCGCCCAGGTCGTGCGGGTCGACGGGCACCTCGCGCCAAAAGAGCAGCGGCACGCCGGCCTCGGCGCAGCCCTCCTCAAACACGCGACGGGCATCCTCTACGCCCTTGTCGTCCTGCGGAAAGAACAGCATGGCCACGCCATAGTCGCCCTCTGCCGGCAGAATCTGGCCGCACTTTTGAGCCTCTTTGCGAAAAAAGTGATGCGGAACCTGGAACAGGATACCGGCACCGTCGCCGGTGTTCTTCTCGAGTCCCGTGCCGCCGCGGTGCTCCAAGTTGACCAGAATGGACAGCGCGTCGTCCAGAATCTGGTGATGGCGCTCACCGTTGATATCGGCAAGTGCGCCGATGCCACATGCATCGTGGTCGAATTCGGGGCGATAAAGGCCCTGCTGTTGAGCGGAATCTGCCTGCATCGCGATCCTCCCCTAGATATTTAGACAGTCAGTTGAATAGGCATAGTAGGAGCATCAGGGCATCGTTGTGTTTCCCGCCCGTTTCGAAACAATCGCGTAACGCACGCCCTACGAGTGGACACCGCCGACCTCAAGGGCGGCAACAAGGCGCCCAAGTTCGGCCTGTAAGCCCACCGCTTCAAACATCTCAATCTGTAACACCTAGGCCCAATTTCCATCCCTAGTTGTTACAGATCGAAACATTTCGGCAGCCCCCTTTCACCATCCCATTCAAATACAACAATTTTGTTAGTCTTGGTTAACTTTTAAGCTTAAAACGGGTATCCTTTGCGGCGTCAAGCAAACGGCACGCACACCGTGCCAGATCAAGGAGGCCCCTATGGCGCACCGAGCAGACCGACAGGCAATGCAACTTGTCCTTATCCGTCACGGAGAATCCGAGTGGAACAAACTCAACCTGTTCACCGGCTGGACCGATGTTGAGCTCACTGACACGGGCCGCGAAGAAGCCGCCGCAGGCGGTCGAGCACTCAAAGAAGCCGGTTTCGACTTTGACGTCTGCTACACTTCGCGCCTCAAGCGCGCGATCCACACCCTCAACATCGTGCTCGGCCAAATGGATCGCGAGTGGCTGCCCGTCATCAAATCCTGGAAGCTCAACGAGCGCCACTACGGCGCGTTGCAGGGTCTCAACAAGGCCGATGCCGCGGCGGAGCACGGCGACGAGCAGGTGCTCATCTGGCGCCGCTCCTTCGATGTCTGCCCGCCGGCACTCGAGCCGGACGACGCGCGCGATCCCCACACCCAGGAGCAATACCGTGATGTCGCGCCCGATCAGCTGCCCTATACCGAGTGCCTCAAGGACACGATCGCCCGCGCCTGGCCTTATTTCGAAGACGAGATTCGCCCCCAGATGCTCGCCGGCAAGCGCGTACTCATCGCCGCGCACGGCAACTCCCTGCGCTCACTCGTCATGAAGTTCGAGCACCTCACGCCCGAGGAAATCCTCAAGGTCAACATCCCCACCGGCGTGCCACTCGTCTACACCTTCGACACCGATTTCAACGTCCTCGACAAGCGCTACATCGGCGATCCGGCGACCATCGCCGCCAAGATCGACGCCGTGGCCAATCAGGGCAAAGCGCACAAGTAGCCCCAACCCAAAACCGACGCGTGGCGCCACACGCCCCAGATGCGACGTCACGCCGTCCATACGCAGGAGCGCACCATGCTCAACCATCTCAAACAACGCTTTGGCTCCCGACGCACCGGTGGTCACGGAGGCCTAGACATTGCGCGGCATATCGGCCCCGGGCTGCTCGTCACCGTCGGCTTTATCGACCCGGGCAACTGGGCCTCCAATATGGCCGCGGGCTCGCAGTTTGGCTACGCGCTGCTGTGGATCGTCACGCTGTCCACGATTATGCTCATTGTGCTGCAGCACAACGCGGCACACCTGGGTATCGCCACGGGCGCCTGTCTTGCCGAGGCAACGACTCGCTTCCTGCCCCGCCCCGCGGGACGTGCCGTGCTCGCCAGCGCCTATCTCGCGACCATCGCCACCGCCATGGCAGAAGTCCTGGGCGGCGCGATTGCCCTTCAAATGCTCTTTGGGCTACCCGTGCGCGCAGGCTGCGTCATCGTGGCGACGGCATCCATGGCGATGCTCATGACGAGCTCCTACAAGCGCGCCGAGCGATGGATCATCGCCTTCGTAGGCGTGGTAGGACTCTCGTTTTTGGCCGAGCTTGCGCTGGTCAAGGTCGACTGGCCGCAGGCCGCCGCAAGCTGGATCACGCCCAGTATGCCCACCGGCTCTGCCGCGATTATCGTGAGCGTCCTGGGTGCGGTCGTTATGCCCCACAACCTCTTTCTGCACTCCGAGGTCATCCAATCCATGCACTTCGAGGGGCAAGGCGAGCAAGTTATCGAGGAGCGCCTGCGCTACGAGTTCTTCGACACGCTCTTTTCGATGGGCGTGGGCTGGGCAATCAACTCGGCCATGGTCATCCTGGCCGCAACGACCTTCTTTGCGCACGGCATCGTCGTAGACGACCTTACCGTCGCAGCAGCCACACTTTCCCCCATCCTGGGCCCGGCGAGCTCGATTATCTTTGCAGTGGCACTGCTGTTTGCGGGGCTCTCGAGCAGCGTTACGGCGGGCATGGCCGCGGGAACCATTACGGCAGGCATGTTTGATGAGGAATACGACATCCACGACCGACACTCATCGGTTGGCGTGGCACTCTGCTTTGCCGGCGCAGTTGTTGCCTGCCTGGTCGTCAAAAATCCCTTTGAGGGCCTCATCTGGAGCCAGGCGCTGCTGTCGCTTCAGCTGCCGATCACGGTCTTTGTGCTCATACGACTCACCAGCTCACGCCGCGTCATGGGTAAATACGCCAACTCGCGCCCGCTCAACGCGCTGCTCGTAGGGATCGGTGCCATCGTGACGATTCTCGATGTCGTGTTGTTAACAGGGATGTAATGGGACGGGACACCCACCCAGGCAAACGTCTCGATCTGTAACATCTAGACCCGCTTTTGATGTCTAGATGTTACAGATTGAGATCTTTCCGAGGGACAGCTCCGTTTGTCTCAATCTGTAACACGTAGACCCCGTTTTCACTGTTAGATGTTACAGGTTGAGATCTTCTGCCGGACGGTTTTGGTTTGTCTTGATCTGTAACAAGTAGACCCATTTTCCGCTTCTAGATGTTACAGATTGAGACATTTCTTCAGCTCCAACCTTTTGTCTCAATCTGTAACAGATAGGCCCGTTTTGAGCCGCCACATGTTACAGATTGAGACAAACGGTCGGCCAGACTCACGACAGACAGGATCGGCTAACAGCAGCCGTGATCCCTTGGGGACGGAGGAAAAGGGCCCCGGCCGTGAATTCGACCGGGGCCCTTGGACAGAGCTCTGTATGGCCAATCGCCGTGTGCCTGCGAGCTACTCCTCGACGAGCTCAAACTGATCGGGACCGACGCCGCACACCGGGCACACATAATCCTCGGGCAGCTCGGGCGTATCGACCTCAACCTCGTAACCGCAAACGACGCACACGAACTTATACGTCTTCTTCTCCTCAGCCATGATGTTCTCCTCTCGAACGTGACTGGTGATGTACTTCATTTATCAGTATAGATTCTCAATAATATAATGCAAGTATTTTTAAAACATTTCTAACCTTGATACGAGGACGCCTTCGGAGGCGTCTTGCCCTTTAGGACCTTGTGATAGTAATCGTAGGTGAGCGGCGTCTCGTCACTCAGGCGTTCGGCATCCTCGACCTCGCCGATAAACAGTAGATGCGTGCCCACATCCACAGTGTCGATCAAACGGCAGCTAAACAGGGCCGCCGCATGCTCGGGCACATAGGGCATGCCCAGAGCCGTCTCGCGGGTCTCGTATTTGGCAAACTTGTCATAGTTGCTGCTGGTGCGAAATCCAAAGTTGCCAATGTAGAGCATATCCGCCGTCTGGTCGATCACGGTCAGCGCAAAGGCCTTGGCAGTCTCGATCACGCCAGCGGTCACATTTTCCTTGTTTACGGCAACCGAGATGCGAGGCGGTGCTGCCGTCACCTGCACCGCCGTGTTGATAACGCAGCCGGCACGCAGCCCGTCGGCCGCGGCACTCACCACATAGAGCCCACTCGGCATGGTAAAGAACGCAGTTTTGTCCATAACAAGTACTCCCCTAACCCGGGATTGAACCTTAAGGCTGTATGTACCCATAAAAAGCGGCGCCCATAACGGACGCCGTCTTTTGGAAATATATGGCAAAACAGCAAGGAAGACGGGGCGGGCGCGGTAGGGCACCTTCCCGTGAACTCGCTCCTAGCGGTTGCGCTCCTTGAGGGCGCGGTCAATCTCGCGCTGGACATCGCGCTTGGCCATGTCCTCGCGCTTGTCGTAGAGCTTTTTGCCTCGGCCCAGGCCCAGCAGCAGCTTTACGCGGCCGTCGGTATTAAAGTAGAGCTCCAACGGAACCAGCGCATAACCACGGTTGCGAAGTTTGCCGTCAAGAAAGTCGATCTCCTTACGGTGCAGCAGCAGACGACGCCGACGGTCGGGATCGCGATTCCACACGCCACCATGGCTATAAGGGTGGATATGCAGGCCGACGAGCCAGCACTCCCCGCCGCGGATCAGCGCGAAGGTATCGGTAATCTGGCACGCGCGCTCGCGAATCGACTTGACCTCGGTACCGCTCAGTTCAATGCCACATTCGAACGTCTCGTCGATAAAGTACTCGTGATGTGCCGAACGATTCTTGGAAATGAGCTTGCGCTCGCGCTTACTGGGCATCGCTGGCCTCCTTGACGCCGTCGGCTCCCTTGTCGGCGCCTGCGCGCTTTGCCTTGCGCTCGGCGTTAAGCTCGGCATCGCTCTCACGCACCAGCTTAATGATCGCCGCGCATGCCTCCTCGCCCACCAGGTCGCGGGCACGGACCGTCAGGCGCGTAGCCTCCTGCTTGTCGCCGTCGCTCGCAGCGTCGGTCGCACACATGATCAGGCAGATGGCGATCTCGGCCGAAGGTGAAGTCGGCACGCCTTGCAGGGCCAGTTCACCCATCACGTGGTCGTCGCTCTCATCAGCGGCATCCGGATAGGTGGTATGGATCTTGTTGAGCAGGCGCGTCGTATGCGCATCATTGGGCGCCAGGCGCAGCGCCAGACGCGCGCAGCCCACGGCAGCCGAAATGTTCTCGGTCTCGGGCTCCAAGAAGTACTGACCCAAGTTGGTGTAGGCGCGTGCGGCGCACTTACCGTCGCTCGCGCGCTCCAGCACCGAGAACGAGAGCGATGCCCACTCCTGCTTGTCCTCGAGTGCGCGGAACAGCTCGGCCAGGTCCAAGCGATAGTTACAGTTCATGGGATCCCAACGTACGGCCTGCATCAGGGCATTCCGAGCACTCACATAATCCTGATGGCGGATGTAGGCAAACGCCATGTCGGAGTACAGGCGGTCAAAGGGAACCTCGACCTGCACCAGTTCGCGCGGATCCTTCTCCACGCGGCGATAGGCCAGGCGCTCAAACTTGCTGTCGAAGCTAAAGTACTGGCGCTTCTCCTCCGTCTTGCACTCGGCGTCGATATACTCCTCGGCGAGCTCCACCAGACGCTCCAACAGCGGCGTCGCCGTAGCCAGGTCGCCCTGCGCCAGATAGTTCTCGGCATACGTGATGTCTTCCAAGCTGATAGGCAGGTCCATGACAACTCCTCGGTCCGGGCGGCAGACTCAACGCGCGCCTTAAATATCGGTCGATACACAAAACCCGGGTCTCTTGCGAGGCCCGGGCATTCATTTGTGGGTAGCCCGTACCAGATTCGAACTGGTGATCTCCGCCTTGAGAGGGCGGCGTCCTAAACCGCTAGACGAACGGGCCATATGTAGCAAATGCAATGGCTGGGATGGAGGGAGTCGAACCCCCATTGACGGAACCAGAATCCGCTGTCCTGCCATTAGACGACATCCCAATGACTGCATCGCTGCGCTCGGCTGTGCCTTTGCGCAAGAAAGAAATATACGGGAAGTCCCGCCGTGACGCAAGCCCTAATTTTGACTTTTTTGAAATTCAGTCAAATACGGCCGACACGTGAAGGACCTGTGAAGCACCAGCGACACGTACGGTGCCAAAGCCCGTAAAACATCCCACATCTACCGCTGGTAGATTACAACAATGCAGCACTCACGGCTGATGGCACAATCAAACCGTCATCATTACACGGATATCGAGGCGCCATGGACGAAGAGCTTGATTACCTATGGGAGACCCTGGGCCTCGAGATCACTGCTGACCTTTGGCCCGAACGGGACAAAATCCATCCCACCCTGCGCCCCGCCATCACGGTGATGCAGGCAAAATACCGCCGTGCATCCTTTTTGATCATGCGGATGTCATGGCACGCGGGACTCCCCGACCTTAAGCGAATCCAGGCAAGCCTCGTCGAGCTGTCCGGTATGCCGACTGTCATATCCGAGGCGCACCTGGAGCAGCGACAGCGCGAGCGACTGCAACAACAGCGGATTCCCTTTATCTGCCCCGGCGTTCAGGCATATCTGCCCTTTATGGACGAGGAGTACTGGAGCGGCAAGCCCAACAAGCACGTAAAGGTCTACGATCCGCACGAATGGGCACAGCTCGATGATTGAGCCGAGCGAGCCCGCCGATGGAAAACACGTCCCACCCTGAGCACTCAAAACGGGTCGCGCTTTCCGCAGCCGCTACAGCAACGCCTCGGCCCAGGCCGCTTCCCTAAAGCCGGGGATCGCAAAGTCGTCGCCCACCAGCAGCGGGCGCTTAACCAGCATGCCGTCAGTCGCCAGCAGCTCGAAGCACTCCTGGTCCGTCATACCCGCATCCAGACGCGCCTTCAGGCCCAGCTCTCGATATTTCATGCCCGACGAGTTAAAGAAGCGTCGCACCGGCAGCCCCGAACGAGCAATCCAGGTCGAAAGTTCATCGGCCGTGGGATTGTCCGTAACGATATCGCGGTCGATATACTCAACCCCATGTTCATCCAGCCATGCCTTGGCCTTTTTACAGGTCGAGCACTTGGGATATTCAACAAACAGTACGGTCATGGGAATCCTCCGAATATAGATCGGCCAACACAGGTACATACCATACGAGGCGCCTTCGCATGATGGGGCAATTGTAGCCCACGGGTCACACGCTAAACGAAGCGTACCCCGAATCCGCGTTTGATGAACGGCAGCAGCTCCATTGCCTCGAACGTGATATGGCCCGCAACGTTCATGCGCTCGTCGCCGGGAAGATCGACCCGCGAAATCTCAAGCTCGCCTTCGTAGCGCCCATAGCCGCTATTGCTCACAGCGATCGACCCCGTCTTTCGC
Source organism: Collinsella sp. AF20-14LB (assembly GCF_003459505.1). Classification (GTDB taxonomy): domain Bacteria; phylum Actinomycetota; class Coriobacteriia; order Coriobacteriales; family Coriobacteriaceae; genus Collinsella. Next base: position 43,125 of record NZ_QRWD01000008.1, read on the forward strand.
GGCAGGCCGGCACCAGTATCCGCCGGCACGGAATCTGGCTTAAGCGTCGTGCGCGACTCCTGAGACCTAAAGATGAGGGTGCTCGAATCGGGCCGGTCATGATGAATCTGCCCACGTACATAGGCATAGCCGGACTCAAGCTCGCATTGCAAATCCACGTATCCGGCAGAAACTTGAGCAAACTGTGCCCAACCCGCATCCGAAAGATCGGGGTCGCCGACCAAAACAATGTCGCAATCGGCGCCATGTGCGAGCTCAAGCATGTTGAGGGCAACCTTTGACGCGCGACCGCGCTGCGCCTCAACCGTCGGCAGTCCCTCGAACACCGGCCCGCGAACGTTGGCATCGCCCGGCACAAAAGCCATGATTTCGAAGCCGAGCGCCGCAAGACGAAGATTCGTCCGAGCAACATCTTCAAGAGCTAAACCGGTATAAGGCTTGGGATAAAAATTGTGGCAGGCGGCAAAACGAGTCACATCGGCACCGGCTTCTCGCCACGATGCGATTTCATCAGAACTCACTGTCGATGCATTGACCACAATGCGAAATACACCGGACAGCTCCGCGACCCGCTGGGCACTAAAGCCATAGTCCAAACGAAGGTATTCCAGTCCCAAATCGCGCAAGTCCTCGATGCGCTCAAGCCCGAGCAAATCGCACGTTCGCGGCCCCACATCGGCAATGAGCGCAATACCGCGAGCGGAAAGCAGCGACAGCGCCTGGCGAACCTTATCGGCATACGCCGCTCCCCCATCCTCGGGAATATGCAGCGAGGTAAACGCATAGCGCGCACCCGCCGCGGCACCACGCTCAATTGTCCGCTCAATATCCTGCAGAGGGCTGGAAAGATAAATCGAAATACCCGTTTTCACGCTTCAACGCTCCTTTAAAAAAGGCCGGCGGAGCAGTTAGCCCCGCCGGCACAACCATAGCATCAAGAGATCTGCGGCACGTCAAGACGTTCGAATGACATAGCGCGCAGTATCAGGCTACTCGCCAAAAAACTCGTTGATCTTCTGCTCGTCCACGCCAAAGAACCACATCAGGACAAAGCCGGCGACATAGGCAAGCAGCATAGCGGCAACGTAGCCGAGCTGCTGACCAGGAACGACGATCAACAGGCCAAACAGACCGGAAACACCCTGGGAAACCGTGCCGATGTGAAGCAGCGCTGCAAGCGCGCCGCCAAATCCGGCACCCAGGCAGGCCGTCACAAACGGACGAACGAGCGGCAGCGTAACGGCATACATCAGAGGCTCGCCCACGCCCAGGATGCCAACGGGGATGGACTCGGCGACATACTTCTTGAGCTTGGCGTTCTTGGTCTTAAAGTACAGCGCCAAACCGGCACCGACCTGGCCGCCGCCAGCCATCATAAGGATGGGCAGCAGGTAATTGATGCCCTTGGTAGCGCCGTCGGGATCGTTGAGCATAGCGTGGATCGGCGTGAGCGCCTGATGCAGGCCGACGGACACCAGCGGCAAGAAGCCTGCCGACAGGATATAGCCGCCCAGGACGCCCAGCTTCTCGAAGATAAAGGTGAGGACGCTAAAGATCGCGGCCGTCAGCCAAGCGCCAACCGGCTGGATGACAAGCATCAGAGCAAAGGCGCCGATGATGAGCACCAGCAGCGGGGACAGGAACGTATCGAGCGCGTTGGGCATGACCTTGCGAATCTGACGCTCCATCCAGGCGAAAAACGCACCAGCGATGAGAGCCGCGATCATACCGCCCGCTGCGGGGTTGTACTGCGCATTGGTGAGCGGCAGCAGAATGGCAGTGGCAGGATCAGCAGCGCCAGGCGCAAGCAGGGGCATGGCGCTGTTGGCGATGCACATCATGCCGGCGATACCGCCCAGTGCAGCGGAGCCACCAAACTCGCGCGCTGCGTTATAGCCCACCAAAATGGGCAGATAGGCGAAGAGGGCCCAACCCATGGAGCGAATGCCCTGATACCACCACTCGCCCGCAAGCGCACCCGCCGTCGAGACATTGATGACGTTGCAGATACCGTTAATGAGGCCAGCCGCAATGATGCCGGGAAGCAGGGCGACGAAGACGTTGGAAATCTTCTTAAGGAAGGCCTGAACCGGTTTGGACTCGTACTTGGCCTTCTGCGCGGCCTTGTTTGTGGCCGCAGCGTCAACTACGCTCTCGTCAGCAACGCCTTTCGCAAGGCCGGTGAGCTTGGAGAATTCCTCGAGCACCTTATTCACCTTGCCCGGACCCAGCACGATCTGCATCGTGTCGTCCTCGACCAGGCCCATCACGCCGTCGAGTGCCTTAATACCCTCCGTGTCAACGTTGCTCGTGTCTTTGACGGTCACGCGCAGGCGCGTCATGCACGCCGCGTTTGCGAGCACGTTGTCTTTACCGCCCAAAAGATCCAGCAGCTTTTGAGCCAGCTCTTTGTTCGTCATAACTCCTCCTTGTATTGGGTATCTCTTCTTGATGTCATATCTACTCACGCCGTGCACCTATTGGGCATCGGCATTGCTCTTCTCATGGCCCCTCACCGCAGCACGGACATGGCCGCGCGCCCGCTCAAGAGCTACCGCAGCCTGCTCGGCATCGCAGTCCAGCAGCACCGAGACAATAGCGGTTTTTACGTGGCCGCCGGCATCTGCAAGCGCCTGAACAGCGCGCTCGCGCGTGCAGCCGGTCGCCTCCATCACGATGTTCTGGCCGCGCACCACCAACTTCTCGTTCGTCTGCTGTACATCGACCATCAGGTTTTGGTACACCTTGCCAATCTTGACCATGGCACCGGTCGAAATCATATTGAGAATGAGCTTTTGGACCGTTCCCGCTTTGAGCCTCGTTGAGCCGGTCAGCACCTCGGGACCGGGCACAGGCTCAATGGCAAGATCCGCGCTCTCCCCGATCTTCGACCCTTGGTTACAGGCAATTGCGATGGTCTTGCACCCAGTTGCTTTGGCGTACACAAGGCCGCCCACCACATAGGGAGTACGACCGCTTGCCGCCAGGCCAACGACAAGATCCTTATCCGAGAGTCCACGCTCCCGCAGGTCGCTCGCGCCAAGCTCCTCGCTGTCTTCGGCGCCTTCGACGGCCTTGATAAACGCCGTCTCGCCTCCGGCAATGAGCCCGACGATCAGATCGGGTGACACGCCAAACGTGGGCGGACACTCCGAAGCGTCGAGTACGCCCAGACGACCGCTGGTGCCTGCGCCCATGTAAAAGACGCGCCCGCCGCGCTCGAGTGCCTCAGCAGCCCAGTCGATTGCTGTGGCAACCTGGGGCAACACTTTCGTGACCGACTGGACGGCACGAAGATCCTCATCATTCATCGTCGTGACGATTTGCAGCGATGTCATCGTATCGAGGTCCATTGACCTTTGATTACGCTGTTCGGTCGTGAATTTTGTTAAATCGAGCATTTCATTCACCTCATCTTTCCTGTTTCTCGATGTAGTTTTGCTTAATGACATGCGTCGCCCGCTCGTAGTCGCTGGCAACGTAAGCAGCGTACAGGGCATCGACAACCATAAGCTGGGCCATACGCGAGGCCATGGCACCGCTGCGGACCAAGGGCTCGCTTGCAGCAACGCCGAGCACGGCATCGGCCATGGTGGCAAGCTTGGACGATCCATCTACTTTGGTAACGGCCACAACGAGACAGTTGTGACGTTGAGCCTCAGCAGTGCAGTCCAGCACCTCTTGCGTCAAGCCCGAGTAGCTAAAGGCGATTGCCATATCGCCCTCATGCATGTTCTTGGCACACAGGAGCTGATCATGCCAGTCGTCGTACAGATGGCACTCTTTGTCGACACGCATGAGCTTTTGCGCCAGATCGTGCGCGACCAAACGAGAGGCACCGATACCGAACAGATTGACCGCGCGTGCCCGCTTAAGATGGGCCGCGCATCGCTCCAAAACGGTGTAATCGAGCGTTCGCGCCGTCGCTTCGATCGTACGCACGTTGCTTTTCATCACCTTCCCCACGATACGTTCGACGCTGTCATCCATGGAGATGTCCTCGAGGGCAACGTCTTTCTTGTCACCCAAGAGCGCCAATTCAGCAATCAGTTCGCGCTGGAACTCCTTGTAGCCCGCAAAACCCAAACGCTTGCAAAAACGCAAAATGCTCGAGGGCGAGGAGAACGTGGCATCGGCAAGACTGCGGACGGACAGCCCGACCACCTCATGCGGATGAGCGCTTACATATGCGATGACATTGCGTTCCGCCGGGCTCGCGCTGAGTTCACGCTCGCGAAGCCGCAAAAGCAATCCGTTTGCCATCTCAAACACCTCCGTTGAGAAGAATTAAAGACCAACGAACGATTCGTACCGGATACAAACAGCTTTTGCGGTACATTGTGCCGCATCGTGGCGCACAAAGGGCGAGCGTTCTACCGCTCGCCCCTCAAATCCGACCGCTCGGAAATACGCGCGACACAAAATAATTCAACAAGGTCGCATTATCAGAAACGGGTTTGTTACCGGCTAGCGCCTCGCATGGGCGCCGATGGGGCGCGTCACGTGGTGTACCCATGCGGAGACCAGCAATACCAACAGCATGGCGGTGACATAGCCCACGGCATCGAAGCCCAGGTCGATCATGTCGAAATGACGACCAGGAACAAAGATCTTGTGCACTTGGTCGCCGACAGAGCAGACGGCGCAAAAGAGCGCAGCGAGTGCGTACCGGAATCGCGCGCATGGCAGGCATTCGCCCAGGCATGCCACTGTCGTCGAAGCAAACAGTCCTACAAAGAAGAACTCAACGGTATGTGCGACGCGACGAATGTTGGCACCCATCCACAGACGAACGGGCGCAAGCGGATCGGGATGAACGGTGGCAGTCGTTGAATCCGCGCCCTCGACGGCATCCCCCGCCTGGGACTCCTGCGCGGCGTCGGGTCGCATGTCCGCGGCCCGTCCTTCCACCGCGCGCGCAGTGGACTCGCTGAGCGATGACGTCTGCTCCACGTTTTGCCCCGTCAGTATCCAAATACTTGCCAGCGTCACGACCAGCAGGACAACCGAAATCCATCCGACTATGTGCTTCACACGCGCCAAGGGCTAACCTCCGTCATTTTTTGAGCAGCAGCGAGTGTACCCCCAAATGCAGTTGCCGCCGTAGCGAAATCCAAAATGTTCGAATCGGGGCGCCAAAGGACCGCGGCGCCCCTACTCCATCTCGCGCATCCAGCGATCAAACGTCCCCACGCACACGCCTAGCCGCTTTGCCGCCTGACTCCGCGTGATATCACCCGCCTCGTAGGTATCGCGCACCAGCTCGAATTGCGGAGGACAGGGCTTGCGGGGCCGGCCAAAGCGCACGCCGCGCGCTCGCGCCGCCGCAATGCCCTCGGCTTGGCGCCGGTGAATGTTCTCGCGCTCCACCTGCGCCACATAGCTCAGCAGCTGCAAAACAATATCGGCAATCAACGCACTCGTCACGTCCGACCCACCACAGTCTCTGGCGCGCGTGTCGAGCAATGGCATGTCCAACACCACGATGGCGGCGCCGAGCTCTTTGGTTATGCACCGCCATTCCTCGAGGATCTCGCTGTAGTTACGGCCCAGCCGATCAATGGAAAGTACCACCAGCACATCACCGGAATCCAACGCGCACAGCAGCTCGCGATACCGCGGTCGATCGAAGTCCTTGCCGCTCGCATGATCGGCAAAGATATTCGCCGGTTCCACGCCATAGGCGCCCAGCGCATCCAGCTGCCGATTCAGATTTTGATCACGCGAGCTCACCCGCGCATACCCGTACACCGTTGCCATCTCATCCCCGCTCTCTCGTAAACCTCCCAAAAAGGGACAGGTTTATTTTGGTAGGTTTTATCTCCCCTATAGCAGGCGGAAGACGCAAGCGCGCGAGCGGCAAGACGATTGATGCGCCACAAAAAAGGCGGCCCCAAAAGACCGCCCCGTTTTCTATGAATCACCAAATTCCGGCTAATGAATAAGCCTGAAATCCAAGTGCCCGCGCGTGGTGTTAACGCGCGAGACCTCGATGATCACGCGCTGCCCCAGCTCATAGCGAGTCCCCGTGTCGGCACCCGTGAGCGTGAGCGCGTCCTCATCAAACTCGAACCACTCGTTGCCCAGACTCTTGATCGAAACCAAACCCTCAACCTGTGTCAGATCCAGGCGCACAAAGAGGCCCATGCTGCTGACCCACGAGATCGTTCCGGCGTAGCGCTCGCCCAGGCGGTCCTCGTAGTACTGGGCAATCTTGATCTTTTGCGTCGCATGGCTGGCGGCATCGGCCGCACGCTCGGCATCGCTGCACGCGCGGCAGATTTGCGGCAGGATGCGCGGCAGGGACTCGCGACCCTTACCGATCAGCCGCGGCGTACGCACCAAGGCGTCCTTGCCGCCCAGCCGCTCGTAGGCCAGCTGTAACTTGAGTACGCGATGCACCACCAGGTCGGGATAGCGGCGAATGGGACTCGTAAAATGGCAATAGCACGGCGAAGCAAGTGCAAAGTGGCCCTCGTTGCGCGGCTTGTACAGTGCGCGCTGCATACTGCGCAGCAGCAGCGTGTTGACGAGCGGCGCGTTGGCCGTACCGGCTGCGGCATCAACCGCCGCCTGTAGCTCGTCGGGACTTCCCAGAGCAATGCCTGCCGCGCGACGGTCATCGATGATACCCAGCTGTGCCAGCGCCACGGCGGCACCGTGCAGGCTGTCGGGGCTGGGATCGTCGTGTACGCGATAGCAGGCCTCGATATCGCGGTCGGCCAGCCACTCCGCCACGCACTCGTTGGCCAGCAGCATGGCTTCCTCAATCAGCGACGTGGCGCACGAGCGCTCACGGGCCACGATCTGCACGGGCACACCATCCTCATCCAACAGCGCACGGATCTCGGCCGTATCAAAGTCGACCGAACCGCGTGCGCGACGAATACGATGGCGAAGCTCAGCGAGCTCGTTGGCAGCTACGAGGAAATCCCCCAAGTCGACGTTATAGCCGCGAGTGGTTTCCTCGCACGCAAGCCCGCGCTCGAGCGCTTCCTCGCGCGAGACTTCAACCGCGGAAACATCCTCGGCGGCACCCTCCAGCACCGAATACTCCACCGCACCGGCACGTACCAGCAGCGCCTCGGCGCCGTCGTAGTCCATGCGCACGCGCGAGCGGATCATACTGGGATAGGGATCGTAATGGCGCACGCGACCCTGCGCGTCGAGCTCAATGTCGACGGTAAACGCCAAGCGGTCCTCGTCGGGACGCAGTGAGCACAAATCGTTCGACAGGCGCTCGGGCAACATGGGCAACACGCGATCGGCAAGATACACCGACGTCGTGCGATGGCGGGCTTCCAGGTCGATATGTCCGTCCCAGGCAACATAGTGCGAAACGTCGGCAATATGGACACCCAGCTTGTAGCCGCCCTCGGGCGTGCGCTCCAGCGAGATGGCGTCGTCAAAGTCGCGCGCGTCGACCGGGTCAATCGTAATGACAAAGCGGTCGCGCAGGTCTCGGCGGAGCGGGTCCTTAAGCGCCGAGGCCACATCGAGCGAAAGTGCCTCGGCCTCGGCTAGCGCGGCCTCGGGATAAGTATCGGTATAGCCATAGCGCGCCATCACATACTGAACGCCCAAATCGGGCGCATCATCGCCGCCAATACGGCGCTCAATCGTCACGGTGCCCGATTCCAGGCGCGTCGGATATGTCAGAATGCGCGCGACGACCGCATCGCCCGAATGAACGCCCAAGCGCTCCGCCGAGGTGTCCTCCGGCAGAACAAAGAAATCGGCCTTAAGGCGAGAATCAAGCGGCTCGATCACCCCGAGCGGGCCGGCGGTCTGGTACGTGCCCACCACACTAATGGCCGCACGCTCAACGACGCCCTCAATTACGGCGCGCCGCTCGCCATGCGGGCTGTTCTTAATGCTTACGGCAACGGTATCGCCGTCCATAATCTCGCGCTTGCCGCGGCCCATGACCTTGTAGTCGCCGTTTTCGGTTACAACATAGGCGCTATGCTCATGGAGCTGCACGCGTCCGGTCAGACTCGGGCGACGCTCGCTGCGCACCGGCCCGCGCTTATTGCGAGCTCCACGCTTATGCTTGTTATTGCGCCCCATGGCGCCTCCTTACTATCGATGGCCGCTTACACCCAAGAGTCTACCCAAATGATCCCTAGGGGACAAAAAACGGGCCGCCCCTGGAAAGGAACGACCCGTTGTAGACGGCATATCCGCAGCGCTTACACGCGCAGGTAGCGGCGCATGGCGATGGCGGAACCAAAGAGACCGATAATGACGCCGACCAGAATCAGCGCGGCGTAGGTCACCAGGTAGTACTGCATCGGCAGCGCAAACGACATCCAGCCGATGCTCTCCTGCAAACGCGGAACCATCAGGTTACGCAGCAGCTCCAGCACGCCGATGGAAAGCAACGAGCCCAAAATGGCCTGCAGCACGCCCTCGGTAATGAACGGCCCGCGAATGAAGCCGTTGCTTGCGCCCACCAGACGCATGATCGCGATCTCACGACGACGCGCCGTAATGGACAGGCGAATCGTGTTGTTAATGAAAATGAACGCGATAAAGGTCAGCAGACCGACGAGCACTACAGCGGCGATACGGATGTAGTTCGTCACCTGGAACAGGCGGCTCACTTCCTCCTGGCCGTACAGAACGCTCGCGTTAACGTCGCCGTCGTCCGCGATCTTCTGAAAATCGGCGTTCTTCTTGAGCTTCTGGGCCGTGCTCTCGACCATGGACGGATCGTCCATCTCGATGGCATACGAAGCCGGCAGCGGGTTCTGACCGTCGAGCGCGCTCATGGTAGCGTCGGCGTTACCCGACATCTTGCTCGTGTACTCGGCCAGCGCGTCGTCCTTGTCCTTGTACGTCACGGACTTGACGTTGCTCCACGTCTTGAGCTCGGCCTCAAAGGCCTGAACATCTGCCTGGTCGGCGTCATCGCTAATAAAGGCGTTGATGACGACCTGATCCTCGACGGTGCCGATCACGGAGTTCAGCATCGCGGAACCCATAATGAACAGGCCGATGATAAACAGCGAAAGGAAAATCGTGATGACGGCGCCGAGCGAGGTGGTCCAGTTACGGAAGAAGTGGCTGATTGCCTCTTTGAGCGAGTAGCCCACGTTAGTTGGTGCCATAGTTGCCGTAACCTCCCCTCTCCTGGTCGCGGATTACGTGGCCGCCCTCGAGGGCGATCACGCGACGGTGCATGCTATCGACCATCTCGCGGTCGTGCGTAGCGACGATCACGGTGGTACCGGTGCGGTTAATGCGCTCGAGCAGCTTCATGATGCCCAGCGAAATCGCCGGATCGAGGTTGCCCGTGGGCTCGTCGCAGATAAGCAGCGGCGGACGGTTGACCATAGCGCGGGCAACGGCCACGCGCTGCTGCTCGCCACCGGAAAGCTGATCGGGCAGCGAGTCCATCTGGTCGGCCAGACCGACCAGACGCAGCACCTCGGGCACCTGGCTGCGGATGACGCCCTTGGGCTTGCCGATGCACTGCAGGGCAAACGCCACGTTTTCGTAGGCGGTCTTTTGCGGCAGGAGCTTAAAGTCCTGGAACACGGCGCCAATCTGACGACGCAGGAACGGGACCTTGCGGTTCTTGATCTTCATGAGGTCCTGGCCGGCGACCAAAATGCGACCGCTTGTGGGCTTGACGTCGCGGTTGAGCGTCGACAGCAGCGTGGTCTTACCCGAGCCGGAGTGGCCGACCAAAAAGACGAACTCGCCCGGATAGATCTCGATGTTGATATCGTCGAGTGCGGGCTTGTTGGGCTGCGCCGGATAGATCTTGGTGACGTGCTCCATAAGGATGACGGGCTCGACACCGGCCTGCTTGGCCATCTTTTTGCGGCTGGCCTGCGGGTCGATGGGCGCAAACACCGACGTGAAGTCGGGGTTGTTGAGCGCGCTGTCGAGGCTTGCGACCTCGGCGGCTTGATCGCGCTCGACCACGGGAGCCGCAGGCTGCGTGGGGTCGGGAATGCCGGCAAAAAGACCGGACTGCGCGGGCTGCGGCGCGGGAGCCGCAGGGGCCATAGGATCGGGGATGCCGGCCATGGTAGGCTGCGGCGTGGCGGCGCTCATCTGAGGCTGAGCCACGCGGGCGGTCACCGTCTGAACGGGCTCAAAGCCAGCCGTGCCGGAAAGCGCAACATCGTTGTTGGGGTTGTAGGCAAAGGGATCTGCCGCCGGCTGTGCCTGATCTGCCGGCTGTGCGGGGATCGGGCTAAACAGCTGATCCTCTGAATCCGGAGTGGCGAAACGACTGCCCGCGACGCTCGGCTGCGTCTTGGGGGCTTCATCGCCCGCACCGGAGGTACGGAAGTGGTTACCCACTGGTGCTCCTTATCGTCGTGCGTTTAAACTACATGAGCGCTTTGTATTTTAGCAGGATTGCCTTTGCTGCACATAAGAAGCATGGCGGGCTTTGGGATCTGTCCGGCCGCGCACAGGGTTACCTCCCAAATCGTCCTCGGACATGTCGGAACCCCCGCTGCGCGCTTCGCGCTGCGGGGGCTCCTCCGTCCTGCGGAAAGATTTGGGAGGTAACCCTGTGCGCGGCCTGCGGCTACCAAAGAGTCGATGCGTTCGTCTTGAATGCAGCAAAACCATGCATGGGTCTGGCTGAATTGCACTTTGTTGTGCTGGGCCCTTATCCCAATAGAAACCCCGCTTGATAAGGTCTCTTTGAATGTTGCGCAACTTGGGTTGGGGATATCGCTTTACAGTTGAGTTGAGTTAGATGGGTAGCTCTAGGCTTGCTGGAGGTTGATATGGTTTGTCCTTATTGTGGTGCTGAGCTTGCTGATGAGGCTCGGTTTTGCGTGGGATGCGGGGCTGCACTTGACGGGACACAGGCTATGCCCGTAGCCAACCCTGCGGTTGCGCCGACACCCGTGGACTCGCCCGCTCCCAGCAAGAAGCCCAAGAAAGGCGTTGTGATCGCTATCGTCTGTGCGGCGATACTTGTTGTTGACGGGGGCGGTGGGCTGGCGTATCACCTGCATCAGCAGCATGTTCAGGAGCAGGGGCAGTATGAGTCGGCGCATTCCAAGCATGCGCTCGTGGTGAGCGTAAAGGCTGATGGGTGGGACACCGAAAACGGCGCTTCGCGTGTGCCGGTGCGCGTAAAGGGCAAGACGGTCGACGGAAAGAAGGTCGACAAGGTCGAATATGTCGCATCCGACGGTTCGGGCATCAAGCTAATCCAGGGCAAGTACACGCTCAAGGCAGCCGGCTCCCCTATCGCCGCCGACGGCACCATCTACCAGGTGCCTTGCACAAAGGCCGAGCTCACGATCGACGACGCTTTTGCTAAGGGAGAGAAGATCGACTTGGCAGAACTCGCCGAGCAGGATTCGGTTTTGGACTTTACGCCCATCGATGCTGTCGACGTGACCGACGACGAGATCAACGACGCCGTGAAACTCGCCATGGCATACCAGGGCAAGGACGCGCCCAACGTCGATGCGCTGCAACACGCCGCAACGAACCGCCGCGACACCGCCGTTGCAGCCAAGAAAGCCGCCGAAGAGGAAGCGGCGCGCCAGGCCGAGGAACAGCGCAAAGTCGCCGCACGCCACATCGAGGCCCAAACCTTCAGTGTCGACCTGCCCGAGTATTGGGATGGCAGGGTCACGGCAAAGGTCAACGGGGATTCGATAGAACTGTACTCGACCGCCTATCCCGACAAATACATCGGCAGTCTTACCGGATACGACCATGAGGTATGGGGTGGCGGCGATATCGGCGGCGGGTGTGTAAAGGACATCAACCTCGGCGGCGGCCGCTATGTAGAAATATGGATTACGCGCTGGTCCTACGACGCCGCAATGGCTCATCTTTCCAAATTCTCATCGAGCTCGACCGGCTGCTCTGATGATGCCGCCCGCGAGACCCTCGATTTACAGTCCTTGGGAGCCGTCTCATTCGATACCATCGTCTCCGAAATGAAAGCCGCAAACGCACCGGATTCTAAAACGCTCTTCAAGGCAGACGACATCTTTGCCGGCACCCTGGCCCCGACCGTAAAACCTCTCTAGCCTCTTTCCCAGCCGTCTCCAAACGCAAAGCCGGGGTGCCTCTAGATGGAAGGCACCCCGGCTTTTTCATTGCCCAATATGGGAACGGTTCCCAAGTTAAAGCGCAACCAAAACGCCTTAGGCCAAGAACTCCTTGGTGGTCGCCACGATGTTGGCGGCGTCCAGGCCGTACTTGTGCAGGAGCTCGGCACCCGGGCCGGACTCGCCGAAGGTGTCGTTGACGCCAATCTTCTTGAGCGGCGTCGGGCACTGCTCACACAGAACGTCGGCAACGGCGCTGCCCAGGCCACCGATCACGGAGTGCTCCTCGACGGTCACGACGTGACCGGTCTTGGTGGCGCTCTTGACGATCAGGTCGGCATCGATGGGCTTGATGGTGTGCATGTTGATGACCTCGGCATCGATGCCCTCGGCAGCAAGCTGCTCAGCGGCCTCGAGAGCCTCGCCGACCATTAGGCCGCAGGCGATGATGGTGACGTCGGCGCCCTCGCGCATGACGATGCCCTTGCCCACCTCGAACTTGTAGGTCTCGGGGTCGTTGATGACCGGCGAGGCCAGACGGGCAAAGCGCATGTACACGGGGCCATCGCACTCGTAGGCGGCGCGCGTCACGGCACGAGCCTCCACGTCGTCGGCGGGAACGATAACGGTCATGCCGGGGATGACGCGCATGAGAGCGATATCCTCGCAGCACTGGTGCGTGGCGCCGTCCTCGCCCACCGAGATACCGGCGTGCGTGGCACCGATCTTAACGTTAAGGTGCGGATAGCCGATGGAGTTGCGGACCTGCTCAAAGGCGCGGCCAGCGGCAAACATGGCAAAGGTGCTCGCGAAGGCGACGCGGCCGGTGGTCGCGATACCGGCGGCAACACCCATCAGGTTGCTCTCGGCAATGCCCACATCGAAGAAGCGGTCGGGGCAGGCTGCCTTAAACTTGCCGGTCTGCGTGGCGGCGGCCAGGTCGGCGTCGAGGACCACAAAGTCGTCGTGCTCGTTGGCGAGCTCGACGAGGGCCTCGCCGTAGCTTACGCGCGTGGCGATTTTCTTGACGTCTGCCATCCTAGAGCTCCTCTCCGGCGGCCGTGAGCTCTGCCATGGCCTGCTCAAACTGTTCATCGTTAGGGGCCTTGCCGTGCCAACCCACCTGGTTCTCCATAAAGGAAACGCCCTTGCCCTTGGTGGTCTCGGCGATAATGGCGGTCGGCTGACCCTTGGTGGCGCGGGCCTCGGCAAAGGCGGCACGGATCTGATCGAAATCGTTGCCGTCGGCAAGCTCCACCACGTGGAACTTGAAGGCGCGGAACTTGTCGGCGAGCGGCATGGGGTCGTTGACCTCCTCGACGGGGCCGTCGATCTGCAGGCCGTTGTGGTCGACGATCACGCAGAGGTTGTCAAGCTGCTGGTTGCCGGCAAACATGGCGGCCTCCCAAACCTGGCCCTCCTCGCTCTCGCCATCGCCCAGCAGGGCGTAGGTGCGATAGTCGTCGCCCCAGTGCTTGGCGGCAACGGCCATGCCCACGGCGGCGGAGATGCCCTGGCCGAGCGAACCGGTGGACATATCGACGCCCGGGGTGTCGTTCATGTTGGGGTGACCTTGCAGGTGGCTGCCGATGTGGCGCAGCGTCCCGAGATCCTCCTTGGGGAAAAATCCGCGCTCGGCGAGCACGGCGTACAGACCAGGCGCGCAGTGACCCTTGGAAAGCACGAAGCGATCGCGGTCGGCCTTGCGGGGGTCGGCCGGGTCGACGTTCATTTCCTCAAAGTACAGATAGGTCATGATGTCGGCAGCGCCGAGCGAACCGCCCGGATGGCCGGACTTGGCAGCGTGCACGCCGGTGACGATGCCCTTCCTTACCTCGTTGGCAACCTTTTTGAGCTCTTCGTCGCTCATTGTGCCTTCCTTTCATCCTCTTAAGACAAGATGCGCACGGCACGGAAAGGTAGTCCCAACACAGCCGCGATGCACGTACGTCATTCATTATGCTGGAAACTGGAAGCTTTACCAGAGTATTTATCATTATTTGAACAATTGAGCAGGCAGAACCGCTGATGAAACGGTTTATCAATGTGAACGTCTTTTGGATGGAACGCAGTCGGCCCTACGCGTTAATGTCCTTGAATCCCTCACCGAAGGTTTCCGTAACGTCGGCGACCGTCACAATGGCGTGAGGATCGCGCTCGCGCACGATCGTTTTGAGGGTGTTGAGCTCGCGGCGGCTCACAATGACCATGATCACCGGCTTCTCGGCGCCCGAGTACATGCCGGTCGCCCTAAACTTGGTGCAGCCGCGACCCAGGCCATACATGATGTCGGCCGCAATATCGGGAAACTTGTCCGAGATGATGAGTACCATACGGCGCCTGTTGCCGCCGTCGACCACGGCATCGATCACGTAGCCGCTAATGACCATCGAAAGGCCCGCATACAGCGCGTTTTCGACCGAGAAGACCGGGGCCGACAGCGCGCACACGGCAACGTCGATCGCCATGACGGTGGAGCCCACCGGTAGTGACGTATTGCGCGAGATAATCTGACCGATGGTGTCAGAGCCGCCAGTGTTGGCACCGGCGCGTAGCACCATGCCGTAGCCAATGCCCGTGATAATGCCGCCCCACATAGCGGGCAGCATCAGGTCGGCATGTGCCAGCGGCGCCACAAACGGAGCGAACAGGTCGGTGAAGAAGCCCAGCAGCACAAAGCCCGTCGCCGTCTGGACCACGTAGAACATGCCCCCCTCGCGCATAACGACCAGCAGCAGCAAGGCATTCATCACGATGGTTTGAATACCGACAGGCAGCGAGATGCCATGCGAGGCGCCGACCGCCTGGATAATCGTGGCGAGACCCGTAACACCGCCGGCAGCAAGACCGTTGGGAATCAAAAACAGATCCGTCGCGATAGCTGCCAGGGCGCAGCCAAACATGATCTTGGGCAAGTCATGAAAGAAGTTCAGCGAAAGAATGCGCTTGATGTCCAGACGATATGCCATGCTGCCTCCCTCAAAAAAGCGCACCCAAACGAGTGCGCTTTGAACTTCTTACTGTATTCGATTCTACCGATTCACCGAGCAAATACCACCCCGCACAGGGTCCGTATTGGCCACATCCGCCCAAGGCCAACCCTATGGGTTTAGGCACTCTGGCTTTCCGCATCGGCGTTGCCAGTCGCCCAGCGATGGTAGCCGATCACAAACGGATCCAAATCGCCATCGTCGAGAACGGCCTCGACATTGCTGGTCTCCACACCCGAGCGCAGGTCCTTGACCATCTGATACGGGTAGAGCACGTAGCTGCGAATCTGGTTACCAAAACCGATCGTGGTCTTGGGTCCACGAATCTCGTCGAGCGCCTCGGCGCGCTTCTCGAGCTCGATCTCGTACAGACGGGCCTTGAGAATCTGCATGCACGCGGCCTTGTTTTGAATCTGGCTGCGCTCGTTTTGGCAAGTGACAACGATGCCGCTGGGAAAATGCGTCACGCGTACGGCGGAGTCGGTGGTGTTGACGCCCTGTCCGCCCGGGCCGCTCGCGTGATACACGTCCACGCGGATATCGTCGGGACTGATCTCGATGTCGATATCGTCAGGCAGCACGGGGATGACCTCAACGCCGGCAAACGTGGTCTGGCGGCGCTTCTTGTCGTCGGTGGGGCTAATGCGCACCAGACGGTGGACGCCGGCCTCGGCGCGCAGCATGCCAAACGCGTCCTTACCCTCGACGGTAAAGGTCGCACGGTCGATGCCGATGACCTCGGCTGCGGGGCAGTCGTTAATGGTGACCTTCCAGCCGCGACGCTGGCAGTACTTCATGTACATCTTGAAGAGCATGAAGGTCCAGTCCTGCGCCTCCAGGCCGCCCTGTCCGGGCTTGATGGTCACAATCGCGTCGCCGTGATCGAACTCACCGGTAAACCAGCTCGAAAGCTCGAGCTCGTCGATAGCGCGGGCCAGGCGTTCTGCCGTAGCGGCAGCCTCCTCGCGCAATGCGGCGGCATCGGGGTCGTCGCCCATCTCCTCGGCAAGCTCCAGCGCCGCGCGGGCGTCAGATAGCTCGCCGCGCGCGGTATCCACGGCAGCGATATCTTCCTTGGCGCGAGCGATCTCCTCCATGGTGGCGCGAGCGGCGTCGGCGTCATCCCAAAAGCCGGGGGCCACGCTTTTGGCCTCGAGCTCGGTCACGCGCGTGCGCTTCTCGTCCAAATGAAGATACGACTCGACCTCGCCGAGCCGGTCCGCAAACGCGTCCAGCTCGGCGGGCGTTACCTCTAAAGCCTCGGCCATTAACGATTCCTGCCGTGGCAGTACTTGAACTTCTTGCCGCTGCCGCAGGGGCAAAGGTCATTGCGGCCAACGTTGACGTACGGATCGTCGCTCTCGGACTTGCGGTAGGTGGTCACCTTGCCGCCGTTGTTGACAGCAGCCGGGCCTCCCTGGACGGCCGTACGAGCCTGAACCTGTGCCTGCTTGCGCAGCACCGAGCTGCCGTTGTCGCCATCGACGTCGGCGGGGCCGGAGAAGCGCGCACCCTCGAGCGCGGGGTCCTCCTTGTGCTCCACGGCCTGCGGGGCGGCCTTGATCTCGATGCGCAGAACGGTGCGCAGGTAATCCTCGTACATGGTGTCAACGAGCATCTGGAAGGCACCATAAGCCTCAGTCTTGTACTCGACCAGCGGGTCGCGCTGGCCAAAGCCGCGCAGTCCGATACCGGTCTTGAGGTAGTCCATCTCCTGCAGGTAGTTCATCCAGCGGGTATCGATGACGCGCAGCATGACCTGGGTGTTGAGCTCGCGCATGAGGTCCTCACCCAGGCGCTCGGCCTTCATGTTGTAGCACTTCTCAACGTAGGCCAGGACATCGGCAGCCAGGGCCTCGAAGTCCTCGTCGGGGAACTTGGGCGTGTCGATATGCCCGGTGAGCTCCACGACCCACTTGCGCAGGCCCTCGAGATCGCGCTCGCCATCGTGGCTGTCCTTGGTGCAGAACTCCTGAACACAGCGGTACACGGTATCGTGCATGACCTCGGTGATGTGATCGGTCAGGTCCTTGCCGTCCAGAATCTTGTTGCGCTCGGCGTAGATGACCTGGCGCTGCTTGTTCATGACGTCGTCGTACTCAAGAACGCTCTTGCGCATGGAGAAGTTGATGCTCTCGACCTTGTGCTGGGCGTTCTCGACGGCCTTGGAGATGATCTTGTGCTGGATGGGCATGTCGTCGCCCATGTCGGCGGTAACCATCATCTTGGAAACGCGGTCCATCTTGTCGCCGCCGAACAGGCGCATGAGGTCGTCCTCGAGCGACAGGTAGAACTGAGTCTCGCCCGGATCGCCCTGACGACCGGAGCGGCCACGCAGCTGGTTGTCGATACGACGGGACTCATGGCGCTCGGTGCCGATGACGGTCAGGCCGCCGGCGGCAAGCACGCGCTCGCGTTCGGCCTTGCAGGTCTCCTTGGCCTCAGCGTTAAACTGCTCGAGCTGCTCGGGCGTCACGTCCTCCATGGTCAGGCCCTCGTACTCAAGGCGCTCGCGCACCAGCTCGTCGGGATTGCCACCCAGCAGGATGTCGGTACCACGACCGGCCATGTTAGTAGCGATGGTCACGGCGCCGTAGCGTCCGGCCTGGGCAACGATATGAGCCTCGCGCTCGTGATGCTTAGCGTTGAGGACCTCGTGCGCGATACCGCGCTTGGTAAGGGCGGCCGACAGCTTCTCGGAGCTTTCGATGGAGACGGTGCCCACCAGGACCGGCTGGCCCTTGGCGTGACGTCGCTCGACGTCGTCGGCAACGGCGTTGTACTTGGCCTGGATGGTGCGGTACACCAGGTCCTCGTGGTCGACACGCTGAACGGGCTTGTTGGAGGGGATGACCTCGACGGGCAGCTTGTAGATCTCGCGGAACTCGGCGTCCTCGGTGAGTGCCGTACCGGTCATGCCGGAGAGCTTGTCATACAGACGGAAGTAGTTCTGCAGGGTGATGGTAGCCAGCGTCTGGTTCTCCTCGCGCACGAGCACGCCCTCTTTGGCCTCGATGGCCTGATGCAGGCCCTCGGAGTAGCGGCGGCCTTCCATGATGCGGCCGGTGAACTCGTCGACGATTTTGACCTCGCCGTTGGTGACCACGTATTGCTTGTCGCGGTGGAACATGTACTGGGCCTTCAGCGCCTGCTGCAGGTGGTTGACCAGCTGGCCCGAGAGGTCGGCATAGATGTCATCGATGCCCAGGCGGCGCTCGATCTTCTTAAGGCCGCGCTCGGTGGCGGCGATGGTGTGCTTGGCCTCGTCCATGACGTAGTCGCCCGTGGGCTCGACGTCCTCGGTGGCGGTGAGCATGTCGTGCGACACGTCCTCACCGCGCTCCAGGCCGCGCACGGCGCGCGCGAAGTCCTTATAGGTGCTGGCGGACTTGGTGCCGGCGCCCGAGATAATCAGCGGGGTGCGAGCCTCATCGATCAGGATGGAGTCGACCTCGTCGACGATGGCGTAGTTGTGGCCGCGCTGTACGCGCTGCTCGGGCCGGGTGACCATGTTGTCGCGCAGGTAGTCGAAACCGAACTCGGAGTTGGTGCCGTAGGTGACGTCTGCCTGGTAGGCCGGACGCTTGAGCTCGAGCGGCATGTTGTTCTGGAGCAGACCGACGGTCATTCCCAGGTACTTGTAGATGCGGCCCATCCACTCGGAGTCGCGCTTGGCCAGGTAATCGTTGACAGTAACGACATGCACGCCCTTGCCAGCGATAGCGTTGAGGTAGCCGGCCAAGGTGGAGACCAGGGTCTTGCCTTCGCCGGTCTTCATCTCGGCAATATGACCCTCATGAAGCGCCATGGCGCCGATGAGCTGTACGTCAAAGTGACGCATGCCCGTGATGCGCTTGGAAGCCTCGCGCACGGTGGCAAAAGCCTCGGGAAGCATGTCGTCAAGCGACTCGCCGTTGGCGTAACGCTCGCGGAACTTATCGGTCTGGGCGCGGAGTTCCTCCTCGGTCATCTTCTCAAACTGGGGCTCAAGACCGTTGATTTGGTCGACGATCTTGTAGTAGCGCTTAAGGTCCTTATCGGATCCAAAGGACAGCAGCTTTGACATGAATCCCATGTGGTTTTCCTTTTTGGCCATCGCCCACGCCGTGCAGCTGCGGGCGAGTTAAACACAGATGATTGTACTTTAGCCAAACAAGGCGCGGCCTATACGGTCGACCTCGACCGCCACGTAATAACTATGACCAACCTGCCACAATGGGACAGGTTTATTTTGGCAAGTTTTATCTGAGCAAACGCCGTCTCTCTGCCATTTGGTGCCACGGGGACAGGTTAGCTTGCACCAATAAAAAGAAAAGGGCCGCGCACCCAAATGGATGCACGGCCCTCATGCCATGAATGCGAGCGATTCCGCGGCGAGCTATTTACTCAGCAGCCTCGGTGGTCTCGGCCTCGGCAGCGGCCTCCTCGACGGGAGCCTCTGCAGGAGCCTCGGCGGCCTGCTTGGCAGCCTCCTCGGCGAACTTAGCGGCACGCTTAGCCTTCTCGGCAGCCTTAGCCTCAGCGGCGGCCTTGCGAGCGGCCTCGGCCTCAGCAGCCTTGGCGGCCTTGGCAGCCTTGGCCTCCTCGGCCTTCTTGAGCTGGGCGGCAGCGGCGCCACCGAACTTGTCGGCGAAGCGCTGGACGCGTCCACCGGTGTCGACGAACTTCTGCTGGCCGGTGTAGAACGGGTGGCACTCGTTGCAAAGCTCGACCTTCATCTCGGACACGGTAGCGTGCGTCTTGAAGGTGTTGCCGCAGGAGCACGTCACCGTGCACTCGACATACTGGGGATGGATACCCTGCTTCATGGTAGGACTCCTTATTAGTCAGGCGCTGGTTACCGATCAGCGCATAAGGCGTCTTGGTTTCCGACCAAGACAACAAACTCGGCTATGGTACCACGGCGCCGCGTGTCCCACAAAAGGTTCACGGTCTTTTCGGCACTACACGAGCTGGACCTTAAATATCAACTTCATCCGAACACTCCCCCACATTCATCTCTCGTATGTATCGAGGTATTCCTGCTTGAGCGTCTGCGAGGACGACTCGATCTTTTCCACGAGCGTGCCGGCTTCGATAAAGTAGAACGAGTTGGTGAGGTCTGCCAGGTCGTCGAGCAGATGGCTTGAAATGAGCACGCTTCGTCCCCGCGCCACCTCGCCGCGCATCGCGTCGCAAGAGGTTTTCCGCTTTCCCGGATCGAGGCCGTTCAGCGGTTCATCGAGGATAAGGTACGGGCAATCGGTCGATATCGCCATGGCAAGCTTTACCTGCTGCTTCATTCCTGTCGAGAGTTTACGGGTCGGCTTGTCGAGATATGGGGAGATTCCGAGGGAGCTGCAGAGCGAGTCGATGTCGGCGGCCGATTTCCACGCCTCCCTAACGAAAGCAAGGTGCTCGATGGCCGATAGCGTGGGGTAGAGATCCGCGCCGCCCGAAGAGCTCAGGTAGACGAGTTCTGCAAATTCGGCTGATCGACGTTGGCTGATTCCGTCTGCCACCAGGCTTCCCGAGCGGATACGGGTGGGAAATTGGCCCGACAGCGCTTCAAGAAAGGTGGTTTTCCCCGAGCCGTTGGGAGCAACGAGGCCCGTCGCCGTTCCCGGGCTCAAGAAAAGCGACCCGATTGAAAGTATCGTCGTGCTCCCGTATCCCACGCTCACGTCCAGAAGCTCGAGCCCATGGCGCTTTTTCGCGGGTCCAGACTGTTTGGGCGAACGTGCCGCAACGGCGCCGACCGCAAAAAAGACCGCGACGTATATCAGGGCCACGGCAAGCATCGATGCGCTGCCTGAACCGGAGCCAATGAATTCTGTCGGGAAGCATCCTACGTAACCCGTTGCCTCGATAGGCGAGAACACGGCCAGCGGCAGGAGCCCGAGCACGGCATTATGCTCCAGCGCCGAATCGGACAGCAACGGGAATGCCGGGGCCGCGACAAGCAGCGCTGAGGTAAGGGGGCCCGCGAGGACGCGCCTCGTTGCGGTCGATATGACGGCGGAGCAAACGGATATCAAGGTTCCGCCCGCAAGCAGCGCGAGAAGCAGGGCTGTGAAGACGTTTCCCGCGGTCGTGGTGGTAAGCGCGCCGTCATGGAAGAAGGCGATCGGGTACCCAATTTGCCCGAAGCCGTTTAGGGCCAAGGCGTAAATGCCCCCGGGCGCGAGGCCGGCGAGGAGCATCGCGGTCCCCGCGGCGATTATCGAAAACACGATCTGGATAAGGCGCCGGAATTTGGGCGCGGGCGCCTTCGCCGCCAGGGTCCCGGGCCTTGTGGCGCCGAGCACGAGTATCGACGAGAGAAGGAAGGGGATGAAGGGAAGGAAAGACGGCGCCGTGGCAATGGCGTAAGGCAGGAAGGAAAGGAATGGCAGGTCGTTTGCGGAGGCCGGGATATCCGTGATGCCGGAGCTGCTCAGGGCACGGCAATATGCGAGCGCCGCGTCATTGGTCTCTCGGTCTCCCACGATGGACCCGGATTGGAAGCCTTCGCCCATGAGCGCGTAGTAGCTCTCGGCAGAATCGAGAAAGGCGGCGTCGGTTTGAGCGGCAAGGGCGGCGTTCGCGTATCTTGCAAGCTCCGCGTCAGCTTGCTGCTCTGGCGATAGGTCTGTGCCGCTGGCCTGGGGCGCGCGCGTATTGAATGCGTCGACAAAGCCCTGCATGCCCTGCTTCATAAAGAAGGGCCCGTAGATGGGTGAATTGAACGCAATGGGGACGGAAAAGGCTGCAGCGAGAACGAGCGTACAAATCCATGCGGCCTTGTCTCTTAGGATCAGTTTGAGAAGAAGTCGACAGTACATTCAGAAGCACCTACGTTCCTCAAAGAATCGTTAGATTAAAAGTAACAGACCGGATGAAGATACGTGCGACGGGGGCGAGGCGAATGGCTGAGCGGTATCGATACGCTGGTTCAACGGTATTATATTGACCACATAGATTTTTAACTTGCATTTCTACCCGCCCTTTTCGTAGAGTCGCCGATACGTGCTTAGCGCACCCTCGGCGCGTCCGGCAGGCTTTGCGAAATGGGATCCAGGAGACTTCGGCGCAGCATCATCTTGCGGAATGCTTCTAATGAGCCTCCCATCCTTCAAAAACAGAATCTCATCGCACAGCCTATCGACCGAATCCAAGATGTGGGATGACATGATGATGCACGTACCAGAATCGGCCAGCTTCCTGAGAATCTCGGAATGCAAGTCCACCCTGCTGGGGTCGAGCGCGTTCATGGGCTCATCTAATAGAAGGTACCGCGCGCCCGTCGCATACGCAATCGCCAGGGTAAGCTGCTGCTTCATGCCCTGGCTCAGAGTGCGGATCCTCATCTTCGCGAACTCGCCTATCTGCGTTTGTTCCACTATCTCTTCGATATCGCGAGCATGCGGCCACATATCGCAAACCATCTTGAGGTGATCTTCCGCACGCAATCCGGGATACAGCAGCGTCCCCTCACCAGGTGCATAGAAGATCATAGAACGGACCTCTCTCGCACCCGTACCCTGCACCTCATCCAGAACGATGCTCCCGTCCACGCGAGGACCCGGCAAACCTGCCATCGCACGCAGCAACGTCGTCTTTCCATGCCCGTTCGGAGCGACGAGACCGTAGACCGTACCCGGGGCAAACTCAGCGTTCACCGAATCTACGAGCACCTTCTTTCCATAAGAGATCGTCAGCGTTTGAAGGTCAATCATCGAGATCATCCCCTTTCGATCTTTGGAACACTCAGGCGCACCATCAACGGAGATACGGCGCCCAAGACCACCAGCAGAGCGCCCGATGCGCCGACGACCTCTCCAAAAGGCATCGCGTTCGTCCCTCGCCCAAGAAACCCAATCGTCCCCACCTGGGAAGCGGGATCAAACGAGGCGAATGGAGCCAGCAGCGCGACGCCCATGCCCACGCTTTCAACATGAGCGCTCAACGAACCCAACACCAAGAGAACCGCGCAAACCATTCCGGTGACAACGGAGTTGCGGCTAATCGCTGCTGTCAACGCAGCGACGACGGAAATCACGCCGTATGCCATGACCAGCAACGGAATACTGCACAACACCGCCTCCCCCACCGTGGACGTTGTCGAAGCTCCCGCCCGAATGAGAGCGACGGGATACTCCGATCCACCCGCACCGTTCTTAATCACGGACACAACGACAGCGGGAACCATCGACACCAAAAGCAGCACCAAGCCAAGCAGGAGAGCCAGCGCAACAGCCGTCAGAAAACGCACATGCGCTGTTGCGGGGATCTGGAGAACCAGAAGGGAACGACACTGCAGGTGGGTGCACGCGAGCGATGTGACAACCACGGGCAACAGCAAAAATAAGGAGGGAAGCGCTGCCTGGAGATACGAAAGGAGGATTAATGGGGGCATCTTCGTACTTAACTCGTAAACCTTGGGGTCCGGCAAGCTCGCGATCGACTCAAGCAGAAGGGCGCGCGCCTCCGCACGAGAAGGAGTCTCCGGCTCGATTCCGATCGATTGCAGGAGAGTCGCATCTGCCGCGCCCAGCTCACCTCGAGCGCGCTCGTACGTCGCAAGGCTTCGAAACCCCTCCGCAGGCATAGGCGCGTACACGAAACCCGAAAGAGCATCCCGCATGTCTTCCAGGGCCGCTTTGCCCTCGACGTCCATATTCGCAGCGTTCTGCTCTAGATACCGATCTATTGAACGGAGCTCCCCATCCCTATACCGAACAGCGGAAACGTTATCAGCGTCAGGAAACATCTCGACCAGAGCCGGGGCCAGCATCGTCGTCGACATTGCAATCGCGCATACGGCGAGGGTAGGAGAACGCAGGAGCAGTTTCCCCATCGTTCTTACGTATGCAACGGCGAAGGCACAAGCGCTCGAACGAGTTGCCGTTCTCGATGCAGTGAAGGAACCTCTCTCAAGAAAAATCGGGGATATCGGGCACGCGCAGCCGCTCTTTCCAGCAACGCAAAGCAGGCTAATTGCCAGCACCTCGATCCCGATTGCGCATACGAGGGCAATCGCGCCACGCTCGAAGCAAAGTCCAGGCAGATTCACTATCTGCGTTGTCGGGTACGGGCTATAGGCGCCGACGGTCAACTCAGTGTTCGCATACGTAAGGGGATTCAACAGGGCGAACTCACGTAAAGCGATGGATCTTCCGTAATACCCGGGAACCATCGTCACCCCCATCAGGGCACATACGAACACGATTCCAAGCGTAGGGTTATTGGCAATCTTCACGGCAAGGTGAACGACAAGCGAGATGAACGCTGCCACCAAGAATTGCAAGATGGCCGTCTGCGCGAACACCAGCCAAGCCGGTTTGATAACCGGAGTCGCATATTGAATGTAGCCTATCGGATAGAACGGCGAGCCCGGGCCATTCTTCACAAGCGCGGCGATTATCCCTGGAAGATTGATGGCGAGGATGGCAAGCATTGCAAAAACACTCGCCCATACGCTCGATGCAACAAGTCTACCCAGCTCGCCCATCGGTGCCTGGATGATGAGCTTTTCACGTTTGTTAAGACGCGCGGCAAGGAACGAGACGGCAACGGCCGTTGCGACCCATAGCAAGTACTCCTTCGATCCGTCATAATAGGTGTACTCTCCATCCGATATCTGCAGAAACGGAAGTAGGGGAGAGAGCGGTGCCAAGATAAGACGTCCCGCGGCAAGAGGGTACAGAAGCGCGGGCATGCTTGATGAAGAGGTATAGACACCGTCCTCCCCCGCATTCACAAGCGCATCCGCATAGGATGCTGACAATTCCTGCTCAACACGGGTTATTCCCGACTCGAGGTATTCGACCCGTCCGTCGATGCCAGCCGCGCTCCTGAAGACGGGCAGAGCACAAAGAACCATCAACGCAACAACGACAACACAGAGCGACCTGGAGGAGAGAAGCGACCTAAAGATCGCCTTCGAGATTTTGAGCATATTCATCGCCAACCTTAACCTCATCCAGTCGGAACAGAAGGGCCGAACAAAATGCTCGGCCCTTATTACTTGCCGGCAAAGTCAATTTAACATAAACTGTTAAAAAGTAACCTGAGTTTTTAAATTCCTCGGAGGTTATTATGAGTTCCGACAATCGCACTCCCCGGCTTCATTCCTTCCGCATCGCATGTGCGATAGCCTCTGCGACCCTTTGCGCCACCGCCATCGCACAAGTGGCGTTCTCCTTAAAGCCAGCAATCGAAGTGCTCGACAACCCTGTAATTGCAGACTCCCCCGCGTATCCAGCCCTTGCGATCTCGACATTGGTCCCTGCCGTCATCGGTATCGCTACGACCATCCTCAGCGCCGTTCTCGTGTGGACGATCAAGAGCGCAGACCCCTTCAAGAAAGGGTCTGCGACATGCTTGAAGGTGCTCGGCATTCTCTTCGTTGTTCAAGCTGCCACCAGCCTCTACGCCGGCTCACTCAAAACCTCCGTTTCGATGTTTGGCGGCGAGGGGGCCGTCGGCGCCCAAGAGATCGCTTCATCATTCGATTGGACCTCTCTGGTTCTCGGCATCGTCCTGTTCATGCTTTCCCAGCTCTTCTTATACGCCCGAGAGCTGTACCTCGACTCCGACGAGATTGCGTAAGGAAACGCCATGCCCGTAATTGTTCGCCTCGACAAGATCATGGCCGAGCGAAAGATTTCCTCGAACGAACTTGCCGAAAGGATTGGAACCACGCCCGTGAACCTGTCCCGTATTAAAAAAGGGCATATTCGCGGCATTCGCTTCAACACACTCGAGCAGCTATGCCTCGCCCTTCGTTGCCAACCCGGAGACCTTCTCGAAGTCATGAGCGAAGAGGATGCCCGAAAGGAGTTCGGACTCGATTGGTCCGCCGAGGATTAGAGGGCGGTTGTACTCGCCCTGCACACGGGGATGCGAATCGGCGAGGTCTGCGGCCTTCGGTGGTGCGATGTGGATTTCGAGACGGGCCTGATCTCGATCAGACACTCGGTGGCGTACGCGAAGGGAATGGGTTCGTTCATCAAGGACACCAAGACCCATGACGCCAGGGGTATCCCCATCGACCCGGTCGGCCTACTCCCCTTCCTGAAGGAGACCCACGAGATCGACTGCGGAAAGCTGCGCTTGCGCGGCCTTACCGGGGCGGTCGAGATCGGGGACTGCTACATCCTGTCGGAGCCGGGCGCGACCTTCGCGACGACAAGCTATATCCGCAGGGCGTTCAAGACGTTCTCGGAGACCAACGGCCTCATGGGCACCAACGACGAGCTGATCACGCTCCACGGCCTTCGCCACACGTTCGCAACGCAGTGGATCCGCCAAGGCGGCGATATCAAGGCGCTCCAATCGATCCTCGGCCACAAGGACGCCATGGCGACGCTCAACGTCTACGCCGACATCGAGCCCATCTCCAAAATCCATAACATGCTGCGCGCCACGCCGTGCCTTTGGCGCGGGCACCTCGGGCCGAGGGTCGATCCGGGTCCCATGTTCCAACAGAGGATCCAGGAGTCCATCGAGACGCTCCAGGCGTTCGGCTACGGCATCACCGAGCCGGACGACCGAAATATCGCCATACGCGACGTGAAGACGAACAGTTGGCTCTAGCTCACCGAGTACGCGGCAGTGCTGGGCCCATCCCAACTGAGGTCACGGTGGTCCGATAGGGGCGCCGCCCGCGGCATGCGCCGCGGAGCGGTATCCCCTACCGAAGGGCGGGGATGCCCTCCGCTTCCAGTTCGGAATCAGCCGTCGGAGGCGTTCGGCTGACTGCGGGAACGGCCTGTCCGCTCAATGTGTTCGGCTGAGATCGGAAATCAACCCAACACGAGCCGGACACGCGCCAGACGGCTCTTCCCCGTACGGCCTTCCCCCTTACGCTCATGTTGCAGGCATGTAACACCGCAGCGAGCGCGCCTTTTTTGCGCCAGACAGGTACAATGATGAACACTGTACCGTAGCGGAGCGCCCCGCGCGCGCCGCAATCACGCGAAAGGGTTTCCCATGGCCGAGATCTCGTCCTCCCGTATCGTCATCACCGTCCTTGGCAAGAACCGCCCCGGCATCGTCGCCGGCGTCACCCGTGTCCTAGGCGAGGCCAACGTCGACATCCGCGACATCACGCAGTCCATTATCGAGGACATCTTCACCATGACCATGCTGGCCGATACCGCCGAGTCCAAGCTCGACTTCGCCGAGCTGCAGAAGGCGCTGGCCGAGGCCGGCGAGCTTTCGGGCGTCAACGTGTCCATCCAGCGCGAGGACGTCTTCAACTTTATGTACCGCCTGTAGCGAGCAAGCCGCTGGGGATAGCCTGACGCGCGCATGCCCATGCAAGTCACCCCGATGCGGCCCGGAGAGGAGCGCGCATGGCCTACGACGCCAAGAAAATCTATTACCGCTTCGATGACCACTTGAGCCGCCTGGTTCTGGATTACGAAGCAAGCCGCCAGATTTCGCCTGAGAGCGAAAGCCTCTACCACGGCCTGCCGACCGACCCTTATGACGAGGGCCTGTTTGTTGAGCACAATGTCAAGCGCGGCCTGCGCAATGCCGACGGCTCGGGCGTGGTCGCGGGCCTCACTCGCATCTCGGATGTGCACGGCTACAACAAGGTCGACGGAAAGGTCGTGCCCGATCAGGGCAAGCTCACGCTTCGCGGCTACAGCATCGAGGATCTGGTCAACAATGCCCAGGCCGAGAATCGCTACGGCTACGAGGAAGTCGCCTATCTGCTTATCACGGGTTCGCTGCCCAACAAGGAAGAGCTCGACGGCTTTTGCGAGCGCCTGGGCGCCTTTAGACATCTGAGCGACGAGTACGTCAAAGAGTTCCCTATGACCACGGTGTCGTCGAGCATCATGAACGTGCTCCAGCGCGCCGTGCTGCTGCTCTACGCCTTCGATGCCGAACCAGACGTGATCACGCCCGAGCATGAGATCGACGTGGCTATTTCCATGCTCGCACGTCTCCCGCGCATCGCCGCCTTCGCACACATGGCCTCGATCGCCAAGCTTCGCGGCTCCGAGGTTCACGTGCCGCACCCCACGCCCGGCCTCTCCACCGCCGAGACCATCCTGCAGGTGTTGCGCGGCGGCATGGCATTCAACCGCGACGAAGCCATGCTGCTCGACGTGATGCTCATGCTGCATGCAGAGCACGGCGGCGGCAACAACTCCACGTTTGCCTGCCGCGTGCTGTCCTCCTCGGCCACCGACCCGTATTCCGCCTACGCCGCGGCCATCGGCTCGCTCAAGGGCCCGCGCCACGGCGGCGCCAACGCCAAGGTCGTGTCCATGCACGAGGACATCCGTGCGCATGTCTCCAATTGGGAGGACGAGGACGAGGTCGCGGCCTACCTGGGCAAGATCCTCGACAAGCAGGCCTTCGACGGCACCGGCCTCATCTACGGCATGGGCCACGCCGTCTATACGCTGAGCGACCCGCGCGCCGAGGTCTGCCGCCGTTACGCGCGCTCGCTTGCCGCCAAGAAGGACTTGGGCGAGGAGTTCGCGCTCATCGAGCGCATCGAGCGCCTGGCCCCGCAGGTGATGCGCGACCACGGCATGACCAAGCCCATCTGCGCCAACATCGACCTGTACACGGGCTTTATTTACAAAATGCTCGGCGTGCCCGAGACGCTCTTTACGCCACTGTTCGCCGTCGCACGCATGGCAGGCTGGTCGGCACACCGCATGGAAGAGCTCTTCTGCGCGCATCGCATCATCCGTCCGGCCTACCGCCCGGTTATCGAGCAACTGGAATACAAACCGCTCGCCGACCGCTAACGCGCGGGCCTCTATAACTCTTGAGCGTGGCCAGGGCACCGCAGCCCTCGGCCACGCTTTTTATGCCAGTGGAAAGGACTGCAACAGATGATTGTGTTTTCCGATATGGACGGGACACTGCTGACAAGCGATAAGCAGATGAGCGATGCCACCTGGGCGATGCTCGACGAGCTCGCACGCCGCGGCATTGAGTTTGTGCCCTGCACCGGGCGTCCGCTTTCGGGCGTCTTTGAGCCGATCCTCGCCCACCCCGCCGTACACTATGCGGTCTGCGCCAATGGCGCCAGCGTCTGGCAGCTCGACGGCGACGCGCCCGCGTGCGCCTCGCGCGCCACCTGCATTTTGAGCCACCCGCTTGACCGCGACCTCGCCCACCGCATTCACCGCATTTCTGCCGACCACGACGTCACCTTCGATATCTTTGCCGACGGGCAGTGCTTTCTCCCCCGCGCCCTCTATGAGCGCCTAGACGAGTTCTGCGGTGGGGATCCTCACATCGCGGCTTCGCTCAGGCGCACGCGTACGCCGATCGACATCGACGCCGACGCCCAGATCGATAAGGTAGAAACCCTGGAGCGCATCGCGATGTACTGGCACGACCCCGCCGACCGCGACGCCATCGCCGCAGCGCTCAGCACGCTCCCAGGCATCGAGATCACGCGCTCGTACTCCATGAATATCGAGGTTATGGGCGAGGGCGCCACCAAGGGAACAGCCTTGACGTGGCTGTGCGAGCATCTGGGCGAGCCCCTTGCCGACGCTTGGGCCTTCGGCGACAACATCAACGATATCCCCATGCTGCAGGCAGCGGGTCACGGCATGGCCATGCTCAACGCCGAACCCGAGGACCGCGAGGCCGCCGACGCCGTGACCGAGTACGACAATGACCACGACGGCGTCGCCCGCACCATCATGGCCGCCCTCGCCTAGCCACATCCGGCAGTTAGGGACGTTCCTATTCTGCCGGCACCCTGGGACACTCCTTGGCGATGGTCATCGGGGACGTTCTTAAACGACTAGTCGCTGGGAGCAGTCTTTACGAATAGCCGCAAGGACTGTCCCCAGGTGCCAGACTAGGAAAGGCTGTCCAGCACGCGGCGCAATTCCTGTTGAACGGCGTGATCGCGGTTACAGCCGATGACGCGGTCGGCGACCGCCTTGAGCGCTGGACGCGCGTTTTGCATGGCGCAGCCCGTGCCCACAAAGCGAATGATCTCGTAGTCGTTCATCGAGTCGCCAAACGCCATGACCTCTTCGCGCTCAACGCCATAATGCTCCATGAGCTGTTCGATACCCGAAGCCTTGGACACACCCGGCTGCATGGCGTCGATCCACGCGTTGCCCGAAGGCGCGAAGGAGAACAGGCCACCAAGCTCGCGCTGCAGCACGTAGGCATTGTCCATCACGTTGCCGTCATCGCAGATAATCGAGGCCTTGATGATGTTCACATGTGGGTCGGGCAAGCCCCAAATGCGCTCGGCATTGGGCAGGTCCTTGTCGATCTCACGGACGAATTTATCCTCGTCGTCGAGCAAGAAGGACTTGGTGCGATCGAAGAGCGCCAGATGCATGTTGGGGAACATCTTGACCGTGCGCGCGAGTTTGCGAATCGCAAGATGCGAGTAGACTTCACGGTCGACCTCGACGCCGTCCGCATAGACCTGGGCGCCGTTGGCCGCGACAAAATCCATCTTGTCGACCACGGGCGCAAAGAACTCGCATAGGCGGTCGTAGCGGCGGCCCGACGACGCGGCAAAATGCACACCGCGCTCGCGCAGGGCGACAATCAGCTCATAGGTCTCGGGCGGGACCTGGCTGTTCTCGTCGAGCAGCGTACCGTCCATATCCGAAGCAATCAGTTTAATCATGAAAAAGCTCCTTTCGGGCTTGATGGAATCAGACATATATCCAAACCCACCGTACCCAAAAGGAGCTCGTCCAAGCCTGGGACAGCAAAAGGATTACCGGAAGCTGGCACGGGGCTCACATGCGTGGCCCAGGCAAGCGTGCCTGCATCACGAGCAATCAGCCAAAGAGTGTCCCGGGCAACTAGTCGTTTAAGAACGTCCCCGATGACTAGTCTCGCGGTGAATTCTCGCGTCGCGTCACAAAGGCAGGAAAAGGACGCCCCCTCTAAGGAAGCGCCCCGGGTTTGAATTCAAAAGGGCTGCCTACTTGCGTTTCCAGAGATCGGCATCACTAGTGGGCATGTCGCCATCCTCGAACTCGCCCAGATAGGTGTAGTGGTGGTAGCGCTCCCCGTCGTACTCATAGCCCGTATAGTCGTAGCCCCTTTGGGTGACGCCTTGGTAGGGTTTGAACTCGGCCTCCGCCTCTTCCTTGGTGTAATCGTCGGCATCGAACCAAATGCCCTCGGTCTTATCGTTGCCCCAACCGAGCTTCTTAGCCTTGAAAACATGC
The DNA here is from genome assembly GCF_003459505.1 of Collinsella sp. AF20-14LB. GTDB lineage: Bacteria > Actinomycetota > Coriobacteriia > Coriobacteriales > Coriobacteriaceae > Collinsella. Next base: position 74,322 of record NZ_QRWD01000008.1, read on the forward strand.
CTCATAGTGTTCGCTCCTCCATCAACGGCGACCCTCAACAGGCTAATTGTACCTTGAGAATTCCTTGAACAATTCAGTCGAGCACGGCATGGGGGCACAGTTCCCCTGACGGAGCAGGCGCTCCCGCGCTGCTTCTTCGAGCCGCGGCTCCAGAACTCCTGTTGGCTGCGCTCCCTACGACGGCGGTTGTGCAGTAACTCACATCGCAGTGCGGACACTTGACCTTGCCGATGAAGCAGCAGGTGTTGAGCGACTTGTTGGCGAGCGCCCCAGCTCGCTTCAGCGCTGCAGGCGAGCAGCAGCACCTCGAAGTCGGGGTCTTCGGCGTAGCGGTAGGCACCGCATTTGGCGAGGTCTGCGCCGGAGTAGGCCTCTATGTCCATCATCAGCGTCTTCATGCGCGCTCCAAACGAAGAGGAGCGGCGGCTCCTTGGTCGCCGCCGCCCCGTGGGCTCCCTACTTGCCGAGCGCCCTCATGCGCTCGGCGTGGTACTCCTCGTCGCGGTTAGCCGCAGCCTCGCGACGCTTCTCTTCCCTGTGGTCGCGCACGATGGTCTGCACGCCGATGACCGTCCAGGTCAGCACGGACAGGCAGTAGCAGCCGAACAGCACGTCGAGGATAATGGTCGTGATCGCCTCCATGTCCTTCACCTCCCCTCTAGTTCAGGAAGTCGTCGTTATCTGCGGCGGCGAAGTCGGCCTCCGGGCTGGCCTTGCCGCCCAGCGGCTCACCGGGGCGGATCAGCTGCAGGTTGTTCAGGCCGCAGGCGATGCCACGGTTGCCGTTGGTGTTGAAAGCGTAGAGGTTGATGCTCGCGCGACCGTAGACGCCCGAGTAGACCTCGGATCGGCTGAGCACCGGGTTGAGGTCGGCGTCGACGATGCCGGGTGCGGTGGCGGAGTTTGCGTTGATGAAGTAGGAGTTGGCGTAGGCCGGGTCGTCCGGGCGCTCCACGTCGCCGTCGCGCAGCGGCGTCTTGATGGAGGACAGCGGCGGCACGCTGCGGCTGCTGCCCTTGAGCTTTGCCTGCCCCTCGGCGTATGCAGCCACGATGGCGGTCTTGACCTTCTCGACGGTGCGCGTGTCGGCCTTGGGGATGATCAGGCTCACGGAGTACTTGGGGGTGCCCCCGTTGATGGACTTGGGCTCCCAGATGTTGGCGTAGCTCCAGCGGGTGTCCGGGCCGGTGATGACCTTCATGGGGTTCTTGGTTGCGTTGTTAGCCATTGTTGGCTCCTTCCGTATCGTTGTCGTTGAAATCGTTCTTTGCGTTGTTTATGGGCGGCCTCTTGTCGGAGAGGGGCACGAGGACGAGCTTGCCCTGCGGCTTCTTTACCAGGCCGCCGAGCACCTCGTCGAAGCGGCGCTTGCCCAGCATCTTCTGCATGGCGGCGATGCCGAGCAGCCTCCTCTCTGAATCCGAATCATGTATGCCCTGGCCGCCCAGCGCCTCGGCCACCTGGTCTACGACCGCGTCAATGCAGCTGGTAGCGCCCTTGATTTCGCGGATGGCTGCGATGATCTCCTCGTTCGTCACCTTCTTGTCCTTTCTCCTCGGATTGGCTTTGCTTTGCCAGGGCTTCGAGCTGCCCTGTCAGACGCGTCGACACTCGGCTTATCGAGGCCGGCACGTCCGCTGCCTCCTGGGCAGGGCTCTTGTTCGTCGTGGGCATGTGGTTCACCTCCTCGGGTCGTGCCCTTCGTCATCCCCTGGAGGCGGGCCACGCCGGTTGACGAAGAAGGACGAAAATTCGTGTAGAAAAAGGGCCCAGCTACCCGTGTGCAGCCGGGGCGAGGGGCTAGAGGACGTCGGGATATTCCTGGGCCAGTCGCTCGCGGGCCTTGGCGAGACGTGAACGCAGCGTGGTGCGCGAGATGCCAAGCTCAGCTGCAATGGCGGACTCGGCAAGGCCCTGCTCGCGCAGGATGCCGACCTTGATGGCCTCCGGCATGATCTGGGCGAGATCGTGCAGAAGACCTGACAGCTCGTCGAAATCGGCGACGATGTCCTCGATGTTGGGGGCGGTGTCTTCGAGCGTGTCGAACAGCGAGAGCTCGCTGCTGGTCTCGGCAATCTCCTGGTCGAGCGAAAGAACGTCGCCCGCGCGGCGGAACTCGCAGCTCAGACAGTCTGCATCACACAGCCAGAAGCGGTTCTTGGGGCAGACGCAGCGCCCGTGGTACTGCATGCGTTTGCGGGTGGCGTCACACTCGCGGATGTAGGGGCGGTAGGTTTCCTCGTCGACTTCCACCCACTGGCAAGTGGACTTGAGGTAGATGCGATGGGTCTTGGAACGGTTGTCTCGGGCTTTCATTGTTTGTCTCCTCTTGGCTCGGAAGCCGAAGCGGAGATCGCCCGAATGAATCTGTCAGACAGATGCGCGGCATGGGTCACCTCGTGCGGATTTCTCCGCCCCGGCTTGGTGACCAGCCATTCGCCGCTGGTGCATTATTGATTTGTCTGCTCGGATAACGCCTGCGAATGCATCGATATGGCCATAGCGATGAGCCGCTATCCGAGCTGTACGATGCAGTGCAAATTGCGAAGTGATATTTTGCGTTCGCAAACATCAAAACCGCGTCCGCAACAAGCGGTGGTAGAATAGAAAGGTCTCTAAAACTCCTGTGACCGCCGTTGTGCTGTGGCGAGCGGTTCGCAACCGCACAGCTCGTATGTTCTGGAGTCTAGGGACGCACGGCCCTCAAAGCGTTACCGAAAGGTTCGGCAGAGGTTCGGCAAAGGTTCGGAGCGCAGGTGGGAGGTGCTAGATGACCGATTTCGTATTCTCGGAGTACGTTCGGGCCATCAAAGCTGTCTGGAAAGGCAAGCCGAAATCCGACCCCCACATCATCACCGTGTTGTACAGCGTCATCTCCCAGACAATGGAGCTAGATGGCAAGGGCGACTATTACATCGAGTGCTCGAAATCTCGGGCCTCAGAGATCATGAATCGCCATGCAAATCCACACGAAGAGATACGGCGTTATTCGCAGGAGCCGCTCGTGCGACAGGAGATAGTGCCGTTTTTCGAGCGCGAAATAATCAGCGAGCTGTTCCCGACGAAGATCCAAGAGCTTCGGGCAGTGATTGCGGACATGATCGCCAACTCCGACATCTTTCCAGAGCGCAAACAGGCGCTTCACGCACTCAGCTCAAACGGCACGCTCGCCCAGTTTCTCTCCGAAGCCTACATCGAGGTTCTCCAACGGAATAACGTCGAAGAACCTGAAACGGCTGGCAAGGCGGCAGAAAGTGAATCTATACGATTCCCGAGGCTCGAGTCGGTGCAGCCACCCGATACTCCATCCGCAGACGAGCATCGCTACATCGATGCTCTGATGGATGCGTATGGAGAGGACGAGGGTGTGGAGGGCTTCACAGTCGAGTCCCTCGCCACTCATGGGAAGCACAAGAAGCACTACGACCGTATGCGACAGGATTATTACGCCGCAGAGTCTGTGAACCGTGGAATGAGGGACGCCTTCGCCGAATGGGAGGACGACGAGTTCCGCGTCTTCGAGGAGGAAATCTACGAGGGGGTCGTCGACACCTATGAAGACGACTACCACAACGGAATGGCGCGTCTTAGAGAGGTGCTCAAACAGGCGTCGCAAGTGTCCGTCCAGAGGAGCTGGTTGAGCCGCGATACCGACTGGATTGGTGCAGCCCAGAAGAAGGGGGTCTGCCACTTCCTCGTCAACGACGGGAGGCTTGAAGGATGGGTCGATAAGGATGAGTAGAATCTTCAACACGCGGTTCGAACTCTCCCTTCGAGTCCTCACCCTCCTCAATGTTTCCAAAATTGCCCTCGATTTGGAGACAACATACGTAGTGGACTTCGTCGCCACGTATGGGAGGACTTTCTCCATCTCCGACATCAACCTCAACGGGGACAACCAATTCAAGTTCAGCGAGTTCGCGGTGCGTCGTGAGATAGTGCGAGCCGCGTTGAAGGAGCTCGTGCTCAAAGGTTATGCGCAGCCCATAGTGGCTGGTGACGGTATCGGGTACGTCCCAACGAAGGCAGGCTCGGCGTACTTCGAGTCCCTCCAGACGGCGTATGCGACGTCGTATGCCGCATGTGCGCACAAGGCTTTCGCTTACGTGGCCGAGCGCGGCCTGCAGCCACTGATTGACGAGATAAACCGGCTCTCGCGGAGGTCGGCGACGGAGGTGCGGAAATGAACGACTTTTATGTCAAAGAGATCAGGGCAACGGGCGATGGCGTGGAGGACTCGTTCGTAGAATTCCAACCGGGCGTCAACATAATCCACGGCCCATCTAACACTGGCAAGACTTACGTCGTCATGTGCATCGACTATATGCTCGGCGCGGACAACCCTCCTATGGATAAGGCGTCGTCCGGCATAGACACCATTTCAATGACGCTCGAGAACCCAGACGGCGATACCTTCTATGCGGAGCGGAAGGTATTGGAAGCCGAAGAAGGTTCGAAGGCAGACACGACCATCACCATACGCACCTCGCTCGATTGCATCGAAAACGGTGTATGGCGCGTTAAGGGAAGCCCCGGACAGGAAAGCTACAACAGCACTGTTCTGCCTCGCCTGTTAGGTGTGGAGGAACCGGTTCAAATTATTAGCACCCAGCAACTGAGAAAGCAGCAATTCACCTTCCGCACGTTCGTCCACCAGATGTTCCTCGACGAGGAGCACATCTTTACAACCAAGACGATAATCGACAACCCCAAGCACCCGAGCATCACGGCGAGCATCAACGCACTGTCGTTTCTCCTTACCGGGCATGCCGACGACGGGGAGCAAATAGAGACGGTGGAGATGAAACGCGCTAAAAAGGGTGCTGTCGTCAAATACATACGCCACGTCATGGAGAACTTCGAGCATCGCCAGGCCGAGCTTCAGGAAGAACTGGAGAAGATAGGCGGCGAGGACATCGAGGAGCGCATGAGCGAAATCCTCGCCGAAATCGGCGAGGTCGATGCTCTCATGGCTGAGGTCAACAGACAGATGCGGGACTTGCAAATCACGATCACCTCAGATGCCGAAGATTTGGAAGAAACGTCAGTCCTCCTTGACAGATATCGGATGCTCCGTAGCCAATACGAGGCAGACGTCGAACGCCTCATGTTCATAGCCGAAGGCGACGCGCATGACGCCGCGACATATGTCGAGAAGTGTCCGTTCTGCGACCACGAGATAGAGCGTGAGGAAGACAGAGCGTCGTACGCTGAGTCGTCCAGGGCGGAGTTGGAGAAGACTCGCAGGCGATTGGAAGACCTCGAGAGCGCTGAGGCCGAGGCTGCAGAACTCGTCTCTGAGCTGGAATCATCGATAGCAGAGCTCAAGGCGCAACGCGAGAGCCTCGCCGCTCGCATCAATCGCGAGTACAGGCCGAAGTCCCTGGAATTGCACGACGCACTCGGTGCCTATCGGCGCGTCATCGAACTGCGCCGAGAGCTCGATCTGATGGTCAGCCAACTCGAGGTGCTCAGCCAAGACATAGACGAGACCGAGAACGAAGACGAATCGCAGGAGAAGTACGACGCCAAGAAACACTTCGACGAGATACTGTTCACACACCTTAGCGAGGCGGTGAGCGAAGCCATCAAGGACTGCGCATATCCTGGATTCAAGACCGCAAAGATCTCGAAGCAGTCATTCGACATCCTGGTGAACAACAAGCCCAAGAAGAGCGAGGGCAAGGGGTACCGGGCCTACCTCAACACCATCTACGCGTTCACCCTCATGAAATTCATCGAGGCGAACGGCGTTCATCGGCCCAGAATGCTCATCTTGGACTCGCCGAGCCTCTCGCTAACGGAGAGCTCCGAGGTGCTGATAGACAGCAGCATGAAGTCTGCCCTCTACCGTCACATGCTGAGAGACTGCGGTGGCTGCCAGGTAATCATCGCCGAAAACGAGATTCCAACCGGCGTCGACTATGACGGAGCGCGCCTCATCCACTTCACCATGAGCGACGAAGGTCGGTATGGCTTTTTGAGGCACGTTCGCAATGGAGACATGATTGAAGACCCAGAACCGGAAGGGGAAGAGTCCTGATGGCGAGAAAGATTAGCTACAACAGGCTCTGGAAGCTGTTGATTGATAAGAGCATGACGCGTAAAGACCTCCGCACGGTCAGCGGTGTCAGCACTTCTTCCATCGCGAAGCTTGGACGCGGTGACAACATCACAACCGGTGTGCTCATCAAGATTTGCGATGCGCTCGAATGCGAGCTCGAGGACATCATGGAGCTTGTTCCGTGCGAGACCGTGGAGGAAGAGTAATGTCCAAAACACGATTGCAGCTCACTTGGTACAACAAGGACAAGGCACTCATCCCAACGGAGACCGGCCAATATGGCTATACGTGGGTTGAGCCGAACGATCCCCGCTATTGCGAGACCCATATGCTCGTCGTTGATGAGTTCGTACAGGGCAAGCAGGCTCCGAAGACAAATGAGTTTACCTATTCTGAGCGGGCAGACCTGCCTCCGCAGGATGACAACCTGCTCGTACTGGGCGAGTCGGGCGACGTACTTGAAGCGCTGGCTCGTGTGCCCGAACTGGCCGCCGAAGACGCCTTTGCAAATCAGGCCTGGGGCTACTTAATAGCCTACGAGGACGATATAGCCAAGTCGGATTCGTGGGATGACCTCAAAACACTTGCTCAGCCGGTTAGCAACACGTTGTAGGCGGCCAAGGCAGGAGGAAGGTGACAAAGCCATGGACATGCAATTCACATGGATAGGCTATTACACAGAGCTGGCGGATAAGCTGCTTCCTTACCGTAATGATCGGCAAGCGCTTATTTCCAAGCTGCGGGAGACCTACGTCCAAATCGACATGAAGTTCCCGAAACTTGACAGCACGGACGTGCCTGCGGACATCGACCCGTTCACGGTGTTCGGTCTCTTCAACAAGGGCCTTTCGAATGCAAACCGAATGAAGATCGCCGCTGGCTTTGCGCATTCCTTCGGAATCAAGGCAGACCAGCCTGCCGATTTCGACGGAATCCCTGTGGTGATGGCCCTCAACGCGACGTTTTATGCATTCACCGGCGACAAGCGACGCGGTGAGCATGACATCGACAACCTCTGGCGGGTCTTCGAGGCGCAGCTCGCACTCGCCGACAACGACAATGAGCAGACCAGGGCAGAGTTCGTTTCTGCTTATAACGACGCCGTCACCCAGTTCAGCTTGGGCTGGAAGCTCAGCATGGGCCTCTACTGGGCACGCCCCCTCACGTTCATCAACCTGGATTCACGTAACCGGTGGTTCATGGGCGACATATCGGCAGCTGGCCCCACCGTGGCACAGGTAGCCCCGAAAGAAAAAGACACTCCCATCCACGACGGCGAGGCCTACCTCGCCATATGCGACACCATACGGTCGCAACTCGGCACCGAGGCCTGCCCCTATACCAGCTTCCCGGAGCTTTCTAGTGCCGCCTTCGACGAGTCGGAGCGCGTCAACAAGGAGAAAAAGGCCGCTTCGAAGAAGACGGAGCAGGAGGCACAGGCCAATGCCCTGGGCGATGCCGACGTCGAGACGACCCACTGCTGGCTCTATGCGCCAGGAGAGGGCGCGGGAATGTGGGACGAGTTCTACGAGCACGGCATCATGGGCTTGGGCTGGTACGAGCTCGGCGATCTGACGGACTACGCCTCCAAGGAGGACATGCGCCAGAAACTGCTCGAGGTTCGAGGCGGCGGCACCTCCCAGAAGAACTCGGCGCATGCCGTCTGGCAGTTCGCGCACGACATCAAACCTGGCGATGTAGTCTTCGCCAAGCGGGGGCGCACCGAGATACTGGGGCGCGGCGTCGTGACTGGCGACTACGAGTACGATGCTGACGGTGGGCACTACCCGCATGTGCGTGCGGTCGAGTGGGATGCCAAGGGCTGCTGGCACATGGACGAGATGTTCGCCATGAAGACGCTCACCGACGTCACCGACTATCCGGACTTCGTCGCGAAGATCGAGGCGTTCTTCGAGGACGCTGAGGAGCCAGAGGACGAACCGGAAGAGCGCGCGGTGGAGTACCCGCCCTACAGCCGCGAAGACTTCCTTTCCGAGGTCTACATGGACGAGGGACAGTACGACACGCTCGTGGGCGTGCTCGGTTCCAAGAAGAACATCATCCTGCAGGGCGCTCCGGGCGTGGGCAAGACCTATGTGGCCAAGCGCCTCGCGTACTCCATCATGGGCATGAAGGACGTCCAGCGCGTCCAGATGGTGCAGTTCCACCAGAGCTACTCCTACGAGGACTTCATCGAGGGCTACCGCCCTTCCGCCAGTGGCTTCGAGCTGGTGAAGGGCGCATTCTACACCTTCTGCAAACGAGCCGCCGAGGACGACGGCAACGACTACTTCTTCATCATCGACGAGATAAACCGTGGCAACCTCTCCAAGATATTCGGCGAGCTGTTCATGCTCATCGAGAACGATAAGCGCGGCGTGAAAAACAAGCTGCAGCTGCTGTATTCGCGCGAGCTGTTCCACGTGCCCGCGAACGTCCATATCATTGGCATGATGAACACCGCCGACCGCTCGCTGGCCATGCTCGACTACGCACTGCGCCGCCGCTTCGCCTTCTTCGACCTGAAGCCAGGGCTCGCCACCGAAGGCTTCCGCGAGTACCGCGACTCGCTTTCCAACCCCAAGTTCGACGCACTCGTGCAGCGGGTGGAGCAGCTGAACGGGGCGATTGCCGACGACGAGTCACTTGGCGAGGGCTTCCTCATCGGGCACAGCTACTTCTGCAACATGGAGCCGGACGAGTGCGACGACGCCAAGCTCTCGGCCATCGTTGAGTACGAGCTCATCCCGATGCTGAAGGAGTACTGGTTCGACGAGCCGCTCAAGGTTCGCGACTGGTCTGACCGCTTGAGGCAGGCGCTTCGTTGATACACATCCAGAACATCTACCACATGCTCGCCTATGCCTTCCAGGTGCTCAACGAGCGCGGCTACCGCGACGTGGCGACCGAGGGCTTCGACAACGCGGCGGAGCTCTGCGCCGCTATCCTCGAGCGCGGCATCGCCAGCCAGGTGAAGCGCGGCCTGGGGCGCGAGTACGTGGGGCGCACCGAAGCGCTCAGCTCGCTGCGGGGCAAGATTGAGGTCACCGAGTCGGTGAAGACCCAGGCGTTCCTGAAAAGCCAGATGGTGTGCTCCTACGACGAGTTCTCCGTGGACTCGACGATGAACCGCGTCATCAAGGCGACGGTCGAGCTGCTGCTGCGCGGCGACATCTCCAAGACGCGCAAGAAGGCCCTCAAGAAACTCATGGTCTACTTCGCCGACGTGGAGCCGATCGACCTGCACCTGGTGGACTGGAACATGCGATACGACCGCAACAACCAGACCTACCGCATGCTCATGAGCGTGTGCTGGCTGGTAGTCAAGGGCCTGCTGCAGACGCAGGCCGACGGCAGTTCGCGCCTTATGGACTTCTTCGACGAGCAGCGCATGAGCCGCCTGTACGAGAAGTTCATCCTCGAGTACTACCGCAGGGAGCACCCCAGGCTGCGTGCCGAGGCATCCTACATCAACTGGGCGCTGGACGATGGATTCTCCAACATGCTGCCCGCCATGAAGAGCGACATCACGCTCTCGCGGGGCGGCGACGTGCTCATCATCGACGCGAAGTACTACACGCATACGTTGCAGGAGAACTGGGATACTCGCACCATCCACTCGAACAACCTGTACCAGATCTTCACCTACGTGAAGAACAAGGAGGCCGAGCTTGCGGGCGGGCCGCACGAGGTGAGCGGCATGCTGCTCTATGCCAAGACCGACGAGGACACCCAGCCCGACGGCACCTACCAGATGAGCGGCAACCAGATCAGCGTGCGCACGCTCGACCTGAACCTGCCCTTCGAACAGATCGCGACCCAGCTCGACGCGATAGCCGAGCAGCACTTCGCCAAGAAGGTGGTTGCAGTATGAAAAGCCGCGAGGACCGTCCCCAACTGCCGGCCCAAAAGAAACGCCCCCCGATTGCCGGTCAAGCAGCGTGCCATCCACATCCGATGCAATCAGCTTAAACATAGAAAAGCCCCCTTTGAGCTTGATGGGATCGGATGTCTATCCGAAACCACCGCACCCAAAGGGAGCTCAAATAAGGCCCCGCAGGCATAAACGTTACAAGGACTTGGCAGACGTCCCACATGCACCAGACGGCTTGTGCCGGCAAGCCAAAGAGTGCCCCCAACGACTAGTCGTTTAAGAACGTCCCCAATGACTAGTCGGCGTAGGTGAAGGTTGTGACGTCGAACATGCCCTCGGGGCGGATGCGCAGCGTCGGGATGACCGGCAGCGGCAGGAAGATGATGCCCATGATGGGGTCGAGCGGCGGCTCAATACCCATGGCGCGGGCCTTGACCATAAAGTCGTCATGCTGCGCTGCCACGTCCTCGGCCGTACCTTCGCTCATCAGGCCACCAAGCGCCAGTGGAATGCGCGCCACGACCTCGCCGTTGCGCACCAGCACGTGACCGCCCTGGCCCACAGCCTCGACGGCAGCCATCATATCGGCGGCGTTGTCGCCCACCACGCACACGTTGTGCGAGTCGTGGCCGATCGTGGAAGCGATGGCACCACCGGTGATGGTGAAACCGCGCACCCAGCCGCGACCGATATGCTTGCCGACCAAGCCCAGACCAGCGGGACCGTCGCCGTCGACGCCCTCGGCCTGCAGCGACACGCCACGGCCGTGGCGCTCAACCAGCATAATGCGGCGCAAGTCCTCGTCAGTCTCGGGACGAATCATGCCCGTGATAGCCATGCCCGGGATTACATCGATAACGGCCTCGCCCGCCTTAAAGGCATAGTCGAACACGTCGAGCGAAAGCTTCGGCAGCTTAACGGAAGCGCGCAGCTCGTCGGCAAGGGCTGCAACCTCGGCCATCTCGGGTGCGACCTCGCCCACAAAGGAGCCATCCTGCGCCACCAGGGCACCGGCGGCATACACGCGATGCGGAGCCTTGGCAAACGTCAGGTCATCGAGCAACAGTAGGTCGGCGCGCTTGCCCGGGGCGATCGCGCCGCGAAGCTCGTGCGGGTCGCGACAACCGTGGTCCAGGCCAAATGCCTCAGCCGTAGACAGCGACGCCATAGAGATGGCGACCACCGGGTCGATGCCGGCCTCGATAGCCACACGGCAGGCGTTGTCGATCATGCCGGTCGAAAGCGCATCGGAGGGAGCGCGGTCGTCTGTCGCAAAGCAGCAGCGGCGGGCACGGGCGGAGTTTTCCAGCAGCATCGGAGACAGGTTAGCCAGGTCATGGCTGCACGTACCCTCGCGCAGCATGACATACATGCCGCGGGACAGCTTGTCGAGCGCCTCCTCGGGAATCGTCGACTCGTGATCGGCAATAATGCCCGCTGCGGCATAGGCGTTCAGGTCCTTGCCGGCAACGAGCGGAGCATGACCGTCGACCTGCTTGGACGATGTCTGGTTGGCAGCGTCAATGCGAGCACACGTCTCGGGATCGGCCATAAAGACGCCCGGCAGGTTCATCATCTCGCCCAGACCAAAGACATCACCCGGATGCTCGGCAAAAAATGCCTGCATATCGGCAGCAGTGATGACGGCACCGGCCTGCTCATCGGGCAGGGCCGGCACGCACGAGGGCATCATGTACTTGATGGAAATAGGCGCGCGACGACCGTCCTCGATCATAAAGCGCAGACCGTCCAAACCGGAAACATTTGCGATCTCGTGGCTGTCGGCAATTGCGGTGGTGGTACCGCGCGTCGCCGCCATGCGCGCATACTCGGCAGGGCGGATGTTCGAAGACTCGATATGCAAGTGTCCGTCGATAAAACCGGGGGCAAGATAGCGACCCTGGCAGTCGATGACTTCAGCCGCCTCGTAGGTGCCGGCGGCGTCATCGCGGCCGTCGTACAGCACGCCGACAATCACGCCATCCTTGACGGCAACGCTACCGGGCGCCACACGCTGGCCGTACACATCGACAATCTGCGCATTGGCAAACAGCGTGTCGACGGGCACGCGGCCCTCGGCGGCCTCGATCACAGACCTCATGACCTCAACGGACATACATACTCCTTCTACCGTAGAAAAAAGCTGCGGGGCGGACAGACCTTCACCGCAGCAAGCCAATAGCCATTGTATGCCCAAAAGGAGGGTCAACAATACTCCCCTCCGCCTAACGGTACACGCCACTTGGTGCAAAATAACCTGACCCCACTGCGCCAACGGCGGGGAGTGTCCCAAAATGCCGGCACAAAAGGAACGTCCCCAAGCGCCGCAAATGCCGAGAGTGGATAATCTCCCACTTTGAGCCCGCACACAGGCCAAAAACGGGAGATTATCCACTCTCATTCTGCGGGCACTCATTTAAGTACGTCCCCAATGAGTACTCTCATTAAACAAGGCCGCAGTCGGGAATCCCGGCTGCGGCCTTGTTGCACTTGCGAGGTTAACCCGCTCGTTAGATCAGCTTGAAGCCCTTGCGCTTGCCTACGGAGAGGGTGTCGCCCAGCTTGAGGGCGCTGGGGTCGATGTTGTAGCTCTTGGGAGCCACTGCCTCGCCGTTGATCTTCACACCGCCGCCGTCGATGTCGCGACGGGCCTGACCGGCGCTGGCCGAAAGGCCCAGATCCTTGAGCAGGCCGGCGAGGTAGATCTGGCCCTCGTCGTTGACGGTCAGCTCAACATGCTTCTCGGGGAAGTCGGCGAGCTGACCCTCCTTGAACACGCGATCGAACTCGGCCTGAGCCTCGTCACCGGCACCGGCGCCGTGGTAGGTGTCGCACAGGTCACGGCCCAGGGCACGCTTGAGCTCATAGGGGTCGGCAGAGCCATCGGCCAGGGCGGCGTCGATCTTGTCGACCTCTGCCGGGGTGAGCGAGCTTGCCAGACGGTAATACTTGCCGATCATCTCGTCGGGGATAGACATGGTCTTACCGAACATATCCTTGGGCGCGTCGGTCAGGCCAATGTAGTTGCCGTAGGACTTGGACATCTTACGCACGCCATCGGTGCCCTCGAGCAGCGGCATGGTGAGCGCGATCTGGGGCTCCATGCCCATCTTCTCCATGAGCTCACGTCCGGCAAGCAGGTTGAAGAGCTGGTCGGTGCCGCCCATCTCCACGTCGGCCTTGATCATGACCGAGTCGTACGCCTGCATCACGGGATAGAGGAACTCGTGCAGCGCGATGGGCGTCTGGGACTGGTAGCGCTTGGTAAAGTCATCGCGCTCGAGGATGCGGGCGACGGTGAACTTGGAGCACACCTGCAGCAGACCGGCCAGATCCATCGACAAGATCCAGTCACCGTTGTGCACGATGGTGGTCTTCTCGGGATCCAGGATCTTCATGGCCTGGCTCACGTAGGTCTCGGCGTTGGCCTCGATCTGCTCCTGCGAAAGCTGCGGGCGGGTGGAGTTCTTGCCCGAGGGGTCGCCGATCAGCGCGGTGCCGTTGCCGATAATGAGGGTGACGTTGTGGCCCAGGTCCTGGAACTGGCGCATCTTGCGCAGGGGCACGGCATGGCCCAGGTGCAGGTCGGGGCTGGTGGGGTCGACGCCGAGCTTGATGTTAAGGGGCTCGCCCTTCTCAAGCTTCTTACGAAGGTCGGCCTCGGGGACGATCTTCGCAGCGCCCGAGGTGATGATACGCATTTGCTCGTCAACGGACAGCATTGGGTATCCTCCTTTTGCTATAGCACCCTCACCGGATATGGCGGTGCTGGAAGTTCATAAACTCACTTATGATAACCAAATCGGCGCGATGCAGCACCTACGACAGGAAAATCCTCGTCCTACCGCACGCATCGACGGCAATGGGCAAGCGTGTGCCGTCGCGCTCGACCAAATAGCGCGCTTGCTGACGGCATGAGCAGTCACGACAATGGCTCTGCCCCTCTGCCGCATCGGTGGCGCAAGTCCCCTCGGCGGTCAGGAGGCAGTGCTCGCACACCATAAGCTCGGGACTGTCGGCATCGACGGGCCCCAAAACTCCGGGGCAAGCAGCAAGCTCGGCAATGCGCTGCGCGTTGTTGGCGACAAGCTCGGCAGGCAAAAACACGCGCCGCGCCCCAAGGCCCCGCAGCCAAGCAAGCGTGGCCCGATTCGCGCAGAACACCGGCGCCGCCACGTCAAAGCACACGCCCAGCTCCCGGGCAATCGCCACCTGCCCCAGATTGCGGCAGACGACACGCCCCGCACGGCGCATGAGCGATCGGGTCCGCACGGCATCGCCTGCGCGGCAGACCTCGTCGAGCACCACCGTCGCATCGGACAGGTCGCGCTCACCGCGCGGGTCCGCATCCATCAGCTCCCAAGCAAAGACCAAGCGGGCAGGAGCCGGCTTCGCCAGCCCCTGTGCCGGCGTGCCGCCCACCGCAGCGATGTCCCCGAGCGGCAACACCTTGACGGCGCGCTCGGCCGGTGTAGCCGCGTCCGCCTCGGCACGCATACGCTCCAGCACCGTCGCCGTCTGCTCCAGCACACCGGCACTGCGAATCAGATAGACCTCGCAGCCCACATCCACCTTGCGCTTGCAATGGACAACGATGCGCTCCCCCGCCGCGGCACCCACGGGGCAGGGCACCTGCGGCCAGCGCTTGGGCACGTCGGGACGCGCGTCGGCACCCGGGTAAAACCGGATCTCGAGCGTATCGCCCGCCGCCACGGCGGCATCAAGCTCAACCGTCACCTCTTCGTGGCCCACAGCCACCAAGTGGCCCACGCGCACGCCCTGGTTGATCGCGCGCTCAAAGCTCATGAGCTCGGCGCCCGAGCGACCCCGCAGATACGCATCGGTAAAGCCGCGGTTGAACGATCTTCCCAGCTCGCGCTCAAGCGCCGACACCGCATCGGCGTCCCACGTGCCGTCGCACAGCATATCGAGCGCCCGACGCCATACCCTCACCACGTTAAAGACGTAGTCGGGATTCTTCATGCGGCCCTCGATCTTGAGCGAAGCCACGCCAGCGACAACAAGCTCGGGCAGATGCGCAATGCCCAGATAGTCACGCGGACAAAGCAGGCGGTCGCCTTCGACGGCAACGACGCTCTTTCCCGCTTCATCCACCAAGTCATAGGACAGGCGGCACGGCTGCGTACAATCACCGCGCATCGCAGAGCGCTCGCGTCGCAGGGCAGAGAACCCGCACGCGCCCGAGTATCCAATGCAAATAGCGCCGTGGCAGAACACCTCGATGGGCACGCCAGTGGCGCAAAGTGCCTCAATCTCCGCCACGCTCAGCTCGCGCGCCGTCGTCACGCGCTCAACTCCCAGCTCTTTGGCAGCCATCCGCACGGCACCCTCACTATGAACGCCCGCTTGGGTGGACAGGTGAATCTCGACTCCCGGAATCGCCGCACGCAGCGCGCAAGCCAGCCCGGCATCGGCCACAATCAGCGCGTCGGCACCCAACGCATGCGCATGCGCCCCCAGCGCCACGGCGTCGGCAAGCTCATCATCGAACACAAACACGTTGAGCGTCACGTAGACACGCACGCCATGGGCGTGCGCCACAGCACACCCGCGCGCGAACTCTTCATCGCTAAAGCCATGCGCACTCACCCGAGCGTTAAATCCGTCCAGCCCCGCATAGACGGCATCGGCACCCGCCGCAATCGCCGCGAGCATCTGGTCGAGCCCGCCGGCAGGCGCCAGCAACTCGGGTAGCGCTATTCCCTTCGCCGCCAGCCCGCTTGAGCATTGTCCACTCGCCTCCATCGGCCGAATCGCCATCGGCAAACTCCTTACCAAGGTGTGCTTTCACTCTGAAAATTGCTGCCAACCAGCATACACGAGACCTCGCGCGCTCCGATTGGTTTATCGTGTAATAACTTATGTCCAACCTGCCCGGCAGCACACCTGACGCCCGGCACGACATACCTGGAGGTCAATATATGGGTCCTCGCCAACGACAGGGACGCGGTCGCTCCAAGACGCATGCCCTTCCCATGATCCTGCTCTCGTTTTTGGGCTTCATGCTTATCGCGGGCGTAGCGTTTGGCATCGGCATGATCGGCAACGTCAACCGTTGGCTGTCCGATCTGCCCGACTACACCGACGCCAACGCCTATCTGGTCAGCGAGCCTACCGAGATTGTTGACTGCAACGGCAACAAAATCGCCAGCTTCTACACCCAAAATCGCAAGTCCATCACCAAGGACCAGGTTTCCCCATACGTTTTACAGGGCACGGTCGATGTCGAGGACGAGCGTTTCTACGAGCATGGCGGCATCGACCTTTGGGGTATCGCGCGCGCCGCGGTGGCCACGCTCGGCGGCGGCCACGAGGGCGCGTCGACCATCACCCAGCAGCTGGTCCGCAACACCATCCTGCAGGAGGAGCAGTTCGACTCGACCATCGAGCGTAAGGTGCGCGAGGCTTATATCGCCATCAAGATGGAGGAAATGTACTCCAAAGACGAAATCCTCATGATGTACCTCAACACCATCTACTACGGCCATGGCGCCTACGGCATCGAGGCCGCTGCCGAGACCTATCTGTCCAAGAGTGCCGCCGACCTCACCCTGAGCGAGGCCGCCCTGCTGATCGGTCTTCCCAACTCCCCATCGCAGTACGACCCCACGGTCAACCCCGACCTGGCGCTCTCCCGCCGCAACAAGGTTCTGGACAATATGCTGCGCCTGGGCCATATCACGCAGGAGGAGCACGATGCCGCGCAGGCTGAGCCCATCACCCTTAATGTGACCGAGATTTCGGGCAGCGGCGTCGACGTGTATTCTCAGCCCTACTTTGTCTCCTACGTCAAGCAGCTGCTCGAGCAGGAGTTCTCCACCGACGTGCTCTTTAAGGGCGGCCTGACCGTCAAAACCACCATCGACCCCACGATGCAGCAGGTGGCCGAGGAGGCGGTGCGATCCCAGCTCGACACGATCGGACTCGATGGCCTGGATATGGGCATGGTCGTCGTTGACCCCAAGACCGGCTACATCAAGTGCATGGTTGGCGGGTACGACTACAACGCCGATGAGAATCACGTGAACCACGCCACGGCCAAGCGTCCCGTAGGCTCTACGTTTAAGGCCTTTACGCTTGCAACTGCCATCCAAAATGGCATGAACCCCAACGTCACCCTCAATTGCAACTCGCCGCTTACGGCAAAGGGCACCACGACCAAGGTGCAGAACTACGCCAACCAGAGCTACGGCAACATCACGCTCAAGCAGGCAACGGCGTATTCCTCCAACACCGGTTACATTCAGGTAGCCGAAGCCATCGGTAACAACAAGATTATCTCGCTCGTCAAAAAGCTCGGCATCGATCCTGACAAGGACAATATCGAGGACGTCCCCGTCATGACGCTCGGTACCGGTTCCATTTCACCGCTCGAAATGGCGTCTGCATACGCCACGTTTGCCAACGGCGGCTATTATCGCCAGCCCATTGCCATCACCGAGATCGACTCGCGTACCGGCTCCGTTCTGTATCAGCACACTGACAACCCAACGCAGGTCCTCTCCACCGGCGAGGCGGCAGCGGTGACCGATGTTCTGACCGGTGTTATGCAGGGTGGCGGCACCGGTGCTGCCGGCGCCCTGAGTGTCAACCAGCCCTATGCCGGCAAGACGGGCACCACCGACAACACCACCAACCTGTGGTTCTGCGGCTATACCCCGCAGCTGGCATGCGCCCTGTGGACCGGCTATTCCGCGGGCGAGATCCCCATCCAAAAGTACGGCACGGACCTGCTGGGCGACAGCACCAACCTGCCTGTCTTTAAGCGGTTTATGAACACCGTTCTGACCGGTACCGAGCGCGAGGAGTTTGCGACCGGAACGGCGCCCACCTACAAGAACAACAGCGTCTGGAAGTTCTACGGCACCAACAACACCAAGAAGTCGGAGAACGACGACAAGGACAAGGACGAAGAGGAAGAGGAAGAGGAAACCACCACAACGACTACCACGACGACCACGACCACCGAGACCACGGGCGGCGACACCACCGGCGGCACCGGTACGACCGGTGGCTCGACGGGCGGCTCCACTGGTGGTTCGACCGGCGGCGATGGCGGCACGCCTACGCCTACGCCCACTCCCGACCCCTCGCCCACGCCTGACGATACGGTCGGCTAAGAAGTACGCGACTAAAGCCAACAAGGCCCCGAGCAGCTTATTGAACTGCTCGGGGCCTTTTAGTTTGAAGCGACCTGGTGGGCGGTCTTTATACCGGCAAACAAAAAGAGGTACCGACCAACGTCGATACCCCTTACAAGCCACTATGTCAGCGCACACAATGCCGAGCGCACGAGCCGCACACCTACTTGCGAGAATTGCTCAACTTATTGATCAGCGCCTCGAGACGCTCGCCGTCCTCGGCCGTCTGGGCAATAACCAAAATCGTATCGTTGCCGGCAAGCGAGCCAAGCACATCGGGCAACTCTGCCGCATCAACGGCGGCGGCGATGCCGGAAGCCGTGCCAGGCTGAGCCTTGATCATAACCAGATTATCGGTACGCAGAACGCCCGTTACGAGCTCGGAAACCATACGCTGCAGGTGCAAATCCTCTGCCAGAACATAGATGCCCTCAGGGAGCTTACGCAGCCCCATGTCGGCAATATCGCGAGAGACAGTCGCCTGCGTGCAATCAAAGCCCATAGCACGGAGCTCATCAACCAGCACGCGCTGCGTGCGGACATCCTTATTGCGCACAATATCTCTAATGGCATCCTGGCGCCCATTGCGTTTTTTAGCCATACAAACCCTCTCTCCAAAAGATGGCGGAGACAATCAATCAGTGATTGAATAGTTTAACGCTATTTGAAGGCTTTTGTGTATAAGAACGCATTTCGAAACAATTCTATGCAAGTTTGTTTCGTAATGAGCCGTTTAGGCGGTTTTTGCGCCCGTCCGGTTAAGAAAAGCTGCCAGATGCGTACACATCACGCAGCGCGCGGGCTTAGCGCTGGCGATCGGCCCAAACAACAGGCCCAGTCCCCGATGGTTGTCCTTGAGCGCGGCGACCATCTGACGGGTTCGAGGCGCCTCGAGCATATCACGCATGCGGGCGGAACGCTCGATTGACGACACTCCATGCGGGCTCAGACACAAATTCTCGATGCAGGCGACCAGTCCGGCAAAGTAGAACTTTTGGCTTGCCAGCTTGAGCCGACCACCGCTATCTGCTTCCGAGAGTGAGTCCGTAAGCTCGTCGAGCGCCCGGGTGTCATCGGATACCTTGGCATACATGGTGGGATCAAAGGCATCTGTAAGCTTAGGCGCCGCCGCGTGGAAACAAGCGTCGCCGCATCCGGACACGCATCGTGTCTGCGAAAGCGCATAAGCCATAAACTCAACCGTACGGTACGCCTTGCCGCGCGACAGGCATGCCTCAAACAGCGGACGGCTATACATCACGCCAGAGGTCTGAGCGACTAGGCCGCCCAAAATCAACTGGAGCAGCCCAGTCACCATAGAAGACTCGTCTTCTATGGCAATAGAGGCAGCATCCAAGACGCGCGAATGGCGCTCTCGATGTGCATCATAGCGGTCGAGCGACACCGTGGGGAACGCTATGTCTGCCGCAGTATCGCACGCGATATCGACCATCTTGGAAAGGGATTGCGGAGCAAACCACTCATCGGCGTTCATGGCGATGATTTGAGAGCCGCGCGAGGCAGCAAAACCGGCACGAAGACACGCGCCGCGCGTCGCGTCCTCGACGTCAATCAAATCAATATGGATGTCCCTGTCGGCAGCAACTTGAAGCGAATGGCGCACACCGGGCGCAGTATCGCGACAGACAACGACAATCTGCAAATCGTAGAGGTCTTGGTTCTGGATACTCTCGAGCGCACGCATCGCATAGCTGGGCGAACCTTCTACCACAAGGATCACCGAAAGTCGCGGATGCGAGCCACGTCGAACCAAATTATCCGTCCTCTCGACAGCAATGAATCAAACCGTGGTTCATGGTACACCCCGGCAATAAAAGCAATGAGACACCGGTTGCATTGCACGCCAAGAACAGATGTTGCACACGCGCAGCCCACAGATGACAGGTGTCGACGCACGACACGTCGAGCACTCCCCTAGTCGAGTACGACAAGCTCGTCGGGGCCGTAATCCACACCCATAAACGTAAGGCCGCAGGCAGGCGCCGTGGGACCCGCGGCGGTACGGTCGCAGGCATCAATGACCTCGCGCATCCACTCGGGATCGCGACGATGCATGCCAATCTCCACGAGCGTTCCTACAATGGTACGCACCATCGAGTGCAAAAACGCATTGCCCTCGATGGTGAAGGTCAGGATATCCTCGCCAAAAGCGACCTCGTGGCCAAACTCGGCACGCATCACGCAGCGATGCGTGGGCTTGCCCACGGCAGATGCCACCTTGCAAAAGCTCTTAAAGTCCTGCTCGCCCAAAAGCGCAGGGCAGGCGGCCGCCATCGCATCGACGTCGAGGGGATAGCGATGCCACCACACAGCGCCGCGCGAGAGCACGGGGCGCGCATCGCGATCGGCAATACGGTACGTATACGTACGGGACCGCGCGTCAAAGCGAGCAGAAAAGCCTTTACGGGCCCTGTAGACCTCGTTTATGGCGATATCTTTGGGCAACAGGGCATCCATAGCCCTCAGCCATCTACGGCGCGTCAGAGCAAGTTCAGCGTCCGTTACGGGCACGCTAATGTACTGAGCCACCGCATGCACGCCGGCATCGGTACGCCCCGCACACGTCAGATCGATCGGGCGGCGCAGCAGCGTCTCGATAGCGCGGCGCAACTCGCCCGCAACGGTCGTCTGACCCGGCTGCTCTGCAAATCCGCTATAGGACGAGCCATCATAGGCAACACGGAATACGAGCGTGGCATCGAGCTCTGGAATCGAATTGAAATCAGACGGCGCGGTCATGGACGCTCCCAACAAACAATCAACGGTATTGCGACAAAAAAAGAGGGGTACGCGAACGTACCCCTCGAATATAGCCTATGCAGACGGATTGTCTACTCAGCGGTCTCCTCAGCAGGAGCCTCCTCGACGGCCTCGACCTTCTTGGGAGCAGCGGCCTTCTTGGGGGCCGGAGCAGCCTTCTTGGCCTTAGGCGTGCAAGGCTCGGTGACGAGCTCCATGATAACGATGGGAGCGTTGTCGCCCTTGCGGTTACCGAGCTTCATGATGCGGGTGTAACCGCCGTTGCGGTCCTGCCACATGCCCTGAGCAGCCTTGTCGAAGATCTCGGCAACGAGCTGCTTATCGCCGAGCTTGGCGATGGCCAGACGACGAGAGTGCAGGTCGCCCTTCTTGGCCCAGGTGATGATCGGATCGACGACCGAACGCAGCGCCTTAGCGCGGGTCTCGGTGGTCTTGATGCGGTCGTTCTCGAAGAGGGCCTTAGCAAGGCTCTTCTTCATGGCCTTGGTGTGGCTCGCATCGGTGCCGAGCTTCAGGCCCTTCTTAACGTTGTGACGCATGGTCTAGTTTCTCCTCAAATATGCGAAGCATTAAGCCTTCAGGCTCAGGCCCATGGACTCTAGCTTGTCCTTCACTTCCTCGATCGACTTAACACCGAAGTTACGGATGTTGAGCAGATCGTTCTCCGAGAACTCAACGAGCTGTCGGACCGAGTGAATGCTGGCGCGCTTAAGGCAGTTGTAGGAACGGACGGAAAGGTCCAGATCCTCGATCTGCTTGTCCAGCTCGGCGTTGTCGTTGGTGACCTCGGGAGCGAAGATCGAAGCCTCCTCCTCGACCTCGGGGGTCTCGGCAAGGTTCATAAAGGCAGCCATATGCTGGTTGATGATATTGGCAGCCTGGACCACGGCGTCGCGCGGAGCGATGGAGCCGTTGGTCTCGATCTCGAGGACAAGGCGGTCGTAGTCGGTGTGCTGACCGACACGGCAAGCCTCAACGAGCTTGGCGCAACGGGACACCGGCGAGTACAGCGAGTCGACGTGGATCACACCGATGGGATCGTTGTCGCGCTTGTTAGCCTCGCCAGAGACATAGCCGCGGCCATAGCCGATGCGCATGCTCATGGTGAGATGGCCGCCCTCGGTGAGCGTAGCGATGTGCTGCTCGGGGTTGACCAGCTCAAACTCGGACGGAATAAAGAAGTCCGCACCGGTGACCTCGCAGGGGCCGTCAACCGAAATGGTGGCGGTCGCCTCGTCGGTCGTGCCGAGAGCCCTGAAGACAAGACCCTTGACATTCAGGACGATGTCGGTGACATCCTCGACCATGTTAGGGATGGTCATGAACTCGTGCTGCGCGCCATCGATCTGAATAGCCTCGACGGCGGCACCCTCGAGCGAGGACAGAAGAACGCGACGAAGGGAGTTACCCAGCGTATCGCCGTAGCCACGCTCGAGCGGCTCAACGGAGACACGAGCAGACGTCTCGTTAATCTCTTCGACCTGAACCTGAGGCCTAATGAATTCTGACATGTATTACCTCCAGCCTCAGCAGCCCGGATGGACTACTTAGAGTAGAGCTCGACGATGAGCTGCTCGTTGATATCACCGCTGATCTGCTCACGCGTCGGCAGAGCGAGCACGTTACCAGACAGCTTCTCGATATCGACCTCGAGCCAGCCAGGGACCTCGAAACGCTCGGAGGAAATCAGGGCCTCCTTGATGGGGAGGAGGTCACGGAACTTCTCGCCGACAGCGACGACGTCACCGGCCTTGACGCGGTAGGACGGGATGTCCACGCGCTTGCCGTTCACGGTGAAGTGACCGTGACGGACGGACTGACGAGCCTCTTTGCGGGTGCGGGCGAAGCCAAGACGGAAGACGACGTTGTCGAGGCGAGACTCAAGGATGATCATGAGGTTCTCACCGGTGACGCCGTTCATCTTACGGGCCTTGTTGAAGTAGCCGTGGAACTGCTTCTCCAGAACGCCATAGATGAACTTGACCTTCTGCTTCTCGCGCAGCTGCATGCCGTACTCAGATTCCTTGCGACGGCGCTTGGGCTGACGGATAGATTCCTTCTTGCTGCTGTAACCGAGCTCAGCGGGATCGATCCCGAGCTGACGGCAGCGCTTAAGAACAGGAGTCCTGTCGATTGCCATATTGATACGATCCTTTCAGTTACACGCGGCGACGCTTCTTGGGGCGGCAGCCGTTGTGCGGGATGGGGGTCTTGTCCTGGATGCTCGAGACCTCGAGGCCAGCAGCCTGGAGGGAGCGGATGGCGGTCTCACGACCGGAGCCGGGGCCCTTGACGAAGACGGAAACCTTCTTCATACCGTGCTCCATGGCCTGCTTGGCAGCAGCCTCGGCAGCCATCTGGGCAGCGAACGGCGTGGACTTACGGGAGCCCTTGAAGCCCACCTGGCCAGCCGACTTCCAGGAAATGACGTTGCCCTGGGGATCGGTGATCGAAACGATCGTGTTGTTGAACGTAGAACGAATGTGAGCCTGGCCCACGGAAATGTTCTTACGGTCCGCGCGCTTCAGACGGGCAGCGCGAACGTTCTTCTTAGCAGTAGCCATCTATCTAGCGCTCCTTATTTCTTCTTCTTAGCACCGATCTGACGCTTCGGGCCCTTGCGGGTACGAGCGTTAGTGTGGGTGCGCTGGCCGCGGACCGGGAGGCCCTTGCGGTGACGAAGGCCGCGGTTGCAGCCGATGTCCATAAGGCGCTTGACGTTCTGGTTGCGCTCACGGCGGAGGTCGCCCTCAACCATGATCTGGTTCTTGTCGATATAATCGCGGATGGCGTTAACCTCATCCTCGGTGAGGTCCTTAACGCGCGTATCCACGTTAACGTTGCACTCGACGCAAATCTTCGTCGCAGTGGTGCGGCCGATGCCGTAAATGTAGGTCAGACCGATCTCAACGCGCTTCTCACGCGGGAGGTCGACACCATTAATACGGGCCAACGTAGTCTCCTCTCTTAACCCTGACGCTGCTTATGACGGGGGTTCTCGCAAATGACGAGGACCTTGCCATGGCGCCTAATGATTTTGCACTTATCGCACATCTTCTTGACCGAAGGACGTACCTTCATCGTTCTTCCTTTCGGTAGCGCTCAAACTACTTCCCTACTATCTACTCGCCCAGCCGCAGGCGTTTAAAACTATGGCTGGTCTTCACACACAATCCGACCGTAGGTTGAGCTAAGCCTGCAGTCGGAAAAGGAGTGCGTGTATGCGTGCCGCTATTTATAGCGATAGGTGATGCGGCCGCGGGTCAGGTCGTACGGGGAAAGCTCCACGACAACCCTGTCACCGGGGAGAATACGGATGTAATTCATTCGGATCTTGCCAGAAATGTTGCACAGAACCGAATGACCGTTCTCGAGCTCAACCTTAAACATGGCGTTGGGCAGCGGTTCCTTTACCGTACCCTCGAGCTCAATTGCGTCTTCCTTCTTCACAAGCAATCATCTTTCTCTAGAAAACGACAGCGATTGAGTATTCTACAATACGCGTGCACGTATCGTAATATCTTCGTAATGGCTCCACAACTAAGTGAAACTTGTTACTTTGAAATGTAAATGCCGACGAATTTGAACGCGGCCTCTACATCTCGCCTCCTTGCAAGGAGCACCAAGCGCCTTGCGCGTCGGTAGTAAGAATCACCGGGCCGTCATCGGTAATGGCGACGGTGTTCTCGTAGTGCGCGGCGGGCAGGTGGTCGTTGGTCGTGACGATCCAACCATCGGAGCCCGTGCTCACATGATTGGATCCCATCGTGACCATCGGCTCGATGGCAATGACCATACCGGCCTGGAGACGAACGCCCCTCCCCTTCTTTCCGTAGTTCGGAACGTTGGGGTCCTCGTGCATCACATGGCCAATACCGTGCCCCACATAATCGCGAAGCACGCCATAGCCGTGAGACTCGGCGAGGGACTGGACGGCATAACCAATGTCCCCAATATGGTTACCGGGAACAGCCTGCTCGATGGCAGCCTTAAGGCAATCGCGCGTAACCTCGCACAGGGCCTTGGCCTCGGGCGTGGGGGTACCGACGAAAAACGTCCAAGCGTTATCGCCGACCCAACCGTCGACAACGGCACCCGTATCGATGGAGATGATATCGCCATCGCGCAGGATCATGTCGGGATTGGGAATACCGTGCACCACGGCATCGTTGATCGATGCACAAATGGTACCGGGGAACCCGCCGTAGCCCTTAAAGGCCGGGATGCCTCCATGCATGCGGATAATCTGCTCCGCAAGCTGATCAAGCTCAAAGGTCGAAACACCAGGGCGGACCATGGCTCCAACGTGGCGGAGCGCCATCTTAGATAGCGCTCCTGCCTTCTTCATCTGCTCAATTTGCGTTGCAGACTTAATCTTGATCATAGACCGAGAGCCTCTTTGACGTCCCCGTATACGGTCTCGCGAGCCTGGTCACCGTTGACCGACTTGAGCAGACCCTGGCCACGATAGTAATCGACGAGCGGGCTCGTGGACTTCTCGTAGACGTCGAGACGGTTCTTGATGGTCTCGGGCTTGTCGTCGTCGCGCTGATACATCTCGCCGGCGCACTTGGGGCAGGTAGCATCGGCAGCGGTGCCGGTGTAACCGCAGGCGCGGCAGGTGCGACGCGAAGACAGACGGTCGATGATGACCTCGGGGGCCACGTCGACCAGAAGGGCGCAGTCGATCTCGCGACCCATGGCGGAGAGCTCGGAATCGAGCGTCACAGCCTGGGCAGTGTTGCGCGGGAAACCGTCGAGGATGAAGCCCTGCTGGGCGTCATCGGCGGCAAGGCGCTCCTTGACAAGGTCGATCACGAGCTGGTCGGGAACGAGCTCGCCGGCGTCCATGTACTTCTTAGCCTGAATACCAAGCTCGGTGCCACCCTTGACGGCAGCACGCAGCAGGTCGCCCGTGGAAATGTGAGCGACGCCAAACTCGGCGACGAGCTCCTGTGCAACGGTGCCCTTGCCGGCACCCGGAGCTCCGAGCAATACGAGGTTCATGAGCAATCCTCCTCTAGCCTATTTAAAGAATCCATCGTAATCATACATCTTGATCTGGCCTTCGAGCTTGTCGACCGTGTCGAGCACGACGCCGACCATGATGAGGATGGACGTGCCGCCAAATGCCTGGATCAGATGGTTACCCGTGAAGGAGAAGATGATCGAAGGCACGATGGCGATGAGCGCCAAAAAGACAGCGCTGGGAAGCGTGATCTTGTTGAGCGCGTTCTTGATGTAGGCCGCGGTAGCCCTACCCGGACGCACGCCCGGAATAAAGCCGCCCTGCTTCTTAAGGTTGTCGGCCGTGTCATCGGGGTTGAACACCATGGAGGTGTAGAAGTACGCGAAGAACACGATGAGGACAACATTAAGCACCCAGTTGAGCCAACCAGTTGAAAGCGCAGAGGCAACTGCCTGGATCCAGCCGATGCCGGGGAAGAACACGGCAATCTGAGCCGGGAAGTACAGCAGCGCCGAAGCGAAGATGATCGGCACGACGCCCGCGGTGTTGACCTTGATGGGCAGGTAGGTGGTCTGGCCACCCATCATGCGACGGCCAACAACGCGCTTGGCATAGGAGACCGGGATGCGGCGCTGGCCGCGCTCAAGGAAAACGATCAGCGGAATAACCAGCAGGATGATGGCGCAGATGATCACCATGGTGATGATGCCACCGGCATTGCCCTCGGTGCTGGAGAAGATAGCCTGCGGCAGACCGGCCATGATGTTCGCAAAGATGATCAGCGACATGCCATTGCCGATACCACGCTGGGTGATGAGCTCACCAATCCACATGATCAGCATGGCACCCGCGGTGAGCGTGCCGACGACCATGAGGTCGAAGATGATCTCGGGAGCGCCGGCGCCGTTGAAGCTAATGCCGAAGCTCTTAAAGAGGAAGAGGTAACCCACGGAGTTGAGGATGGCCAGAGCCAAGGTGAGGTAACGCGAATACTGCGTAATCTTGGTCTGACCGACCTCGCCCTCGCGGGCAAGCTCGTGCAGGGAAGGCACGACGGCCTGGAGCATCTGGAGGATGATCGAGCTGGTGATGTAAGGCATGATGCCCAGCGAAAACACCGACACATAGCTCAACGCGCCGCCAGAGAAAAGATTCAGGAGGGCCATAGCACCTGCGGCGACCGAATTGTTATCGGTCGAGAAAAGGCCCAGCATCCCCTGGAAGGGAATGCCGGGCACAGGAACGTGCGCACCAATGCGGTACACGACGAGCATAGCTATGGTAAAAAGAATCTTTTCGCGCAATTCTTTGATGCGGAAAGCATTCTTAAGACCATTTAGCACGGCAGCTCGACCTTTCCGCCAGCGGCCTCGATCTTGGCCTGCGCAGAAGCGCTGACCTTGTCGACCTTGACCGTGAACTTCTTGGTGAGCTCACCATTGCCGAGCACCTTGACGGGCTCGAACTCGCTCTTGGTGATGCGAGCGGCCTTAAGAGCGGCACCGTCGATCACAGCGCCGTCCTCGAACTTACGCTCGAGACGCTCAACGTTAACAGCGGTGTACTCGATACGACGGGGGTTGCGGAAGCCCGGAAGCTTGGGCAGGCGCATAGCCAGCGGAGTCTGGCCACCCTCGAAGCCGGCACCCTTGGTGCCGCCAGAGCGAGAGCCCTGGCCCTTCTGACCGCGGCCAGAAGTGGTGCCGTGACCCGAAGAATTGCCACGGCCGACGCGCTTGCGGTTCTTGGTGGAACCGGGCGCGGGAGTAAGATCGTGAAGCTGCATTTGCTACTCCTCTACAATCTCGACAAGGTGCTTGACCTTGAAGATCATGCCGCGGACGGACTCGTTGTCAGCAATCTCGCGAACCTCGCGGATCCTGTGGAGACCGAGGGCACGGACAGTACGGACCTGGTCCTGCTTGCAACCGTTGGTGCTGCGGACCTGCTTGATCTTGATGGTGTCAGCCATGCTTAGTTCTCCTTACCGACGAACATCTCGGAGACCGTCAGGCCACGGCGAGCCGCGACGTCCTCAGGGCTGGAGAGCTCCTTGAGGCCCTCGACGGCAGCCTTGATGATGTTGAGGCCGTTGTCGGTACCGAGGGACTTGGACAGGACGTTCTTGATGCCAGCAAGCTCGAAGAGGGGACGCACAGCGCCGCCGGCGATAACGCCGGTACCCTCGACAGCGGGCTTGATGATGATGCGGCCGGCACCAAAGTGGCCGAGAACCTCGTGCGGGATGGTGCCCTGCTCGGTCACCGGCACGTGGAACATGTTCTTCTTGGCATCGAGAGACGCCTTGGAGATGGCCAGGGGCACCTCAGCGGACTTGCCCATGCCAACGCCGACGTTGCCCTTGCCGTCGCCAACGACGACGAGAGCGACGAGGCTCATGCGACGACCACCCTTGACGGTCTTCGACACGCGGTTGATGTAAACGACGCGCTCCTCGAACTCGGAGGCCTCGCGCTGCTGCTTCTGATTACGAGCCATGTGCTACATACCTCCTAGAACTCGAGACCGGCGGCACGAGCACCGTCGGCGAGGGCCTTGACGCGGCCATGGTAGATACGGCCACCGCGATCGAAGGCGACCTTGGTGATGCCGGCCTCGATGGCACGCTTGCCAACGAGCTGACCGACCTTCTCCGCAGCCTCCTTGTTCGAGGTGTGGGTGCCCTTGAACTCGGCCTCGAGGGTCGAGGCAGAGACAAGCGTCAGGCTGGAGCCCTTGCTGTCGTCGATGATCTGGGCATAGATGTTGGCGTTAGTACGGGTCACGCGAAGACGCGGACGCTCGGAGGTACCCGAGACCTTGCCGCGAACACGACGCTGACGACGCTTGAGGCCTTCCAGCTTCGCCTTATGCTTGTTCATACGTAAACTCCTAAAAAGGTTGATCTTGCCAGCACCTGACGGGGTGCTGGTCTTATGCGAGTGAGTCGGTTACGACTACTTGGCGGCCTTACCCAGCTTGCGGCGGATGTGCTCGCCAACGTAGTGGATACCCTTGCCCTTGTAAGGCTCGGGAGGACGATGGCCGCGGATCTCAGCGGCGATCTGACCGACCTGCTGCTTGTTGATACCCTTGACGTTCACGTGGGTGTTGTCGGGAACCTCGAAGGTGATGCCCTCGGGAGCCTCGACGATCACGGGGTGCGAGAAGCCCAGGGAGAACTCGAGGTTCTTGCCCTTCTGCTGCACGCGGTAACCGACGCCGGCGAGCTCGAGCTTCTTCTCGAAGCCCTCGGAAACGCCAACAACCATGTTGTGGATGAGGGCGCGGGTGAGGCCGTGACGGGCACGGGTCTCACGCTCGTCGTCGGGACGGGAAACGGTGAGGACGTTGTCCTCGACGTTGATAGCGAGCTTCTCAAAGACATCGAGCTCGAGCTGGCCCTTGGGGCCCTTGACGACAACGTTGTTGCCGTTGACTGCCACTTCGACTCCGGCGGGAATCTGGACAGGCTTATTACCGATACGAGACACGGTGATCTCCTTTCCTTCTACCTACCGAGCGAATTACCAGACGTAAGCGATGATCTCGCCGCCGACGTTGTGCTTGCGAGCATCGCGGTCGGTCATGACGCCATGGCTGGTGGAAATAATGGCGGTACCAAGGCCACCGCGGACGCGGGGCATGTCGGCAACGCCGGTGTACTTACGCAGGCCCGGCTTGGAAATGCGGCGGATGCCGTTGATGACCTTAGCCTTCTTGGGACCATACTTAAGCGTGATGTGCAGAGTCTTCTGGGGAACGGTGTCCTCGACATCGTAGCCCTCGATGTAGCCCTCCTCGTGCAGAACACGAGCGATCTCGACGAGCTTCTTGCTGCTCGGCATGGAGACCGTGGCCTTGTTCACAGAGTTAGCGTTACGGATGCGCGTAAGCATATCTGCGATCGGGTCTGTAAGGTTCATACAGATTCTCCTTCGTTCTTGATGAACACGTGCTCTTGGTTCTTCGCCGCCCTTAACGGCAAAGCCTAACTAGCGCGTTTTCCCTGTTCCAAACGGATGCTTGAAACGCTGGTAGTGACTTACCAGCTGGCCTTCTTAACGCCGGGAAGCTCGCCCTTGAGTGCAAGCTCGCGGAAGCAGACACGGCACAGGCCGAACTTGCGGTACACAGAGTGCGGACGGCCGCAGCGCTGGCAGCGCGTGTACTCACGAGTAGAGAACTTCTGCTTGCGATTGCACTTGACGATCATCGATGTCTTAGCCACTTATATCCTCCTCACATAGAGTATTGTTCGCCCCAAACGCCGCCCCCTTGTGGGAACGGCGCTTATAGGGCAGGTGAACCTATTTCTTGAACGGGAAACCGAAGGCGTCCAGAAGGGCCTTGGCCTCCTCATCGGTGTTGGCGGTGGTCACGAAAGTGATGTCCATACCACGCTGGTGATCGACGGAATCGAAGTCGATCTCGGGGAAGATGAGCTGCTCGGTGACGCCCATGGAGAAGTTACCACGGCCGTCGAAGCTCTTGGCGGAGATGCCGCGGAAGTCGCGGATACGGGGGATCGCGACGGAGGTCAGACGATCGAAGAACTCCCACATACGGTCGCCACGCAGGGTAACCTTGCAGCCGATCGGCATACCAGCGCGCAGGCGGAAGGTAGCGATGGACTTGCGGGCACGGGTGATCATCGGCTGCTGGCCGGTGATGGCGCGCAGGTCGCGCACGGCACCGTCGATGGCCTTGGAATCGGTAGCGGCCTCGCCGACACCCATGTTCACGACGATCTTCTCAAACTTGGGGATCATCATGACGTTCTCGTACTGGAACTTGTCCTGAAGCTGCTGCTTGACCTCGTTGTTGTACTTGGTCTTCAGACGCGGCACATACTTCTCTTCTGCCATTGTTCACTCCTTCTTGGGGTTTTAAGCACGGGGCGTGGCCACGGTGGGTTGTCCTCGTGCCTCCTGACTGCATCCGTGCCGCTCATGGCATTTTGCGGTTTGGACTCGACGCAGCAGGAGCCGACAAAACAATCGGTACTATACGCGCATCGGGAGCGTATTTCCAGAAAAACCTCGTCTGCCTGCACAACTCCACAACTCCCCCGCACATATCGATCCCTAGGGGACGGAGGAAAATGGCAGTTGCGGTGAAATAGGGACCGTTTGACGGCTTAACAGGCTTAAACAGTCCGCATTTCACCGCAACTCATATATGGGGATGCGATTAGCGCTTGCGGGGGACGAGCTTGGTGCGGCGCAGGTGAATCATCTCGGCAGCGATGGAGATGGCGATCTCCTCGGGGTCCTCGGCCTCGATGGCGACACCGATCGGCAGGTGCAGTCCGTCAATCTGCTCCTGCGTAAAGCCCTCCTGCTCCAGGCGGGCGCGCACAAAGGCCGTCTTGCGGCGCGAACCCAGGCAACCCAGATAGGTAGGCTTGGCACGCATGGCCTGAATCACCACGTCGATATCGGACTTGTGACCTGCTGTGGCGACGACCACTAGGTCACGCGGGCCGATGGGGCACTGCTTGCTCAGGTTCTTGTAGTCGACCAGACGACGGTCGTAGACACCGGGCACCCATTCGGGCGTCAACGTGCCCGGGCGATCGTCGCAGGCCACGACGGCAAAGCCCGCCGCCGTGAGCACCCGCGCCGTCGCAGCACCCACGTGTCCGCAGCCAAAGATATAGGTCAGGCCCTCGGGGCAGAGCGTCTCGATGTGCGCGGGAGGAATCTCAGAGGCGGCGTTGGTGTAGGTGACCCTACTCCCCTCCTCCACCAGCGAAAGCTCGGGGCAGCCCATTATGGTGCGGCGCGACTCCTCGCCATGGTACTTGGCCACATCGCCCTCGAGCGCGCTCGCGATAAACGGCTCAAAGTCGATGACGAAGTCGCCGATGCGTCGATACGCCAAGACGTCGGCAATCGACTGGAACAACGGCGCCTGCGATACATCCAGGTGCAGATAGCACAGGCAGATGGCTCCGCCGCAGATCATGCCGGTATCGGAGTTCTCGCCGCCCATGGTGTAGCGGACCAGACGCGATTGCCCTGCGCCCAGCAGCTCGCGCGCCTCGTCCAGCGCAAAGAGCTCAATCTTGCCGCCGCCGATGGTGCCCGCTTGGCTGCCATCGGCAAAGACGGCCATCCAGGCGCCCACGCCGCGCGGCGATGACCCCGCCGTGCCGGCCACGACCACGAGCTCGCACGTCTCGCCAGCACGCAGGGCGGCAAGCGCCGCATTCACCACATCGAGCTTTTCCATTGCCGCCTTCTATCCTCTAAAGACATCGGTGAGCATAGCGAGTGCCTCGAGCACGCCGCCGCCGACCGACGTCGCCTTGTCCGAAATATAGTTGATATAGCTGGCATCGCCGCGCGGATCGACGTCGGCGCATTTAAAGCCCTCAGTCACCTGCACGCCGTTCGCCAAAAGCCCGCGCAGACAGCCATCGATCTGCGTGACCATGGGAGTATCACCCGCATACCCGATCACGTCTCCGGCGCTCACGATGTCGCCGATGGTGCGGTCGGACCGAAACATGCCGGCGGCGGGGCTGTGGATAACGCGCTCCTTGCCATAGCCGGCGATCATGCCCGGCACGCCCGTGTTGGGCTGGGGCGAACCTTGGGTAATGACACGGCCGAGAAAATGCCCGCGCATGGTCTCGACCACGGCGTCGCAGTCAACCGGCGCGGTAAAGCCCGGCCCCACGGCGATGACGGCAGGCGCCATGTCGCGCGTGGTGCCCAAGTTGCGCTTAGCCAAAATCGCGTCGACCACAGCCGCGGGTTTCAACTCGCCGAGCATCTTGGCCTGGGGGTCCACTACAACGGCGACGTCTCCAGCCTTGGTAATCGCAAGCGCCTCAGCCGGCGTCTGTGCCAAGCGAGCGCGAATGCCTTCGACCTCGACCTCGCCCAGGCGAATGACCTCGCAAAAACAGATTGTGCGACGGATGCACGTGGGAACCGCGATATCGGCCATAACGACCGACACGCCGGAGCGCACCAAGCGAGCGGCGACGCCCGTGGCGATATCGCCGGCGCCGCGAACATAAACGAGCATTCCCGGGGCACCTCCCTGTGCTACGGTTTGAGCAGAGCAAAAGCGGTTCGACCGCTACTCTGATGATTATTTATTATCACAGTATTATACGGCGGTGAACAGATGGAAACGACGAGCGGAAACCTTGCCTCCGCGCTCAAGATCGAGCCGGGCATTACCGCAATTATCGGCAGTGGCGGTAAGTCGACCTTGCTAAAGACGCTGGGTCTCGAGCTCATGCGCGCTGGCGGCCGCGTGCTCCTCTGCACCACCACGCACATGTTTCCCGTCGCCGGCGTGCCATGGGACGGGTCGAGCCGTCGCCTGGACGCCGCGCCTTGGAAGCCGGGGATCCCGCATGTTCCCGGCTGCACCTGCGAGGCATGCGCGGGACTTGTCCGCGGAAGCATCTGCCAGGCGGGTGTTTTGGACCCGGAGACAGGCAAGCTCTCCGCCCCCGCTGAGCCGCTCGACCAGCTGGCGCAGCGCTTTGACTATGTGTTGGCCGAGGCAGATGGCAGCAAGCGACTCCCGCTCAAGGCGCATGCCGCCTGGGAGCCGGTAATTCCCGCCGCCACGGCAAACGTTGTCTGGGTCGTCGGCGCCTCGGGGCTGGGCAGGCCCGTCGCCGAGGTTGTCCACCGCCCCGAGCTCTTCTGCGAGCGCTGCGGCTGCGAGCCTACCGACATCGCCACGCCCGAGCGCGTCGCCCAGGTGCTCAATGCCGAGATGCAGGCGCTGGGACTCAGCACCGCACGCGTCATGCTCAACCAAGCCGACACGCTTGCCGACCCAACAATGGCAGATCGCTTCGAGGCAGCCCTCAACCGCCCCCTCATCGCCACCAGCCTCCAGGGGTAGCAAATTTGGGACGGGGCTCTTTTTGCTACCCCGTCCCGAAAAATCATCTCCCAAATTAGCTACCCCGGCGGTCTTCCTGTTAGCGGGGCACGTAGCGGCCGGGTTGGGCTCCGGTGGGCTCGCCGTCGCGTGCCGCCAGCACGCCGTTCACAAACACGGCCTTGGCGCGGCCATGTGCCTCAAAGCCCTCGAGCGGCGTGTAGTCCACGGCCTGATGCTGCGTCGCGGCGCTAATCGTCCAGCGCGCCTTGGGATCCCACACGCACACGTCGGCATCGGAGCCCTCGGCAAGACAGCCCTTGCGCGGATACATGCCAAAGACGCGCGCCGGGTTCTCGCTCATCAAGCGGCACAGATCCTCGGGGCCCAGCTGTCCCTCAAAACTCGTAGCGATCGCGACGGGGCGATGCTCCACACCGGGCCCGCCGTTGGGAATCGCGCGGAAGTCATCGCGCCCGCGGTCCTTTTGCCCGTGCAGGTTAAAGCTGCAGTGGTCGGTCGCAATCGTATCGATCTCGCCGGCCACAAGCGCCTCGCGCAGTGCCGCATGGTCGCCGGCATGGCGCAGCGGCGGGCTCATCACATACTTGGCGCCCGCAAAGCCGTCCTCGCCCTGCTCCAAGTAGCGCGTATCGTCGAGCATCAGATATTGAGGACAGGTCTCGACATAGATGTTCTTCTGCCCGCGCGCTTTGGCAGCGCGAATGGCCTCGAGCCCCAACTTGGTCGAAAGGTGTACCACGTTGACCGGTGCGTCGCCGGCCAGGTGTGCCAGATACAGCAGACGGCTCACGGCCTCGGCCTCGCACACATCCGGACGGCTGAGCGCATGGCCCTCGGGCCCGTGGATACCCTGCTCAAACACGCGCTTCTGCAGCTCATTCACCAGCGTACCGTTCTCGCAATGCACGCACAGTATGCCGCCAATACGCTTGAGTTCCTCCAGCACCTCGAGCGTCTCGGCATCGTCCAGGCGCAGATGATCGTAGGCAAAGTAGGTCTTGAACGACGATACGCCCGCCTCGCGCATGGCCGAGAGGTCGGCGCGGTTGCGCTCGTTCCACTCGGCGAGTGCCATATGAAAGGCGTAGTTGGCCGTGCAGGTTCCGTCGGCGCGGCGATGCCACTCGGCCAAGGCATCGGGCATGGTCACGCCGCGATCGGCCGTCGCGTAGTCCACGATGGTCGTCGTACCGCCGCAGGCAGCCGCACGCGTACCGGTCTCAAAGCTATCGGCCGTCCAATCCATGCCGGTCCAGCACTGCATGTGCGTGTGGCCGTCGATAAAGCCCGGGAACACCCAGCAGCCCGCGGCATCCTCGACGGTATCGCCCTCGGCCGGCTCAATCGCCGCGGCAATCCGCACGATCTTATCGCCATCCATGGCAAGATCGGCGCGGCGAAGCCCCTGGGGCGTCACGAGCGCGCCGTTTTTGATGATGATCATAATTGCTCCTTATTAATTGATGCAGTTGGCCACGCGATCAAAATACGAGCAGGCGGCGATATGCTCCGTTATGCGTCGCTGTCCCTTGACGGTATCGACGTCCCACAGCTCGTAGGCACGCGCCTCGACCAGCACCACGTCGGTACGGTCCTTGAGGATCGAACCGCCGCCGTCCTTACCCTCAAGACACATAAGTGCATCGAACAGTTCCGCCGGAAAGAGCACCGGGCTCGAAGGCTCACCGTTGCACGCAAGACGCACCGGATACTTGCGGCCACGCTCATCAAACGCGCGAACCATGGCCTCAAAAGAATCCGAACTCACGAGCGGCTGGTCGCCCGGCAAAAAGAGGCAACCCTTCCAGCCGCGGCTCGCCCCCCACGAAAGGCCCGCACGGACGCTTTCGCTTCTGAGCTTGCCATCGTGCAGCACACACGGGCAATGCTTGTCCTCGCAAATCTGGGCGACCTCGGGCCAACGCGTCGAAACCACGACGTCAAAGCCCCGGGGAACCGAATCGATGGTCCGGGCAATCAGCGGCTTGCCATAGATATCGGCGAGCATCTTGTTAGAGCCAAACCGCTTGCCCTCGCCCGAAGCCATAATGACGCAACCAAGTTTCATGGCGATACCTCCCCTGAAACCATCGTACCCATAACTCGCGTCGCGGGGCATCTACATCGAAAGCGCTTATCCCGCACGCCCACGATGCAAAAAGGGGCACCCCGCCGGTTGGCAGAGCGCCCCCTTTACATGGCTTACCTCAGCCCAGCTTTAGGCCTGGAACCAACGGTCGGTGTTGCGCTCGTCGAGGGCCTTAAGGGTAGCGGCGGGATCGGCAACCTTCTGCAGGAACATCATGGCTGCGATGGCGTACGGCTTGTAGCTGGCCTCCTTGTACATGCCCACACGATGCATGTCAAAGACGTCGGCGTTGACCTCGCCGTGCTCGCAGGAGACACCGGAGATGTCGGCGGGCAGCGGATGCATAAAGATGGTGTCCTGGCCGTTGGCGGTCTTCTCCATGAGCTCGGTCGTGGAGCACCAATCCTGATGCGTAGCGTTCTGAGCGAGCAGCTCCTTCTCGAGCGCAGCGATGCCGGCGTCGTCGCCCTCGGCGTACAGGTTGGTACGCTTCTCCATGGCGGCAAACGGAGCCCAGCTCTTGGGGATCACGATGTCGGCGCCCTCGAAGGCCTCAGCCATGGTGTTGACCTGCTTAAAGGTGGTGCCGGACTCGGCGGCATAGCCCTTGGCACGCTCGACGACCTCGGGCATGAGGTCGTAGCCCTCGGGGTGGGCCAGGGTGACGTCCATGCCAAAGCGGGGCAGCAGGCTGATCAGCGACTGCGGGCAGGACAGCGGCTTGCCGTAAGAGGGCGAATAGGCCCAGGTGACGGCAACCTTCTTGCCCTTGAGGTTCTCAAGACCGCCAAACTCGTTGATGAGGTAGAGCATGTCGGCAGAGGACTGCGTGGGGTGATCGGAGTCGGACTGCAGGGAGATGAGCGTGGGACGGTGATCCAGAACGCCGTCCTCGTAGGCCTGCTGGACAGACTCGGAGACCTCGGCCATGTAGGCGTCGCCCTTGCCGATGTACATGTCGTCACGGATGCCGATGACGTCGGCCATGAAGGAGATCATGGTAGCGGTCTCGCGGACAGTCTCGCCGTGGGCGATCTGGGACTTCTTCTCGTCCAGGTCCTGCAGCTCAAGGCCGAGCAGGTTGGCGGCCTTAGAGAAGGAGAAGCGCGTACGGGTGGAGTTGTCGCGGAACAGCGAGACGGCCAGGCCCGAATCGAAGATCTTGGACGAGACGTTGTTCTCGCGCAGCTCGCGCAGGGCGTCGGCGACGATGTAGAGAGCCTTGAGCTCATCGGTGGTCTTGTCCCAGGTGTGCAGGAAGTCGCTGCCGTACATACCCTTAAAATCGAGGCCGTTCAGCTGCTCGACGAGCTCGGTAAACTTAGCGTCCATGTAAATATCCTTTCCATAGATGAAACGATCGCAATGAGTAGACGTGCTCCGGCATGCGCGTGTGGCTAGAACATGCAGAGCACTATGACAAGGACCCGCCACCGTTGAGGAAGCATGGGAGATAACGACCGCGGGTCCCGAGTCAACAGGGGGTGCCGGGGACACGAGCGGCCCCCGGCTCAACAAGATCGAGGAATGGGACTAATCGATCTTGTTGTTGGTCAGACCGGCACGGAACACGGTGGCGTCGCCATCGGCCTGGCTCGGATCGTAGAGGTTCAGGGCAGCCACGTACATGGCGGCAGCGGTGACCAGGTCGTCCTTGTAGGTGACCTCGTTGGGAGCGTGAGCCTGAGACTCGGCACCCGGGCCAAAGCCCACGCAGGGGATGCCGTAGCGGCCCTGGATGGAGACGCAGTTCGTGGAGAAGGTCCACTTGTCGCACAGCGGGCGACCGGTGCGCTTGTCCATGCTGGGCTCGCAGCCGATGCGCTCGTCACCAAACATGGCCTTGTGGGCGTCGACGAGGGCCTTGACGTGCGGAGCGGTCTCCTTGTTGATCCACGTGGGGAAGTAAGCCTCGGTCTCGTAGACCTCGCCGGTCCAGGACGGACGGTCGTACATGTACATGGAGACCTTCACGTCGTCGCCGTACTTCTTGGCTGCCGGCAGGTTGCGGATCTCGTCCAGGCAGGACTCCCAGGTCTCGCCGGCGGTCATGCGACGGTCGATGGAGATGGCGCAGGAGTCAGCGACAGCGCAGCGGCTGGGGCTGGTGTAGAAGATCTGGCTGACGGTGCAGGTGCCGCGGCCCAGGAAGCGGGCGTCCTCGAAGTGCTCGGGGTTGTACTTGGGGTCGAGCATCTTGACGAGGCCCTTGATGTCGGTCGACTCGTCGCAGCCGTTGTTGTTGAGGGCGCGGACGTCGGCGATGATGTCGGCCATCTTGTAGATGGCGTTGTCGCCGCGGTCGGGAGCGGAGCCGTGGCAGGAGGTGCCGTGAACGTCGACGCGGATCTCCATGCGGCCGCGGTGACCGCGATAGATGCCGCCGTCGGTGGGCTCGGTGGAAATGACGAACTCGGGCTTAATGCCGTCCTTGTTGTAGATGTACTGCCAGCACATGCCGTCGCAGTCCTCTTCCTGGACGGTGCCGACGACCATGATCTTGTAGCCCTCGGGGATGAGGCCCATGTCCTTCATCATCTTGGCAGCATAGGTAGCAGAAGCCATGCCGCCCTCCTGGTCGGAGCCGCCGCGGCCGTAGATGATCTCGTCGGTTTCGTAGCCCTCATAGGGATCGGCATCCCAGTTCTCGATGTTGCCGATGCCGACGGTGTCGATGTGGGAGTCGATGGCGATGATCTTGTCGCCCTCGCCCATAAAGCCCATAACGTTGCCCAGGCCGTCGACCTTGACCTCGTCATAGCCAAGGCTCTCCATCTCGGCCTTGATGCAGGCAACAACCTCACCCTCCTCGCAGGACTCAGAGGGATGGCTAATCATTGCGCGAAGAAAACGCGTCATATCAGCACGGTGGGACTCAGCAGCAGCCTTGATAGCGTCGAAATCGAGTTCTTTAGTCATTGTTCATAACCTTTCAAACGAAGGAATCTACCTGTGAGGTGGCAGAGCGATACCTATTTACTCCGCCCAGTATTAGCAAGTCGGATATTCGCCTTCCCAAACAATGCGGCGATACTGGTCGGGGTCCGTGTCACCTTCCGTGGAGAAGCAGAGCACGGAGCTCGTCTTGTCCAGGCCGATGAGCTCCTTGAGCTCGGCGTACTCGGGATCGAGCATGAGGGTCTCGACCAGGCCGGTGGTCACAGCGCCGGACTCGCCGGAGATGACGCGCGGGTCGCCCTTCTCGGGAGCGCCCAGGGTGCGCATGCCGCGAGCGGTGACCCAGTCGGGGCAGGACACGAAGGCGGTGGTGTGGTTGCGCAGGATATCCCAGCCAAGGATGTTGGGCTCGCCGCAGCACAGGCCGGCCATGATGGAGGGCATGTCGCCGTCCACGATGCGCGGATCGCCGTCGCCGGCGGCAGCGCCCTTGTACAGGCAGGCGGCCGGAGCGCACTCAACCACGACGAAGGTGGGCGGGTTATCGGGATACAGGTTGGTGAAGTAGCCCACCACGGCGCCGGCGAGCGAGCCTACGCCAGCCTGGACAAAGACGTGCGTCGGGCGGTTGATGGCCATCTCGCGCAGCTGCTCGGCAGCCTCGGAAGCCATGGTGCCGTAGCCCTCCATGATCCAGGACGGGATCTTCTCGTAGCCCTCCCAGGCGGTATCCTGAACGATGACGCCGCGCTCGCAGGCGTCGGCCTCGGCGGCGGCCATGCGCACGCACTCGTCGTAGTTGACCTCTTCGATGGTCACCGTGGCGCCCTCGGCGGCGATGTTATCGAAGCGGGGCTTGGTGGAACCCTTGGGCATGTGCACGACAGCCTTCTGGCCCAGCTTGTTGGCAGCCCATGCCACGCCACGGCCATGGTTGCCATCGGTAGCGGTAAAGAAGGTGGCCTGGCCAAAGTCCTTGGCAAGCTGATCGGAGGTCAGGTAATCGAAGGTGCACTCGGCAACGTCCTTGCCGGTCTCGTCGGCAATGTAGTTGGCCATGGCAAACGAGCCGCCCAGAACCTTAAAGGCGTTGAGGCCAAAGCGATAGCTCTCGTCCTTAACGCACAGGTTGGACAGGCCCAGGCGCGCGGCCTGGCCGTCCAGGCGGGCAAGCGGAGTAACGGTGTACTGGGGGAACGACTGGTGGAAGGCGCGGGCCTTCTTCACGTGGTCGAGGCTCATGATTCCCAAGTGCTTGTCATCGCTCTTGGGCATCGTGTTGCCCGCCCACTGGATCTTATCGGCCATACGGTGAACTCCTTAAGTTCTCTCTTGCCGGCCCCCGCATACGCGTTTCAGCCCGATCCCATTCACACGGCTGAACTTTTATGTGGATGCCAAACAAAAAGTTTGTTAGCACTGTTCTATCACACTTTTTGATTGGAAAACCTAACAAATTGTTTGTTGCCGTAATCGGTACCTTTTCGCCGCCGAACGGTCACATAACACAGCGACGATTTCGTTATTTGCGAACAAGTGGGGTTTATGGCACAGTGAGCCCAAACTAATTTTTAGGAAGGCACCCATGACCCCCGCACAGATTGAGTTCTACAAGCGCCTTGCACACGGCCTGGCGCTCCAATTTGGCCCCAACTGCGAAGTCGTCGTCCACGATCTGGAGACCGAGGACGTGGACCACTCCATCGTGGTGATCGAAAACGGCCACGTCAGCGGGCGCAAACTGGGTGACGGCCCCAGCCATATTGTGTTTGAGTCCATGCACGAGGGCACCACCGACGTGCACGACCGCGAGCCGTACCTCACCAAAACCACCGACGGCA
Organism: Collinsella sp. AF20-14LB; assembly: GCF_003459505.1. GTDB lineage: Bacteria > Actinomycetota > Coriobacteriia > Coriobacteriales > Coriobacteriaceae > Collinsella. The sequence goes on from NZ_QRWD01000008.1 coordinate 114,884, forward strand.
AGCTGCTCAAGTCCTCGACCATCTTTATCCGCAACGACGAGGGCAAGCCCGTCGGCATTTTGGGCATCAACTTTGACATTACGCTTATGAAGGCTTTTGAGCGTTCGCTCGACGCCTTTACCGGCACCGGCGGCACGGGCTATACCGAGCCCGAGCCCATTACCAAGAACATCGGTGACCTGCTCGAGGACCTGCTGCACGAGTGCGAGCAGTTTGTGGGCAAGCCCGCGGCACTTATGACCAAAGATGAGCGCATTCGCGCCATCGGCTACCTCGACCGTCGCGGCGCCTTCCTCATTTCCAAGTCGAGCGAGCGCGCCTGCGAGTTCTTTGGCATCTCCAAATACAGCTTCTATAGCTACCTCAATGAGGCCAAGGCGGCAGCAGGCGACAAGTAGGCACTCACCTGGATTGCCCCTCCCCTTTTGGGCGCGAGTTCTGGAAAGCATGAATCCAAGACCGAGCCGCTTGGGAAGTTCCATATAATCGATGTCATTAGTATTTCGAAAGGGTGGAACAGAATGGCGTTGAGCAAGGCATCGTGCACCGGTCGCGGATTAATTCCGGCAATTGGTGGACATGTGCACCGCATGTTCGATGAGGGTGAAGACGACTTGTTTTCGCTGAGCCTTGACGACGTGATGGATGATCGCCCGTGGACCGCCGACGAACTCATGGGCGGCGGGGCTCGCCCGTCAAGCCCCAATCCCGCACTTGCGCCTAAGCCCGCATCTGCGCCGGCTCCTGCGCAGTCGCCTGTTTCGACGCCCGCGTCTGCGCCCACACCCACTTCGGCGCCCACGCCCACTCCCCGCCCCGCAAGCGACCCGTCCGAGACGGCGGCGTTTCTCGCTGCAGCGACGCAGAGCAAATCGCCCGACAGCACCGTTATGTACAGCGCCCGGCAGTTGCCTGTTCCTGCGGCACGCAAGCCTCCGGTCACAAGGCTCGATGAGCCCGTTGCCCATCAGGTTGCCTACGATTCCTGGGCTGCAGCCGATCTGGATGAGACCTCTACCGGCATGCCGGCGCTCGACGTTCCAGTTAACCCGCTTTTTGCCGCCAACACGAGCGCCGCGGGCTATGAGGGCGGTGCGGCATATTCCGATTATTCCGATGGCTATGCTGACGCCGGTCGCATCGAGACCGAGGATTATGGCACCACATCGAGCGATTATCTCAACGATCCGTACGCCGCCACGCCTGCACCGGAATATGACCCGGAGGCCGCGTCCGCACCGGCGTATACCAAAAGCACGGGCGAAGAGCGCTTCGCCGATTATTACGCCGAGGAAAAGGCGCTGCGTTTTTCGGAATTTCCGCAGGCAGTCAAGGTTGCCTTTATCGCCATTGTCATTGCCCTGCTCGGTGTCATTGCGTTTGAGGGATTCCGGCTGTTCTCCGGCCCCACCCAAGCGGAGTCGGAGACCCAGCAAAAAGAGAACGATGACGAGTAGCGAGGGTTAAGGGAGGGCCGGAAGAGCCGGCGGCATGTTACGGCTCCAAAAGCCCTGCCATAAAGATGGGCAGATACAGCACGTCACCATCGCGGTGAAGATTACATTCCGCAAGTACCAGGGCGCGATCGATTCCGTAGCCCTTCGTCGCGAGCGCGTTGTCGAGCGCCGCATGGGACTTAAAGCTCTTGCCCGACTTGACCTCGATGGCAAGGACCTCCCCATCGAGCGTCTCCTCCACAAAATCGAGCTCGCCGACTTTTTTAGACGTAAAGTAGCGCAATCTGAATCCGTGGGCTTTGAGCTCTTGGGCAACGAAGCCCTCAAACGCCGCCCCCATGTTCATGCCAAAGGCGTCTTCCGCCTCCCCATCAAAAACGCCTTGGGCGACCCTTTTGGAATACGACGACATGAGCATTCCGGTGTCCAAGTAAAACAGCTTGAACAGATTTCGTTGCTCCCCCAATAAAAGGGGTGCCACGGGCGCCGTTACGTTATACACGGGAAGCGCGACACCCGCCTCCGATAGCCAGAGAAAATGATCTGTCACCTGCGAAAAACGTTTGACACCGTTAATCGATGACAGTTTGAATCGCTTGTTTTTGGAGCCGGCCTCGCTGGGAATCAGATCATAGATATCGCGAATAACCAAGCGTAGCTCAGGCGGAGCGTACTTTGCGATGTCATCGCGATACAGGGCGTGAAGATCGCGGTGGATGTTTCGAACCTCGTCGACATTGCGCGTCGCCAAGAAGGAATTGACCGCGTCGGGCATGCCCCCCACCACCACATACTGATGGAACAGATTGAGCAAGCGGTCATACAGATAGCCGGGGAGCTCCTTTTCGTCCTTTAGACAACCCCTGAGCATGTCAAACGCTCCGGCAGCAACGCCGCTTGCCCAGCAGAACTCCTCAAAGTCGAGCGGGTACATCTGGACCTGCTCGACATACCCCACCGGCAGGGAATCGATGCCCTCGAGCTCAACGCCAAGGAGCGATCCGGTAAGGATGTATCGAAAGTCGCCGCGCTGGACCAGGTATTTGATAAACGTCACTACGTTGGGGCATCGCTGCACCTCGTCGATAACCACAACGGTCTTGTTCGCAACCATCGGCTGCGTTGCAGCAATAGACATGCGCATAAGCAGGTCATCCGCGCTTTTTGCCGCCAAAAACGAATCGCGCACGGACGCGTCGGCGATAAGGTCGAACGTCACGACATTTTCGAACGATTCGCTTGCAAAGACGTTGACCAAATATGACTTTCCTACCTGTCGGGCGCCCTTGACCAAAAGAGCCTTGTTAGGCGACGAGGCAAGCCAAGATTCAAACTGTGCTTTCGCTTTTCTCTGTAGCATAAGCGTACCCCTTATTACGTGCTGTTTTAGCACTAGGATACACTTTTCCGTGGTTGCTAGATGCTCATTTCGACACTTTTTCGAGATTTTGAAGTGTGTATTACGACACTTTTCCGTACTTTTACACGGGATATTTCGACACTTTTTCGGATTTAAGCCTAACAGCAGCCGGCGAAATCAAGCGCCGTCTGCACATCATTTCGCAGGCGGCGCTTGATTTGTGTCCGCGCGCGCTGATAGACTCCATCGTGCCAGCAAGGAGCGGGCGCGTTTTATCCAGAGTCGGGGTAGAGAGTTGGCTCCACGATCCCGACGCCAACCGGCCAAGAGGCACGGTGGCCCTGCCAACACCGATGAAAGGAGTCCGTATGGACAATTTCTCTGTGCGCAGCGAGCGCAACTTCCACAACCTGGCAGCCAAGCCAAAACGAATGCATCCACTGGACAAGCCGAGCGGCTATGCCTCGGCCATGGTCAAGAGCAGTCTCCCCCACCAGATGCGCTTTACCGTGCAGGTGCTCGAGGAAGAGCTCTGCACCGCCGGCGACCCGCACGTACTGCAGATCAAGCTGCTTGGAGACAACTCGCGCGAGCCGTCGAGTTGGGAGTTATTTGCTGATGGCGCATGCGTTGCGGACGGATCCGGCGCCTTTGCCCGCGAGTGTTTCTGCGAGGGAGCCGAGGTGTTCCTGAACCTGTGCCGCGACGCCGTGCGCGCGGCCGAGCTGCGCCAGTGGAGTCAAAGGGAGTACGAGCTACTGAGTGCCGCGCGCGGAATTGCAGGGGTGTAGGCAGACAGACCAGACAGCTCGTCATACTGGTTGACGCTTCGATTCAAACAGCAGGGCGAAGTCGCGCTTACAATCCCGCCATGCCAAACCGAATGGCGTTCTCAAAAGGTCTACCTCCCCTCCGCCTTCAGCTTTAGCAGCAGGTCGCCCAGCTCGGGGCACTTGCTGGAAAGGCGCGTCTGAGCTCGCTCGCCCATCCCCCACCGTTGACGGACCTCCTGGGCGCGCGGGCTCACGCGGTAGTCCCCGTCCATCATCTGCTTGAGCAGCTTGGCGGTCACGCGCGCATCGGCTAGGGCGCTGTGGGCGTGACCCGTCGACTCGTCGAACTCGATGCCAAACCACGTCGCTGCGTCACTCAAAGAGACGCACCCGTGGCTGCTCATGTCCATGATCGAGGTGTAAAACGCCTGCAGGTCGGCCCAGTCCGTAGGAAATGCGGAAAGATCGATGTGCTTTGCTTGGCACTCGATCAAAAGCTGTCGACGATCCGCCCCGCTCCAACAGACCACCTGGGCGGAGTGGCGCCCGATCAAATCGCTGAGCCTTTTGATCACCATGTAGAGCGGATCGGCCATCGCGGTGCCCACGGCCGATATCCCTGTGAGCTCGCGGACGGGGAACGCAACGCCTTCGGTAAATTCCGTCTGTACAAACTGCGAGAACTCGCCCATAACGTTGCCGTGGTAATCGAGCTTGACGGCGCCGGCCTCGATAATCTCATTGCACAGTCCACGGCGCTGACGCTGCTTTGGCACCGGCGCAAACTCAAAGTCCAGCACGATCTGGCGCGCAAAGTTCGTCGTATCGATAGCCGAGACACCCGGCATCTTTTCAGCTGACACGGTTAGGGCCTTTCTCCGCCAACTGCCGCTTGCTACATAAACGGCTACATTGCCGTAAGGATAGGCGCCTGTGCGGACATGAAATGACCGATCTGATTGATTTCGTGAAGCTCCTGACCGCTTTGGTCTCGCTCCTCACGGCGCTTATCGGGCTTACCGAGGCACTCAAGCAGCGTGCGAAGCATAAAAAGAGGGATCGACGCCGCTAAGGCATTGACCCCTTAAACTAAGTAACGGCGCTGCCCAGCTCTTCACCACTTGGGCTGCCGTCGACTTTATTCTACCCACGGACGCCAGGTCTAACAAATGGTTTTTCGGTAACGAAATCTCGGCGCCCGCTGCGGTGCCATTGGGGATTATGGGATGCGCTTTCCGCTCGAGGCCTCAACCGGAAACGGCATCCCGGTCTGAAGGTCAAATCCGGGGAGCAGCTTCCGCCTGAAGACCGATTCGGAAAGGGTATCCCGTTCTGGAGCCAAAAACTGGGTCGTAGTTTCCGCCAAGCATGCCATCCGGAAAGCGCGTCCCGTTCTGAGCCTGAATTCTGGGATGAACTTTCCACTGAAGCATCTACTGGAAAATGTATCCCGTTCCGAGGCTTAATTCTGGGATGCACTTTCCGCGGAGAGACTACCATTTTTCTAAAAAGTACACGTCCTGAAACTTACCCAGTCTTCATAACTCGCTACCGTTCACGGTCGCCGATTACCGCCCACCGATTCGGATGTAAAAAAGTCGCCGAAAACAGGCCATCTACCTGCATGGTTAGATTTTGGTCAGCTTTTGGTCAGCTGAGCGGCAAGTTGCGGCTGATACGTTTTTGCTACCCAAAAGGAGGCGGTAGCTCATGACCCATTGCAATGACCAACTCATCGACCAGCTGCTCACTCAAGCCGAACAAGAGGGGCGCTGTCTGATTCCCCCGAGCACGGCAATCCGCAAAGCGCTCCTTCGGCGCACCGGCGGCACGGTTGTCTCGCCCATGCCGGGGCTGTTTGCGCGAAAAACGCGCTGGGATGGACTCAACCGGGCGCAGCGTCATTGCGAGATTATTCGCGCCCTTGCGATCATCCACCCTGATTGGACGTTCTGCTCGTTTTCGGCCGCCTGTCTGCTGGGGCTCGAGGTCTCGTGGCGGCACCTGAACGTTGTGCATGTCTGCAGCTCGACAAAGCCGTCGGCTCGTCCGGGCGCGCATATTCAGCGGCACCAGATTGAGCCGGCGGGAGCAATCCGTCTATCCGGCATATCGGTAACGCCGCCCATCCAAACGGTTACAGATTGCCTGTTGCAGACCGGTTTTGCCGACGGCATGCCCATTGCCGATTCGGCGATCTCAAAGCTTGGTCTAACGCGAGAGCAGCTGATGGAGGACGTCGAGCAACGAGCGACTGCCCGCAATGGTCGCGCGATTCGCACCGCCCTCACAACGATTCGATATGCCGACGCCCGCGCCGAGAGCGGCGGGGAATCGGTCGCCCGAGCCGTCATGATCGAGACGGGCTTTGCGCCCGACTGGCTTCAATACGAGCTGACGGACCCCTTCGATTCGGCCAAGCCCATACGAACGGACTTTGCCTGGGAGCGCCAGGCGCGGGAACTCACGCTGGGCGAGCTCGACGGGCTCATCAAATATACCGACCAGACCATGCTGGCCGGACGCACCACCGCCGAGGCGCTCGTTGCCGAACGACAGCGCGAGGCGCACCTATCGCTTTACGGTCATCCCTTGCTGCGCTTTACCATGAACGAAGTCCGTTCGGCAGGCATGCTCGCGAAAAAGCTGCAGACGGCAGGCATCCGGCAGACCGCGCTGCCGTCGTGGCTCAACGATATTGAGCTGTAGGGGCTACTGAGCTTATGCCCGCCTGCCTACCAAACCGGGACACACTTTCCAGTTGAAGCTCCAACCGGAAAGTGTGTCCCACTCTGGAGCCGAATTCCGGGATGCGCTTTCCGCCAGAGGCTCTACCGGAAAGCGCATCCCATTCTGAGCATCGATTCTGGGATGTAATTTCCGCCGAGGGCTCCAAGGGGAAAGCGCGTCCCGTTCTGAGCGCTCATTCCGGGACACAGTTTCCGCTTCAAACAAAAGGCCCCGGCTCGCGATGGAGCCGGGGCCAAAGATGCAGCATATGCAGTTGGTGTTGAGCGCGAACAGCCCGTCAGTAATGGCTGTCCGCGCCCTACTCTACCCGCGGTGACGGGCGCGGCTGTACGGCGTATCCACCATGGGCAGATCCGGACGCAGCTTGCCGTCGAATGCGCGGTAGGCGTTCTGCACGGCGGGCGCCGTGGGGATCGTTGCGATCTCGCCGATGCCCTTACCGCCGTATGCCACGGGCAACAGCTCGTCCTTCTCCACGTAAATGGCGTGGATATCCGGAATCTCGGGCGCACGGAACAGCCCGAGCGTACCGTACCTTGCCTGGGGCACGCAGTCCTTGAGCGGCCAGTCCTCGGTGAGCGCATAACCCATACCCATGAGCACGCCGCCTTCAATCTGACCTTGGATCGAGATGGGGTTGACCACCTTGCCGGAATCGTGCGCGGCATAGACCTCGCTCACGCGGCCGTCATCGTCCAGAATGACCACGTGCGTGGCAAAGCCGTAGCAGATGTGGCTCTTGGGATTGGGGACGTCGGCGCCCAGTTTGTCGGTCGGCTCCAGATACACGTAGCCAAACTCGCATCCCTCGAGCGCCTTGATGGCGGCCGCGGGATCCTGAGGATGCATGCCCTGGCCGGCGACGAGCTCCTGTGTGCGTAGCTGATAGGCGCGACCGTCGTCGTACTCGATCTTGACGCCGTCACCATGGGCGCTCACCGGGGCGGTAGGCGCAGGCTTGCCGGCCTCGATGCCAACCATGGCATCGCGCAGCAGGAAGGCGGCACCGCGCACGGCCTCGCCGGTCACGACCGTCTGACGCGAGCCAGACGTGGTGCCGGAGTCGGGAGCGTTCTCGGTGGAGCACTCGCCGTTGGCAATGCAGCTCAGCGGCAGGCCGCATGCCTCGGCAACGTCCTGCAAAAAGACGGTGTTACAGCCCTGGCCGATGTCGGACGTGGCGGCATAGACCACGGCCACGCCGTTCTCGACGCGAATCTTGCAGCGGCCGGCATCGGGCAGGCCCACGCCCACGCCGGCGTTCTTCATGGCGCAGGCAATACCGGCGTGTCCGGGATGCGCATAGTAGGCATCCTTGACCTCGAGCAGCGTCTCCTTAAGCGCCGTGGAGCAGTCGGCAATCTGGCCGTTGGGCAAAACCTCGCCCGGCTCGATGGCGTTTCTATAACGAATCTCCCACGGGTCCAGACCGACCTTCTCGGCCAGCAGGTCGATCAGGCTCTCGAGCGCAAACTCGGACTGGCACACGCCAAAGCCGCGGTACGCGCCGGCGGGCGGGTTGTTGGTGTAGTAGCCAAAGCCGCGGATGTCGGTGTTCTGGTACTTGTAGGGGCCGACGGCATGCGTGCAGGCGCGCTCGAGCACCGGGCCGCACAGCGACGCGTAGGCGCCGGTGTCAAAGTTGATCTCGCAGTCCAGACCGGTAAAGTTGCCTTCGGCGTCGCAACCCAGCGTAAAGGTGCCGTCCATGGCATGGCGCTTGGGATGGAACGCGAGCGACTCGGCACGCGTGAGTTTGCACTTTACAGGACGCTGGAATTTATAGGCAGCGAGCGCGGCCAGGTGCTGGATGGACACGTCCTCTTTGCCGCCAAAGCCGCCACCCACGAGCATGGTCTCGACGACCACGCGCTCGGGTTCGTTATCCCAGCCAAACATGTGGGCACACTCTTTGCGCGTATCGTAGGCGCCCTGGTCGGTCGACTGCACCTTGACGCCGTTCTTGTACGGGAAGGCGACGGCGCACTCGGGCTCCAAGAAGGCATGTTCGGTAAAAGGCGTGGTAAAGCGCTGCGTCACGGTGAACGCGCTCTCCGCCAGCGCCTTGGCGGCGTCGCCGCGCGTCACATGGCGGCTCTGGCACACGTTGTCCTTGAGCTCCACCGTGTTGCCAAAGGCAAAGAAGCTGTCGTGCAGGCGCGGCGCGTCGGCGGCCTTGGCCTCGGCGATGTTGCGCACGGGCTCCAGCGGCTCGTAATCGATCTTTACGAGCTTCTTGGCCTTCTCGAGCGTCGCCTCGTCCTCGGCAACCACCAGCACGATGGCATCGCCCACGCAGCGGGTGATATCGCCCGCCGCGATCATGACGTCCCAGTCCTGGATAAGGTGGCCGACCTGGTTGACCGGCACGTCCTCGGCGCGCAGGATGCCCACCACACCGGGCAGGGCCTCGGCCTTGGAGGTATCGATGGAGAGCACGCGGGCGCGCGGATACTTGGAGCGCACGGCGCTGGCGTAGGTCAGACCCGGCTGATCGAGCTCGTCGATGTCGTCGGGATACTTGCCCTCGCCGAGCACCTTTTTACGCACGTCGATGCGGAAGGCGCGCTTGCCCACGCCGTAGTCGTCGCCGCGCTCCAGGTCCTCGTCGATCTGCTTTTCGCCGCGGAGCACCGCAGCGGCCAGCGAAATGCCCTCGATAATCTTCTTGTAGCCGGTGCAGCGGCAGACGTTGCCGCGGATGGCGTACTTGATCTGCTCCTCGGTGGGCTCGGGGTCCTCGGCGATGAGCGCCGCGCCCGCCATGACCATACCGGGGATGCAAAAACCGCACTGCACGGCACCCACGGCACCAAAGGCGTACACAAAGGCCTCGCGCACGTCCTCGGGCAGGCCCTCGACAGTCACGATGTTGCGACCGGCGGCAAGAGCAGTGGTCAGTACGCACGCCTTGACGGCCGCGCCGTCCACATGGATAGTGCAGGTGCCGCAGGCGCCCTCGGAGCAGCCGTCCTTGGCGGAATGGATGTGCAGGTCGTCGCGCAGGTAGCGCAGCAGCGGCTTGTTCTGAGTCGTTGTGCGCTCCACGCCGTTAACGGTAAAAGTGAATTCCTGTGCCATGGTGATTCCCTTCTACACGCCGGCGGCGATGCCGGTGCGGTCGTGAATGGCGCCATGCGGGCAGACGACGGCGCACATGCCGCACGACAGGCAGTCCGCGCCGTCGATATGGGCGCAGTTGTCCTCGATGCGGATAGCGCCTGCAGGGCACTTTTTGGCGCACATGCCGCAACCGATGCAGCTCGTGTCGCAGATCTTGCGCGCAATGGCACCCTTATCGGTGTTGTTGCAGCGCACCAGGATGTTCTGGTAGCCGGGAACGAAGGCAATCACGCGCTGCGGGCATGCCATGCCGCACAGGCCACAGCCCGTGCACTTGGAGCGGTCCACGCGGGCGATGCCGTCGACCAGCGCAATGGCACCGTGGGGGCAGGCCGTGACGCAGGCGCCACAGCCAATGCAGCCTTCGCTGCAGTGGGCATCGCCGCCTGCGGAAGCACAGCCGCTTCCGCAGGCAACGTAGGCCACGTTATGTTGAATGGATTTGGCCATAAGAGACTCGCCTATTTCTTAAGAAGATACGGATAGCTGTCGCGCACGGCCTTGATGGTCAGGCGGACGGCCTCGGGAAGGCCGGTGTTGACGGCATCGACCGAGACGGTGCGGACCGTGCCGGCGACGCGGACTTTAAAGTGGTCCTCGTCCACAGCCAGGAAGCCCTCGTTCTCGGAGTTCTCCATGTCCTCCTCGCTCCAGAACAGGGTGAGCTTGTCCTTGTAGGGACGACCCTCCTGGTAGGGGCAGAACACGGCGCAGTTGCCGCACTCGTTGCACATGCCGTCGACGTGGACGACCTGGTGCTTGGCCAGGCCCGGCACCTTAATTGCCACGTTGGCGCGGTTGGGGCACACGTCGCAGCAGACCTCGCACACCGAGCCGCAGCCCAGGCAGCGAGTCTTGGTGCAGTTGCGTTTGTCACGGCACAGCGACCCCTTGCGCTCGTAGCAGGCGTCCTCGCGACCGGCCTGCTCGTTGCAGTCGGCGTACTTGTTAAAGTCCACGCCAGCGATGGCACGGGCGACTTCGGCGGCATCGGCGATAGCCTCGACCACGGTGGCCGGACCACGACGGCAGTCACCTGCAGCCCAGACGCCCTCGACGCCGGTGGAGGTGGCGGCAAGGCGGCCGCGACGGTCGTGCTCGACGCCCGCGGCGTCGTACAGGCTGGCATCGATGCCCTCGCCCACGGCGCAAATCACCGTGGTGGCGGGAAGCTCGACGGTCTCGCCCGTGGCGACGGGGCTGCGACGGCCGCTTGCATCCGGCTCGCCAAGCTCCATAACATCGCAGGTCAGCACGGCGCCGTTGAGCGCCTTGGGCGCCAGCAGCTCGCAGAACTCAACGCCATCGGCAAAAGCAAGATCGAGCTCTTCCTCGTCGGCGGGCATCTGCTTCTTGGTACGGCGATACACCAGACGCACGTTCTTCACGCCTGCCAGGCGCTTGGCCACGCGGGCGGCGTCCATGGCGGTGTTGCCGGCACCAATGACCACGACGTCCTCGCCCAGCTCAAGCTTCTCGCCCTTCTTGGCGGCCTCGAGGAACTCCAGCACGTCGAGCTCGGCACCCTCGCCCAGGCCCGCAGAGCCGGGCATCCAGGCACCGGTGGCCACGACCACGTCGGTAAAGCCCTGGGCCTTGAGCTCGTCAATGGACTCCACGCGGGCGTTAAGCTGAACCTTGGCGCCAAAGGCCAGGCAGAGCTCAGCGTCGTGCGAGATATCGTCGCTGGCGATACGGAACTCGGGGATGATGTGACGGACCACGCCGCCGAGCGAGTCGCGGGCCTCAAAGATGGTGACGGGCACGCCGGCACGCGTCAGGAAGAACGCCGTCGCCAGGCCGGCCGGACCGCCACCGATAACGGCAACGTTGCGCTCGCCGTCGTTGGCGATAGCCTGGGCGCGCAGCTTGGGCAGCACGGCGGTCATGGCCTCGCGGGCGGCCTTGAGCTTGCTGGCGCGAATCTGGGCGCCCTCGGGCTCGTAGAACGCACGCTCGCAGGCACGGCCGCAGGGATGCGGACAGATGGTGCCGGTAATGAACGGCAGGGCGTTGCGCTCGACGACAATGTTGAGCGCGTCCTCGTAGCGGCCCTCGTCAACAGCCGCCAGGTAGGCGGGAATATCCTGCTGGATGGGGCAGCCCGTGCGGCACGGCGTGGTAAAGCAGTCGGAAAGCGGGCTCTTGCCAGCGACCTTGCGGTCGGGCAGCGGGCGCAGCGGCTTCTTGTAGAGCGGGTTGGTGAGCGAGTCGGCCTGGATCGCGGTCACGGCCTCGAGCGAGATGTCCTCAAACGGCTTGCCGTCCAGGTCGGCAAACTCGCCGGCCATCTGGCTAAAGCGCTCGTAGCCACCGGGCTTGAGCACGTCGGTCGCCAGGGTGACGGGCCAAATGCCGGCGTCATACAGGGCGCGGATGTTGTAGGCCGTGGCGCCGCCGGAGTAGCTGATGCGCAGCTTGCCATCGAACTGCTCGGTAATGCGGCGAGCAGCCTCGATGGTCAGCGAGAACAGCGAACGGCCCGACATGTACATCTCGGTGGAAGGCAGCTCGTTCCTCGTCACGTCGACGGGGAAGGTGTTGGTGAGCTTGACGCCAAACTCCAGACCACGCTCGGCGCACAGGGCAATCAGGCGCTCGAACATGGGCACGGCGTCGACCCACTGCAGGTCCTCGCGGAAGTGCGTGTCATCGAAGACGATGTAGTCAAAGCCCAGCTCGTTCAGACGCTGACGGGCAAACTCATAGCCCAGCAGCGTGGGGTTGCACTTGATGTAGGTGTTGAGGCCCTTCTCGGTGATGAGGTAGGTCGCGATGCGCTCGATCTCGGCCGGCGGGCAGCCATGCAGCGTGGACTCGGTGATGGAGTTGGAGACGCGCGCCGGGATGGACTCAACAAACGCGGCGTCGACATGCTCAAACTTGTCCAGGTTAGCGAGCGCCCACGTGCGGCACTCGTTCCAAACCTCGGAGCCGCTGGCGTCCTTCATACCCTCGATGTAGGCGTCGACCTTGGGGCTCTTGATGCCCTCGAGGTCATAACCCACGGACATGTTGAAGACAAAGCCGTCCGGGCTACCCAGACCGTACTCGCGAGCGATCAGGTGGCAGGCAAACCATGCCTTCACGTACTCGGCAAAGGCCTGCGGAACCTCGAGCTCGGTCGACCACTCGCAGTTGTAGCACTCGTCCTGCGCCACAATGCAGGGTTTGTTCACACACTTGGAGAGCTCCTCGCCGTCCATAACCTGAACGGTCTTGAGCTCAAAGAAGCGGGAACCGGCCACGTAGGATGCCACGATGTTCTGGGCCAGCTGCGTGTTGGGGCCGGCGGCCGGGCCAAACGGGGTCTCGATGCGCTCGTCAAAAATGGGAAGCGCACCCTCCTGGTTGGTCGCGACCATCTTGCGCACGCCAAAGATGGCGTCCTGGGTCTTATGCTCCTCGATGATCCAGTTCATCAGCTGCGAAAACGGGATCGGCCTCATGATGTCGCTCATAGTGAGCTCCTCTCTGTAACGCCCGGCGAGACCGCGCGGCGGGCGAAATACGGTGTAGCGCTAGCACAGCGCCGGCGACCCCGCGGAGGCCGCCTATGCGCGCGTCGGATGCGGCGAAACATCCGACGCGCGCGAATCTACTTGTGAATTAGTAGGCGCGATCGTTGAGCGTGCTCCAGAGCTTTTTAGACTCAGCCATGGTCCACGCGTTGATCTTGTCCTCATCAATGCCAACGAACTCGCGATCCTTGTACAGGACGCGGCCGTTGATGATGGTGGTGCGGCAGTTTTTGCCCATCATGCCAAAGAGCATGTGGCCGTCGATGTTCTCCTCGCTCAGCGGCGTAAAGGGCTTGTAGTCCATGACGATGACGTCGGCGGCAGCGCCGGCCTCGAGCACGCCGAGCTTGCGATCGAAGTACTTGCTCGCCATCTTGGCGTTGTTCTCGAACAGCATGGTCATGGCCTCGCACCAGCCCACGTTGGGCATGGCGGCGTTGTGGCGCTGAATGATCAGGAAGACCTTGAGGCTCTCGAGCATATCGTGGGTGTAGGCGTCGGTGCCCATGCACACGGGGATGCCGCGGCGGAAGAACTCGAGCACGGGGGCGCAGCCCACGGCGTTGCCCATATTGGATTCGGGGTTGTTGACGAGCCAGGTGCCGGACTCCTTGACGATATCCATCTCGGCAGGCGTCACGTGAATGCAGTGGCCGAGCATAGTGTCGGGACCCAGCAGGTTGTGCTGCAGCAGGCGCTCAACAGGGCTGATGCCACCGCGGTTGAGGCGGGAGTCCCACACGTCATTCATGCCCTCGCACACATGGATGTGGAAGCCGGTCAAGCCGTTGTTGGCCTCGGCCATCTTGTCCATGGTCTCGTCCGAAAGCGTAAAGGTGGCATGTCCGCCAAACATGGCGGCGATCATGTGGTTGTCGTTATCGCGACGCTCCTTGGCGGCCCACTGGGCAAACTCGGCGTTCTCGGCAATGGCCTGGTCGCATTTTTCCTGACCGCGGCGGTCGGAGACCTCGTAGCACAGGCACGAACGCATGCCCAGCTCCTGAGCTGCATCCTTAATGGTAAAGAGGCTGCCTGGGATCTCGCAGAAGCTCGCGTGGTGATCGAAGATCGTTGTGACGCCATCGCGGATGGAGTCAAGAATCGTGGCATAGGCGCTGGCCTTGGTGCCGTCGAGCGTCAGGTTGTCATCGATCTTCCACCACTGCTGCTCAAGATTCTCCAAAAAGTTGGTGGGGTTGCAGCCCTTAATGGCAAGGCCGCGGGCCAGACCCGAGTAGATGTGGGTGTGGCAGTTGATGAGTCCGGGCATGATGAGGTTGCCCTGGGCGTCGACGTACTCGGCATCCGGGTACTTGGCCTTGAGCTCGCGCTCGGGGCCCACTTCGACGATCGTATCTCCGTCAATGGCGACCGCACCGTTGGGAATGAACGGGGTCTGAGAATTGCGGGTAAAGACGGAACCGTTAGCGACCAGAAGCATGAATGCTCCCTTCAACATCAGAGGCGGGGTTTGACACCTCTGACATAGCGGAAGTGCGAAGCGCCGGCCTACACCGGAAACGGGCCCTCTCCCGTCAACGCTTCACCAAAGGGGCAAGCCCTTTGAAGTGCGGCCTATCGCCGCATGGCGTCGGCGGACGAGGCGATACGTCCGCCGACGAATAGCACCGAATTGGTTACTTCTTGCTCTCGGGCAAGACCAGATCCACGGCAGCGTCCTTGGCGGCATCGATGTGCTGAGCCACGACCGGCGTCTGCGGAAGGATCAGATTAAGGACAATGGCCATGATTGCGGTGGGGGTTACGGCATTGGAGCCGATGACGGTGGACACCCAGGCGGGCATACCCTCGCCGGCAAGGCAACCGCTGGCCATCCAGATACCCAGGCCAAAGACGACGGAGGTGCCGACGATGGTGGTAGTGCGCTGCGTGAGGCCCTCGCGGGTGAACATGCGCACGCCATTCATGGTGATGGTGCCAAAGACGCCGACGGTCGCGCCGCCGATGACGGGCTGCGGGATAGCGGAAAGGACGGCAGAGAGCTGCGGGAACAGACCGGCAATGGCAAAGACGGCCGCGATGATCACAAAGACCCACTTGTTGACGACCTTGTTGGAGCAGATGATGCCCACGTTCTGGCCAAGGGCGCTGGTGGGAAGACCGCCCAGCAGGCCGCCGACCATAGAGGTGAGGCCCTGGGACACGATAGCGCCGGAGAGCTCGCGCTCGGTGGGCATACGGTCGATGGAGCCCAGGCAAGCGGCGGAGACGTCACCGATAACCTGGATGGCGACCATGGGGAACACGACGGCGAGGGTAATGCAGACCTCGGGATCAAACTCGAGCGCGTAGGGCATGAGCTTGGGAAGAGCGAAGACCTGGGCGGTGGCGACGCTGGAGAAGTCAATCATGCCAAAGGGGATGGAGACGATCATGCCGACGATCATGCCAAAGAACACGGATCCCAGCTTGAGCGTGCCCTTGCCAAAGTTGGCGAGCGCAAAGACCACGGCGAAGGTGATAAGAGCGACGCACCAGGCCTGCGGGGTGCCCCACAGCGGCGTACCCATACCGCCGGCCATATACTTGACGGCCGTGGGATAGAGAGAGACGCCGATGGAGAAGATGACCGTACCGGTCACGACGGGCGGGAACAGCCACTTAATCTTGCTGTAAGCCAGACCAAAGAGGACCGCGACGGCGCCGCCGACGATCTCGCCGCCCAGCAGCGCACCAAAGCTAAAGCCCGAGGCACCCATGGCCTGCAGGGCCGGTAAGAACGCGAACGAAACGCCCATGACGATGGGCAGGCCGCCGCCGATGCGACGGAAGGGGGCAAAGGCCTGAAGGGCCGTGTCGATCGCCGAAAGAATGAGCGCGACCTGGATGATGTCGGTGCTCTGCTGGCTATTAAAGCCGTAGACGCCGGCCATGATGACAGCCGGGGTGATGATACCGGCAAACGAAGCCAGTACGTGCTGAAGGGCACACGGGATCATTTCCTTAACGGGAGGCATGCCTTCACGAGTGAACAGGGCTTCAGTGCCGTTCGTAACCGTCTCCTGGGTCATTTGACCACCAATCCTCGAAATAGTTGTTTCGCATCTAACGCTCTATTGTGACGCAGTGCGGGGTTGAGGTTGTGCCTTCGTTGCATATCGTATTAAAGATGATTCTCATTCTCAATAATAATTTTTTGTTATCAGACTATTCTTCAGCTGAGATAATGCATTTCCGCAGGTCAGGAAAGTGTCTGGTCAAAATAACATCTTACTTTTCTTTTGGTCGACCGTTTACCGCCAAAATCATACCGTTCGTCTGCATTACGCAATGTACCTGCGGATATACGAGATGATGAGCAGCGTGTTACCATGAGAAAAAATTGTTATGAACATTTCCGATTTCACCCAAAGGAGTTGCCCGTGAACGAGACCGTACGCCGCTTTTTGCCGATGGTCGATTTCCTGGAGCAGATACTCGGTAAGAACAGCGAGATCGTGCTGCACGATTTCTCGGATCCCGACCACGCCATCGTCGATATTCGCAACGGCATTGTGAGTGGCCGCAAGGTCGGCGGTCCCGCCACCGATCTGGCGCTCAAGATCATGCACGACCCCAAGTATCGCGACCTGCCGTTTATTACGGGCTACGAGGGCCGCGGCGCCGGAGGCAAGACGCTGGAGTCCGCGACGTTCTTTATCCGCGAGGATGACGAGATCGTCGGTATGCTCTGCGTCAACACCGACCTCTCGACCGTACGCTCCATAAACGCCATGGCGCAGCAGCTCATGGCGTGCTTCGACGCAGCGCCGACGCGCACGGAGCCCGCCCCTATCGAGGTCGAAAGCCTTTCGGAGTCTACACAGGAGCTCATCGACCGCAGCATTGCCGAGTTGCTGAGCGCGCGCGGGCTGGATGTAGCGTCGCTTGGCCAGAGCGACCGCGTGGACGTCATTCGCCACCTCAACGGCAACGGGGTGTTCATGCTCAAGGGCGCTGTGGCCTGCGCCGCCACCGCGCTGGGCATTTCGGAGCCCAGCGTATACCGCTACCTGCAAAAAGTCCGCAAGGAAGGCTAAACGTGATCCCTTGGGGACGAAGGGAAACGGATCATTTTTGTCGCATCGCTTGACAAAAGACCCTGCAGCTCGCACTGAACTGCCTCCCATTTCTTGGACATGAGAAATGGGAGGCTTTCTTTATGCGC
>NZ_QRWD01000009.1 GCF_003459505.1 Collinsella sp. AF20-14LB
TTTGCCTCTTGACAATGTCCTGCTCATATTAAAAGGAACGTCCCTAACTGCCGCATCCGGAGTAAGACAACGCCGCAGGCAGAGGACCGACAGCGAGTGGGGCTCATTTGAGGCAAGGTGACGTGAAACGAAAGGGCGCTGACCTTCTGGTCGCGCCCTTGAAGTTGAACGTCAGATTGTCCAAATGCGGCCCGCGTAACTAAACCCGCTCCGCGATCTCGTGGATGAGGTAGTCGGTCTTTTCCCAGCCCAGGCACGGGTCGGTGATCGACTTACCAAAGACCCCACCATCGACCGGCTGGTTGCCGTCCTCAAGGTAAGATTCGATCATAAAGCCCTTGACCAGTTTGGAGATGGACTCGTTGCGGCGGCAGCTGTCGAGTACCTCCTTGCAAATGCGGTACTGCTCCAGCGGGCGCTTGCCCGAGTTGTCGTGGTTGCAGTCGATGACTGCCGCCGGATTGGCGTAGCCGGCATGCTCGGTATAGCGCTCGGCCAGGCGCTCCAGGTGCTCGTAGTGGTAATTGGGGTAGGTGCGACCGTCGAGACCGATGTAGCCACGCATGACGGCGTGCGCGAGCGGGTTGCCGTCGCACTCGACCTCCCAGTTGCGGAAGATAAAGCTCTGATGTGCCTGGGCGGCGTAGATGGAGTTGAGCATAACGGTGGTGGAACCGGCGGTGGGGTTTTTCATGCCCACAGGCACCGAAATGCCGCTCGACACCAGACGATGCTCCTGGTTCTCGACCGAGCGCGCGCCCACGGCGACGTAGCTCAGCAGGTCGACGAGGTACTGGTAGTTGGACGGGTAGAGCATCTCGTCGGCGGTAAAGAAGCCAGTCTCCTCGATGACGCGCAGGTGCATGTGGCGGATGGCCTTAACGCCTTCAAGCAGGTCATCGGGCGCCTCGGGGTCGGGGTTGTGCAGCAGCCCCTTGTAGCCGGTGCCCTTGGTGCGCGGCTTGTTGGTATAGACGCGCGGAATGATGATGAGCTTGTCCTTGACCTCCTCGGCGGTCTTGGCCAGTCGGTTCATGTACTCAAGCACCGAATCCTCGCGGTCGGCAGAGCACGGGCCGATGATGAGCACCTTGCGTGCGTCTTCGCCGGTAAAGACCTTGGCGACCTCGGCGTCGAATGCCTGCTTTTTGGCGGTAAGCTCGGCGGAAAGCGGCATTTCCTCGCGGATCTCCATGGGGATCGGCAGCCTGCGCTTGAATTCCATGGCCATATGGGGCCTCCTTTATCAATTAACGGCAACAATTGGCAAATTCTCGAATGCTCGGCATTATCCGCTGTCGCACGCTAAAGTGCAAGTGAAACCTGCCGAAAAGGGACAGGTTTATTTTGGTCGGTTTTATCTGGGGAAATGTCGGCGCTCGCCGGAAGGGGAGGGCCAACGTACGGCACGCTGGAGCAAGTTGGATCTTCTGCGGCATACCCTGTGGACAAAAAATGGCAAATATGAGTACTGTTGCTAGCGTAGTATCATATCGATCTTACAAGATAATAGACACAACAGTAAATATGTTCATTAACGTTGGCACACAGAAGTATGCTACCGGGCATTTTGATCAATTTGAAGGCATATCTAGGCCGCAATGAGGTCGTTTGGGGCAGTTTTGGCTGTTACTAAAAAGGTGACAGTACTCATATTTGCCATTTTTTGTCCACGGGGCCTTGAGGGAGGGCGTCAATCAGGTCCCAGGGGAGGCGGTTCGAGGGCTGCAAAACAAAAACGGGGACGCAGATTGTCCTGCGTCCCCGTTCTCGGGCGTTATTCGTTCCCTGCGGCAGAATTTACGCCGCTTCGTCGAACTGCGAGTTATACAGGTCGGCGTAGAAGCCACCCTGGGCGAGCAGTTCGTCGTGCGTGCCCTTCTCGACGATGTCGCCGTCGCGAATCACCAAGATCACGTCGGCGTTGCGGATCGTGGACAGGCGATGCGCGATGACAAAGCTCGTGCGGCCCTGCATCAGCGCATCCATGGCGCGCTGGATGAGCTCCTCGGTGCGGGTATCGACGTTGGAGGTCGCCTCGTCCAAAATCAGCGCCGGACGGTCGGCTAAAATGGCGCGGGCGATGGTCACGAGCTGGCGCTGACCCTGCGACAGGTTAGTGCCCTCCTCGTTGATCATAAAGTCGTAGCCACCGGCGAGCGTATGGATAAAGTGGTCGCAGCGTGCGGCGCGTGCGGCGGCCTCGACCTCGGCGTCGGTCGCATCGGGGCGTCCGTAGCGGATGTTCTCGCGGATGGTGCCGTTAAACAGCCAGGTGTCCTGCAGCACCATGGCAAACTCGCCGCGCAGCGCCGCGCGGTCCCAGTCGCGCACGTCGATGCCCTCGACGCGCAGCGAACCGCCGTCCACGTCGTAGAAGCGCTGCAGCAGCTTAATGAGCGTGGTCTTGCCAGCGCCGGTGGGGCCGACGATGGCGATGGTCTGACCGGGCTGCGCCTCGCAGCTAAAGTCGTGGATGATGGTCTTGTCCGGCGTGTAGCCAAACTTGACGTGGTCGAACTCCACGTGGCCGGGGCGCTTCTCGGGAATCTGCGCGTCGGCCTTCTGCTCCTCCTCGGCCGCGGCCAGGAACTCAAAGACGCGCTCGGTGGCGGCGGCCATCGACTGCATCGTGTTGCTCACGTTGCCCAGCTGCTGCACGGGTTGCGTAAAGTTGCGAACGTACTGGATAAAGCTCTGGATGTCGCCGGGTGTGGCATTGCCGGTCAGCGCGAGCTGCGCGCCCACCACGACGACGCCCACGTAGCCCATGTTGCCCACCAGACTCATAAGCGGCATCATCAGGCCCGACAGGAACTGAGAGCGCCAACCGCTCATAAAGAGGCGGTCGTTCTCTTTGTCGAACTCCTCGATCGAGGCCTCGGCGCGGTCGAACACCTGAATGACGTTCTGGCCGGCAAAGTCCTCCTCGATGATGCCGTTGACGGCGCCCAGGACCTGCTGCTGCTCGCGGAAGTACGGCTGCGAGAAGTGAATCATCACGGTCAGGATAATCGCGGCTGCCGGCAGCGTGAGCACGGTGACGCCGGTGAGCGGCAGACTGATCGACAGCATCATGACGAGCACGCCGATAATCTGCGTCACCGATGTGATGAGTTGCGTCACGCTCTGGTTGAGTGACTGACCCAGCGTGTCGACATCGTTGGTGATGCGGCTGAGCACGTCGCCCTTGCTGTGGCCGTTGAAGTAGCTCATCGGCACGACAGCGATCTTGGCGGCGATCTCCTTGCGCATGCGATAACAAATCTTTTGCGTGACGCCGGTCATGAGCCAGCCTTGGATCAGGCTGCAGGCAGAGCTCGCCAGATACAGACAGAGCAAAAAGCCGAGCGTCTTGGCGATCCAGGCAAAGTCGACATCGCCGGTGCCGTTGACCTTGGCAACCAAGCCCTCGAACAGCTTAGTCGTAACCTGGCCAAGCACCTTGGGCCCCACAATGTTAAAGATGACCGAGCACACGGCAAAGGCGACGGCGGCAAACACGGCAATCTTGTGCTGGCCGATATAGCCGAGCAGCTGCCTCATGGTGCCCTTAAAGTCCTTGGCCTTTTCGCCACGGCGCATGCCACCCATGCGGCCCATGGGACCACGCTGGCGGGTGGGCTTGGGAATCTGAGTCTTGGTCTCGTCTGCCATTAGCGCTCGCCTCCTTCCATGACGGCTGCAATTTCTTCTTGGGTAAGCCCCAGCTCCTCGGCGGAAAGCTGCGACTGTGCAATCTCCAGGTACGCCGGGCAGCCGTGCAGCAGCTCCTCGTGCGTGCCGGTGCCCACTACGTGACCGTCGTCGAGCACGATGATCTGATCGGCGTGCATGATGGTCGCGATGCGCTGGGCCACGACCACGAGCGCGGCGTCGGTAACGTTTTTGGCAAGCTCCTCGCGCAGGCGCGCGTCGGTCTTGTAGTCGAGGGCGCTAAACGAGTCATCGAACACCACGACCTCGGGCTTTTTGGCCAACGCGCGGGCGATGGCCAGGCGCTGGCGCTGACCGCCCGAGACATTGGAGCCGCCCTGGCTGATGGGGGAGTCGTAGCCGCCCTCGCGCTCGGCGATAAAGTCCTCGGCCTGTGCGATGCGTGCCGCCTGGCGCATGTCATCATCGCTCACCATGTCGCCGGCAAATTTGAGGTTGCTCTCGACGGTGCCCGAGAACAGGCGACCCTGCTGCGGGATGTAACCAATGCGGCGGCGCAGCTCGGAAAGGGTCATGTCGCGCACGTCGATGCCGTCGAGCGAAATGCTGCCGCCCGTGACGTCGTATAAGCGCGGAATCAGCTGCACGAGCGTGGACTTGCCCGAGCCCGTGGAGCCAATGATGCCGAGCATCTGACCGGCATGCGTGGTGAAGTTCACGCCGCTGATGACATCGGCGCGGGCATCGGGATACTGGAAGCTCACGTTGCGGAAGGTGAGCTCACCGCGCGGCGCGCTGGCCGCGGGCAGTTTGGGCGAGGCAGGGTCGTTGATGCTGGTGGGGCAGGTGATGACCTCTTCCACGCGCTCGGCTGCGACCTCGGCGCGGGGCAGGATGACCGAAACCATGGTGAGGATCATAAACGCCATGACGATCTGCATGGTGTAGGAGATGAACGCCATCATGTTGCCGACCTGCATCACACCGTCGGACACGCCCTGCGCGCCAAACCAGACGATAAGCACGGTGATGCAGTTCATAACGAGCATCATGAGCGGCATCATAAAGCTCATGGCGCGGTTGGTGTAGAGCTGTGTGGTCATCAGGTCGAGTGATGCCTTGTCAAAACGCTCGAGCTCATGCTCCTCGCGGTTGAACGAGCGGATGGGCATAAGACCGTCGAGCAGCTCGCGGGCGGTAAGGTTCACACGGTCCACAAAGCTCTGCATCTTTTTGAACTTGGGCATGGTGAGGCCCATGAGCACGCCGACGACGGCCGAGACCGCGATGATGGCCACGGCGATGGTCCACTCCAGGCCGGTGTGGTTGGCCAGGACGCGCATGACGGCGACGATGCCCATGACGGGCGCCATGAGGCACATGCGGATAAACAGGGTTGCGGCCATCTGAATCTGCTGAATGTCGTTGGTGCAGCGAGTGATGAGCGAGGCCTGGCTAAACTTGCCCACCTCGGCCGGCGAGAAGTGCATAACCTTGTTGAAGGTCTCGCGGCGCAGGTCGCGGGCGATGGAGCAGGCGGTGCGCGAAGCCACGGCGCCGGTCAGGATGGTGGCGACAAGCGACACCAGGCACAGGCCAAACATCGTGGTCGCCATGCGGCCCAGGTAGGCGTTCTGCACGTCGGCGGGGTTGATGCCCTGTGCCTTGTACTCGTCCTGCACATAGCTCACGGCGCGCTGAGTGACGATGGAGCCCGACATGGAGCCCATTTTGTCCGCCATTTCGTTGGCGCCCTCGACGAGCTTGCCTTGGTCGATGAGGCCGCCTTCAACGCCTAGACGCAGGCTCTTCATGGTGATCTTGCCGCCGTCGGCATCAATCTGCTTTTGCATGTTCTGCGCCGCTGCGGCCTTCTGCTGCATCTCGGCGAGCTGCTCGGGCGTCATTGCCGCCATCTGCTCGGGGGTGGGCATGGCCTGGGGGTCGCTGTTGTCTTTCTCGCTGGACGCGCCCATCATGTCGCCCATGGAGCTGGCATCGATGCCTTGGTTGAGCGAAAGTACGACGGTCTCGGGCAGGCTCATGATGTCGGCAATCTTGCTGCCGTCGGCGCGCTCGTCCTCGGTGCCCTTGTACGTGCGGATGCCGTTCTTGTCCGCCTTGCCAAACGCAGCCTCTACCGTCTTGGCATCCTTGGCGCTCATAAAGAGTTCGAGGTCGTCGAGCGATTCGGCGCGAATGGTGTCGGGCACGGGCGAGGCGATGCCGCCTTGCTGCACGCCCACGTCGACGATGTCGCTCATGTAGGTAGGCAGTGCCAGATCGGCGTTGCAGCTGATTACGATAAGTACGATAGCTGTGAACAGTGCCAGGACATGCTTTTTAAAGAGCTTGAGAATCCTCACTCGGCATCTCTCCTTTCTTGATTGCGGTCGATAATTTCGTTGAAACGCCTTAGAAGGCGCACCATCTCTTGGGTATCTGTTTCGCCGAGCTGCTCGAGGAAGGCCGCGGTGCGCTCCTCGAATTCCCGACGTTTGATTTCGAGATTCTGGAATCCCTTATCGGTCATCGTGACGTGTACACGACGACGGTCGGTCTTTGAGTGCTCGCGCTCGACCCAGCCCTTGGCTTCGAGAGTGCGTAAGATATTGGCGATGCGGGCACTCGAGACCCAGGCGCGATTTGCGAGTTCGCTCGGCGTGAGCGAACCGCCAGCGAGCATGAGGGCGCGCATGACAGCCATCTCGCCGCCGAGAGCTTTGTCCGCAGAGCGCGAAATGCGCTGATGCATGCTGCCAAACTCAGTTAAGAGTTGACGCCCAAGCTCATGGAAATCGGTATCTTCCACCGAAAACCCCTAACACTAGAAACTATTTTCGGTGGAAGATGATACCCGCATATTCGGGCCTCATTCAGTGGGCAATATAAAGAGCGCATAAAGAGTTAAAAAATTCAATTGCTGAAGCGTTTCAAAGAACTATTATGCCCGCGGTTAGGCGAGGGGTTGTCACCACCATGACGACTGGGACTCATTAATCGCCACGTGCGATGCTCCAACTTCCCGCAAGGAGACACCTTATATAAAGGGGGATGGAGTCATGGCATTTGACTTCACGGGCAAGACCGCGATTGTCACGGGTGGCACTCAGGGCATTGGCCTCGAGATCGCCAAGGGCATCGTCGCGGGCGGCGGACACGTCGCGCTCATCGCAAGGAACGCTGCCAAGGGCGAGGCCGCTGTGGCCGAGCTTGGCGAGGGCAACAAGTTCTATCAGCTCGATGTTGCCGATGCGCCTAAGGCGCGTGAGACCGTCGAGCAGATTTTTACGGACCTGCCGCAAACCAACATCCTGATCAACTGCGCTGGCGTCATCAGCACCAAGAAGTTCGACGAGATCGATGACACCGAGTGGCGTCGCACCATCGACATCAACCTCAACGGCGCCTTTACCATGATGAACGCCGTGTACCCGCACTTTAAGGCGGCCCATGCCGGCACTATCGTCAACGTGAGCTCTGTTGCTGGCAAGATCGGCGGCGGCCTGCTCGGCACCGCTGCCTACGCCAGCTCCAAAGCCGGTGTTAACGGTCTAACCAAGGCAGTCGCCAAGGAAGGCGGCAAGTTTGGCGTCCGCTGCAACGCCGTGTGCCCGTCGCTCACCCTTACCGATATGACCTCGATTCTCTCTGACGAGAACTCTCAGCGCATCATCAACGGTATTCCTCTGGGCCGCGCCGCCCAGGCCAGCGAGCCTGCGCAGATGGTGCTCTTCTTCGCTTCCGACCTCGCTAGCTTCGTGAACGGCGAGATCGGTGACTGCGACGGTGGCATCGTTCTGGACGGGTAATACCCCGCGACGTTAATTCGGCGACGGCTCCTGCGACTCGGGACCGTCGCCTTCTTTCTGACAAAGGCGCGTGCGGCTACGATTCGCATGCATCCAAAGGAGATATATATGAGTGAATCGACTGCGGTGGAGGCGCCGGCGGCAAAGGAGCCGTTCTTTAAGATGTCCTCCATCCCGGGTGCCAATATTTTGGTGCCGCTTTTGCTGGGCTGCCTGCTCAACACGCTATTCCCCGACCTGTTCAAAACGCTCGGCAGTTTTACGCTTGGCATGACTCAGCAGGGCGCAGGCCCGCTCGTGGGCGCTTTTTTGCTCATCGTCGGTACGACGATTTCGTTTAAGAGTGCTCCTGCCGCCGCTGCCCGCGGCGCCATCATCATCGCCGTCAAGCAGATCGTGGTCGTTGCCGTGTCGCTGCTCATCCTTTATGTATTCAACGACAACCTGTTTGGCATCTCTGCCATGGTGATGCTGGCCGCTTGCACCGGCGCCAACAACGCTATGTACGCTGGCCTGATGGGCACCATGGGCAATGAGGCCGAGCGTGGCGCCGTCGCCATCACCACGCTGGTTGTCGGCCCTCCGGTCACGATGATCGTGCTCGGCGCTGCCGGTCAGGCTCCGATCGGCTGGTCGCTCGTGGGCGCCATCCTGCCGATCGTCGTCGGCATTATTCTGGGTAACCTCTTCCCGAGCTTTAAGAAGATGATGGCACCGGCACTTTCCGCCATCATCGTGCTCGTCTTCTTTGCCATGGGCTCGACCATGACCTTTGGCCAGCTCATTAATGGCGGTCTTCCCGGTATTCTGCTCGGCGTGATCTGCTCGGTGGTCTTTGCAATTCCCGTCATCGCGGTTGATAAGCTCACGGGCGGTACGGGTGTCGCAGGTGCAGCCATTTCGAGCTGCGCCGGAGCCAATGTGGCCACGCCTGCTGCCATGGCAAGCGTCAACGAGACCATGTACGGCGGCGCGGTGCTCGCGACGGCTACGGCGCAGGTTGCAGCATGTGCTATCGTGACGGCCATTTTGACCCCGCTGGTCACCAGCTGGTGCTACAAGCATTTTGAGGGTCAGGGCCACAGCAAGGCAACGACCGACAAGGCCGCCGCAGCCGCCTAATGCCAAGCGGCAATCAAAGCTAAATAACTAACCATGCCACAGGGCGGTCCCGGGGGAAATCCCGTGGCCGCCCTGCAGTTTTTGCGGGGTCTCTGGAACACTTTACCCTGATAAAGCTGGCATAACAGCTAGAGTGAACGTCGTACAAAGGCAAGGAAAAATACCAAACAAATCGGTGAACGGTAGTTGTTCGCGCTCGCATTTCCTGCGGGTTTGTAAAAAACGCCTTTATGATATAAAAAAAGAAACATATAACAGCCCAGATGGAGAGGGTCGCTATGTTATCCTTCTCAAACGGGTGAAATCTTGGGTTTTGGGTTGTAGTTCCAAGGTGGACAAACGTTTTCCCTGCACCAACGTGTGGTGAAGAACGGAAGAAGCCGGTAGTGCAAGCCGAACATTCAAGAATTCAATAAGCAGCGGTGTGAGAGAGCGCCGCATTACACGTAACTAGGAGCGTGGTTACACAATGCAGGAGGCATGGGAAGGCTTCAAGGAAGGCATCTGGACGGGAGAAGTTGACGTCCGAGACTTCATCCAGAAGAACTACACCCCCTACGAGGGCGACGAGTCGTTCCTCGCCGGCCCGACCGAGCGTACCAAGGAGCTGTGGGGCGAGGTTCTCGACCTGCTGCTTAAGGAGCGCGAGCAGGGCGGTGTCCTCGATATGGACACCAAGACCGTTACGGGTATCGTGAGCCACCCCGCTGGCTACATCGATAACGCCCACCGCGAGAAGGAGACCATCGTCGGTCTCCAGACTGACAAGCCGCTCAAGCGCGCGCTGCACGTCAACGGTGGCATCCGCATCGCTTGCCAGGCTGCCAGCCAGCACGGCTATAAGGTCGACGAGAACGTTGTCGAGCGCTACACCTTCGAGCGCAAGACCCACAACGCTGGCGTCTTCGATGTTTACACCCCCGAGATGCGTGCTTGCCGCTCGGCTCACATCATCACCGGTCTGCCCGATGGCTATGGCCGCGGCCGCATCATCGGCGACTACCGTCGTGTTGCCCTGTACGGCGTCGACTACCTGATCAAGGACAAGGAGGCCCAGAAGGCTTCCACCCCGACGGTCATGACCGCCGACAACATCCGCGATCGTGAGGAGCTGCAGGAGCAGATCCGCGCCCTCGGCGAGCTCAAGATGATGGCCGAGACCTATGGTTTCGACATTTCCAACCCTGCTACCAACACGCAGGAGGCCATCCAGTGGATGTACTTCGCCTACCTCGCTTCCGTCAAGGAGCAGAACGGCGCCGCCATGTCCATCGGCCGTACCTCCACGTTCATCGACATCTACGCTGAGCGCGACCTTGCCAACGGTACCTTCACCGAGGAGCAGATCCAGGAGTTCGTGGATCACTTCATCATGAAGCTCCGCATGGTCAAGTTTGCCCGTACCCCCGAGTACCAGGCCCTGTTTACCGGCGATCCGCAGTGGGTCACCGAGTCCATCGGCGGCATGGGTGTTGACGGCCGTACGCTCGTTACCAAGATGAGCTACCGCTACCTGCACACGCTCGAGAACATGGGCACCAGCCCCGAGCCCAACATGACCGTTCTGTGGTCGACCCGTCTGCCCGAGAACTTCAAGAAGTTCTGCGCCAAGACTTCTGTCGCCAGCTCCTCGATCCAGTACGAGAACGATGACCTCATGCGCGTCTATCACGGCGACGACTACGGCATTGCCTGCTGCGTGTCCTCCATGCGCATCGGCAAGGAGATGCAGTTCTTCGGCGCCCGCGCCAACCTGGCCAAGTGCCTGCTGTACGCACTCAACGGCGGTGTTGACGAGGTCTCCAAGAAGCAGGTCGGCCCCAAGTACCGCGCCGTCGAGGGCGACACGCTCGATTACGACGACGTTGTGGCCAAGTACAACGACATGATGAAGTGGCTCGCTGGCGTGTACGTCAACTCGCTGAACATCATTCACTACATGCACGACAAGTATTGCTACGAGCGTATCCAGATGGCTCTGCACGACAAGCACGTGCACCGTTGGTTCGCTACGGGCATCGCTGGCCTTTCCGTCGTGGCCGACTCCCTGTCCGCCATCAAATACGCCAAGGTCCACCCCGTCCGTGACGAGAACGGCATCATCGTCGACTTCGAGACCGAGGGCGAGTTCCCCAAGTACGGTAACGACGACGACCGCGTCGACCAGATCGCTCACGACGTTGTGCACCAGTTCATGGAGTACATCCGCATGAACGACACCTACCGCAACTCCGTGCCCACGACCTCGGTTCTGACCATCACCTCCAACGTCGTGTACGGCAAGAAGACCGGTTCTACGCCTGATGGCCGCAAGGCTGGCCAGCCCTTCGCCCCGGGTGCTAACCCCATGCACAAGCGCGATAGCCACGGCGCCATCGCTTCGCTGTCTTCGGTTTCCAAGCTCCCGTTCCGCGATGCTCAGGACGGCATCTCCAACACCTTCTCCATCATCCCGGGTGCGCTCGGCAAGGAGGACCAGGTGTTCTTTGGCGATATCGACCTTGATCAGCTGGGCGAGTAACTATTGTTAGTGCTATACTAACAATAACGATTACTGATTAGTGCGCCGGTTTCGGCCGGCGCCTATCGATCGAAGGAGACACATTATGAAGGTTTCTGAAGTTTCCGAGACTCAGGCCGATAACCTGGTCCACATGCTCGACGCTTACGCCGAGAAGGGTGGCCACCACCTGAACATCAACGTCTTCAACCGTGAGACGCTGCTCGACGCTCAGGCTCACCCCGAGAAGTACCCGCAGCTGACCATTCGCGTTTCCGGCTACGCCGTGAACTTCCACACGCTCACCAAGGAGCAGCAGGACGAGGTCATTTCGCGTACCTTCCACAACAAGTTCTAAAGGGGTTTAACTCCCGCAGGATCGCCGGGGCTGTTTGGGCTACCTCCCAAAACGTCCTCGGACATGCAAGAAGCCCTCGCTGCGCACTTCGTGCGGCGAGGGCTTCTTGCGTCCTGCGGAATATTTTGGGAGGTAGCCCAAACAGCCCCGGCGGGGTCCTGTGTAGTCACCCTTTAGGCGGAACTCTCCTAATGGGTTGAGCGTTCTGGATTCTTGCTTGCTACCGTTTATCGCGTATAGCCACCGTTTGCGGAATAAGTAACACTCCTTAATAAACCGTGTAGAATCTCAGATAAGCACGGAGTTTTCCAGGGAGACGCTGTCCTTTGTTGTGTGCAAGGGGCGGCGTCTCTTTGGCGCTTGGAGGCCGTTCTGCAGCAGGACGGCGGACGTGCGTCACATATTCAAAAGCCAACGTCGAGATGGGTTGTGATGATAATGGGCAAGTACGTAATCGTGGTTGAGTCTGGTTCGGATGTGACGCCGGAGCTCTGCGAGCGCTATGGCATCATGCGCGTGCCCATGCATGTCACGATTGGTGACGAGACCGTCGAAGACGGATCGATCGACCCGCTTGAGATTTACTCGCGCTGCAACGAGTTTGGCGTGATGCCCAAGACCAGCGGTTGCTCGCCGGCGGATTTTGCGCATGTGTACGACCGCATTCACGCCGAGCAGCCCGACGCGACCATTTTGCATCTTGCGTATTCCGAGGTTACGACCTGCTCGCATCAGTCGTCGAAGATTGCGGCAAAGGGCCGCGATTACGTCTTCTCCATGGATACGCGCTTTGTGTCGGTGGGCCAGTCGCTTGTCGCCGTTGAGACCGCCAAGTATATCGAAGCCCATCCGGATGCCACCGTCGACGAGATTTTCGCCTTTACCAATTCGGTGATGGACCGCGTGCTGCTGGGCTTTGTTCCTACGGACCTTGCCTTCCTTAAGGCGGGTGGTCGCTTGTCCAACGTCGCGTTTCTTGGCGCCCATCTGCTCAAGATTAAGCCCTGCATTGAGGTAACGGGTGGCAAATTCGTGGCGACCAAGAAGCTCCGCGGCTCTATGCTCAAATGTGCCCGTGCCTTTATTGACCACATGGTTGCGAAGGGCGATATTGATTACTCGCACATTGGTTTGGCGTATTCAGTGGGCCTTTCCGAGGAGCTGCGCGACGATATGGAAGTCTATGCGCACGACCTGGGCTTTAAGGACGTTACCTGGACTCAGGTCGGCGGCGTCATCTCGAGCCACTGCGGCCCGACCGCCTTTGGCGCGGTGCTTACGCTTAAGGCGTAGGGCCTGGCGTCTATCGATTTCTATTGCTTCGGCGGCGAGCGGGTTGTGACAACCTTCCCGCCGCTTTTGCGTGGAGTCAAATAGGACGATCAAATTGACCGCTAAACCGTTTCGCCATCAGGCGTATGGGCTAGAATGGCTCTGGCATTTTAATTGGTTGCATCCAAGGAGAGGCAAGGTAGCGCGAATGGCAGAAATGACGCTTGAGGGTGTGGACGCTCGTCCCGAGGACTCTGCGTATGCCCTGGGTCGCGTGCATTCGATCGAGACGATGGGAACGGTCGACGGACCCGGCATCCGCTTTGTGGTGTTTGTTCAGGGCTGTCCCATGCGCTGCGCGTATTGCCACAATCCCGATACCTGGTCTGTTAACGGCGGCACGATGGTGACCGTCGAGCATCTCATGGACGAGTTCCAGAGCAACCATGAGTTCTACCGTAGCGGCGGCATTACCGTTTCGGGCGGCGAACCGCTCCTGCAGCCCGAGTTTTTGGCCGACCTGTTCCGTGCAATGCACAACAACCCCGATGGCCGCGTACACACCTGCCTAGACAGCTGTGGCTATGCATTTGATCCCAAGCATCCGGAGAAGTTCGATGCTGTTCTCAACGAGACCGATATGGTGCTGCTCGACATCAAGCATGCCGATCCGGTTGAGCATAAAAAGCTGACCGGTTGCGATCCTGCGCGCATCCTGGCGTTTGGCGATGAGCTTGCCCGTCGCAAGATTAAGGTTGTTATTCGCCACGTGGTGGTGCCGGGTATCACCGATACGGCGGAGGAATGCGAGAAGCTCGGTCGCCTGATCGCTCCATGGCACAACGTGGTGGGCCTGGAAATGCTGCCGTATCACACGATGGGTGTCGTCAAGTACGAGCAGCTGGGTATTCCCTATAAGCTCGAGGGCGTGCCCCAGATGGATACCGCGCGCATGCCCGAGCTGCGCAACGCCGTCATGGCCGGCATGAAAAAGCGCCGTGCGGAGCTCAGGTCGGCCATTGGCTAACAAGCCCGTCCCAAATTGACTACCCTTTAAGATGTGCAACAAGGTGGGTTGGGTCAGCGAGGATGGTTACTATTCGACATGCGATGCGGGCCTTATCGACATCGATGGCCGTACCTATGTCATGAGCGTCATGACATCGATGCCGTGGAGCGACCGCTCGAGCGAGGTTACGGCCGCGATTGCAAAGGCTCTGTTTGATACGCGAGCTGCACTGGCTTAGCGTGTTCGTTTGGCGAGGTCAAACAAAATGCTGGTACCATACCGTGGTTGAGAATTTCGTATAGGTTTGGGGAATGGTATGGCTACCATCGCGATTATCGGTGCGCTCGAAAAAGAGATCATGCAGATTAAGGAAGAGCTGAGCGACGTTTGCGAGGCGCGGGAGGCAGGCTTGACCGTTGTGAGCGGTGAGCTCGACGGTCTGACAGTTGTCGCCACAACGGCGGGCATGGGCACGGTGAACGCCGCCGCTGCAACACAGCACCTCATTAGCAAGTATGCTCCGCAGGCTGTTGTGTTTTCGGGCATTGCGGGCGGTTTGAACCCCAAGCTCCATATCGACGACGTGGTCATTGGCAAACGCCTACGCTATCTGGATACCGATACCGCGCTTATCGCCGAGTCCGCACCGGGGCTCGAGGAGTTTGGCTCGACACCCGCGCTGGTCGATATTGCCGTCGACGTGCTTGCTGAGCGTGGGTTTGTTGATGCTTCGACAAATGCAGCCGCTTCGAACGAGGGAGCCAAACAATTCCTGGTCGGCACGATTGCCACGGGTA
The DNA here is from genome assembly GCF_003459505.1 of Collinsella sp. AF20-14LB. Classification (GTDB taxonomy): domain Bacteria; phylum Actinomycetota; class Coriobacteriia; order Coriobacteriales; family Coriobacteriaceae; genus Collinsella. Next base: position 14,528 of record NZ_QRWD01000009.1, read on the forward strand.
ACCGCTTTGTGACGGGCACCGCCATGCGCAACGACGCTATCGAGGCGACGCATGCCGATTGTGTCGGCATGGAGGGCGCGGCAATTGCCCATGTCGCAACCAAAAATGGTGTCGATTGCCTGGTGTTGCGCGCTATCAGCGATAATTGTGACGAGGCGTACGATGCAATTTGCGACCGAGAGTTCGATCTGTTCGAGTACGCGCGTGTCGCAAGTGACATCACGCTCGATATCGTCCGCCGCATTGCTGCTGCGCAATAGCGCGCTCTTTTGTAAGAACCTACGACCAAGGAGTGTCCATGGCCGATTCCATTAACTACCAGCTTGCCAAGTTCGTCGCCAGCTACGGCAAGGTTTCGCAGATTCCCGAGTCCACCTGCCCCGAGGTGAGCTTTGTCGGCCGCTCCAACGTGGGCAAGTCGTCGATTATGAACAAGCTCTTTGGCCGCAAGAACCTGGTCAAGGTTTCCAGTACGCCGGGCAAGACGAGCAACATCAACTTCTTTGAGGCCGACGACGTGCATTTCGTGGACCTGCCGGGTTACGGTTTCGCCCGTCGCTCCAAGGCCGAGCGCGACCGCTGGGCCGAGCTTATTGGCGACTTCTTTGACTCCGAGCGCAGCTTTAACCTGGTCGTATCGCTGGTTGACATTCGTCACGACCCCAGCAAGCTCGATCATGACATGATCGACTACCTGCAGGGCAACGAGTTCAACTTTATCGTCTGCCTCACCAAAGCCGACAAGCTCAGCCGCACCCAGCAGGCCCGCCAGGCAGCAGCCATCAAAAAGCAGCTCAACGTCCCGGCCGAAAACGTAATCATCACAAGCTCCCAAACCGGTGTGGGCATCGACGAGCTCAAGCGCCGCATTGCCGAGGCGTGCCTCTAATAAGTGCTTCAGTCTAGCAAGAGCCCCTACCAATAAAAAGCCAAACTATCAGCCCGGCGCCCCTTCAAAGCGTGGGTCCCTGTAGACATCCTCAGCAAGGTAGGCGCAGGGACGGTCGGGATGTTCCCTCAAAATCATTCCGCAGCGCGAAGGCCCCTTGTCCGTCGCTCCGTAGGAGCAGGACAAGGGGCCTTCATGCGCGAGGACGATTTTGAGGGAACATCCCGACCGTCCCGGACAGGTATATGAGGAGGATGTCTACAGGTACTCGATTTGAGCGCCTTCCGTGTCGCACGTCAGAATATGCGTATCGCACTTGGGGAACTGCTCGCGCAGCTTGACCTGCAGGAACTTCGCCACGATGGTATCGTCGGTTACGGCCATGAGGGTCGAGCCGGAGCCACTGATCCAGATGGTCTTGGCGCCGCCGTTAAGGCAGGTGTCGCGCACAGCGTTGTAGTCGGGAATCAGACGGCGACGATAGGGTTCCTGGATACGGTCGTCATTGGCGGCGGCAATCAGGTCCAGATCGCCGGTCTCGAGACCGCGCGTCATGCCGGCGATGCGGCCCATCTGCCATACGGCGGTGGAGAGTGGAATCTCCTGCGGCACAACCTTGCGCGCCTCGCTCGTATGCACCTCGTAGGGCGGAATCACGGTAATAAAACGCAAGCGATCGCTCACCTCGTAGCGCAGGCACTGGGGGAGCGAATCAGTCGGCGTAAAGGAGCAAACGGCGCCGCCCAGGATGGCAGGGGCGACGTTATCGGGATGGCCCTCGACCTCGGTGGCAATGCGGACGAGCTCGGCACGGTCGACGGTGTGGCCCGTCAGCGCGGCGGCCGCCATGATGCCAGCGACGACGCAGGTGGAGCTGGAACCCAGGCCGCGAGCGACGGGTACATCGGTCTGGATGTCGATGGCAACGGGGAAGGCCTGCTCGCCCCAGGCGGCCAGAGCATCGACAAAGCTCACATAGACCAGGTTGTTCTCGTTTTGGAACTCCTCGGGGCAGCCCGTGATGGTGAGCTTGTCGGTACGCTCGAAGGTGAAGTGCGAGTAGAGGCTGACGGCCATGCCGAGGGTGTCGTAGCCGATGCCTAGGTTGGCGCTGGTTGCTGGGACGGTGATTTTGATCATGTGGGTCCTCCTGGGCGGGTCTGGCCGTTTAGTTCGCTGCTCGGGCAGTCCTGGCTCGCTCGGAAAGCACATTAAGTGCTTTCCGGCTCGTGCGGAACTCGCGACGAACTAAACGGCCAGACCCGCTCGCATGCTCGTCATCATCCCGAAAGCTTAATAAAAAGAAGGTGCGCCGGCTTTCGACGGCGCTTAATAAGGGGTTTAGTTGGTGCTCATTCGTTTTGCTGCAGACTCGACGTAGCTTGCCATCTCATCGACGTCGCAGACGTCTTCGAAGCGGACGGGCTTGGACTCGAGTTCGGCGAGCTGGGTCGGGGCGACCGTGTTGGTGGCCTGCTCGAGCACACGCATAGCCTCAAAATCATCCTCGGGAACGTCGAGGCCCAAGGCGTCGCAGCAGGCTCGCGGGAACTTGTAGGGGCTGGCGGTCGAAAGCAACACGCGGGCCTTGGCGCCCTCGGCGGGAGCGACCTTTTCGAAGACGTGATAGCCGCAAGCGGTGTGCGGGTCGATCACGTAGCCGTTCGCGTCCCAGCAGCTCTTGATGGCAGTGAGGACCTCGTCCTCGCTGGCCCAACCGCAACCAAAGACGCTCTGAATCTTTGCCAGCAGGTCGGCGGGAACTTCGTAGCGACCAGTCTGTGCCAGCTGCTCCATAAGGCCGGCAACGAGCTCGCAGTCGCCGTCGGACAAGAAGTAGAGCATGCGCTCCAGGTTGGAGCTAATAAGGATGTCCATCGACGGCGAGATGGTCGTGAAGAACGGGCGGTTACGGTCGTAAACGCCGGTGGTCAGGAAGTCGGCAAGCACGTTGTTCTTGTCGCTCGCCACGACGAGCTTGGCGACGGGCAGACCCATGCACTTGGCGTAGTAGCCGGCCAAGATATCGCCAAAGTTGCCGGTGGGCACACAGAACTCTACGGCGTCGCCAGCCTCGATAGCGCCGGCGCGCAGCAGTTGCGCATAGGCGGCAAAGTAGTAGACAACCTGCGGCACCAGGCGGCCGACGTTGATGGAGTTGGCACTCGAAAGCACAGTGCCGGCGGCTTCCAGGCGCTCGGCAAGCTCCTTATCGGCAAAGATGCGCTTGACGGCACTCTGGGCATCGTCGAAGTTGCCGCGGATGCCGCAGACGGCGACGTTATCGCCCTCCTGCGTGGACATCTGCAGATTCTGCACGCGGCTGACTTTGCCTTCGGGATAAAAGACGGTGATGCCCGTGCCCGGGGCGTCGGCAAAGCCGGCGAGTGCTGCCTTGCCCGTGTCGCCCGACGTGGCGGTGACGATCATGATGCGCTCGGCGCCGCCGTCCTTGGCGGAAGTGCGGGCCATCAGACGGGGGAGCATCTGCAGGGCGACGTCCTTGAAGGCGCTTGTGGGGCCGCCAAAGAGCTCCATCACATAGGTCTGAGGGACGTCAGCGCCCGGTGCGGCGTCGAGTTTGACGAGCGGCGTGACCTCTTCGCTCGCGAACGTGCCGCGGTATGCCTCATTCACACAGGCCGAAATTTCTTCGGTCGTGTAATCATTCAGTAACATTCCCAACACATCTTGAGCGATTTCAAAGTACGATTTATCTGCAAGCGAGCTGATATCGACCTGCTGGGTGCCGAGCTCGTCCGAGACAAACAAACCCCCGTCGGGAGCGATGCCGGTACGGATTGCCACCTTACTTGAGCACGATAAAGTGCGTCCTCGTGTACTATGATAAGTTCCCATATAACACTGCTCCTCGGATGCCTTGGTCCCAATCGGTGAAACCATGGTATCAGAGCGCGCAAAATAGGTTCGCAGAGGCTTTTTAGAAAGGTAACCTCCAGCCCATGATTAAGATTGCCAAGTTTGGCGGCTCGTCGGTCGCCGACGCCGAACACTTTAAGAAGATCAAGGCCATCGTCGATGCCGATCCGGCCCGCCGTTTTGTGGTGGTTTCTGCCTGCGGTCGCCGTTTTAAGGGCGACACCAAGGTGACCGATCTGCTCTACTTGGTCAACGCGCACGTCAAGTACCACGTGTCGTGCGAGGAGCTGCTCGAGGACATCGGCCAGCGCTATTTTGATATCGCTGACGAGCTGGGGCTCACCTATCCCATCCGCGAAGAGTTTGCGGCCTTTGCCGAGCGTGCTCGCTCCGGTGGCTACTCTACTGAGGAGCTCGTAAGCCGCGGCGAGTACTTTACCGCTCGCCTGATGGCCGAGTACCTGGGCCTGCCGTTCCTGGATGCCGCGACGGTCGTGGCGTTCCATCATGACGGTACGCTCAGCATGAACCGCACCGCCGAGCTGGTGCAGGAGTACGGCCAGCAGGGCGGCTTTGTTATGCCCGGTTTCTACGGCGCGACGCGTGAGGGGCAGATCAAGCTGCTCGACCGTGGCGGCGGCGATATTTCCGGCTCGATTCTGGCCAAGTGCCTTGGTGCCGACCTGTACGAGAACTGGACCGACGTTTCGGGCTTCTATTCTGCCGATCCGCGTATTGTTCCCGAGGCTCAGCCCATTGCGCGCGTTACCTACGAGGAGCTGCGCGAGCTTTCGTACATGGGTGCAAGCGTCCTGCACGAGGAGGCCGTGTTCCCCGTGCGCGAGGCAGGCATTCCGCTGGTCATCAAGAACACCAATGCGCCGCAGGACCCCGGCACCATCATTAGCGAGACGGCTGACGAGGGTGAGGCGGAGCCTATCATTACCGGCGTGACCGGCAAGCGCGGCTTTGTCGCCATCAACGTTGCCCGCGACCGCACCAAGCCCCGTGTCGGCTTTATGCGCCGTGCACTTTCGGTGTTCGAACGCTATGACGTTTCCGTCGAGCATATGCCCACCGGCGTCGACCGCTTTGGCGCCGTGGTGCAGGAGCAGGATGTGCACGACTCGCTGTACTCGCTCGTGGGCGACATTCAGCAGGAGGTCGAGCCGCTCGAGATCGAGGTTGTCGAGGGTTTGGCGCTCATCGCGACCGTCGGCCGTAACCTTCGCGGCCGCGCAGGTATCTCGGGCCATCTGTTTGGCATGCTTGGTCAGGCCGGCGTGAGCGTACGTATGATTTCGCAGAGCTGCGACGAGATCAACATCATTATCGGCGTAGAGGAGAAGGACTTCGACCTGGCGATTCGGACCATTTACCGCGCCTTCTCCGACGAGAACGGCATTGTGAAGGTCTCCGACCTGGAGGCTCCCGTGCCGGTCGATCCCGCTCCGGCCGCGCTCCACAAGTAGCTGCTATCCCAGTAGATTTTTGGGACTTGCTTCAAAAACTACGGCGGGGCGTTTCGTTTCGGTTTCGTTTCGACGGGGCGGGTTTCGTGCCCGCCCTGTTCTTGTATACACTGGCAACAATAATCGGCCTGCTCGGCGTGCGGGCAAAAGCCACAGCCTTTAAAGGGGGAAGCATGAAACAGTACACGGTTGCTATTTTGGGCGCGACGGGAGCCGTGGGCACCCAGATGCTTGAGTGCCTCAACGAGCAGGAGTTTCCGGTCGGCAAGCTCAAGCTGCTAGCGAGCGCGCGCTCTGCGGGCAAGACCGTCGAGTTCCGCGGCGAGCAGGTTGTGATTGAGGAGGCTTGCCCCGAGGCCTTTGAGGGCTGCGACATCGTGCTCGGCGCCGCCGGCGACGATATTGCGAAGGAGCTACTGCCCGAGGCCGTCAAGCGCGGCGCCGTCGTGGTCGACAACAGCCACGCCTTCCGCATGGATCCCGAGGTGCCGCTGGTCGTGCCCGAGATCAATGCCGACGACATCAAGTGGCATCACGGCCTTATCGCCAATCCCAACTGCGCGACCATCATCGGCCTGGTTCCCACGTGGCCGCTGCACCAGCTTGCTGGCGTGAAGCGTATGATCGTGTCCACGTATCAGGCAGCTTCGGGCGCTGGCGCTCCCGGTATGGCCGAGCTCGAGGCTCAGCTTGCCGCCCTGGGCCGTGGCGAGGAGATTCCCGAGCCGCGCGCGTTTGCCGCCCAGCTGGCGAGCAACCTGATTCCGCAGATCGGCGGTGTCAAGGAGGAGGGCTTTACCTCCGAGGAGATGAAGTTGCAGAACGAGGGCCGCAAGATCATGCACCTGCCCGAGCTGCGCGTGAACTGCACCTGCGTGCGCGTGCCCGTGCTGCGCTCGCACTCCGAGAGCGTTACGCTCGAGTTTGAGCGCGACATCACGGTGGAAGAGGCCCGTGCTGCGCTGGCTGCCGCTCCGGGAGTGAAACTGGTTGACGACATGAGCGCCGAGGATGCACACGACCGCTTCCCCATGCCGATGGACACCTCCGACCAGGATTTGATTTGGGTCGGCCGTGTGCGTCGCGACATCTCGAACCCCGAGGCCGCGCGCGGCATCACCTTCTGGTGCTGCGGCGACCAAATCCGTAAGGGCGCGGCAACCAACGCCGTCCAGATCGCTAAGCTGCTCTGCGAGTAGTGCGACCTGTCCGGCGGGGTCCGGGCTTAGTTTTCAGAACGTCCTCGACCATGTGTGGCGCCTTGTCCTGCTCCTTCGGAGCTGCGGACAAGGCGCCACACTGGTCTGCGGAGTGTTCTGAAAACTAAGCCCGGACCCCGCCTGCGGCGACTCGGCTGCGAGCGGCCTGCGATGGAGCCGTTGCTGGTTGGGGCCGCTGGGCTGATGTGGGGGCACGTGGTTGTTGCGGGCCCTAGTCCCGGCGGCGGCCTCGGCGCTTTGCGCCTGCCGCCTTGGGGGGGGGCTGCGGAGCGCGGCCGGCAGCTGCGGCGCGTTGCGCCTGCTGCCTGCGGGGACTTTGGGGTCGTGCGGCAGCTGGGGCGCTGTCGCGCCTGCTGCCTTGGGTGACTTTGGGGTCGATTGGGGTTGTCTGCACAATTCGCGGTATTATGTTGCGGAGTTTTGAAAGGAGCCGCTGGTGGTCACGACGACATTTGCCTCGCCTTTGGGCGAAATCTTGCTTGCCGCTGATGGCCGCGGTCTGACGGGGCTTTGGTTTGAGGGGCAGGAGCACTTTGGTTCCACGCTTCTCCGGGAAGACTCCGAACATGTTGAAGGCGCCGACGCGGTTTCCGGTACCGGTGGCATGTTGCCGGTGAGTCCGGCAAATGGCGCGGCTTCTTCGGTGCTTGAGCGTTCTTGGGCTTGGCTGAATGCTTATTTTGCGGGGCAGGAGCCTCGGTTTACGCCGCCGTTGCATATGATCGGCACGGCGTTCCAGCGCGAGGTTTGGTTTGAGCTGCTTTCAATTCCGCGTGGCGAAGTCGCTACGTATGGCGAGATCGCTCAGCGTGTTGCGGCTCGACATCGTGTGCCGGGAAATGAGGCACCCGTCGTGTCTCCTCGTGCGGTGGGGGCTGCGGTTGCGCGTAATCCCATTTCGATTATCGTGCCGTGCCATCGCGTGGTCGCGGTCGACGGATCGCTCAACGGATATGCTGGCGGCCTTGATCGCAAGGAGTGGCTGCTTCGGCTTGAGGGCGCGTACGAGGAATAGCGCTCGAACGCTTTGCATAACTAGGACGCCGCGAAAGGACGAGCCTCCGTCCTTCTACGGCCGGCATGCGTCCAGACGCTTGGCATCTGCGCTTTAAGTTTGGCTAAGCCATATCTTGCGTATTTGAAAACGCGCAGGTTGAGCCGCTAGGGCTGTGCTAAGGCAGCTTTCGGTGCGCTATTATCGGCAGTATCGAAACCTGTATTTCCATGCGCCAAAGGAGCAACTATGAAGCTGATGCTTGCCGAGGACGAACCTGGTCTCTCCCGCGCCCTCACCGCGATTCTTCAACATAGCGACTACGAGGTCGACACCGCCCTCGACGGCTTGACGGCGCTCGAGAATCTACTTGCCAACGACTATGACGCCGCAATTTTGGACATCATGATGCCCGGCATGGACGGCATCGAGGTGCTCAAGCGCACGCGTGAGGCCGGCAAACGTCTGCCCATCATTATGCTTACGGCAAAAAGCGAGGTGTCCGATAAGGTCTAGGGCTTGGACGCCGGCGCCAACGATTACCTGACTAAGCCGTTCGCCGCCAAGGAGCTACTTGCTCGCATTCGTGCCATGACGCGTGCCGCCACGGCAATTGACGCCACGACGCTCAGCGTGGGCAACGTGCGCCTCGACACGGCATCGTGCACGCTTGCGGGTCCCTTGGGTGAGGAGCACCTGGCCAATCGTGAGTTTCAGCTTATGGAGCTCTTTATGCGCAACGCCGGCACGCGCATGCCCACTGAACGTCTGATGCTCGAGGTTTGGGGTGAGGACGCGCCCGAAGGCGCCAACGTGGTGTGGGTCTATATCCCGTACCTGCGCAAAAAGCTGACGGCGCTTGGTGCCAACGTTGCCATTCGCGCGTCGCGCAACCAGGGCTATTCGCTCGAGGTTGTCGAGGAAGGCGAATAAGCGTGAGCGCGAGCGCGTGGTGCAAGCGCATGACGGAGTGGTTTCACGCCGCCTCGAGTAGTACGGGGCGGGCTAATTCTGTTGACGCATTGGGCCGCCGTCTGCGTCGCAAGTTTATCCTCGTTGCCATGGGCGCCGTGACCGTGGTGCTCACGCTTATCATCGCCGGCATCAACATCGTCAATTATTCGCATGTCTGCAAGATGGCCGACGCTCGCCTGGACTATATTTTGGCGGGCAAGGACGGTATCGATTGGGGGGACGAGCCTAAAGCCGAGCCCGCTAATGGCAAGGATGCCGGCGATAGCCAAGCGGGCGTTCGCATCAGACACTTCGAAGGCATGACGGCGGAGTCTCCCTTCGACACGCGCTACTTTACGGTGACGATTGACGCCGGACAGGTTGCCGATGTCAATACGGCCCGCATTGCCGCGGTTGGTGCCAAGCGCGCCGCCAGTATTGCCGCAAGGCTGCATGCCAAGGGCTGGACCTCGGGCTTCTCTGGCAATTATCGTTATACGACCGACGTCCAGGACGACGAGATCACCTATGTGTTCGTGGACTGCTCGCGCGAGCTTGCAAGCTTTCATTCGTTTTTGAGCGCGAGCGTGGCGATCAGTTGAATTGGCTGGCTGGCGGTGCTGGCAATTGTGGCGGGTGCCTCGGGCGCGGTGATTCGACCGATGGTCGAGAGCTACAGCAAGCAAAAGCGCTTTATTACCGATGCGAGCCACGAGATCAAGACGCCGCTGGCTGTAATTGACGCCGCCAATGAGGTACAAGAGATCGAGAGCGGCGAAAGTGAGTGGACGCAGAGCATTCACGAGCAGGTTGCGCGGCTGACGGCGCTCACGGAACGTCTAGTGTTTTTGGCACGTATGGACGAGGGCTCGGCGGGCTTTACCATGACATCGATCGATCTTTCGGAGGCCGTGGACAAGGCTGCGGCGCCGTTTGAATCGGTGGCGGTTTCGCGCGGCAAGCGTCTGTCGACGTCGATTGCGTGCGGCGTGCGGGCCCATGCCGATGCTGCGGCGGTGGCGCAGGTGGTTGAGCTGCTTCTGGACAACGCCACGCGCTATGCGAGCGAGGGCAGCGTGATTGAGCTGAGCCTGCGTGCCGTTTCGCGCGTTCAGGGTAAGGGCGCCACCGAGCTCGTCGTATCGAACGCCGTGGACGAGCTGCCCGAAGGCGACCTAGATCGATTGTTCGACCGCTTCTATCGTGCGGACGTGTCGCGCAGCTCCAAGACGGGCGGCTCGGGCGTGGGCCTATCCGTGGTGCGTGCCATCGCCGAAGCCCATGGCGGGAGCGCTTCTGTCTGCGGCCACGGTAACCAGATCACCTTCACCGTCCGCCTCTAAGACCTGCCAAAAAGGGACAGGTTTATTTTGGCAGGTTTTATCTGTGCAGACGGCAGCGGAGGCTGGCGGTGATCGGCGCCATGAACGCCACCGACCCAAATAAACGCACCTCTAACTGCTAAAATATGGACATCGTTGTTCGGCTCCCGAAGGAAAGGAGACGGTCATGCAGTACGAGATCGGCGGAGGGGCTTTCCCGGTTGTTACGTGCAACCTTAGCGACGGCGAATCCATGATCACCGAAAGCGGTGCCATGGTCTGGATGACCCCCAACATGGAGATGTCCACCTCGGGCGGTGGTATAGGCAAGATGTTCTCTAAGGCTTTTTCGGGTGAGGCGTTGTTCCAAAACATTTGGACCGCGCACGGCGATGGCATGATTGCGTTTGGCTCTTGCTTCCCCGGCCGCATTATACCGATCGAGATTGGCCCTGGTAAGAGCTGGATTTTGCAGAAGCGTTCGTTCCTTGCCGCGGAAAGTGGTGTTGAGCTGAGCATCCACTTTAACAAGAAGGCAAAGACCGGCGTCTTTGGCGGCGAGGGTTTTATCATGCAAAAGCTCACGGGCTCGGGTATTGCCTTTGCCGAGATCGACGGCGACCTAGTTGAGTACGAGCTTGCTGCTGGCCAGCAAATGATTGTAGATACCGGCAACGTGGCCGGCTTTGAGGAGACGGTGAGCATCGACGCGCAGATGGTCAAGGGCGTCAAAAACATCATGTTTGGCGGTGAAGGCGTGTTCAACACTGTGCTCACCGGTCCGGGGCGCATCTGGCTGCAGACAATGCCCATTTCCAATCTTGCGGCAGCAGTGGCTTCGATGACCAACAACAATAACTAATCGTGTATAGGATGACGCGCGCGGCGGGCCCGGCCTGTCGTGCGCGTTTTTTGGTGGCAAACGCCCTGTTTATCGGGTGCGGCTGTGCTCCTGCAGCGCATAGATCGACTTATCCATGTTGAACAGGTAGGCCACGACGCAGACAATAAAGAACGTCGGCAGACTGCTAAAGCCAAAGACCTCGCAGCCAATAAAGATGGGCGCGAGCAGCGTATTGGTGGCGCTGCCAAAGACGGCGGCGTATCCCAGCGCGGCGCAGAGCTCGACGGGCATGCCGAGAATCCCGGCGAGTACGACACCCAGGCTGGCTCCGATGGAGAACAGCGGCGTCACCTCGCCACCCTGATATCCTGCGGCAAGCGTGGCGATGGTGAGTACGAATTTGAGCGCCCAGTCCCAAGGCATGATCGACGCCTCACCGTTGTCACCCAGTGCCGCGGATATCAGGTTGGTGCCAAGGCCGCAGTATCGCCCCTGCCACAGCGCGAACAGAATCGCCGACAGCGCAAGGCCCATAACGGCAACGCGTATGTAAGGGCTGGGGAGCAGCCGCGCTGCAAGGGTCTTGGCATGGGCAAGGCACCAGGCAAAAGCTCCACCTACCATACCAAACGCGATACCCAACAACGCCAGTCGTCCAAGACCGGGGAGGTCGAGCGCATACGAGGCGGTAACGGCGACCTCAAACTTCTCGAGCCCCAGAGCGCCGGAGGTCATGCTTGCGGCGAGCGAGGCTGTAAGCGCGGGAAACAGCGCGCGGTATTCCATGCGTCCTGCGACCAGTACTTCGATCGCAAAGACCGTGGCGGCGAGGGGCGTTCGAAAGAGTCCGGCAAAGCCGGCGGCCATGCCGATAAGCAAAAACGTGTTGCCGGGTTCTCGGAAAGGTAGACGTCGGCCGATCCAATGCGAGACGGTTGCGCCGATCTGCACGGCTACGCCTTCGCGTCCCGCGCTGCCGCCAAAGAGATGCGTGGCCCACGTGCTCAGCATAATGAGCGGCACCAGACGCGGGGAGATGGCGTCCTCGCGTTCGTGACCTACGTCGAATACTAAGCTCATGCCCCGATCGGTGCCTTTGCCCCAGGTGAGGTAGGCAAATACGATGGCCAAGCCCATGAGGGCGAGGAAGGGAAGGAGCAGTACGATGTGCTCGTCACGGAAGGCGCCGATTGCCAGGAGCACACGACCAAAAAGGGCACAGATGGCGCCAACGATAACGCCGATAGGGATTCCGACGGCGCCCATGAGCACGAGACCGCTATAGGTGTTGACCAGGCGTTTGATTCTGCTCGAAGCGCTGCTTTCTGACATTTTGCTTTCCGACACTTGCTCTCTTGATAGAAAAAGAGCTGGAGTTGCGCATCGTTGAGAGGCTTTCCAGCTTTAGCAAAACAAATTTATAAGATGCGACGGGCCGCGTCAAGATAATCACCGGACGGCCTAGGAGGCGGCTGGTTGGCTGGCTTAAAACCTAGCGCGTGAAATGACGCCCCACGCTATTCAGCGCGCTTGATAGGATGACGAACCACGGTCTTAAGTTTCTCCGGTGCGCATTTGCGTGGATCGGAGAGATAGATTTCGTGATGTAAACGGGTGTCTGAGAAGTCGGGAACATAGCCCAGCTCGGTCGTGTATTCATGCATAGCGTCTACGGTCGCCGGTTCGTTGTCGTAGGGCCCGGTGTGCATGCATTGAACGCAGAGACCCTCGTCAACTTTAAGCAGTTCGACGGCGGAAAAGTCCAGTTTCTTTTTGGTCGTGGCTTCCGCGACTGCCCAGTCAAAGTCATCTCGGGTGACGAAATCAGGCAGGCGGATGCACGAGATAAAGTTGAAATTGTCCTTGTGTACATAATCGATGTCGCCGCTCGGGGACTCTTGCCACCAGAAACCCTCGAGCGGCGGTACCACAAAGTCGAAATAGCCCTCGATACTCCTTGAGCCTTTCTTCGACATCTTGACGGTATAGGCGATGCCGTAAAGTAGCGGCAGGGCGTTTTGATACTCGCCACCTTCGGTATTTGGGTCGCCCTTTCCGCGAACGGCAACGTAGCTCATAGGCGGGACTGTTACGATGCTCGGCTTGCTTGCAGGTTTGTAGAGCTCCTTGCATTCCTTCTTAAAGTCGAACGCCATGTTGGCCGCCTTTCTGCGTATTGGCCTGCTTAGATAGTTGAATCATATCATAGAAACGAACAGCTGTTCGAATGATTTGGCTGACAGATTGAGATGCGTGCGTTGTGTTTGGCGGTCGGCCTGACCCCGTTGATGATTTCTCGGCCTCCCCGGCGCCCTATCTATAGCTGCCGTTTCCCCATATAAAACCTGCCAAAATAAACCTGTCCCTTTTTGGTAGGTGGGAAATGGGTAATACTAAAGAGTTATCCGACCAGATGGGAATTAATCGATGGCCTATATCGAATTCAAAGACGTCATCAAGGCATACGGCGAGGGCGATGCCCGCATCCACGCGCTCGACGGCGCGAGCTTTACGGTCGAGCGCGGCGAGCTCGCCATCATTTTGGGTGCTTCGGGTGCCGGCAAGACCACGGCCCTCAACATTCTGGGCGGCATGGACACGGCAACTTCTGGCACCGTGACGGTGGACGGGCGTGACGTGAGCTCTGCCAACGAGGCTCAGCTTGTGGAATACCGTCGCGCCGATGTTGGCTTTGTCTTTCAGTTCTACAATCTGGTCCCTAACCTGACGGCGCTTGAGAACGTCGAACTCGCGGCGCAGATCTGCCCCGATTCGCTCGATGCCGAGCAAACGCTTCGCCAGGTTGGCCTGGGCGACCGCCTCGCTAACTTTCCGGCGCAGCTTTCGGGCGGCGAGCAGCAGCGCGTATCCATCGCCCGCGCGCTGGCTAAGAACCCCAAGCTGCTTTTGTGCGACGAGCCTACGGGTGCACTCGACTACAAAACCGGCAAGCAGATCTTGCAGCTGCTACAGGACACTTGCCGCAAGCAAGGCATTACGGTCATCATCATCACCCACAACTCTGCGCTGGCGCCCATGGCCGATCGCCTGATCCGCTTTAAGAGCGGCCGCGTGGAGAGCGAGACGATCCAGCAAAATCCTGTGCCTATCGAGACGATCGAGTGGTAGCGCCCATGAATCAGGACCGCCAAAACAGTCAACGCCGCGACGCGCAGAACACGGAGCGCGAGCAGGATTTTACGACCTACCGTACCGCCCAAAGCTCAAACGATATGGTGCCGACGGTTTTTCGCCGTGGCATCTACCGCACGATTCGCGGCAGCCTCAAACGCTTCCTGTCTATCGTTGTGATCACCGCGCTTGGCGTGAGCGTGATGTGCGGCCTTAAGGCGGGCTGCGAGGACCTGTGTGATTCGGTCGACGCCTATTTTGACCAGCAGAATGTCTATGACATCAACGTGCAGTCGACCTATGGTCTGACCGGTGACGATATTGCCGCGATCCAAGAGGTCGATGGCGTCGAGACGGCCGAGGGCATCTATACCGAGACCGCCTATACCGCCGTGGGTACGACGCGCGAGCGTGTCGTCGTACAGAGCCTCTCCAAAGAGAATATTGACCAACCGGTGCTAGTGCGCGGCGAGCTGCCCGAGACTTCGGGCGAAGTGGCAGTGACCTCACGTTTTTTGAAGGCTTCGGGCAAGAAAATCGGCGATACGGTGAGCTTTGCCGCCAACGATGCGAGCTCGTCGAACCAAAGCGCCAAGGACCAGTTTGCCGATGGGGACTACACCATCACGGCCGAGGTTCTCGATCCTACCGACGTGAGCTCCGACTCGACAGTCAACGCCTTTCGCGCTGCTTCGACTGCGGACTACAAGTTCTACGTGAGCGAGGATGCCGCGACATCTTCTTCCTACTCCGCTGTCCACGTGGTCGTCGAGGGAGCCAAGAGCCTCAACTCCTATTCGGATGCCTACTCGGCAAAGATCAATGAGGTCAAGGGCAATATCGAGAAGATCCGCGAGGAGCGTGAGAAGGCGCGCGCCCAGGAGCTGACGGTCGACACACCGGCGAGCTTGGACGCAGCTGAGCGTCAGGCGAATATGGTCTTTGGGATCGAGCAGGACAACATCAATCGCATGGCCGAGGGCAGCGACGAGCGTGCGCAGGCGCAAGCCGACCTGGACCAGCGCCGTGCCGCCGCCGACCAGCAGTTTGCCGATGCCCGCGCCGAGCTCTCTGACCTGGGCGAATGCACCTGGTACATCCAGGACCGCGGCAATATCGCAAGCTACTCGAGCGTCGAGAGCGATAGTTCTTCGATCGAGGCCATCGCCACGGTGTTCCCGTTCATCTTCTTTATCGTCGCCGTGCTTATCAGTCTCACCACCGCCACCCGCATGGTCGAGGAGGAGCGCACGCTTATTGGCCTGTACAAGGCGCTCGGCTATTCACGCGGGCGCATCCTGTCCAAATATGTGGACTACTCGCTGTGGGCGTGTCTGATCGGTGGCGTGCTCGGCAATATCATCGGATTTGTGGGTCTGCCGCTGTTCTTGTTTACGGTGTTCGACGACATGTACTCGCTGCCCCAGATGCTGCTTTCGTACGACATCGTGTCCTCGATCGTTTCGGTGGCGCTGTTTGCCGTGGGCGTGGTGGGAGCCACGATTATCGCCTGCCGCCACGAGATGGCCGAGACCCCTGCCTCGCTCATGCGTCCCAAGGCTCCGCGCGCCGGCTCGCGCATTCTGCTCGAGCGCATTGGCTTTATCTGGCACCGCATGGGCTTTTTGAACAAGGTCGCTGCACGCAACCTGTTCCGCTACAAAAAGCGCGCCTTTATGACCATCTTCGGTATCGCTGGCTGCACGGCGCTCGTGATCTGCGGTATGGGCATCCGCGATACGTCGGTGGCGCTTTCGCCCAAGCAGTACGGGCATATCACGCGCTACGACCTGCTGGCGGTCGCCAATCCCGACGATTTTTCGCAGACGTGCGCGGCGCTCGACGAGCGAAGCGCAGCCAAGGATTCCGACGTGACCGTGACTTCGACGCTGCCGATTATGACCGACAACGTCACCTTTACATTTGGCGGCAAGAGCGAGACCGTGCAACTGATCGTGGTGCCCGATGACCGCGCGAACGACCTGGACGACTACGTGTGTCTCGAGGACGAGTCCAAAGAACTGCTCGCCCTGCGTGGCGGAGATGTGTATTTGAGCAAGAGCTCTCAGCTGGTGCTGGGGATCAAGCCGGGCGATACGGCACACGTCCAGGATTCGTCGCTCAATGTTGCCAAGGTCAAGGTCAGCGACATTTCGCTCAACTATCTGGGCAACACGCTTTACATGACGCAGAGCACCTATGAGCGCGCATTCGGTCGAAGCGCGCGCCTCAACGGCATCCTTGCGCTGCTTAAGGGTTCGTCGGCCGATCAGATTGCGTTTACCAACCGTCTTAAGAGCGATGGTTGGATTACGCTGTCGAGTACCGCCGAGCATTGGGAAAACTATGAGGCAAACTTTACGATTATCAATTCGGTCGTGGTGCTTGTGACCTTTATGGCGGCGTGCCTGTCGTTTGTGGTGGTATTCACGTTGTCTAACACCAACATCTCGGAGCGCGAACGCGAGCTGGCGACTATCAAGGTGCTGGGCTTCCGTCGTGGTGAGGTACACCACTACGTTAACAAGGAGACGCTGATCCTCACGGCGATTGGCGCCGCGCTGGGCGTGCCGCTGGGTGGCCTGCTTGCCGAGAGCTTTACGTACATCCTGCAGATGCCGTCGCTGTACTTTGACGTCGAAGTCGAGCCGCTGAGCTACGCGCTTGCCGTGGTGCTTTCCTTTGGCTTTACGATCATCGTCAACCTCGCCACCAACCGTACCCTCAACAAGATCGACATGGTCGGCGCCCTCAAGAGCGCCGAGTAACCTGCCAAAAAGGGACAGGTTTATTTTGGCAGGTTTTATCTGGGCGAACGCCGGACAACCATTAGGTGGCCCGGCGTTCGCCCCGTTTTGCTGGGGATGTCTGTCGTTCAGTGCTCTTACTGGCCAATCCAGTGTTGCGCATAGCTCTTAATGTCCTCGGTAAAACCGTCAAGGTCGTCAAGGGTGATCACGCTGTCGATAAGCAAATTGGCTATCTCGCGGTGCATTGTGCTGCGGCGAATGTCGTTTGCAATTACGCCTGAGGACAGCTTGTCTCTATTGAGGCGCTCTTCTAGTGTCCAAAATCTACTGGACGCTTCGCTGTCGCCGTTCAGCATCTCAACGTACTGGGCGATGAGCTTTTCCATATAACGTTCTTGCCATTGAGGAAGCATTTTCTTAAATAGCTTCCAGTCGCTTTCGGCTACGTCGCGCATATGTCCTCCGCTCGTCAAACGGGCTTTCCATTTGCCTTTCATTCTATTTGGTTTTCGCTCACAGGCGTGGATGAGAGGCTCTCTTTAGCCTTCGAGATTGGGCTTGTATGGGTCGTATGCCACAAAATGGGCCTATCTACTACGTTTGCTACCACACCCTCGACCGTGACAAAGATTATGAAATTAAAACCGCAGGTAGAGGGCTTGCCAATTTTCGGAAAAGGCGGGTATGGTCGGCCCTCTCGAGTTAAACGTAGTAAATAGGCCCTTTTCTTGGCGCGCGGTCAGCTCAATGCTAATCTCCGTGCCGGAACTGACCCAGTTGTTTGTAAGTTGCGGTGATATACGGACTGTTTGGCGCTTTGGAGCTTCAAAACAGTCCCTATCTCACCGCAACTTGGAAGGGGCAGGCGGTGTCGGATGAGTGGCGCTGGCTGGTTGGGGTGGTTTAGGCCTGTTTGCGGCACTTCCATTGTTTACGGCACCAACGCATGAGTGCTTTTACGACCGGGATGGTGATGAGTATTACCCAGGCGGGATGGGGTTGCCCCAGGCAGAGCCACATGTAGAGGAACCATGCCTCGGCACTGACTGAATAGACGACATCGATCAGCTTAGATAAGCGGCGTTGATCGATAAAGTCGCCAAGCGCGTAATAGACGGGAATCAAAAAGACGAGGAAGAGGCCCGTAGCCCATGTGCTGTAGACAATGCCGAGCACCAGATAGGCGAGAGCGACAAGTGCGGGGAAGGGGAATTTGTTCCATGCACGTCCGACCTTGGTGTGGAAATGCTTGCCATGATGGTCGAGCTTGTCGTGCGCCTCCTTCCAGCTGGAAAACGTCTCGCCGTCGATGGTGACGGTGCCATCGTCATTGGTATGCATGCTATGTCCATCGTCCTCAAGCGTATCGATATACAATCCGTCTGGCCCCACATGGACCTCTTCACCCTTGCGCTCGTTAGCCACATGGATGCCATTCCAACCAACATGGACCTCTTCGCCTTTGTTGGGATCAATAACGTGGATGCCGCGCGCGAGGGAAATATCGACAAGTGGCTTATCGCTGCAATCAGCGTGCTCAGCAGAAGCCTCAGCCTCATCTGAAGCTTTGGTGCCGGCGTTGCTGTTCCGTGCCTCATCATCAGTCTGCGAGTCATCAGTGCTATCCACCGCCTCCCCATACAGCAGCTCATCCAGCGACACGCCATACAGCGCGGCGAGCGCAATAAGGTTATCGGTATCGGGCGAAGATTCGCTGCGCTCCCATTTACTGACAGCCTGACGACTCACACCCAGCTGGGCGGCAAGCGCCTCCTGAGAAAGCCCGGCAGCCTTGCGGCGATCAACGAGCCGCTGCGCCATCGCAAGATCCATGGTGGTTCCTTTCGTTTGATGGTCGAATCGAATGAGCCGAGTATGCCGAGAACAACCGGTAGCGACCACCATTTCTAGTTAGAATCTGCCCCAACCCTACCGCAACTACCGGTAGCAATCCCTAACGACCAGCCATTTTAGGACAAATGTCAGTGCAAGTAGCAGCCAAGAGTCCCCACTCAGTAAGTTACGGTGGAATAGTTTCTAGATTCAGCCATTTGCGGGCTAAGCGGGAACTATTTCACCGCAACTTAATTTCAGACCAGGCACCCGCAGCAAGAAGACGAATAGCCCCGGCGAGTATGTAAACGCAGGGCCCTCCGACCCCGCCCGACGATTTCGATTGGCGACCTTTGACGGAGTCAAGGGAGGAGCCAAATCGAAATACGTCGGGCGGGGTCGGAGGGCCCGATGGGGTGGATTCCAGCCGAGGCTATTCGTCGCCGAAGCTGATGCCCAACGCCTTGGCCTCGCGTACCAGATCGCTCTGGGGGTTGACATGCTTGAGCTTGCCGGCGACCTCCTCGAGCGGCATGTGGCACATCTTGCCGTCACGCAGGGCAATCATGTAGCCAAACTCGCCGCGCAGGCAGCCAAGCGCTGCCTCGACGCCGCACTGGGTCGCAAAGATGCGGTCCTGGGCGTCGGGCTGACCGCCGCGCTGCGTGTGGCCGGGGATGGCGACGCGGGTCTCGCGACCGGTCTTGGCCTCGATTTCCTTGGCGATGTCGTAGACGATCGACGGGCTCGTGCGCTCGGCAAGCTTCTTCTTGTACTCCTTCTTGGACAGCGCCGCGTCCTCCTTGGAGATGGCGCCCTCGGCGACGGCCACGATCGTAAAGCGGCTGCCGGTCTCCATGCGATGCTCGATGGTCTTGATGACGTTATCCATGTCGTAGGGGATCTCGGGGATCAGGATAACATCCGCGCCGCCCGCGACGCCGGCATACAGCGGAATCCAACCGACCTTGTGGCCCATGATCTCGATGACAAACACGCGACCGTGGCTCGAGGCGGTGGTGTGGATGTCGTCGATGCACTTGGTGGCGACGTCGATGGCGCTCGTAAAGCCAAACGTCATCTCGGTGCCCCAGGTGTCGTTATCGATGGTCTTGGGCAGGGCGATAACGTTGAGGCCCTCTTCGCGCAGGCGGTTGGCAGTCTTGGTGGAGCCGTTGCCGCCCAGCATAAACAGGCAGTCGAGCTGCAGCTTGTGACAGGTGTGGACCATCGCCGGCACCTTCTCGACGCCATCGGCCTCGGGAACATCCAGGCGCTTGAACGGCGTGCGGCTCGTGCCCAGGATGGTGCCGCCGCGGGTGAGGATGCCGCTAAAGTCTGCCGGCGTCATCACGCGAAAACGGCTGTAGATAAGGCCCTGGTAGCCGTCCTCAAAACCGTAGATCTCGATAGGCTCTTCGCTATTGGTCATGAGTGTTTTGACGATGCCGCGCATAGTGGCGTTGAGCGCCTGGCAGTCGCCGCCACTGGTAAGAAGACCGATTCTAAGCATGATGAATCCTTCCGGGCAAGTTATAACATGCGCATAAGTTTACCCCCGCACACTGTTGATACGGGGGTAAAACGTGTTAGCTCAAGCGTATAGAAATGTAAACAACGTCAGGCGAGCGTAAGGTCGACGGGCCTGGCTCCCTACAGCGCGAAAGCGTCGACGTCGTCCCAGTGGCGGCGCAGCGTGATGGCGGCAGCGGGCTCGGTGTTGTCAAAGACGACCGACCACTGCGTGTTGCTGGTGATGTCTTCCGGATTGGGCTCTTGCGCCGCAGCGCGCAGGGCCTTCCAAGCGACTGCCTCGTCTTGGGCACCGACATGGGCGTCGAGGACATCGGCGATAGCGATGGCGCGTTCCTTGCCATGGCCCAGCTCACCGTTCTTTTGGTTGGGAAGCACTTCGTCGCCATAGCAGGCGTAGAAGTTCGTAACCTGGCGTACAGGAGTCGCTTTGAAAGCGCGGTCCGGATCGCGCGGATCCCACTCTACTACGCGCGCGTCACCGGCGGCGTCGTTGATAAAGAAGTGGTAGTCGCGTCCGGCCATGGCGTGCATGTCGTAGGCAGAAAGCAGGTCGACGGCCTCCTGCGTGGTAGCCGCGCGGTCGAGCACCAGGCGGATGGCGAGCGAAGTGTTGATGACGGGGCGCTGCGTGTCCTGGTCACAGGGCTTGGAATCCAGGGTGAGTACGGCAATGGACACGCCGCATTCGTTAACACCGTCGAGCTGGGCAAACGGGCCCATCAACGCCGCGGCGCGTCCGGCGACGGAGTCAAGCGGAGTGTTATCGCCCAGGTTGTTAAGGGCGGCAAACCCGATGGAGGCATAGCCGCCGCGTGGGTGATTGCGCACCAGCAGCGCCGAGGTGTCGTCCTTAAAGTCGTAATTGCGACCGGTGCGCACGCGGCCTTCGGCATCTACGGCGACAAAAGCGCTGCAGGCAAACTGGGGCGCCTGGACATGTGCCGGCACACCGGGCAGCACCTGCGCCACCACGGCATCGATGTAGGCCTGGTCGTCGCGCACGCCAGCGGCGATGATGCGATCAAGATCGTAGTCGTAGGCGATGTCGATTGCGTACAGGTCATAGCCATCCGCGTTGCCGGTCAAGCGTTTGAGTGACGCGGCGGACTTGATTTGTTTGTGATAAACGATACCGGTGGCAGCAGCAAGGCCGACGGCGACTCCCGCGACACCGCAGGCGATGGCAATGTTACGTGGCTTCATGACGGCTCCTTTCGTCCTGTTAGCGTAATTGTCGCAAAAGGAGCGCGGACATGATGGCTTAACTTGGCGAGCGGCGCGGGATTAAACATGGAATGAAAGGCACGGCACTGGCGCGGCGGGGTATGCTGGAGGGGACCATCAACCCAGCGAAAGGGGAGAGCATGACGGATCAGGAAACGCCCGAGCGCGCGCACGTGACGGCCGACGATATCGAGGCCGCCAACGACCTCATCGACTTTATCGAGGCGTGCCCCAGCATGTTCCATACGGCGGCGACCATTATGGCCGAGCTCGACGAGGCGGGCTTTACCTACCTGCCCGAGAATGCGGCGTGGGATATCGAACCGGGCGGGCGTTATTACACGCAGCGCAACACCTCGAGCGTCGTTGCCTTTAAGGTGGGCGAGGACCTGGCCGCGACATGGGGCGAGGACGGCGTTGCCGGTGACTATCATTTTCAGCTGACGGCGTCACACAGCGATTCGCCGACGTTTAAGGTCAAGGCCGTGCCCGAGCTCGACGGCGCGGGCGAGACGCTGCGCCTGAACACCGAGGCCTACGGCGGCATGATCGACTACACCTGGTTCGATCGCCCGCTGGCACTCGCGGGCCGCGTGCTGGTGCGCGAGGGCGACCGTATTGAGAGCCGCCTGCTCGCCACCGAGCGCGAGGTCGCTATCATTCCGAGCCTTGCCATCCACATGAACCGCGGCGTTAACGAGGGCTTTGCTCCCAATCGAGCCGTCGACCTGTGCCCGCTCATCAGCGCCGGCGAACTCAAACAGGGTGACTTCGATGCCCTGATCGCCGAAGAGCTGGACGTTGAGCCTGAGCAGATCCTGGGTCGCGACCTGTTCCTGGTCAATCGTCAGGATGCGCGCATTTGGGGCTGGGCCGACGAGTTTATCTCGACGCCCAAGCTCGATGACCTGGCCTGCGCCTACACCTCGCTGCAGGCATTTTTGGGTGCCGAGAATGCGCACGACATCTCGGTCTTCTGCTGCTTTGATAACGAGGAGGTTGGCTCCGAGACCAAGCAGGGCGCCATGTCGACGTTCTTGGCCGACGCGCTGCGCCGCATCAACGGGTCGCTGGGCTTCGATGACGAGTCGTATCACCGTGCGCTTGCCGCCTCGATGCTCGTGAGCTGCGACAACGCGCATGCCGTGCACCCCAACCACGCCGAGAAGTGCGATGCGCGCAACCAGGTTGTGCTCAACGGCGGCATCGTCATCAAGGAGGCCGCCAACCAGCACTACTGCACCGATGCCTTTAGTCGCGCGGTGTTCCAGGCCATCTGCGATGACGCTGACGTACCCACGCAGGCCTTCGCAAACAAGAGCGATATGGCGGGTGGCTCCACGCTCGGCAACCTGTCGAACATGCAGGCGAGCATGCATGCCGTGGACGTGGGCCTGCCGCAGTTGGCTATGCACTCGAGCTACGAGACCGGCGGCGTACGCGACGTGATGTACGCCATCCGCGCCCTCACCGCCTTCTACGAGCGAAACCTAACCATCAACGGCGCCGAAAGCGTGGAGCTCTAAAACCTGCCAAAAAGGGATGTTAATTTTGGCAGGTTTTATCTGGGCAAATGCCGCAATGCCAACAGCTGGACGGAATTGTTAAGACACCGCTGGTCGAGCAAACGTCAGCGAGCGACGTCCAGAGCGAACAAGTTGGCATGAAAAAAGGCGAGGCATTGACCTTCTGGTCATGCCTCGCCTTTTGAATGACAAATTGTCGTTCTGGACGTCGCGCAGCGTCGGCCGGTCCGCCGTTCGTAAGAACGGCGGAACCCTAATGCTCGATCCAGCAGCGCAGGGTCTCGCCTGCCTGCAGGTGACGCAGATTCTCCGCGGCGATGTCGACCACGTTATTGAGCGTGGCCTCTAGGTGGAACCAGCCGGAGACATGCGGCGTGATGAGCATGTTGGGCGCATCCCACAGGGGGCTTGCCGCGGGCAGCGGCTCGGGGTCGGTGACATCGACCGCGGCGCCGGCAAGGTGTCCGGACTCGAGTGCTGCAACCAGGTCGTCGGCAACCACAAGGTCACCGCGGCCGCCGTTGGCAAAGAAGGCACCCGGCTTCATCGCGGCGAAGAACTCGGCATTCGCAAGACCGCGGGTCTCGGGCGTGCTGGGCATAAAGGATGCGACGATATCAGCCTCGGCCAGGCGCTCGGACAGGGCGTCCATGCCGTCCATGTCCTCAAATACAATGGGGTAGACGAGCGGATGACGCTTGATGCCGCGGACGTGCGCGCCCATGTTGCGGCAGAGCGTGGCGAAGTGACCGCCAATGTCGCCCGCGCCCAGCACCAGCACATTGGCATTTTTGAGCGAGGTGACCGGGCCCAAGTCCTCCCAGCGATGCTCGCGCTGCAAGTCGTGGTAGCCGGGCAGGCGCTTCATCATGGAAAGGACCATGGCAAACATGTGCTCGCTCACGGCCTGACCGTAGGCGCCGATTGAGCAAGACAGCTTGGCTTCAGCCGGCACGGTGCCGGCGGCAAGGTAGTCGTCATAGCCCGCGGTCTGCAGTTGCAGCAGTTGAAGGTGCTCGCATGCGGGGAGCATGGCGGGGTCAACGTTGCCCAGAATCACGTCGGCGTCAGCGACTTGCTCGTGCGTGACAGCGCCGGCGCTCGTGTAGATAAAGTCCTCGCCCGGAGCGCTCGACTCGAGGATCGCTCGATGGCGGTCGTTGACGGGCAACAAAACCAAGATGTTCACAGCAGTCCTCTCCGTTCAACCTGCCAAAAAGGGACAGGTTTATTTTGGCAGGTTTTATCAGGCAAAACGTTCAAACGAAACGCCGGATGCATGGACGGTTGCAAGTCCATGCATCCGGCGTCCGTGCGGCTACCAGCTCAGCAACTCGTAGCCGTCCTCGGTCACCACGAGCTGTACCTCGCACTGGGCCGAATCGCTACCGTCCTTGGTGCGCACACACCAACCGTCACCCTTGCTAATCTTGATGTCGGGCGCTCCGGCGTTGACCATGGGCTCGATGGTAAAGACCATGCCCGGGGCCATGATGGTGTCCACGTCGGGCGCCTCGGTGGTAAAGCCCACAAACGGGTCCTCGTGGAACTCCTTGCCAATGCCGTGTCCGCCGTACTCGCGCACCACGCTAAAGCCGGCGTCCTCTACCGTCTTTTGCACAGCCTCGGCCATAACAGAGAGCGGCAGCCACGGCTTGACGGCGGCCAGGCCCGCTTCCACGCTGGCGCGGGTCACGTCGACCAGGCGCTGGCGCTCGGCCGAGACCTCGCCGATGCAGAACATGCGGCTCGAATCGCTAAAGTAGCCGTCCAGAATCGTGGAGCAGTCCACGTTGATGATATCGCCCTCGTGCAGCACGTCCGTATCGCAGGGGATGCCGTGACAGACCACATCGTTGATCGAGGTGCATACGCTCTTGGGATAGCCCTCATAGTTGAGGTCGGCCGGCGTGCCACCGTGCTCGATGGTGTAGTCGTAGATCATCTGGTCGATCTGGTTGGTGGTCATGCCCGCGGCGATGTGCTCGCCCACGTAGTCGAGCACGCCCACGTTGATGGCGGCCGAACGCTTAATGCCTTCGATATCGGCGGGCGTTTTGTAGAGTGTGCGGGGCAGAACCTCCCAGCCCTCTTCCCACAGGCGCTCGAGGCGCTCGTCGAAGGCGCTATGGCATTTCTTATATTTTTTGCCGCTGCCGCACCAGCAAGCATCGTTGCGGCCGGGCACGGGTCCGTTGTCAAACATGGCTAACTTCCTTTCATTCGCAGCTAGTATAGTCCACCCAGGCGTCCATAAAAGTTGCGGTGATATAGTTCCGATTTAAGCGGTTTAACAGCACAAATAGGAACTATATCACCGCAACTGATGGGGCGGGATGGCGGGCACTAGCTGCTGCGTGGTTTTGCTAGTAGCTCACCTGGCAGGGGATGCCGAGGGCGCGCACGCGCGCGGCAATCTTGTCGAGCACCTCGGGCGCCGCTTTGGCAAGGCCGGCGACCGGTGTCTCGCGCGCCACCGTGTAGATGGTCGCTTCTTGCGGGCGAATGCGCTCAAGCGCCGCGAGCCAGGGGGCAACGTACTCCTCGCCGGTGTTGTCGATGAGCTTGCCCTGATACTCGCCGGTCAAAAAGATCGTCTGGATAATAACGTGACCGTCAAAGCTTGCGAACGTCTCGATCTGGTGCTCGACGTCGTAGGGGCCGACAGGCTGGTCGAGCAGCTGGATAAACGCCGGGTCGACGGTATCGAGCTTAAGAATGTTGTCGTTGACCATCATGAGCGCATCGTGTACCTGGGGACGGTCGGCGCGCGTGCCGTTGGAGAGCACGGCAATCTTGGTGTTTGGGGCCAGCTGGTCGCGAAGCGCGACGGCACCGGCGATGGCCTGCGGAAACTCCGGCGCGGCGGTGGGCTCGCCGTTGCCTGCGAAGGTGATCACATCGGGGAGCTCGCCCTCGGCTGCCATCTCGCGCAGCTTTGCCTCGAGCGTGTCGAGCACCACGGCAGCCGTGTTATACGGCTCGTGGCAGGGGCGCTCGGCGTTGAGGCCGTTTTCGCAGTAAATGCAGTCGAACGTGCAGATTTTGCCGCTGGCCGGCATCATGTTGACGCCGAGCGAGAGACCAAGGCGACGGCTGCGAACGGGCCCAAAGATGGGGCTGGCATTCAAAAACGTAGACATAGACATATGCTCCTCAAGACAATTGTGCCTAAGCATAGCATCGGCTCCGAAGCAAGGTGCGGGCTCTTGCTTTACAAGTTTCGTTTTTGCACGTCGCTCATTATGCCGTGCCATGAAAAGCCTCAGGTCGGGTACAGTTAATCTGTTAACAAAGCGTAAAGCAATGCGGGTCTATCCAACCGTGCTGACGGGCAACTGGATGGGCATTGACGATGGGAACACAGTATGGATTATACGGTTGAGAATGCGGGCACCACGATCGCCTGTCGCGAGTATGCCGGCCCGGTTGTATCGTCCGATACGCCCGCCTTGGTGTGCGTGCACGGCGCCTGCGTCGACGGCGTCTTCTTTGACGCCATCGCCCGCGAGCTCGCCTGTGACTACCGCGTCATTGCCTACGACCGCCGTGGTTGCGGCGAGAGCGGCGACGCTGCAGACGGACGCTACGACCTCGCCGCCCAGGCTGCCGACCTGCAGGCCGTTATCGAGCATATTGGCGCTCCGGCAAACGTGCTCGCGCACAGTGCCGGTACGCTGGTGACGCTGGAGCTCCTCCGTGCAAACCCTGCCATAATCTCGCGTGCGATTCTGCATGAACCCGCCGTGACAAACGAGGGTGCCGGCCTGGGCGCGGCCCCGGTTTTGCTCGAGATGATCGCCGCGGGAAAGGTCTCGAGGGCATTACGGGCCTTCCTGGGCGCCATCGGCGATTCGGACCCTGAGGCTCCCAAGTTAACCGAGGCAGAAGCCAAGCATGCCCTGCGCAACGGCCGCAGTTTCATGGCAAACGAATACGAGACCACTATGACCTACGTTCCCGATTGGAATCGCGCCCGCGCATCGAAAACGGTGGCCGCCGTATTCCTGGGCGAGCTCTCGATTGGCACGCCCCGCGAGGCGGGCACGAGGACAGCAGCTGAGCTCTTGGACTGTCCGCTCGTAACGGTTCCCGGCGCGCACAACGGGCTGCGCGATCGCCCGACAGCGACCGCGCAGGCTGCCCGCGGCATCTTGGGGCTCTAGCGGCCGAATCATCAAACGGGCTTCTTTCGTAGACGTTTCGGCTGTGTTAACAAAGGTGCTCAAAACCCAACGTCTGCGGCTTCAACCCTACCGTCTGCCAACTCATGAAAAAGAAACGGTATTCACGTGTGTACCTGCATCGACAAGGTGCTACCCTTGTAACATTTGGCACCCACTGCTACCAAGCAAAACTACTGAAAGGGCCCCCTATGCTCAATAATCACGAGGCCAATCTAACCGACGAGGAGGCTGCCGCCGAGGTCGCCCGTGTCGCGAAAACCTACCCCGTGGTACGTTTGCTGTCTGTCGATCAGATTAAGGGCGATCCTAACTGCCTGCTCGCCGGCGAGCGGTGTCCCTGTCTGCGCCAGTCAAGTCTTGAAGCCTTGGCGGCAGGTTCCGAAGAGGTGTCGGAACGGCTGCTCAACGATGGCGTTGAGTACCGCGCTCGCCTGCGCCCTCTGAAGGTCGAGGGCGAGCCTCACGTCCTGCTGATGGTGCGTCCGATTGATGAACAGGAGACCGCAGAAGAGGACCTTGTCTACACCGACGTGCTGACGAGCGTGCGCAATCGCCGATATTACGAGGAAAAGCTTCGCAGCGCCCGCATGCAGGCCGGTGTGGCCATGATCGACCTTGATGATTTTAGGGTCTTCAACGATACCTGTGGCCGTCATGCCGGCGACCTTGCACTCGGTGCGGTGGCGACGGCCATACGAGGCAGTATTCGTTCGACTGATGAGCTTGTCCGCTATGGTTGCGATAAGTTTGTGGCCGTCATGCCCAATATCCCCTCCGATGACTTCGCCCGTCGTCTGCGTCACGTATCCGATGCCGTTCATTCCGCGATTATTCCGGGCCATGAGCGTGTTAGCTTGACAGCATGTGTTGGTGGCGTTCGCATTAATGGCGAGACGGTCGATGAGGGCGTTGGCCGCGCTGTCCAATTACTGAGCCGCGCTAAGGCAAAAGCCGGTACGGTCGTGACCGATACCGATTCCGTCGATACCTTCCAAAGCGAAAAGCCTTCGGTGCTTATCGTCGATGACTCCGAGATGAACCGAGCTATTCTCAGCGAGATGCTCAAGGACGAGTATTGCATCCTCGAGGCCGATAGCGGTCGTGCAGCGCTCGACATGGTCGACCGCTATGGTGATGAGCTGTCGCTCGTGCTGCTGGACATTGTCATGCCGGGCATGAACGGCTTTGAGGTGTTGGGCGATCTGTCGCGCCGGTCGATTATTGACAATCTGCCTGTCATCATGATCTCGAGCGAAGATTCCGACGATGTGGTGCTGCGCGCGTATGAGCTGGGTGCCTCGGACTATGTCAACCGCCCGTTTGACTCCCGTGTCGTGCGCCGCCGTGTAAGCAACACCATCCGCCTGTACGCCAAACAGCGCCGCCTGACGAGCCTGCTGTCCCAGCAGTACAACGAGCGCGTCAAGAACAGCCGCATGCTCATCGACATCATGGCCGGCGTCATGGAGCTCCGCAATGGCGAGAGCGGCAGGCACGTTACGAACATCGAGAAGCTGACCGAGCTGCTGCTTGGCTGCCTGGTCCACCGTAGCGACAGCATCTCCCTCGACAACGAGGAGCGCTCTACGATTGCCCTGGCTTCGGCACTGCACGATATCGGCAAGATGTCGATTGACGATGCGCTTCTCAACAAGCCCGGGCGCCTCACGTCCGAGGAGTTCGAGATTATGAAGACGCATACCACGATCGGCGCCGACATGCTGCATGAGCTGGGCCGCCATCACGCCGGCAATGCGCTTATGGAATATGCGTACCAGATTGCGCGTTGGCACCACGAGCGCTGGGACGGCAAGGGTTATCCCGATGGCCTTAAGGGCGACGATATCCCCATCGCCGCACAGGTGGTTTCGGTGGCCGACGTATACGATGCGCTGACGAGCGTGCGCGTGTACAAGGATGCCATCCCGCACGAGGAGGCGATCCAGATGATCCTGGACGGTAAGTGCGGCACCTTTAACCCGCTGCTGCTCGACTGTCTGCTCGAGGTGCAAGACCGTATTGCCGAAACATTGGCGCGCCCTGCCGAGGTCGTTGCGCTTCCTACGATTTAGTTTGACCAAAGGAGTTTGAATCCATGATTTCCATGCGTGAAGCGTATGAGAAGATCGGCGCCAATTATGATGACGCTTGCACTCGGCTGATGGGCGAGGAGATGCTTGCCCGCTTTGCCCTCAAGTTTTTGGATGACGAGAGCATGGACAAGCTGGAGGCCGCCATGGCGGCAGGAGACGCCAAGGAAGCGTTTATGGCAGCTCACACGCTCAAGGGCGTGAGCCAGAACCTGGGATTCGATAATCTGTACGAGCCGGCGGTCGTGGTGACCGAGGCGCTGCGCGGCGCCGATGCCGTTGACGGCGCTCGCGCGGGAATGCATGCGTTGCAGCAGCAATATGCGGCTACGATGTCGGCCCTGCGCGAGGTGGCCGAGTAAGAGCTCGCGAGCTTTGATGGCTATGAGAGTGGATAATCTCCCGTTTTAGGCCCGGTGGCGACCTCAAAGTGGGAGATTATCCACTCTCGTTCGATACGTGTCCAAAAATCCACTCTCACCCCTTCTGATTGGTGAATGGCCTATGCGCACTGGCGGGGCTTTCCGCATGCAATCCATATCGTTGTTCGATAAACTATTCGGATAACGATAGATTCGATGAGGGTGAGTGTATGTCCAACAGCGTTCAGCGTATGGCCAAGGCGGGCGAGACTGTAAGGAAGCTTGGCTTTTGCATGGCGGTCGTTTTTGCGGGAATGCTCGTCGCTTTTGCCGCGTTGGTTGTTTACGTGATCTGGTATGCGGTTGCAAACGTTGTTTCTGTCGATTCTTTCGGTGTCGTGACGCTTCTCGATGGCGGGAGCATCGTTATCCCAAGCGGGCTGTGCCTGGCACTCGTCGTGGGTGTTTCGCTTGTCGTTTTGTGCGGAATCAGCCATAACATCTCTCGGGGCGTCTCGCCCTTTACCAAGACGCATGTGCGGCTTATCCGTGTTCTCGCGCTTGCCTTTGCTGTTAACGCCGCGGTTTCGCTTGTTGGTGCCTATGGATCGGTCAATCTCACCATTGGCGGACTGGAGCTTTACATCGTGCCTCATTCCTTCGTTATTGAGATTTGCCAAGGCGCTACCTTTGATGCGGGGTCGTTTATCGGCGCAGTTGTCTGTCTGTTTATCTCGGCGATCTGGAGTTATGCCTCGCTGCTCCAAGAGCAGTCTGACGAGCTTGTGTAGGAGGAAACATGAGCTATCTCATCATCGAGCTTGAGACGCAGCTGCTTAAGACCGGAAAGACCAGCGCTGATCTGATTCGGGCGACGGGGCATACTCCGGCGAATATTTCAAAGCTAAGAAACGGAAAAGTAAAAGCTATTCGCCTTAAGACGCTTCTCGAAATCTGTGATGAGCTTGATTGTCAACCGGGAGATATTATTCAGCGCGTGAGCGAGAAAGAGCTTGAGGAGCTTATTGTCGAGCGCGCAAAAAATGTTGTGAGACAGATGCGGGATGGCGGAGGCAACGAGGCGTCGCTTCCGACATCAGTCTTTGCTGTCGATTTGAGTGACGAGTAGCTTAAGGCGAACAACTAAAACGAAATATCAGCGTGAAGGAACCCGTGTCTAACACGGGTTCTTTCTTTTAGATTATCTTGACAAATATGTGTTATCGAAAAACAATAACAACTATGGAAAACGATAAAGGAAGGAACGATATGAGCTGTTTTGCTATCAAGCGGAACAGGAGGACAATGAACGCATCAGCGATAAAGCTATCAAAAGTTTCAAAACGCTACGGGAAACGGCACGTTTTGCATGACGTTTCCTTCGAGGTGGGTCAGTCTGAGCTTTGCGCCCTTGTTGGTGCAAACGGGGCGGGTAAAAGCACGCTTATTAAAATAGTGCTGGGCCTCTGTGGGCCATCGTCGGGGAGTGTGGAGCTCTTTGGAGGCAAGTCGAAAAAAGAGCTGAGTCTGATGCGGACGCGTGTCGGCTATGTGCCAGATTCCAGCGGAGCATACCAATCCCTCAGTGCGGCTGAGAATCTTCGGATCCGATGTGCGGAATGGGGGCTCGATGAGAAACGTGAGGTTCCTCGCGTTTTGAGCCTTGTCGGGCTGGACGTCGATGAGAAAAAGAACGTGGGCAGTTTTTCTCTGGGAATGAAACGGCGGCTGGATATAGCTACGGCTTTGTTGGGCGATACCGACGTACTAATTTTCGATGAGCCGGCAAATGGATTGGATCCGTTGGGCATCGAGAGTATATGGGCCCTTATCGGTCGATTGAATCAAGAACAGGGCAAAACCATGCTTATTTCTAGCCACGACTTGGATGAGCTGGCATCGGTTGCAACATGCTGCCTGTTTCTTCATGACGGCGAACTGCTGAAAAAGGAATCGATGGACATCATAAGGGATGAGGCGTCGTCCTTAAAAGAGTATTACAGGCGCTTGATGAAGGCGGTCTCGCTATGAAGCGGGCGATCCATCCCATAAAGGCAGATATGATGCGTTTGTACAGGATGTTTCCGGCGAAGCTTGGTCTTGCGCTTATGCTGGCGTTCGGCCTTCTCTTCGGTGTCTTTCTAAAAAAACGGAACAACGTTGCTCGCCTTTGGCAATAGCGTTTTTGGGGAGGATATTGGTTTCTTCTGGAATGTAATCGATCCTTCTGCACCCGATGAGTCCCTTGTGCGCAGTGCTTTTGCCGGCACCTCTCTGTTCGTTCCACTCATCGTTTGCCTGGCGATTTTACAGGAGCACGGCTATGAAGAGGGATACCGAATTTCTTCAGCAAGAGGTCTTACCCGCTTTTATGGGGTTCTAGCTCATGCGCTTTCGTCTGCTTTAATAATTGGCGCAGCATATAGTGCGCTTTGCTTTCTTCTGTTTGCAATAGCCATAATACGTGGAGGGCATAGCTACGCGCATGACATGCTGGCTGCATTTTTGCCTGCAATGATAGTCAACACCGTATTGGTGATATCGGTTGCGCTGGAGACGGTGACCATCTATCGGATTACAGGCAGCGCTGTATTGAGCGGGGCTGCAATAATAATCGGATTTGTCATGAGCTTGACGCTCTACGGAGCCTTCCTTCAGGCACCTATACCATCCTTGCGATGGATCTTCTTCCTTCCTGGGCCGTACCTTGGAGTCGGATGCGCCCTTGGGTATAGCGATATGGGGCAACTGGCGCTTCTGGGCTATGGCGTGGCAGCCAGCTGTTTATCGGTATTGATTTACGCTCTCGTGAGCTTTCGTGCTGGGGGTGTGCTCAATGGCTCGTCAGATTAAAAGATTCCTCCATTCAGAATTGAAGCACGTGAGTAAATGGACGTACGCCTTAATCCCGGTAATTTATGCGTGCATGGTGGTATTGCAGCTTAATTCTTTCCCGATGTGGTTCTGCAGCCTCCGTGAGAACAGTTTCTTGGGCTTCTTCCCAGACCCGACGCTTCGGCTATCGGCGGAGGATGTCCTTCTATTTGGTAATGCAGAGGTTTTTCGCGGTCTGCTGTTCAACGTAGCCCCGTTGGCTCATGCATTGTTCTTTCCGTTCATCGCGGCTTGTATTGTGCCGCGCTTTGTCAGTTCGGGCTTTGTCGAGGAACCGTGGGGGCTGTCGGAGGCTCGGGGAGGGAAGCGGGCGTGCGTTACCGTTGCGCGAGCGATGCTGTCTTCTTTCGCCCTATTGGGCGCGTTTATCCTGTCAAGTGTCGTTTTGTACTGTCTTAACTGCGCAATCGTTTTGGATGCTCAACAGTATTTCAACCTGAATATGTTTTGCGATCGACTTCTTCTGGCGAGTGCGGTCTGCCTTGCATACGTGGTCTCTTGCGTGATCGTTGTTTCCTATTTTGGATCCGGCTTCGGTCCTATTGGCATGCTGTTGCTTGTCAACGTCGTAACGATCTACATACAGGTCGGAGCCAATTCCATGCTTCCGTTTCCGTCCTCGATGCTCATGTGGATTTGCGGCGTGACCCCGTTGGGGGACGGTCAATGCGTTTCGATTTTGATTGACTGCCTAATAAACGTAGCAAGCGTTTTTGCCATCTGCTTTACCGTCGACCGATTGCGGTCGAGATTTCTTTGATTGTTTGTGAGGGATAATCATACCGAGCATATCAAATACAGGGGGGGGCGGGCACCGTAGCTGGTGTCCGCCCCCCCCCCTGGCTTAGGAGGCTTTAACCTGAGTGGTTCGCGAGCTAGCGGGCCTGCTTTACCTTAGCTGCTGCCTCGACAAACGACTTCCACAGGTTAAAGTCGGTCTCGAGCGTTTGCCAGGTGTACTCGGGGTGCCATTGCACGCCCAGGCAGAACGGCTGGCCCTCGACCTCGATGCACTCGGGTACGCCATCGGTTGCCTTGGCGACCAGGCGCGTGCTCTTGCCCAGGCGGTCGACGCAGCAGTGATGTGCCGAGTTGGTCTGGATGAGCCTGTGCCCGCCAACCGCGCGCTCCAGCAGCGAGCCCGGCACGACCTCGACGGGATGCACAGGGTCGTTGAGCACGTGGGTATGGCGCCACTGCGTGCGGCCCTCGCGCGCGCCCAGGCTCGGCACGTCCATGCACAGGGTGCCGCCGGTGGCGACATTGAGCAGCTGCGTGCCGCGGCAGGTGGTAAAGAGCGGCTTCTTGGCGCGAAGCACCTCGCTAACCAGCTTAAACTCAAAACGGTCGCGAATCTCGCAGCACAGCGTGGGGTCGTACGGACGCTCGTCGCCCCAGCGTTTGGGGTTGACGTCCGGGCCGCCGGGAATGGCGATGCCGTCGGCGATTTCCACGTAATGACGGATAACATCGATGTCTTCGGTAATAGACATCTGCAGCGGCAGGCCACCGGCGGCAAGGATGGCATCGACAAAGACGCTTGCGATTTCCTCGTTGGGGGAGAGCGTCTCGCTTAAAAACGGCTTTGCCTCTTCCCAGCGTGGTGCGACCAGGATGAGCGGGCGGTCGGCGGGATCGACGTCGACGTGCGGAGTGTAGGACGATGAGGTGTGTGTTCCGATCATGGGTGTGGCTTTCGAATCCGGGTGGACATGGCACAGGGGCGGCGCGGGACAGGTGCTCCAGATGAATTTGCCCGCGTGGCAATGGGGCTAGTGGCCCTTGATGGAGTTGAGGAAGTCCTGGGCGCGCTTGGTCTGGGGATGGTCGAAGAACTCGTCGGGCGTGCCGGTTTCCACGATTTGGCCGTCGGCCATAAACACGACGCGGTCGGCCACGCGGCGGGCGAAGTTCATCTCGTGCGTAATGACGATCATCGTCATGCCCTGCTGCGCCAAGCGCACCATGACCTCGAGCACCTCGTTGATCATCTCGGGGTCAAGGGCACTCGTGGGCTCATCGAAGAGCATGGCCTTGGGCTGCATGGCAAGAGAACGGGCGATGGCCACGCGCTGCTGCTGGCCGCCCGAGAGCTGTGCGGGCACCTTATCGGCCTGTTCGGCAACGCCCACGCGGCTCAACAGATCCATGGCACGCTCACGAGCCTCCTCCTTGGACACGCCCAGCACATCGACCGGCCCCAGCATGACGTTCTGCAGTACGGTCATATGTGCGAACAGGTTGAACTGCTGAAACACCATGCCCAGCTCGGCACGCATGCGGGCAAGGTCCTTGCCTTCCTGCGGCAGGGGCTCGCCTTCGATGAGGATCTCGCCCGAGTCGATGGTTTCCAGACGATTGATGGCTCGGCACATGGTCGACTTGCCCGAGCCCGAGGGGCCGATTACAACGACGACCTCGCCGCGGTCGACCGAGAGATTGATGTCGTTGAGGACGTGCAGATCGCCGTAGTGCTTATCGACGTGCTTGAGCTCGATCAACGGCTGATTGCCGGTGGAAGAGGTGCTCTGTGCCATGGTGCTCGGCTCCTTATGACTCGAAATGGTAAAGCGTTAGCGGATGATGGCCGCGCCGGTCTTGTGCGAGACGTA
This sequence comes from Collinsella sp. AF20-14LB, assembly GCF_003459505.1. GTDB lineage: Bacteria > Actinomycetota > Coriobacteriia > Coriobacteriales > Coriobacteriaceae > Collinsella. Next base: position 49,250 of record NZ_QRWD01000009.1, read on the forward strand.
GACAGCGGCCTTGTTGATCGCGACGTTGATGAGGATATAGATGACCGCGATCACCAGATAGACCGACACGAGCGCGTCGTAGTTGGTAATGAGCACGCGGGCATTTTGCATGAGGTCGGGGTAGCTCACCACATAGGCGACGGTGGTGTCTTTGACGACGACCACGAGCTGCGAAATCAACGACGGAATGATAAACCGAATAGCCTGCGGCAATACGATTTTAAAGGTGATTTTAGCTTTGGAGAGGCCGAGCGCCTGGGCAGCCTCGACCTGGCCGCGCGGCACGGCGTTGACGCCGGCACGGAAGATCTCGGCCAGTACACCGGCTGCGGCGAGCGCGACGGGAAGCGTGAGCATCCAAAACGACGGCAGCGCGATCTTGTACTGGGGCAGCACCAAAAAGAAGAAGTAGATGAACAGCAGGCTCGGCACGCCGCGGAAGAAATCGGTGAGTACGCGGCAGACCAGCTGCAGCGGCTTAATGTCGCTGGTGCGACCGAGCATAAGGGCAAGGCCGAGCACCAGCGCGATGGCGCCGGCGGTGAGTGCGACTTTAACGGTGCCCTCAAAGCCGGCAAGCAGAAACTTCCAGGTGGTGAGGTGCGTAAAGAAATACCAATAGTGGACCGAAAGCTGACCGGTCACATAAAAGCGCTGCAGCACGAGGGCAACGAGTGCGACGACGGCAACCAGCGAGATGGCGGTGCCGATGCGAATCTTGGCGCGCATCTTGGGGCCGGGAGCCTCGTAGAGCGCATCGCGCATGGTGAGCGCGGGAGAGGAGTGCTTGCTCATCGGAGGATCCTCACCTTCTTATCGATGTAGTTGCCAATGTGGCTCACCACAAACGCCGTGCCCAGGTAGCCGAGCGCCGAGATAAAGAACGCGGCGACGCCGCCGAGCGAGCGCGTGTTGATATAGCTCACCACGCCGGTGAGCTCCTGCGGTTTAAGCGGCACCTGACTGCCGAGCGCGGTGGTGAGCATGACGGCGATAAAAAGGTTGGTCATGGGCAGCACGCTCGAGCGCAGTGCCTGCGGGATCACGATCTTGGCAAGGATGCGATTGAAGCTCATGCCCAGCGAGCGGGCGGCTTCCACCTGGCCGACGCCGACGGTGTTGATGCCGCTCATAAAGTTCTCGGAGCCAAAGGCCGAGCCCAGCAACACCGTGGCGACGATAACGCAGGTGCGGTAGGGCAGGACGACCTTGAGCGGCGGCAATGCGTAGACGACGATGATGAGCAACGCAATGCCGGGGATGTTACGGAAGACCTGGACATACAGGTCGCCAAAGACGCGCAGCGGCTTGAGCGGCGACACGCGCATCACGGTGACGGCGACGGCCAGCACCACGGCGATGGCAAACGACTCAAGCGTCATGCCCCAGGTTGCTAGCAGCGCGTCAATGTAGTTCTGGCCATAGAGCGACCAGAGCTCGGAGAGACTCATGCGGACCTCCCGCCGATAAGGAAAGGGGCTCCCGTGTGTACGGAAGCCCCGACAACTCAGTGAAGAAACAGTTTACCGCAATAAAGCGCATCATGCGTTTCCATATGGTTTCGTAGCGGCCGTTACTAGGCGCGTTGCCTAGGCGCCGATCTCGGGCAGCTCGGGAACATTGGTGTCACCCGTGCGGTCACCGATGCAGATCTGCCACAGCTCGGTCCAGGTGCCGTCGTCCTCAATCTTCTTAAGGAAGTCGTTAACGAAGGCGACGCCGTCGGAATCGAGCGGCAGGCCGATGCCATAGGGCTCCTTGCTGCCGAAGGGCTTGCCGGCGATCTTATACTTACCGGGCTCGCGGACTAGGGCGCTCTGCTGCATGTTGTTGTCGATGACGTAGGCGTCAACGCGACCCTGCTGGAGTGCCTGGCGGGCCTCCTCGTCGGTCTTGAACTCCTGCTGGCTGGCCTTGGGAGCGAGCTCCTCCAGGATGGCAGGGCCGTTGGAGCCGGACTGGACGGCGACGTTCTTGTCGGCCAGGTCGTCGACGCTCTTGATGTCGTCGTTGTCGGCGAGCACCAGGATGGCCTGCTGGGTGTAGTAGTAGGGACCGGCAAAGGAGACGAGCTTCTTGCGATCGTCAGTGATGGTGTAGGTGGCAAAGACGGCGTCGACCTGGCCGTTCTGCAGGACGGACTCGCGCGTGTCCGAGGTCACCTGGGTGATCTCGACCTTGTTCTCGCCCAGAATGTAGTTGGACAGGAGCTGTGCGATACCGGCGTCGAAGCCGCGGGTCTGACCGTCCTTCTCGTTGAGGAGGGAGAAGAGCGTGGAGGTCTGGACGCCACCGATCGTAAAGACGCCGGCATCCTTGACGGCCGTAGCCCAGGTGCTGGCGGCGATGGCGTCGTCATCGGCCTTGGGGCCGTCGTTGACGAGCTTGTCGAATGCCTTGGCGTCGAGCGTGGCGGAAACCTCGGTATCCTCGGAGCTCTTGGAGGAACCGGCGGCGGAACCCTTGTCAGCCTCGGCGCTGGTGTCGGAGCAGCCGGCAAGACCAAGGCCGGCGACGGTTGCGAAGGTGGCGGCGACGAAGCCACGGCGGTCGAGAACGACCTGCTGGGAGAGGTTCTTGCTCATGGTAGAACACCTTTCTCAATAAAATCCCTAGCGGTTGAGTAGAGTTATACCCTATCCCGCTCAGACGGGTCAACACGAAATAACTCAGAAACATACTTACCTTATGGGTTATTCTACCTACCATAAAGGGACAGGCACCTTTGTGGTGGTTCTTGCAGATGTGGTGGCCTGTCTCGCTGCTTTGTCTCAATCTGTAACAGTTAGACGAGGAAATGGGTTCTACCTGTTACAGATCGAGATTTTCTCTTCAGGGGGATTTGAATGTCTCGATCTGTAACAGTTAGACGGCCAAAAGGTCTCTATCTGTTACAGATTGAGACAAAGGTCAGGGGCAAAGACGGTTTGTCTAGATCTGTAACAGTTAGACGGGAATTCGGGCCATAGATGTTACAGATTGAGATAATCGCGTCGCGAAAATATAAACCTCCGCAGGGGTGCTTCCCTTGCGGAGGTTTTTTACTCGTTGAGTAGCCTTACGGCTTCGGCGGCCATGTTCTCGACCGTCATGCCGTTCTGAGCGAGCAGCTCGTTGGGGTCGTAGCGGTCGGGGAAGCCCTTGGCGATGCCGAAGGTGCGCGTGCGCACGGGCGTGCAGGCCAAGTAGCACGCGACGCGTTCGCCCCAACCGCCGTCCAAGATGCCGTCCTCGAGGGTGACGACAACGCGATGCTCAGCGGCAAGGCTGTCGAGGAACTCGCGGTCGAGCTCGGTTGCAAAGCGCGGGTTGACGAGTGTGGCCTCGATACCGTACTCGGCGGCCAAGCGGTTTGTCACGCGCTCGCCCAGCTCAAAGAAATCGCCAAGCGCGAGCACGGCCACGTCGCGTCCCTGGCGTACCACGTTGTAGCGCGCGACGCCGTAATCGTCGTCCTCGGCAGGCGCCAAGTCGGGGCGGCTTACCAAGCCAATGCCCGGCACGCGAATCGCCACGGGATGCTCGCGGTGGTCGAGCGACCAGCTCAGCATGGACAGGTATTCCTCCATGCAGGCCGGCGCTAGGTAGCGCATGTTGGGAAGAGCGCCCAGCATGGAAATATCGAAGAACGAAAGGTGCGTCTCGGACGTGGTGCCAAAGATTGACGCACCGAACACCAGGATGGTTGCGGGGGCGTCGTTGAGGCACAGGTCGTGCCACAGCTCGTCGTAGGCGCGCTGCAAAAACGTGCCGTACACACCAAAGACTGGCTTGGCGCCCGAGCGCGCAAGCGCGGTGGCAAAGGTCACGGCATGTTCCTCGGCAATGCCCACGTCGACAAACTGCTTGCCTGCCGCGGCGCGAAGCTCGGGTGTAAAGCCCATGATGTAGGGCGTGGCAGCCGTGATGCCCACAACCTGCGGATCGCGCTCGATGGCGGCGCTGAGCGCCTCGCCCGTAATGTCGGCATAGGTGCGCGGCGCAGGCTCGCTCGGATGGCCCGGGCAGAGCTTGCGCCCAGTCGCCATGTCAAACGGACCCACATGATGCCAGCGCTCGGGGTCGCTCTGGGCTGGCTCAAAGCCCTTGCCCTTTGCGGTGGAGACGTGCAGCACGATGGGATGATCGATATCGCGCAGCTCCTGCAGCGTGTCGACTAGGGCCAACACATCGTTGCCGGTGTCCAGATAGCGGTAGTCGAGCCCCATCGCGCGGAAAACGTTGCGCTCACAGGTGCCGTTGCTGGCGCGCAGCTCGGCCAGATTGCGATACAGGCCACCGTGGTTTTCGGCGATGGACTGGTCGTTATCGTTGACGATGATGATCAAGTTGCTGTCGAGTTCGGCGGCATTGTCGAGGCCCTCAAACGCCAAGCCGCCCGAAAGCGAGCCGTCGCCAATGATGGTAATGACGTTGTACGTATCGCCCGCCAGGTCACGAGCGTGTGCCAGGCCGCAGCCCAGGCTCACCGACGTGGAGGTATGGCCCATGGCAAACAAGTCGTGCTCGGACTCGTTGGGATTGGCAAAGCCAGAAGCCTCACCATAACGCTCCGGATCGATATAAGTGTACGCGCGCCCAGTCAGCGCCTTGTGGGCATAGGTCTGGTGCGAAACGTCAAAGACAATCTTGTCGATGGGGGAGTTAAACACGCGATGAAGCGCAACCGTAAGCTCAACGACGCCCAGGTTGGGGGCAACGTGCCCGCCGACGGCGGCGGAGCTTTCGAGGATTGCCTGACGGATCTCGCCGCAGAGCAGCGGAAGCTCGGCGCGGTCGAGAGCCTTGACGTCCTCGGGCGTTGTCGTTTGCGTAAGCAGCATCGTTGTTGGTTACTCCATGCGAATCGAGCGCCGGCGCTCCCTCGGCCGGCACAATTGCACAAAACAGTCTCGCACATTTTGGCGTTTGATATGTGACGGCGGCGCGGTAATTCGCCAACTGGCGGGGCAAAACGTTTTGTCTGATGCCATACTGGTAGATTCGATGATGATTTTATTCAATGCGTGCAGGCCGTGGCATGCCGCCGTGAGCCGCTGGAAGGAGGCAGCATGTCTGATGCCGTTCGTGCCGAGAAAATCGCGCACGAGGTCGACGATGCCGCCCGTCAGCTGGCCCAGGCGGGCCGCTTGGACCTGACGCACGAGTTTATCCAGCATGGCGACGTGACGGTGTATGCGCATGTGATTTCGGTGGCACGGGCGAGCCTGTCCTTTGCCGAGTGCTTGGGCCGTGCTGGCATTTCGGTCGACCGTGCCTCGCTGTTGCGCGGGGCCCTGCTGCACGATTATTTTCTATATGATTGGCACGACCCCGATCCGAGCCATCGACTGCACGGATTTCGGCATCCATTTTTTGCTCTGGCGCGTGCCGAGGAAGATTTTGAGCTGACGCCGCGCGAGCGGAATATCATCGTGCGCCATATGTTTCCGCTGGTACCGGTTCCACCGACGTGTCGCGAGGCATGGATTGTGTGCCTGGCCGATAAATGGTGCGCTCTGTGCGAGACGGTCGCCGGCCGTCTGCCGCGCAAAGGCGGCGCGAACGATTTGAACGAGGGCTCGAGTGACGGCTCGAGCAAAGATTCGAGCGAAAAGAGGAGAGGGTAGACGGTGGAAACCGCGATCGACATGGCATTTGACGGCGCGACGCTTGCCGCCTGTCCGCTCTCGGCGCTGGTGCTCTCGTTTGCCTTCTACGGTTTTTGCGGCTGGGTGTGGGAGTCGACAGTCTGCGCCATGCTCAACCACGGACGCTTTGCCAACAGCGGTTTTTTGCTGGGGCCGTGCTGCCCTATCTATGGTGTGGGCGGCATAGCCTGCTGGCTTTTGCTGCGCGGGATTCCGGATGCCTCGAGCCAGTTTGTTGCCGCGGCGCTCGTATGCAGCTTGATTGAGTACAGCGTAGGCGTGTTGTTGGAAAAAACAACAGGCGCGCGCTTTTGGGATTACTCGCACCTGCCGTTTAACCTGCACGGACGCATCTGTCTGTACTGGGCCTGCGCGTTTGGCCTGGGTGCGCTGTGTATTTGTCGTTTAGTGGAGCCGGCGGTGTTGGGGCTGCTTGGCCATCTGCCGGTGCTGATTGTGCGGCTGTCCGCCTTTATCGTCGCGGTCTCGATGATGGTTGACGCGGTGTGCTCGTTGGCGAGCTGGCGGCGTCTGTCCGATCAGCTGGAGCGCGTGCGCGCCGACCTTGCCGACCGCATCAACGAGTCGCTTGCCGATGCCTCGGACTCAATGCTCGAGCGCATTCCCGAATCGACGATTGACTCGGTGACACAGACGCACATCCGCAGCCGTGCCGTTAACGCGTGGCTGGCCGAGCTGGGTGACGCCGCGCTCGATGCCCTGCGCGAGAAGGCTTCGATGCCGACGTTTATCGCGGATGGCGCTCGCGGCCTGGCACTCGCTGCCCGCCGCGTGGCCGATGCCGCGCCGAGTATGCCGCGTCCGTCGCTCAGTCGTCGCCTTGCCGGCAAGCGCATGAGCCGTCCGGTGCCGAGTGTGTCACTCAGCCGCCGCGACCTACGCTTCTTCAATGCCTTTCCGCGTCTGCGCATCAATCGCTATGAAGGTGTCATTCGAGCTACCGACCTCCGCGACCGAGCCCGCGAGCTGTTCCGGCGCTAGCTGGGACGGGCGCGCTCACGGCTCCCTTGCTTGCGTATTTCCCGTTCGTTTCGCGCCCGTTGCCGCGCCGTTTCCAAGATTGCGGCACCGTTGGAGATGGCACGATCTGGGTCGAGCCGGTCGAAGAAGTCATCCGCATCCGCACCGGCGAGCACGGCTCCGCCGCGGTGTAGGACAATCTTTCGCCTGACGGGCGTGCCTCTCTTGGGGCACGCCCGTTCTCGTCTACAATATCGTGCAGACGAAGGAGAGGCATGCACATGATCAAGATGTTCGCGAGTGATTTAGACGGAACGCTGCTTAACGCCCTGCACGAGGCAGACGGGACCATCCGACGCGCCATTCGCGAGCTGACCGAGGCTGACCTACATGTGGTTCCCGCGACTGGACGCTCGACCCTGCCGATCGGCGAGCATGGCTTTACGGGCCTGACACTTGACGCCTGCTGCTCTAACGGCTCCATCGTGCGCGACAGCCATGGAGAGGTGCTCAAGACCTGGACTATCGATCCGCAGATTACCGAGGAGCTGCTCAAGGCGTTCCCGGACATTTGCTTTGATTGCTCCACGCCCGATGGCATGTTTTCGAGTGGATCGTTCGAGATGCATCAGGCGGGCTTTAAAAAGGACAGCCCCATCAAGCGCATCGTGATGCGCGGTATGCGTGCGCGTGGCGGGTACCACGAGGAACAGTATTTCGACCAGTCGATCGGCGATATCTTGCGTCACGATGTATGCAAGATCAACTGCCGCGTGATCTCGCCCGAGTTGGAGCGCGACCTTAAGGCGTATCTTGCCGAGCGATCGGACCGCGTGGTCAACGCGCCGTTTGACCCGGTGATGTTCGAGATCACGGATGTGGCATGCAACAAGGGCGAGAGTGTGGCCTGGCTGGCGGGCTACTACGGCATTGCCGAGGACGAGGCTGCGGTTTATGGCGACGGCGGAAACGACATCGCCATGCTCAAGCGTTTCCGCCACAGCTACGCGACCAAAAACGCTAGCGATGCAGCTAAAGCCGCCGCGAGCGCGACCATCGGCAGCTGCATGGTCCACGCCGTTCCCAAACACATGCTCGCCACCATGCGCAAACAAAACTCCCGCACCGTCATCGAATAATGTGACAAAGGGACTGTCCCTTTGTCACAGTGAGGATTAGCTTCTTTAAACACGAACATATATTCGCATATTTAACTGCGCTTTGATAGAATTGTTGCTGTTGGCGGCAGTTCCATGTGCCGGGCAGCGCTCTCCATTTGATGGGAGGTGATGCCCATGACCGATTTGATTGATTTCGTGAAGCTCCTGACCGCTTTGGTCTCGCTCCTCACGACGCTTATCGGACTTTCCGAGGCACTCAAGCAACGTTCGAAGCAACGTAAGAGGGGTCGCCGCCGTTAAGGCGTTGACCCCCTAAAACAAGCAACGGCGCTGCCCAGCTTTCCAGAACTTGGGCTGCCGTCGACACCATTCTACCCACGAATGACATTTTGAACAATCGGCAATGTCGCTTCAAAAGCCGGGCACAATCGACACGACCCAGGCGGTCGCTGAACGTGACAAGGGAACTGCCCCTTCGCCACATCCAAAATATTGCCTTTACGTGTTGATGCACACGGTGTGCAATAATACTCGCACTGTGCAATAGCGCACAGGCTGAGTAACAAGGAGGACGCTTGTCCCAGCTCGAGAAATGCGATCGCCGGTCCCTTCGCTCGCAGCGTGCCCTTCGCCAGGCGCTTGCCAGCGAGCTTGCCGAAAGCGGCGACCTTTCGCGCATTAATGTCGCGTCGCTCACCGAGCGCGCCGGCCTTACGCGCCGCACGTTCTATTCGCACTACCGCGATATCCCCGACTTTATCAATCAAATCGAGGACGGCTTGCTGGCCGAGATCCGTGAGCGCATTGAGCTCATCACCGCAGCTCAGCTGCCTGATCTCTATCACAACATCGATGAGCTCGAGCCGGCGCCCGGTTCGGTTGAGCTGCTGCGTTATCTTGCGGCCAACCGCGACTTAATCGGTGCGCTGCTGGGTCCGGGCGGCGACCAGGCCTTTATTAAAAGGATTATCGACACCGCGCGTGAGGCTGTGGTGCCGCGTGCGCAGACGGGCATTTTGGGCCTGGCGCTGGGCACGTTCTTTGACTACTACGTCACCTACGTCGTGAGCGCCGAGGTCGGCATGATTCAGCGCTGGTTTGAGCGTGGGCTCACCGAATCGCCCGAGGCCATGGCGCGCATTATGACGGTGCTCGCTTTTGTGCGCCCCGGCGACCTGTATGGCCAACCCATCGATATCAACGTGCCGGAATACGGCATGAAGCTATTGAACTTGCAGCTCGAGGACGCGGCCGACACCGCTGCAACCGTCGAGTCCAACAACTAAGAGGAGAGACAATGAGCAAACTCGTCGAGGGCATCAAGGATCGTGTGGTCGCTGCCGCACGCGAGGCCGCGCCCGCCGTGGTGGACGCGGCCCAGAAGGCCGCGACCGCGGCAGCCGAGAAAGTTGCCGAGGCAGTTGCCGATGCCAAGAACGCGGCAGGGGAGGCGTCCGTCACTAGCGAGCCCACCGCCGCCGCTGAGCCCATAGCCGCCGTCCACGCCCCCGAAGGCGCGATCTTCAACCCCGAGGCCGCCCGCGGCAACCTGCACCTGGGCATCGACGTGGGCTCCACCACCGTTAAGCTCGCCGTGCTTAACGACGACAACCAGATCGTCTACGCCAAGTACCAGCGCCACCACACCGACGTCCGTGCCTGCGCCCGCGACCTGTTCGAGGGTGCCGCGACCGTGCTGCCGACGGCCCAGATGACCTGCGCCATCACCGGCTCGGGCGGTCTGCTGCTGTCCCAGTGGCTCGACTTGGAGTTTGTCCAGGAGGTCATCGCCAGCAAACGCGCCGTCGAGACCCTTATCCCGGCCACCGATGTCGCCATCGAGCTGGGCGGTGAGGACGCCAAGATCATCTACTTTGACAACGGCATCGAGCAGCGCATGAACGGCACCTGCGCCGGCGGCACGGGCGCGTTCATCGATCAGATGGCCACTCTGCTGCACACCGACGCGAGCGGCCTCAACGAGCTCGCGGCCAACGCCACCACCATCTATCCCATCGCCAGCCGTTGCGGCGTCTTTGCCAAGACCGATGTGCAACCGCTGCTCAACGAGGGCGCCCGCCCCGAGGACGTCGCCGCTTCCATCTTCCAGGCCGTCGTGACCCAGACCATCTCGGGCCTGGCGTGCGGCCGTCCCATCCGCGGTAACGTCGCCTTCCTGGGCGGCCCGCTGCAGTACCTCTCCGAGCTGCGCCACCGCTTCTACCTCACGCTCAACCTGGACGAGGAGCACCGTGTCGTGCCCCAAAACGCTCACCTGTTTGTGGCGAGCGGCGCCGCCATGGCGCACGAGTCTAACAAGCTCAGCACGTTCCCGCAGCTCATCGAGGCCATCGACAGCTTGGGCGACACCCAGGGCGCCGAGGTCGAGCGCCTGGATCCGCTCTTTGCCACCGACGAGGACTTTGCCGAGTTCAAGGGTCGCCACGACACCGAGGTCGTCCCTAAGGGCAAGCTCGACGGCTACACCGGCCGCGTGTTCATTGGTATCGACGCCGGCTCCACCACCATGAAGGCCGCGCTCGTGGGCGAGGACGGCCAGCTGTTGCACACCTGGTACGGCAACAACAACGGCGACATCTTGGGTACGGCCAAGGTCATCATGGCCGATTTCTACAACCACATCCCCGCCGGCTGCACCATCGGCCACGTGACCACCACGGGCTACGGCGAGGCGCTGCTCATCGAGGCTCTCAAGGCCGATTCCGGCGAGATCGAGACCGTCGCGCACCTGCGCGGCGCCAAGGCATTTCTGCCCGGCGTCGAGTTCATTCTGGACATTGGCGGCCAGGACATGAAGTGCCTGCGCGTAAAGGACGGCGTGATTGAGCACATCATGCTCAACGAGGCCTGCTCGTCGGGCTGCGGCAGCTTTATCGAGAGCTTCGCCGTCTCTATGAACATGGACGTGCGCGCGTTCGCCGACGCCGCCATCCATGCCAAGGCCCCCGTCGACCTGGGCAGCCGCTGCACAGTCTTTATGAACTCGCGCGTCAAGCAGGCGCAAAAGGAAGGCGCCACGGTGGGCGACATCGCGGCCGGCCTGTCCTATTCCGTCATTAAGAATGCCCTGTTCAAGGTCATTAAGCTGCGCGACCCCAAGGAGATCGGCAGTCAGGTGATCGTTCAGGGCGGCACCTTTATGTCCGATGCCACGCTGCGCGCGTTTGAGCAGCTCACCGGCGTGCATGCCGTGCGTCCCGACATCGCCGGCTGTATGGGCGCCTACGGTGCGGCCCTGCTCGCCCGCGATCGCGCCGGTGCCGACGGCACCTCGACCATCCTGTCGGCCGAGGACATCGCGCACCTCACCGTGACGCAAAAGCACGTCCGCTGCGGTCGCTGCTCCAACAACTGCCAGCTCACCGTCAACGACTTTGGCGGCGGCAGGCGCTTTATCACCGGCAACCGCTGCGAGAAGGGCGCCGGCCACAAAAAGCAAAAGACCGAGGCCCCCAACCTCTTCAAAAAGAAAAACGAGTTGCTGTTTAACCGCGAGGTGTTGAGTCCCGACGAGGCCCCGCGCGGCACCGTGGGTATTCCGCGCGCACTCAACATGTACGAGAACTACCCCTTCTGGCACGCGTTCTTTACGCGCCTGGGCTTTAGCGTGCAGCTGTCCGACCAGTCGAGCAAGAAGACCTACCAGGCGGGCATCGAGTCCATGCCGTCCGAGAGCGTATGCTATCCGGCCAAGATGAGCCACGGCCACGTGATGAACCTTATCGACCGCGATGTTGACTTCATTTGGATGCCGTGCGTGCGCTGGGAGCGCAAGGAGGACCCGACCGCCGGCAACTGTTACAACTGCCCCATCGTCATGAGCTACCCCACGGCGCTGGCGCTCAATATCGACGAGATCCGCGAGCAGAACATCGAGTTCCTGTACCCGTTTGTGCCCTATCACGACAAGACCGAGCTCAAGCGACGCCTGTACCAGGTGCTCGCCGTCGACCGTGTGGCCGATGCTGAGGCCGGTCGCGGTCGCGTGCGTGGACCCAAGATCACGCGCTCCGAGGTCGATGCCGCCGTCAACGCCGCCTTTGAGGCCGACGCGCGTTTCCACGAGGACATCCAGACCATGGGCGAGGAGGCCCTTAAGTGGGTCGAGGACCACGGCGGTCACGGCATCGTGCTCGCCGGTCGTCCCTACCATAACGACCCCGAGATCAACCATGCCCTGCCCGAGCTTATCTCGAGCTTTGGCTTTGCGGTCTTTACCGAGGATTCGCTCGCGCATCTGGTAAAGCCCGAGCGCCCCATTCGCGTCGTCGACCAGTGGATGTACCACAGCCGCCTGTACGCCGTCGCCCGTTTTGTGACGATGCGCAACGACCTGGACCTAATCCAGCTCAACTCTTTCGGCTGCGGTCTGGACGCCCTGACCACCGACCAGGTGCAGGAAATCCTGGAGGCCAGCGGCAAGATCTACACCGTGCTCAAGATCGACGAGGTGTCCAACCTGGGCGCCGCGCGCATTCGCATCCGCTCGCTCATGGCGGCACTCAAGGACCAGGAGGCCGAGCGCTTGGCCGAGGCCACGGCTGCGGGCAAGGTCTTTGAGCAGGGCGACGCTGCGCCGGTGGCGCCCTCCACGGATGCCCCCGCGTTCGCGAGCCGCAAGTACACGTTCGAGGCACAGCGTGAGAGCGCCTCGACCGCATGGCCCAAGGTGCCCTTTACCGAGCAGATGCGCGACGAGGGCTATACCATCCTGTGCCCGCAGATGGCGCCGATCCACTTTGACCTGGTCAAAGAGGTGTTCCGCGGTGCCGGCTACAACTTGGAGCTGCTGCCCTCGACCGACCACGATGCCGTCGAGGCTGGCCTGCGCTATGTGAACAATGACATTTGCTACCCGTCGATTCTGGTGACGGGCCAGATTATGGAGGCCATCGAGAGCGGTCGGTACGACCTGTCCAAGACCGCCGTGGTCATCAGCCAGACCGGCGGCGGCTGCCGTGCCACCAACTACATCGCACTCATCCGCAAGGCCCTGCGCGAGAGCGGCCACCCCGAGATCCCGGTGATCTCGCTTTCGGCCGTGGCACTCGGCGAAGACAACCCCGGCTTTAAGATTACGCCGGCGCTGCTTAAGCAGGCAGTCTACGCGGTGCTCTTTGGCGACGTGATGATGCAGATGCTCTACCGCTGCCGCCCGTACGAGGCCACGCCTGGTGCCGCCAACACGCTCTATGAAGAGCACATGGCGCGTGCCCGCAAGCTGGCGCCCAAGTTTAACCGCCACAACTACACCAAGCTGTGCCGCGAGGCCATCCGCGCGTTCGACACCATGCCGCTCGTGGGCGAGGGCACCAAGCCGCGCGTGGGCGTGGTCGGCGAGATCTTGGTCAAGTTCCATCCCACGGCCAACAACCACGTGGTCGACGTTATCGAGCGCGAGGGCTGCGAGGCCGTGGTGCCGGGCCTGCTCGACTTCTTCCTGTACTCCATGAGCAACGCCGAGCTGCAGAAAGACGAGCTGGGAAGTTCTGCCACTACGCGCGCGGGCATGCAAGCGCTTATTAAGCTCGTGGACTGGATGCGTACGCCGGTGGAGGAGCTGATCGAAAAGTCCGAGCGCTTTGAGGTACCCGAGCGCATCGGAACCATGGCGGACAAGGCCCGCACGGTGCTTTCGGTGTGCAACAACATGGGCGAGGGCTGGTTGCTCACGGCCGAGATGCTCGACCTGATTGATCACGGCGCGCCCAACATCATCTGCACGCAGCCCTTCGCGTGCCTGCCCAACCACGTGGTGGGCAAGGCCGTGATCAAGGAGCTGCGCCGCCAGCACCCCGAGAGCAACATCGTCGCGGTGGACTACGACCCCGGCGCGTCCGAGGTCAACCAGCTCAACCGCATTAAGCTCATGATCAGCGTGGCCAAGGAAAACATGCGCGCCGGCAAGGGCTTTAAGCTCGAGAAGGTGGCGCCGCTCGCGATGGACGAGGTCACCGGCCAGATGCGTGCCCACGATGGCTGCGTGAGCTGCGGGCCGGCCAGCGAGGAGGCCGTTGCATCGGTCGTCAAGCGTCTGGGACGCGGCATTAAGAAGTAACTGGCCTGCTATGGGCTAGATATGGGACAAACGGGTGGCAGCCGTACCGGTTACCACCCGTTTTTACTGGACATCTGTTGCGTAAACGGTCCAACTATCACCCCCTGCGAACTTGGATTTCGGAAGTATGCGGCAAAATTTGAATAGGCCGAGCACACTGGATATGCCCAAGCTTTGTACCTGCGGTTTTATTGGTGAAAAACCGGGGTGCGCTCGAGGGCTCCGGAATTTGCCGCATACTTCCGAAAACAATGTCTCGGTGGCACCAAAAATTGCCTCCAGAACCCTGAGATAATGAACATATTGTAGCCGTTCGCCGCAAATTATCGTCCGTTCATGGAACCTATCTCCAACGAGTTGTAACCATATGGTTTGATGTTGAAAACATATGATTGCCGGCAGGCCATAGGTGACGTTCCCCCTGATATCGGAGGTTCCAGGTATGTTTCGCGCTCCGTTAAATAACTATCGGTTGGGCTAACATGGGTCGCCGTGCTATTTCGATAACCCTTGCAGTGGTCTGCCTGGCTGTGCTCTTAGGCGCTACGGGGCTGTTTGCTATAAGTCGAGAAACATCCTATATGCAGGAATGTGCTTCCGAAGGGTTTGCCATTGATGGTTTCTATCGGGATGACAAAACGAGTCGGGTAACCCTGGCTTTTCTTGAGGAGGACAACTGTCGATGGCAGCTGGTCGACCAAGACGGAATCTGCACAGACGGGCAGTTTAAGCGTACGGATGACCCCAACATCCTGATATTAAAGAAGGAAAACGGTGAAGAATTCGGTACGGTCCACGTGGCGTATATATCGCGCCGGCGCAATCAGGGGCAGATTTACCTAATTAGAAATACTAAGGTGACCCGATTTTATCTTGTGAGCACCGATCCGGCGTTTATGGTGGAGTCTGGCGATGTCGATGTGGACAGTTGATTCACGGCAATAAAACGGCGAGCGGGGCGCGGGTGTGAACTGCACCACGCTATTTGCTCGCGTCCGTATCGCGTCTGCGCCTCGTCATAACTTGCGTCCGTGCGAGCGCTCATCCCGCGCCGGCATCACTTCACATCGAACTCCACGCGATCGAGTTCGGGCACATTGAGGTCGATGAGCTTGCGGGCAACACGACGGTCGTGCGCCCCAAGTGTCTCGCTTGTCGTCACATGGGCGACAACCTCGCGCTCGACGAGGCCCTCCTCCCCGCCTTCGGTGGCCGAGGTCTCGACGGCGACGGTGTAATCCTTAAAGCCCGGCAGTACCGCGGCAAGCTCGCGCGTAGTTTCGGTGACACCATAGCCGTCCTGCACGCCGGCCTGCGCCGAGCCAATAGACCCCGCGGTCATAACGATGCAGGGGATGGCAAAGATTACCGTGCCCACGATGATGCGGCGGCGCACCTTGTGTGACAGCTCATCGACCTCGGCGTTTTCCTCGGCGGTCACAATGCCGTCGCCGTTGAGGTCACGCTTGAGCGGTACACGTAGAAGAAGCAATACGGCTTCGGCCGCCAGCGCGATAAAGACAACGTTGATGCCAAATTCGTAGAGCGCCGAGAGAAACAGCGACCCGCTCGCGATGGCGATGCCGTAACCCGCCGCGCACAGGGGCGGCATGAGCGCGGTTGCCACGGCCACGCCCGCGATAAGCGTCGCGGGCTCCTGGTCGCGCGAGTTGCCCAGGCCTCCGGCAAAGCCACCCGCGAGCGCGACGGCAAGATCCCAGACGGTGGGTGTCGAGTTGTCGATGATAGCGGCCGTGGTGGTGCCGAGCGGTGAGAGCTTAAAGTACAGCGTGGACGTGATCAGGCAGAAGGCCATCTGCAACGCGAGACCGGCAATGGCCTCGACGGTAATCTCGCGGTCGAGCGTGGCGATGCCATATGCCATGGCAAGGACCGAGCCCATGAGCGGGCAGATGAGCATGGCGCCTACAATGGCGATATCCGAGTCGATATCGAGGCCGATGCTCGCGATCAACATGGCAATGATCAGGATGCATAAGTGCGAGCCAGTCAGGCGCGCCCCGTTTACAAAGCGCTTGCGAATCACGTGATAGGGCGCGCGTCCCTCGCGAATGTTGAACGCCTGCTTAAGGAAACGGGTGGCATTCTCCATGGCCTCGCTGTGTGCAGGGCGTATACCGTGACGACGATGATGACGCTCGCGCAGCCGCTTGATCTGTTGTTTGTCGAGTTCCATGCTTACCTCGTTTAGCTTCTGAGCCGCTTCTTGCGTCTGCCGTCTTTACTCTACACCGCGTTAGGCGAGGTGTCAGACAAGGTTTGTTGACCTGAAAGTCAGGCCAATCGACATGGCTAAAACGCCGTGAGGATCATAAGAGTCAAATAGACAAAAAAGCGCGGGGCCGGTTTGATTCCGACTCCGCGCTCTGCGCTGGTGCGTTGTTGTTCGGCCTACCCCAGCAGGCTCAGACCAACAGAGACAAACGCCAGAATAACGCCGACGATGGACTCGCCGCCGAGCAGGCCGCTGGCGACGACCAGGCCCTGTTCCTGGAAGGCGGCGTCCTTGGCAGCCTTCTCCTCGTCCGAAAGACCAGCGGTGGCGTCGCGGTGGGCGGACCACTTGTCGTAAGCGAGCTTGACACAGGAGCCCAAGAAGGCCGTGAGCGACATATAGAACGGCAGGTACACGCCCAGGCCGATCATCATGGCTGGAATGCCGAGCCAGTACATGACGATACCGGCGATAAAGCCGCCTGCGAACCACGGCACACTCGGGATGCCCGAGACCATGGTGGCGACGACGCTTGCCTGTGCGGCAACGAAACTCTTGTCGGGACCAAAGGCGTCCGGACCATAGGCGGTGACGAGCGCGACCATGACGGCGGCAGCGACCAGGGCGCCCACGATGCCGCCGATGGCCTGGCCGACCCACTGTGCGCGCGGGTTGGTGCCCAGCACGGCGCCGGCCTTAAAGTCGTTCATGACGTCGCCCGCAAGGCCGCACGCTACGGCCACGATGCCGGCGATAAAGAACAGCTTGACCTGAGCGAGTTGCGCGAAGGTGGCAACGATGAGCATGACGATGAGGCCAAAGATCTCCATGGGGTCGATGCCCGTCTGACCGCAGCTCTGCGCGCTCATGATGGTGGTGACAAAGGTGAACAGCGTGACGATGACGGCAGGAACGGGGCCAAGACCGAGTACGATAGCAACGATCACGGCGATGGCGGCAGCGCCCAGGCCGATGATACCGGCGTCGAGCTTAAGGGAGCCCGAGATGAGTGACTGCTCGTCGGTGTCGGTGGAGCTGTCGGCGGCGAGGCCGCGGACGATACCGGCGACCTGCGGCAGGATGTCCTTGAGGACGACGGCGACGCCAAAGCCCATCATAAGGCCCATGCCGAGGGACTTGACGATGCCTTGTGCGGTCATAACGTCAAACAGACCGGTAGCGGTGCCGCCGACAATGATGCCAAAATTGCCCAGTAGCGCGCCGGCAAACCAGAATGCGACCGGGGCGAAGCCCACGAGGAAGCCGACGGAGAGTAACATGGGCGAGTTGTAGATGGCAAAGGTAACGCCGGGGATATTGAGCGTGCACAGCATGCTGGGCACCACGCCCAGGGCGTCTCGAAGCACGCTGTAGATGCCGGCGATGGCCATGGAGCCAAAGAGCTGCTTGCCAGTCTTGCCGCCGGCCTCGGTGGCGCGCAGGGTCTGAGCTGCGGCGTTGCCGGTGGGGAACTCCAGCGCGGCGTCCACGATAAAGTGACGGTGGATGAGTGCCGTGGCCAGCAGACCCAGGATGGTGCCGGCGAGTGCCACGATGAACATGTCGAGCCAGCTGATCTGGTCGGCATAGCCCAGCATCCAGGCGCCCGGGATGGTAAACGCCAGACCGCCGGCGACCATGGCGCCTGCTGACATGATAGTGTGGGTGACGTTTGCCTCGTTGAGGCTGGCGTTGCCCATGAGCTTAAGGAAGAACAGCGAGATGACGGCAGCGAAGACGATCGGCCAGGGGAGTGCGCCCATCTTGAGGGCGGTGTAGGCCGAGCTTGCCGTGATGATCACGCAGCCAAGGACGCCGATGACGACGCCGCGCAGCGTAAGTTGACCGCGCATCGAGGTGCGGTTCGAGGGATTGCTCATATAAAACTCCTTTGCGTATATCCGCTTCCCCCGGGAGCGCCGTTACGGATACGGCGCGGGAAGTCGGGTTACCAAGGGCCGCCGCGTGAGCTCGCAAACGACCGCGCACCAGTATAGCCGCAAGCTAGTCATTTTGGGATGACTGGTTTAGGTAGGCGATATACTGCTGGACAGACGAAAGGAGCGCCGACGATGCTTAATGGGTACGCATATATATTGACGATCGACGTGGGCAACACGTTCATTCGCTTTGGCCTGTTTGCAGAGGATTCGGCCGCGGCGCAGGAATGTCCGCTTGCGACGTGCGAGATCACCACGCCGTCGAGCATCACAGCAGACGAGGCGCGCATGCGTCTCGTGCAGGTCATGGCCGCACTGGCGGCCGATGCGGGCATGCCGGGTGCGCTTGTGCCCGCGGCTGCTGTGCTGAGCTGCGTGGTCCCGGCGCTCGAGCGCCCTTGGAAGACGGCGCTTTCCCGCACCTGCACGGGGCGCGTGCTCACCGTGGGGCCGGGACTTAAGACCGGCATGCCTGTGCACTACGATGACCCGGCCGAGATCGGTCCCGACCGCATCGCCGACGCCGTGGCGGCCCGTGCCGTCTACGGCTCTCCGTGCATCGTGATCGACCTGGGCACGACGACCAATATCGAGGTCATCGACGCGCACGGTACCTTTGTGGGCGGCGTTATCGCGCCAGGCCTGGCCCTCGGCGCCCGTTCGCTTTCGGCGGCAGCAGCGCGCCTACCCCAGGTTGAGCCCTCGGCGCCAACGCACGTCATCGGACGCAACACGCGTGAGGCCATGCGCTCGGGTGTGGTTTTGGGCGAGGTAGCCCGCATCGACGGAATGCTCGACATGGTGCTTGCCGAGATGCGCGCGACCAAGGCCGCGGGGGAGGGCGATGTGCCCATCGTCATTACCGGCGACGATGCCGAGGCACTTGCGGCGCTGGTCGGCCACAGCCTGACGGTAGACGACGCGCTGACGTTGCGGGGTCTCGCCGAGCTCTACCGCATCAACCAAAAGCCCCGCCGCGCGTAGGGCGAGGGGCTGGTGGGATAAGCGCCCCTACCTTTCACCTGCTACAATGGGCCAAACTATTGCGATTGCGGAGGTGTCTGCCATGTCGGACGATCTTCATCAAACCGCGTCGGGCAAGCGCCGCGACGTTATTAGCTGGGACGAGTTCTTTATGAGCGTGGCCATCGCCGCGCAGCGCCGCAGCAAGGACCCCAACACGCAGGTGGGAGCGTGCATCGCCAGCACCAACCACCGCATCCTTTCGGTGGGTTACAACGGCACGCCCTCGGCGCTCAACGACGACTTTTTCCCGTGGGGTACGAGCGATGACCCGCTGCAGGACAAGCACAACTACGTGGTCCATGCCGAGGCCAACGCCGTGCTCAACTACCGTGGCTCGCTCAAGGACCTCGAGGGTTCCACGGTTTACGTCACGCTGTTCCCGTGCCACGACTGCGCCAAGATCCTGGCGCAGGTGGGCGTGGGCGAGGTCGTCTACCTGGACAATAAGTATGCCGACACCGATGACGGCCGTATCAGCCGCCGCATTCTCGACTCCTGCGGCATCAGCTACCGCCAGGTCATCGTCGATGTCCAGATTGGTACCGGGGGACAGGCTCGGCAGTAGCGCGTGCCGACGCCAGCTGGCGGCAAAACAGCCAAAAGAGCCCCGTCCCAAATTGACTGCTCGTGAAAGTCATGTCCGCACGCATGGCTGGCGCCTAAGCGGGTACATGGCTGTAGTAACATAGCCCCTGTCCGCGGGCGTGCCCGCGTTATTGTGAGAAAGGAGCCCCTGTGGCTGTTAACGAAGAGCTGCTTAAGAAGGTTCTTGAAGAGATTCGCCCCAACCTGCAGGCCGACGGCGGCGATATGGAGTATGTGGGCGTCGACGACGAGGGTGTCGTCAAGTTGGAACTACAGGGCGCCTGCGCCGGCTGCCCCATGAGCTCGCTGACCCTGTCTATGGGTATCGAGCGCATCCTGAAGGAGCACGTGCCCGGCGTCACCCGCGTCGAGCAGGTCAATGCTTCCGGCGAGACCGACGAACTGTACGACGAGTACGCGCCGTTCTAAGATGCGAAAGCTGCGGACGACATGCTCCGCATAGACGTTACGCCCAGATATGCGGCTGCGAGCGCAAGGCCCGCGCCCGCATTTGTATGTAGGGAGCAGGGGATCGATATGCTCAACGACCTCTACCATATGCTTGATCCCGTCGCGATCTCGGCGGGCCCCATCACTATCTACTGGTACGGCCTGGCCTACGTGGTCGGCGCCCTGCTCACGGCGGTCGTTATGTACCGCACGCAGCGTCGTTGGGGCTTCGACATTACGATCGATGACCTGACGAGCGTCGTGGTCGGCGCGGTCTTTGGCCTCATCATCGGCGCGCGCCTGTTTTACGTCGTCTTTTACGGCGATGGCTACTATTGGACCCACCCGCTCGAGATCTTTGCCACCAACGAGGGCGGCATGAGCTTCCACGGCGGCCTGGTGGGCGGCATCTTGGGCGGTATCATCGTGTGCCGCATGTATAAGCTCGACGCCTGGACCGTCGCCGACCTTGCCGTGATCGGCGCCCCGCTGGCCCTGTGCCTGGGCCGTTGTGCCAATTTCGTCAACGGCGAGCTGTGGGGTAAGCCGACCGATCTGCCTTGGGGTGTGGTCTTTGGCGGCACTGCGGGCGATATGCCGCGCCATCCCTCCCAGCTCTACGAGGCGTTTCTAGAGGGCATCGTGCTCTTTTGCATCCTACGGGTGCTCAGTCGCAAAAAGCCGCTGCTGCCCCAGGGCACGTTTATGGGCGTGTTCGTGATGGGGTACGGCATCGTCCGCTTTCTCGTTGAGTTCGTGCGCGTGCCCGATGCGCAGCTGGGCTATCTGCTGGGAGGCGTTATCACCATGGGCCAGCTGCTGAGTTTGCCGCTCGTAATCGCCGGCCTGGCGCTCATCATCTTCGCCCGACACCGCAACCGTCCCCAGCGCATCTACCTGGACGCCTAATCACCAAAGCCACCACAAAGGGGACAGGCACCTTTGTGGTGGTTTGCTGGGCAACGATGACAGAACCGTAACGTTTTCCCAGATAAAACCTGCCAAAATAAACCTGTCCCTTTTTGGCAGGTTTCTAGAAAGGCTCTTTGGACTGTGAAGGATTCCGACCTCTCCACAACGGCTGCGCGCGACGCTGCCCGCATCGTCTGGTTTAAGCGCTACCCCGCCAAGCAGACGCTCATCGCATTTCTGCTCGCGCTGTTGGCGACCACGGCGTTTTCCATCGATCCCGCGCCGGTCTCGAGCAACGCAGTCTTGGCGATTGACCCCAAAGCCTCGGGCATGCTGTACGTGTGCTACGAGGTGCTCCTCTCGTTTGCCGGCCATACCGACGCGGTCATGCTGCTTGCGCTTGCCTGCCTGCTCACGCTGCCGTTTCGCTACGTATTCTTTGGCCGCGGCGATGCTTGGCGTCCTTCGGTGATCCTTCCGTCGCTGTTCTTTGCCGTCTGCATGGTGTTTGGCCGCAGCTACGACCTCACCGATTCTGCCGAGATCGTACTCGGCGACAAGGCTCGCATCATCTGCGCCTGGATAGGCGGTGCGGGCTGGATGCTCTTGGCGGTCGTTGCCTTCTACCTGGCTTTTGAGTGTCTAGATTGGCTGAGCTCTCGGCGCATTCTGTTTTCCGAAGCGCACTTTGGCCGCGTATGGCGTGTGGCTCACGCCGTACTCTCGGTCCGTCCCTTTGCCGGGCCCTTCCTGGTGCTTATGGTCGCCTGGGCGCCCACGCTCATCGCTTCGCTGCCCGGCCTTTTTATGGGAGATACGGGTGCGCAGATTCGCCAGTGGTTCAACTACCCCAACGGCACGAGTGACTACCTGCGTCTGCTCAATCCCAATGTGTTGCTCAACGGACATCACCCCGTGGTGCACACGGCTATCATCGGTTCGTGCGTCCAGCTGGGGCTTTCACTGTTCAACAGTGCCAACGCAGGTCTTGCCATCTACACCTGCGCTCAGTTCGTCATTACGGCCGCCTGCATGGCCTATTCCATCTCGTCGCTGCGCAAGCTGGGCGTGAGCTTGCCGATCCGCGGCGTGATCTTGCTGTTCTTTGTGTTTATGCCCATGTTCTCCAACTACGCGGCCCTGCTTACCAAAGATGTGCTGTTTGCCGACGCGTTTTTGGTGCTGTTGGTGCAGGCCGTGAAGCTCGTGGCATGCGGCCTGCCCCGTCGCGATGCCAATGCCGAGCGTGCGGGCGAACAGAGGCCCGTGCTCTTTGCGCGCCATGACTGGCTGCTGCTCGCTCTGGGTGCCATGGGTTCCACGTTTCTGCGCAACGGCGGCCTGGTGTTTCCCCTGGCGGCATGCGTAATCGCGGCGGCGTTTTGCGCATGGGACGCGCATGTGGCTCGTCGCGCAGCCAAGCAGGCTGGTGCTGCGTCTTCGGGCTCCATCCCGCGTTTCCGCTGGATGGGAGTTCTTGCGGTGCTTGCACTCTGCCTTGCCTCTAATATGTACTTCACCAAGGTCTTTATGCCGGCGCACGACATTACGCCTGGTTCCAAGCGCGAAATCCTCTCGATTCCGTTCCAGCAGACGGCTCGTTTCGTCCAAAAGCACGACGGCCTCAACTCGGGTGTCAACCCTACGGTTAAGGAGGACGGCACTATCGTGGAGGCTCCTTGCGACGGCTTGGTGACCGACGATGAGCGTGCCGTGATCGACCGTGTGCTCAAGTACGACAATCTGGGCCGCCGTTACAACCCCGACAAGTCCGACGCCGTCAAGAACTGCTTTAACGAGTACGCCTCGCAGGAGGACATCAAGGCCTATTTTGAGGTCTGGGCGCAGATGTTCAAAAAGGATCCCGAGTGCTACATCTCGGCGCTCATCAATAACTACTACGGCTACTTTTATCCGAGTGCCCGCGATGCGTGGGTCTACAGCACGGCGCGCAGTGCCGAGATTATGGCGAAGCCCGATAACCTCAAGTACTTTGACTTCCATCCGGTCGATAGCAAGGTTGTGCGCTGGTGCGACCACCTGATCAACTTGTATCGCGTGGCAGTGCAGCGCATTCCGTTTATCTCGCTCACCATGAGCTCGGCCACCTATGTGTGGATCATGATCGCCGTGGTGGTCTATCTGCTACGTCGTCATTCATGGCGCGGTCTGGCCATTTGGTTGCCGCTGCTGGGCGTGCTTGCCGTGTGCCTGATCGGTCCCTGCAACGGTTCGACCTATATGCGCTACCTGTATCCGGTTATCGCCTGCATGCCCTTTGCCATCGGGGCCACCATCACTCGCAGCGACCTCCTCTGGTCCTAATTTGGTGCAAAGGGGACAGGTTACTTTGCACCAACCCCTTGCACCAAGGGGCTGTATCATCACGACGCCTTCATTTTGGGGTTTATCTCGCAGGCCAGTAGGTATATCATAACGACGTTTGTTTATATTGCCCGAGCATCTGCGCTGGGCTTTAGGTCGAAACCGATAGGAGACACGTATGTCCGGACACTCTAAGTGGGCCACAACCAAGCATCGTAAGGGCGCGCAGGACGCCAAGCGTTCCGCCCTCTTCTCCAAGCTGAGCCGCAACATCACCGTTGCTGCCCGTCTCGGCGGCGACCCGCTGCCCGAGAACAACGCCAGCCTCGCTGCTGCCGTTGCCAAGGCCAAGGCTCAGTCCATGCCTAAGGACAAGATCAAGTCCGCTATCGACAAGGCTTTTGGTTCGGGTGCCGATGCCGCCGTCTACGAGAACATCGTGTACGAGGGCTATGGTCCCGCCGGTGTCGCCGTCTACGTTGACTGCCTGACCGATAACCGCAACCGCACTGCCGCCGATGTCCGTTCCGCCTTCTCCCACGCTGGTGGCAACCTGGGCACCTCCGGTTCCGTCGCCTTCCAGTTTGAGCGCAAGGGCCAGATCGTCGTCGCCAAGGAGATCCTGGACGAGAACGCCAAGAAGGAGACCATGATCGCCAACGGTGCTGCCGGTGACGAGGATGAGTTCATGATGGCAATCGCCGAGGCTGGTGGCGAGGACTACGAGGACGCCGGCGAGGAGTGGATCGTCTGGACCGCTGCTAACGACGTCATGGCTGTCTCCAAGGCACTCGAGGAGCAGGGCGTCCAGGTCAAGGGTTCCGAGACCACCATGGTTCCGACCACCCCGACCGAGGTCTCCGGTACCGACGCCAAGAAGGTTCAGCGCCTCATCGACCGTCTCGAGGAGCTCGACGACGTCCAGGATGTTTACAGCACCATGGATATGACCGACGAGGTCATCGCTGCCCTCGAGGAGGAGTAGCACCCGCGCGGGTTAAGCCGCGCATATCTGGGCATAATGAAGCGAGCATGCAAGCCTCGTGGAATAGATGAGCCGGATCCGCGTGCGTAGAGCACCGGACCCGGCTCTTTTATAATGATGCGAATCGTTTTGCATTCTGTGGACCGAGACCCGAAAGGAGCGCCGCATGCGCGTGCTCAAACGAGCCCTAGCAATCGTGTACCTTGCCGCCGCCATCGTGGCGCTGGGCACGCTTGTCTGCCAGTTCTGGGGACCGTATACGTATCGCTTTATGCTGCTATTGCGTGACACCATGCCTCGCGTCGTCGTTACGGTGTGCGCCGCCATCGTGGCGCTTGGCGTGCTCATTGGGTTTTTCCGCTTGATGTTCGCGCGTCGCGAGCCGTCCTGCGTGCATCCGGCGGGGGAGCGCAATATCGAGGTCACGCTCGCAGCGCTTTCCTCGTGCGCCCGCGCCGCGGCGGAGTGCGATGATCGTGTGATGGTTGAGCATATCGAGGCACGCGTTCAAGGCTCCGACGAGTCGCGCGTTCGTTTTAAGGTAGAGGCCATCGCGCTCGACGACCGGGACGTGGCCTCCCAAGCTATCGCGATGCAGCAGCGCATCGAGAAGGCCTGCGACACCATGCTCGGCACGCCGGGCACGACCGCGCGCGTCCGTTTTTTGCCGTCCAAGACTACCGTCCAGACCGTGGAGGTTTCCGGTGAGTGATACCAACCAAGACAAGACCGCCCGCACGCCGCGCCTGACGATCGATCAGAACGCTACGCCGGCAGGCGAGTCCGCCGACACCAAGCCCGAGGCCGGCGAGCAGCACGACAGCGCCGCCAACGACTTTGACGAGGCCATGGGTCTCATCAAAGGTACGGGCGCTGCTATCTGGAGCTACGCCGTGCGCCACCCCAACACTACGCTCGGCGCCGTGGCAGGCTTTATCCTCGCCGTGCTGGTACTTACGTTGGGCCTGTGGGACACGCTCGTCATCGCATTCTTTGTGCTGATCGGTGCCGTGATCGGCCAGATTCGCGACGGCGAGAACGGTATCGTCAACTTCTTCGGCCGTCTGTTTAGCGGCCGCTAATACGTATTCGACTGTCGCATCCGCGGCAGGCATAAGGAGGAACCATGGCTTTTAACACGAAGGTCGATGTGGCCGATACCGAGCTCGAAGCGAATGAGGCCGTTGTCGATGCCGGGGACGTGGCGCTCGAGGACGAGGCACTCGTCGAGGCCGAGTTCGATGCGGACGAGGACAACGAGGAGATGGACGAGGAGGCGGACGAGTCCGAGGACTCGCTGACCTATTCCAACGGCGTGATCGAGAAAATCGTCGCCATGGCCACCCGCGAGGTGCCGCACGTTCTGGGCATGAAGGGAAACCTCATGCACTTTGTGCAGGAGCAGTTTGGTGCCGAGAACCTGACCAAGGGCGTGACGGTCGAGGTCACCGACGACAACCGCGTGGTCGTCAACATCTCGGTCATCATCGAGTATGGCGCCTATGCGCCTGCGATCTTCGACGACGTTAAGGCGCGCGTCACCGAGCGTCTGGCCGCGATGACCGGCCTTGAGGTGGCAGGCGTCAACCTACGCATCGAGGATGTCATCACCCCCGAGGAGTACGAGCACCGCACCAGCCAGCACGAGTAACCTACCAAAAAGGGACAGGTTTGTTTTGGCAGGTTTTATCTGCGTAAACGTCAAACGGCCGGTCGCGCATGCAAAAGCGCGGCCGGCCGTTTTCTATATGCCCTCGATGCGGTCATACCGCTCGTCTAACTAAGGGTTGCAATCTTCGCGTTCCGCGTTACCCTAATGGGCGCATTGTTTCCAAATTGTTAACGAGGGGTTGCCGTAATGGCCGACGAACACGAGACCGAAAGCAAGGCATGGGCGATTGAAGCCGCTGCGGCAGAGGCGGCGTCGCGTGCCGCCGAGGAGGTACATCGTCCTCCGGTGGTGCCGATGGAGCGCGTTGTCGGTCGCGAGGATATCGAACGTGGCGAGCGCGCCGGCCGCAAGCGCAGCCAGGAGCCAGGCTTTCCGCGCTTTTTTGCCGAGCTCAATCTGGGCCTGATTCTCACGGCGTTCGCCATCGTGGCCTTTAAAACCCCCAATCACTTTGCCTTCGGCGGCACCTCGGGCGTGTCGGTCATTCTTTCTACGCTGTTCCCGACCCTGCCCGTCGGCGTCTTTATGTGGATTATCAACGCGGTCCTGGTCGTTCTGGGCTTTATCTTTTTGGAGCGCAAGGCGATTCTGTGGAGCGTCTTCGCTTCGTTTGCGCTTTCGGCCTACGTCTCGCTGTTTGAGCTCTTCATTCCGACGGATGTTTCGATGACGGGTGATATGTGGCTCGACCTGTGCTTTGCCGTCATCTTGCCGGCGCTCGGCAGCGCTATTGTCTTTGATATCGGCGCCTCGACGGGTGGCACGGACATTCTTGCCATGATCCTCAAACGCCGCACCACGCTCGAGATTGGCCGCGCGCTGCTGCTGGTCGATATCGGCATCGTAACCATCGCGGCTTTCCTGTATGGCCCGCGCGTTGGCCTGTACTGCGTGCTTGGCCTGTTTGCCAAGACGCTCGTGGTCGATAAGGCTATCGAGAGCATTCACCTTCGTAAGGTCTGCACGATCATTTGCGCCGAACCGCGAAAAGTCGAGGAGTTTATTGTCAAGCATCTCAACCGCACGGCAACGATCAGCCGTGGCTACGGCGCCTTCTCGGGCAAGTGCGTCACGGTGATTATGAGCGTGCTGAGCCGTCGCGAGGCAGTGCAGCTGCGCCGCTATACCCGCGAGATTGACCCTGGCGCCTTCATCACCATCGTCGATAGCTCCGAGATCGTGGGCAAGGGCTTCCGCGGCACGAACTAGCGCGGACGCACCCTTCGAATCATTGAATAAAGCCGCCTACGTTGCAAATCGGCCATCTTGGAGTATTTGTCCCCACATTGGGCGATAATGTTGCCAAAGACATCGTTTGCGATCCAGGTGATTCGCTCTAGATACGAAGGGATGATTTCGATGTTCTGTTCGCAGTGTGGCGCCCCCATGGGCGATAACGACAAGTTCTGTGGCGCGTGTGGCGCTCCTAATACCGGTGCTGCAACCTCTGCTCCTCAGGGGCAGTCTCAGCCTCAGCAGTTTGTTCCTCAGCCTAACGTGAACGTGCCCAAGGGCTGTGTAGCTCAGGCGTTTGAAGACATGACCAAGACGCCGGGCGTGCTGCAGCGCGTGTGCCAGATTGCCTTTTTGCCGGCGCTCATCTGTGTCGTGTCGGTGCTCGTGCTCTTCATTCCCGTTATCGGCGGTATCGCGGCTGCCTTCGGCTTTTTGGCTGCCTGTGTGGCAAGCGCGTGCGGTTCTGGCTTTGGCATCGAATGGGGTCGCGACCTGTCGCTCAAGGTCGATGACGGCATGGATCGTCCGTTGATGCGTTCCACGTCGTTTGGCCTTGGCGTCTTTTCGGGCGTTATTTCGAGCGTGCTCAAGGTTATCGCGGCTATTCCCGTTATTGGTGTAGCGCTTTCGCTGGTGGAGAGCGTGGTAATTGGTGCCGCGGGTGCGTACTCTTATTACGGCTCCTATGCGCTTGAGGCCGCTCTATTTGGCTCGCTGGGCCTGTTTGTTCTGGCTATGATTGCCACGGCGGTCCTGGGTGTCTTCTTTACTATGTTCGCCGACATCGCCGTGATGCACTTTGCGGTGACCGGTCGCGTCGAGAGCGCGTTTTCGCTCGATAAGGTCTGGGCGGCCTTTAAGAACAATAAGACCAAGCTGTTCTGCGCATCGTTCCTTCCCGAGTTTTTGACGGGTCTGGTCGCCAACGTTATCACATGGATCCTGACGCTCGTCTTTGGCACCATTGCCTCTGTCGGTATGTATAGCTACTACTACCGTCCTACGGCTATTGAGGCGCTTGTTACCGGCGGTGGCATTACGCTCGTATTGTTCTTGGTGCTGACGGCGTTTGTCACGGTATTCCTTACGGTCTTTGGCAACATGCTCAAGCATCGTGCCGTTGGCTATTGGGTGGCGCGCTACGCAAGCGAGTGGGCCGACGAGGACAAGGACGACGTCCTGACCTTTGTGCTGCCGTTTGAGAAGAAGTCTGCTCCTTCGGGTTACAGCGCTCCGGATGCTTCGCCGGCACCTGCGCCCGAGCCCGAGCCCGCGCCCGAGTCTGCGCCTGAGCCTGCACCCGAGCCGGCGCCTGTGCCTGAGCCGGCACCCGCACCTGCGCCTGCAACGTCGCCCGCGCCGAGTTCTGCTCCCGAGCAGGAGTGCCCGCCTGTTGGCGAACCTGCTGAGCAGACTGCGCCGGCGTTGGGCGATAAGGGCGATCAGGCAGCGACCGATCAGCCCGAAGAAGACCAGGCCGAATAGCTTGAGGGGGGCTGCGGTCCAGAGTGCCTAAGGCCATGGTCCGTTTTAGCCGATGCCGCCGGGTTGGTTGTCTTCATTTTGGTAATCGACCCGGCGTGATTGAAGGTATCCCGTTGGGATGCGGCATGTGAGACCAAAGACGCATGTCGTCTTATGGGAAGGAGGATCTATGTTTTGCGAAAATTGCGGAGCACCCGTTTTGGATGATGCAAAGTTTTGTCCTGCTTGCGGCGAGCCCGTCAACGCTACGTCGGCTGCCGCGTCTGAGCCTCAGCCGGTACAGATTCAGCCCGCCCCGGCACCTCAGCCTGCGCCTCAGGGCGCACCCACACCGCCACCCATGCCCGGTGCGGTTGAGCTCGATCGTAACTTTGGCATGATACTGCTGCTCGCTATTGTCACGTGCGGTATCTACGGCATCTATGCGTACTACAAAATATCTGAGGATGTCGCAACTATGTGCTCGGGCGACGGGGACGATATGCCCAACTACCTGATTGCAATCCTGCTGTCGTTCATTACCTGCGGCATCTATGGCCTGTGGTGGACATACCGTTTCGGCAATCGCATCCAGGCCAACGGTCCTCGCTATGGTCTTACCATTGCCGAGAGCGGCACGACGCTTCTGTTGTGGCAGCTGATCGGCGCCTTGCAGTGCGGCATCGGACCGATTATTGGTTTCTATCTGATCGTCAAGAACGTCAACGCGATGGCGGCTGCCTACACTGCGCAGGTTACGGCACGTGCGTAGCAACTCGGATTCACAAGCACGGTCCAAGACAAGGGGCACGGCGGGGCTATTCCGCCGCGCCCTTTTGTTCGCCGCTATCTTGGCGCTGTCGTGCCTTGTGCTGTATGTGACGGGCATCGGCTGCCCGTTTAGGGCGCTTACGGGCATTCCGTGCCCGGGCTGCGGCATGACGCGCGCGTGGCTCGCGGCGTTTGGGCTCGATTGGCGTGCCGCGCTTGCGTATCATCCGCTGTTTTGGATGGTTCCCCCTATGTTTGCGCTGGCGTGCGCCAGGGACTATGTCACAACTTCGCGCACCCGAAAGACAATCGATGCGGCGCTGGTCGCAATATGCTTGCTGCTGGTTGCGGTGTGGGCAATCCGCCTGGTCAACCCCGCAGACGCCGGCCTGCTTTTTGGGGGCCATGTTCCTGTGGGGGTTCCTGCCGATATCATTTATCTCGAGCAGCCACGCTGGCTCATCATCCTTCGCTCTTACCTGTCGTGACGGAGGATACGTTGGAAAAGCGGTCGACACATAAGCGGGGGCGAACGTTGAGATAACGTTCGCCCCCGCTTTGCTCTAGCCAGGTTGTTACGGGTGGGCGTGACGGCTACTCGTCGCGCTTCTCCTCGTGGCGAGCAGCGGCACGGGCATCGTGAATGCCCTTGATGGCGGCATGGCGGGCGGTGCGGGCGTCGTGCACGGCGTCGCGGGCCTCGGCGGCCGTTGCCTTGGCAGAGCGCAGCTTGGCCGCCAGGTCGGGATTGGTCTCGGCAACTGCGGCGATCGTGGGGCCGTCGAGCTCTTCTTGCGTGGGCTCGGCCAAAAAGTCGATGGCATACTGAGCGGCTACCATGGAGCCCTTGGCGAGCGCGCTCTCGTCGATCTTGTAGAAGCAGGAGTGCTGGGCATAGGTGGCGCCAATCTGGGGGTTGCGCGTGCCAACAAAGGCGAGCACGCCCGGCACGCGGCGCAGGTACTCCGAGAAGTCCTCGCCCGAAAGCGTGCCGCGGTAATGGCCCTCGCCTGCGGGGCCCAGGCACTTGAGCACAGCTTGGCGGCAACGCTCGCTCGAGGCGGCATCGTTTTCGACCTTGTAGTTGGCGATGGTGTAGTCGGTGAGCTTGGCTTCGGCGCCCAGGGCTGCCGCGGTATGCTCCACGATGCGGCGCATGAGCTCCGGCATTTCCTCGTGGGTCGAGTCGCCGTAGGTGCGCACCGTGCCGGCGAGGTAAGCCGTGCCGGCGATAACATTGCGCGCGGTGCCGCCATGCAGCTCACCGACGGTGATAACGGCCGGCTCGTAGGGGCTAATCTCGCGCGAGACGATAGTCTGCAGTGCGTTGACGATCTCAGCGGCAACCATAACGGCGTCGTGGCCGCGCTGGGGCATAGCGCCGTGGCACGAGGTGCCGCGGACGTCGATGCGGAACCAGTCGGTATTGGCCATGCGCGGACCGGGCTCGCAGCTTACGGTGCCGGCGTCAACCTCGCTCCAGATATGCGCGGCGTAGGCACCATCGACGCCGTCGAGCACGCCCGTGCCGATCATGAGCTTGGCGCCCTGGCCGTTTTCCTCGCTGGGCTGGAAGACGATGCGGACTTCGCCGTGGATGTCGTCGGTCATATGGCGCAGGATTTGCAGCGTGCCGAGCATCATGGCGATATGGCAGTCGTGGCCGCAGGCGTGCATGCAGCCCTCGTTGACGCTGGCGAACTCTTCGCCGGTCTGCTCGGTGACGGGCAGGGCGTCGATGTCGGCGCGCAGCAGGATGCGGCGGCGTGGTGTGCCGTCCTCGCGATAGGCGTCGGGCGCGGTGCCGCGAAGGGTCGCCACAAGGCCCGTCTTAAGGGGACGCTCGTAGGGGATATTCATGGCGTCCAGCTGGTTGGCGATGTCAGATGTCGTGCGTTCCTCGGCGAGGCTCAGCTCCGGGTGCTTATGGAAGTGGCGGCGCTGCTTAATGATGTAGGGTTCAAACTCGGCAGCGATATCTTGGATGGCTGCGGTGACGTCGTCTGCCGCGCGAACCTCGGTTGCCGCCATAATCTGCTGTGCCTTGGTCTTCGTCATAGTCGATTTGCTCCTTGCTGGTTTATCGCAAAATCGTACAAGCTCATTCCAGTATGCCACCTGCCGCTAGGGCTGGTAAAGTTGCCGTTTGCCGCTTGGGGTTTTGTTACAAGGGCGGGGGAGTACACTCGGGGGTGTTGAATTTCCTGCCAGAGATGGGGATGCCCATGCAACATATCGATCGGATTATCCGCTCCAAGAACGTCTTTACCGCGCAAGACGGCATCGATACCGCCCGCGAGCTGGCGATTGCCATCGCAGGCGACCGTATCGTCGCAGTCGGTGCGCCCGATGACGTGATTGCCGCCGCGCCTGCCGCCACGCCGGTTATCGACTACGGCGAGCAGTTTGTCTGCCCAGGTTTCCATGACGCTCATCTGCACTTCTTCCATACCTCGGTCGGCTCCTCGCCGTACATGCTCATGGATATGGGCACGTCCGAGGCGGCGCTGGTGCAACACGCGCTCGAGTTTTCCCAGGACCTGCCCGACGACGCTTGGGTTGTGACTCAGGGCTGGCGCGACTACCGTTGGGACCCGCCCGAGCATCCTACCAAGGCATCGCTCGATGCGGCATTCCCCGATCGCCCCTGCGTTATGTATTCGGGCGACGGCCATACGCTGTGGCTCAACAGCCGCGCACTCGAGGCACTCGGCGTCACGCGCGACAGCGAGCCGCCAGCGGGCGGTGGCTACGACAAGGACGCAAGCGGCGAGCTCACGGGCATTGCTCACGAGGCGGCTGCCATGCAGCTGCTACCGCGCTGCCTTGAGTGGCTGGGGGAGGATCGCATTGCAAGCGCTTACGCCGATCAAATGAGGCGTATGGCCGAGCAGGGCATCACCTCGATATGCGATATGTCGCTCATGCCCATGCCGGGCTGCGATTTTATCCGCGACGATGTCTACGGCAAGCTACAGGCAGCCGGCAAGCTGGGCATCCGAGCCCATCTGTTCCCCACGTTGCTGGATGACCAATCGCGCTTAGAAGAACTGCAGACCCGCTACGCGAACAACGCGCTGCTCTCGGCGCCTGGTTTTAAGCAGTTCTTCGACGGCGTCTCGAGCGAGCACACGGCATATCTCACCGAGCCCTATACCAATCCGCGCTTCCCGGGCGATCAAGGTCGCCTGACGGTTCCTGCCGAGCGCATGCGTAAGCTGGTTCTGGCGGCTGCGGAGCGCGGCCACACTGTGCGTATCCACGTCATCGGCGACGGTGCGATTCATGCCGCGCTGGATATCTTCGAGGAGGCCGCCGACCTGTACGGCCTGCCCCAGCACGGCCATAACACACTCGAGCATCTGGAGAACCTCCTGCCCGAGGACATCGACCGCCTGCGCAAGCTCAACGTGGTCGCCTCGAGCCAGCCCTGCCACATCACGCTCGATCCGGGTGGCCCAGAGCGCGACCTTGGCCTGGAGCGAAGCCGAATCATGTGGCCGTTCGCAACCTATAAGCAGCGCGGCATCCGCCAAGCCTTCGGTACTGACAGCCCTATCACGTCCGTTACCAGCATGAATGTGCTCTACACGGCTATTACGCGCCAAGACCCCAAAAGCCACTGGCCCGAGGGCGGCTGGCTGCCGAGCGAGCGCATCGATGCGGCAACGGCCCTGCGCAACTACACCCTGGGCAGCGCCTACGCGGCAGGCGACGAGCAAAACCTCGGCAGCCTGGAACCCGGCAAATACGCCGACCTGGTAGTCCTGGACCAAAACCCACTCACCATCGACCCCCAAGAACTCCAAGCCACCAAAGTCCAAGCCACCTACCTAGCCGGCAACCTGGTCTACGAGCGCTAATATTCATGTCGTACCGTTAAACGCGGCTCGGGCAGCATATTTTGGGATGGCGCTCGAGCCGCGTTTGTTTGCCGATGGGGGTTCGTTAGGAGCGTCCCCTCTCTGCTGGATTTGGGCGCAGGGTGGAAGCGCTGCTGCTCCGCGCGCTCAATTGGGACATCAGCGATGCTTTCTCTTAGCGTTTTGCATACTTCCAGTTGCAGATTGCATAAAAAAGCTGAGATGTTCTTTCCGGCCCTGATGTACCCCCGCCTGGGCCGTGCAAAAAACGGAGTATTCAGCACCGCGAGCTCTGCCGGTGCCGCTGCGGCTGAGTAACGTTACGGAGATTGACGTCATTTTGGGCTCCGGTACGGCGCGAAGTACGCCCATTTGTCCCAACGGGGTCTGCCCACCGACCAAAACCGCCCGCTGAAGGCGTTCTTGGGACCAATAAGGTATGTCCGGCGCGTATGCAGCCACCCTGGCCTGCTGAATACTCCCAAAAATGCACGGTGCTCCCCAGGGGACCCGTGCGCGCAGCGAAAACCATGCCCACGTTCCTATCCGCATCGCCATTTTGCTGCACTGACTTTTCTGAATGCCGGGCCCGAATTAGTTAACCTGGCTCCCGTGTGGCTCCGGAGGGGCGGGGCATAAGGTTTATCGTGAGTTCCGCACGAGCCGAAGGCCA
This sequence comes from Collinsella sp. AF20-14LB, assembly GCF_003459505.1. Lineage (GTDB taxonomy): Bacteria > Actinomycetota > Coriobacteriia > Coriobacteriales > Coriobacteriaceae > Collinsella. Next base: position 83,199 of record NZ_QRWD01000009.1, read on the forward strand.
CTTAATGTGGCCTTCGTGCGAGCAGGACTGCCCGAGCAGGAAACCTTATGCCCCGCCCCTCCGGAGCCACACGGGAGCCACCGCTAAGTTATCCCCCCGCATTCAGAAAATCTAAGTGCCAAAAAATAAGATTTTTTGACTCCGTGTTGTATAACCCGCCATTCGTGGGTACCATTCAACGCGTACGCAAACAAAAAGGGTTAATTCGCGTGGCATAACCACGCGGCCCAAAAAGGAGGAGACAAGCATGTCGTCTTTGAAGCCGCTTGCAGATCGTGTTCTGGTCAAGCCCGACGAGGCCGAGCAGAAGACCGCTTCTGGTCTGTATATCGCCAGCAACGCCCAGGAGAAGCCGCAGCGCGGCACCATCGTTGCCGTTGGCGCCGGCAAGGTCAACGACAAGGGTGAGCGCATCCCCATGGACGTCAAGGTCGGTGACGTTGTCATCTACGGTAAGTTCGGTGGCAACGAGGTCAAGGTCGACGGCGAGAAGTATCTGCTGATGCGCGCCGACGACATCTACGCTGTCGTCGAGGCCTAGTCTCGTCAGAATCTCTGATTCGTCTTTGAACGCGATCGTCGCATAGGACTCGGAAGCGGCGACGCGAGTCACATTTCTTTTGGAGGATTACCTACCATGGCAAAGAACATTACGTTCAACACCGATGCCCGCGCCAAGCTCGCCAAGGGCGTCAACACTCTGGCCGACGCCGTTACCGTCACCATGGGCCCCAAGGGCCGTTACGTCGCTCTGCAGCGCACGTTCGGTGCCCCGACCATCACCAACGACGGCGTTTCCGTCGCTAAGGAGATCGAGCTCGAGGACAACATCGAGAACATGGGCGCTCAGCTGGTGAAGGAGGTCGCCACCAAGACCAACGACACCGTGGGTGACGGCACCACCACCGCAACCCTGCTCGCTCAGGCTATCGTCAACGACGGTCTGCGCAACGTCGCCGCTGGCGCCAACCCGCTGGCCATCCGTCGCGGCATCGACAAGGCCGTCAACGCCGCCGTCGCCGAGATGAAGAAGCAGGCCAAGCCGGTCGAGACCAAGGAGCAGATCGCTTCCGTCGGCACCATCTCCGCTGGTGACCCCGAGGTCGGCGAGAAGATCGCCGAGGCCATGGAGGTCGTGGGCAAGGACGGCGTCATCACCGTCGAGGATTCCCAGACGTTCGACATCACCATCGACACCGTCGAGGGCATGCAGTTCGACAAGGGCTATGTCTCCGCTTATTTCGTCACGGACAACGACCGCATGGAGGCCGTGATGAAGGATCCGTACATCCTCATCACCGACCAGAAGATCTCCAGCGTTCAGGACATCATGCCTGTTCTCGAGGCTGTCCAGCGCGCCGGCCGTGGCCTGCTCATCATCGCTGAGGACATCGATGGCGAGGCTCTGCCGACCCTGGTCCTCAACAAGATTCGTGGCGCTCTCAACGTCTGCGCCGTCAAGGCCCCGGGCTACGGCGATCGCCGCAAGCGCATCCTGGAGGACATCGCCGTCCTCACCGGTGGCCAGGCCGCTCTGGACGAGCTGGGCGTGAAGGTCGCTGACATCACCGCCGATATGCTCGGTACCGCTAAGTCCGTCACTATCTCCAAGGACAACACCGTCGTCATCGGCGGCGCTGGCTCCAAGGAGGCCATCGACGCCCGCATCGCTCAGATCAAGGGCGAGATGGAGAACACCACCTCTGACTTCGACCGTGAGAAGCTCCAGGAGCGCCTGGCCAAGCTCTCCGGTGGCGTTGCCGTCATCAAGGTCGGCGCTGCTACCGAGTCCGAGCTCAAGGAGATCAAGCACCGCGTCGAGGATGCCCTGCAGGCTACCCGCGCTGCTGTCGAGGAGGGCATTGTCGCCGGTGGCGGCGTCGCCTTCATGGACGCTGCTCCTGCGCTCGATGCTGTCGAGATCGACGACCCCGAGGAGAAGATCGGCGTCGATATCGTCAAGAAGGCTCTGACCGCTCCGGTCGCTACTATCGCCAAGAACGCTGGCTTTGAGGGCGCTGTCGTGGTCGACAAGGTTGCCGAGCTGCCCGCCGGCCAGGGTCTCAACTCTGCCAACGGCGAGTGGGGCGATATGATCGAGATGGGCGTCCTCGACCCCGTCAAGGTCAGCCGCGTCACCCTGCAGAACGCTGCTTCTGTCGCCAGCCTGATCCTCATCACCGAGGCTACCGTCTCCGATGTGCCCAAAAACACTCAGCTTGAGGACGCTATCGCTGCTGCTACCGCTGGTCAGCAGGGCGGCGGTATGTACTAAGGCCGACAAGGTCTAGAACTCCCACCGGGGATCCGGGGGCGTGACGGGGGTTTCTCTCCGGAACGTCCTCGGACATGCAAAGAGGCTCCGCATCGCGCTTCGCGCTGCGGAGCCTCTTTGCGTCCTGCGGAATGTTCCGGAGAGAAACCCCCGTCACGCCCCCGGATCCCCTGCGTTTACGGCCTTGAGGTCGGCGTGGGCGGAGATCGTGGCTGATAGGGATACGTATCCCAGTTGCTGTTTCGCGCTTTGCGCGAAAGGCGCACCACTTTGGGGTGAGTGAGAGATGTGGTTGTTGCGGTAACTGATCCCCGCCACAAATTACCCTTGGCATACTTGCGCGAAAGCCTGCTGGTGCTACACTAGCAATTGCTGTTTCAGGGCGGGGTGAAATTCCCCACTGGCGGTAAACCGGGCGGTGTCAAAGGGACGCCGTGGCGCAGGCTAGATGCCTGCGACCGAGCCGATGAGTCCGCGACCCGTGTGTGCGTTGGTTCGCATGCCGGCTGAACTGGTGAGATCCCAGTACCAACGGTTAGAGTCCGGATGAAAGAGGCAGGTGATCTTATGTCTGAACAGTCGCAGCATATCCATTTTGAGAACACGAATAGGTGGAGCACCAAACAGCTCGTTACCATGGCGCTGATGTGCGCCTTGGGCGCCCTGTTTATGTACGTGCAGCTGCCCATTCTTCCCTCGGCGCCGTTTTTGACGTATGACCCGTCGCTGGTGCCGGCGATGGTGTGCGGGTTTGCGTATGGTCCTGGTGCCGGCACTGCTGTTGCCGCCATGGCGATCGTTATCCATGCGCTCACCACGGGTGACTGGGTCGGCGCGCTTATGAACCTGGTTGCCACGCTGGGCTACATTCTGCCCGCGGCTATCGTCTACCAGAAGATGCATACCTATAAGGGTGCCGTGATTGGCCTGGTGCTCGGCGTCATTGCCGCTACGGCGTTGTCTATGGTCGCAAACCTTACCATTGGCGTATGGTTCTGGTATGGCTCGGTCGATGTGATCGCCCCGCTTATGATTCCTGCCGTGCTGCCGTTCAACCTTATCAAGACCGTGCTTAACTCGGTGTTGACGCTAGCGGTGTATAAAGCAGTCTCCAACCTCATCACGCCTAAAAAGGACCAGGTCAAAGGCCGCGCATGATTGAGTGTCGGGGCGTTTCCTTTAGCTATGACGGTGCCGTACCGGCACTCGACGGCGTCGATCTGAACATCGAGGACGGGGAGTTTTTCTGCATCCTCGGTGGCAATGGGTCGGGCAAGTCGACGTTTGCCAAGCATCTGAATGTGCTGCTGCAGCCCGATGCGGGCACGGTACGTATCAACGGTATGGATGCGTCCGATCCCGAGCTGGTCTACGACATTCGTTCGACCGCAGGCATGGTGTTCCAGAATCCCGACGACCAGCTGGTGGCAACGCTTGTCGAAGATGACGTTGCGTTCGGTCCCGAAAACCTTGGCGTGCCATCGGCGCAAATTGCGCAGCGCGTACGCGAGGCGCTGAAGGGCGTGGGCCTGGTGGGCTTTGAGCGCCACGAGACCCATGCGCTTTCGGGCGGTCAAAAGCAGCGTGTGGCGCTTGCCGGTGTGCTCGCCATGGAACCGCGCGTGCTCATTTTGGACGAGGCGTCCTCGATGCTCGATCCGCGCGGGCGCAAGGGCCTTATGAAGGCCTGTCACGTGCTGCACGAACGCGGCATGACCATCGTGATGATTACGCACTTTATGGAAGAGGCCGCCGAGGCCGATCGTGTCGCGGTGTTTCGGGCGGGGCGCGTTGCCATGCTCGGTACGCCCGAGGAGATTCTGACGCGGGCAGATGGGCTCGTGGAGCTCAACCTGGATATGCCGGCGTCGTGCTGCTTGGGCATGGCGCTTCGTGCGAAGGGCGTGCCCGTTCATGCGCGGGTGCGCGAGGCGGATATGGTCGCCGAGATTGCGCAGGTATATGCCGACCGGAGTGGGGAAGACACCGCAGGGCGGCCTTCTGCATCCGATTCTCGTGTGCTCGACAACGTCTCCTCTGCAACCGACGGGACAGCCGTGTCGGAGCCCGTCATCGAGATTTCGCACCTCTCGCATAGTTACTCGCTGAGTGCCCGCGAGCGCCGTCGATGGCGCAAGCGCTCGGCCACTGCGGGCAAATCGAATAAACAGGCTCTCTGGGGAAACGACCCCAGCAGCCCGTGGGCGCTGCGCGATGTATCGCTGACGGTGCGTCGCGGCGAGTTCCTGGGCTTGGCAGGTCATACCGGTTCGGGTAAGTCGACGCTAGTCCAGCATCTCAACGGTTTGATTCGCCCCCAGGAGGGATTCGTTCGCGCGCTGGGGCTCGACCTGGCAAACAAGAAAGATGCCGCCGCGGTTAAGGCCAAGGTCGGCGTGGTGTTTCAATATCCCGAGCGTCAGCTGTTTGCCGAAACCGTGACGCAGGACGTGGCGTTTGGCCCGCACAACCTTGGCTTGCCGCAAGATGAAGTCGACCGTCGCGTCGAGTCGTCGCTCTCGCGCGTGGGCCTCGACCTTTCTACGGTCGGCGACAAGAGTCCCTTTGAGCTTTCGGGCGGTCAGCAACGGCGCGTGGCGTTTGCCGGCGTGCTTGCCATGGAGCCCGAGGTCCTGGTGCTCGATGAGCCCATGGCAGGTCTCGATCCGGCTGCGCGCAGGGATTTCCTGGAGCTTATCGATCGACTTCACCGCGATGGCCTGACCGTTGTCATGGTTTCGCATAGTATGGATGACCTGGCCAATTGCTGCGACCGCATCGTCGTGATGAACGAAGGTGCGGTGTTTGCAGAGGGAACCCCCGCGCAGGTGTTTGCACATGCCGATGAGCTCAAGTCGATCGGCTTGGGCGTACCTGCTGCCCAGCGCATGGCGTTGGCGCTCGCGGAGGCGGGCGTGCCGCTGCGTTGCGGCGGGCTCTATACGGTTGAGTCGCTGGCAGACGAGTTGGTGGACCTGCTAATCGGTCGCTCGGACGGTCCTTCTAACGTCGCGGACATTGCTAAATCCAAGACGGTCGCGCGAGAGGAGGGCTGCTAATGGAGGCGTTTTCGTTTGGCAGCTACTATCCGAGCGATAGTGCGATCCATCGCCTGGATCCGCGCACCAAGCTGCTCCTGGGCTTTGTGTTTTTAATCACGACGCTGACCGTCGGCGGCTTCCGCGGACTGGCCCCGGTCGCAATTTTCGTCGTGCTGATCTATGCCGTGTCCCGGGTGCCGGCTCATCGCGTTCTGTCGTCGATGGCGCCGCTGCTGGCAATCGTCGTCGTGGTCGCGGTGCTCAACTTGTTTACCGATCAGAGTGGGCGCATCCTGTGGCAGCTCGGCTTTTTGCAGATAAGCGAGGGCTCGCTGCATTCCGCCGTCTTTATGGCGTGCCGCCTGACCTTGATGATGGCCGGCATGAGCGCCATTACGCTCACCACGCCTACGCTCGACCTCACCGCGGGCTTTGAGCGCCTGCTCGCACCGTTTGCGCGCGTGGGGCTCCCTGCGCATGAGCTCGGCATGATCATGGGCATCGCGTTGCGCTTTATGCCGCAGTTTGCCACCGAGATGAAGCAGACGGCGGACGCGCAGGCAAGCCGCGGCGCACGCGTAACGGGTGGCCCGCTCGGCGGCGTGCGTATGCTCGGCAGTGTGGCGATTCCACTGTTCACGGGCGTGTTCCGTCATGCCGAGACGTTGTCTGCCGCCATGGATGCACGCTGCTATCACGGCGAGCAGGGCCGCACGCGTCTGCATGCACTTGCATTTCGCCGCGGGGATGCGCTGGCTGCGGTTGTGACGATGCTGCTGCTTGCGTGTGTCATCGTCGTCAACCTTCAACTTGTTTAGGCGCGATTCGAGCGCAAGAAAGGGGCCCCTATGACCGACAACGACCGCACGGCTCAGCTTGAGCGCGCCTGTTCGTATCTCAGGCGCATTCTGGCGTGGTATCTGGCCACGACCGATGTGACCGACGGGCATCAGCCTCGCGTGAGGCCGTTTTCGTTTGCCATGGTCGATGACGGTAAGCTGTGGTTTTGCACGTCGCGCGACAAGGATGTGTGGGCGGAGCTGAGTGCGAATCCCAAGTTTGAGCTCTCGGGCTGGAAGCCGGGGGAATGTTGGATCGTGTTGACCGGCGAGGCCGCACTTGAGGACGACGCGGTTGCGAGCGACAAGGTGCGTCAAGCGGGTTTTAAGCACATGGTGGGCATCGGCGAGGAACACGAGAGTGCCAACGACGGCCGCCTTGCGTTCTTTTCGGTCCGCAACATTGCCGCGCGCTTCTGTGATATCGACGGCAGCGAGGAGCGCCTGGAGCTCTAACGTTTACCAACCAGTCAAATGAGCTAGCGGCAGGAGGAACCGTGGACGGATTGAATACGGTGTTGGAGTATCTGACGTCGGTGCCGGCATGGTATTTGGCGACGAGCGTTGACGGACAGCCTCATGTGCGTCCGTTTTCGTTTGCGCAGATCCAGGATGGCAAGCTGTGGTTTGTAACAGCGCGCACCAAAGATGTGTGGCAAGAGCTGCTGCAAAACCAGCGCTTTGAGGCCACGAGTTGGTGGCCGGGCCATGGCTGGCTTATCTTGCGCGGGCGTGCCGGCTTGGATGACCGGGCTTTAGGCGAAATGCGCGAAGCCGGGTGGAAGCATCTAGAGCACCTGGGCGAGCACTATGAGGGGCCTAACGACCCCACGCTCGTCTTCTTTAGCGTCGAGGATCCCGAGGCTTTTATCTGCCATCACGACGAATGGGTGCCGGTCGAGCTCTAGCCAGCTGGCTCATCCTAACAACTTGGTTTTCGCATGGGTGGGCCCCGTATTGCCCGGCGCCGTTAGGAGCGCCGGTCAATACGGGGCCCGCTCCATTTGTCAATTCCTTCAAGCGAATGTGTCGGGAATGTTTCAATGCATGAATATGCAAGCCATTTACGTAATCATGCATCTTTTGGTGCTAAAGTTTCAACCCACTTCATAACGACCGCTGCGAAATGCGCATCGGTGCATAAATCGCAGACAAGGAGTCTGATATGTCTTTGAAGGTTGGAATCGTCGGCGCGGCTGGATATGCCGGAGCCGAGCTCATTCGCCTCGTCCTCGGTCATCCCGAGTTTGAACTTGTTGCCATTACGTCCAACGCCGATGCCGGCCAGCCGCTGTCCGCGGTGTATCCGAGCTTTGCTGGTGTGAGCGATCTGGTTTTCACCACGCATGACGCCCCCGAGCTCAAGAGCTGCGATGCGGTTTTTCTTGCCGTGCCGCACACGGCTGCCATGGCACAGGTACCCGCGCTGCTTGCATCGGGCGTCTCCTGCTTTGATCTTTCGGCCGACTACCGTCTGAACGACGCGTCCGTCTTTGAGACATGGTATGCCGCCGAGCATACGAGCCCCGAGCTGCTCAAGACCCGTGCCTTCGGTCTGCCCGAGCTGTTCTGCCAAGACTTGGAGACCGCCGTATCCGACCATGCCGACGGCAAGCCCGTGCTGGTCGCCTGCGCCGGTTGCTATCCCACCGCAACGAGCCTTGCCGCCGCGCCCGCCGTGCGCGCGGGCTGGGTGGCCGAGAACGGCCCCGTGATTGTCGATGCCATTAGCGGCGTGACGGGCGCCGGTAAGTCCTGCAACGCCCGCACCCATTTTTGCAGCGCCGACGAGAACTTGGAGGCCTACGGCGTGGGCAAGCATCGCCACACGCCCGAGATTGAGCAAATCCTTGGCCTGACCGATCGCGTCGTCTTTACCCCGCACCTGGCACCGCTCAAGCGCGGTCTGCTCTCCACGGTGACGCTGCCGCTCGCGCCGCAGGCTCTCGACACGCTGGCTCTTGAGGATGTCGTCGACCATTACAAGCAGTTCTACGCCGGTCGCACCTTTGTGCGCGTGCTCGATGCCGGCCAGCAGCCCAAGACGGCTTCGGTCGTCGGCACCAACGCTGCCCAGATTGGCCTCGCGCTCAACAAGCGCGCGGGCGTGCTGGTGGCGACGGGCGCCATCGACAATCTGTGCAAGGGCGCTGCGGGCCAAGCGGTCCAGTGCGCCAATATCGTCTTTGGCTTTGACGAGCGACGAGGCTTGCCCACAGTGGCGTGCCCGGTGTAGCACATTCGATTGTTAACGATTTGGTAGTCGGGCATCGAGTGGGGCGCCACTCTTAAGCTGGTTTCATGATCACGACTGGCATGGCGCACCAACCGATGTCCGTTTTTTGTTTGACATAAGGAGTCATAAAGACGATGAATACCGAGCTGTTTGATATCAAGATTCGCGCCGTCGAGGGTGGCGTTACGGCTGCGGCTGGTTTTAAGGCTGCAGGCATCCACGCTGGGTTCCGCAAGAACCCCGAGCGTCTGGATTACGCGCTCGTCGTGCCCGATAAACCCTGTCCCGGTGCTGGCGTGTTTACCACCAATCGCTTTTGCGCGGCGCCCGTGCAGGTGAGCCGTGCCAACCTGGGCGGTACCGACAAGGGGTACGGTATCATCGCCGGCATTTCGGTCAACTCTGGCAATGCCAACGCCGCCACGGGTGAGACCGGCCTTGCATGCGCGCGCGAGACGTGCAGCATCGCATCGCAGGTCATCGGCTGCGAGCCTCAGCAGATTCTGGTTGCCTCCACGGGTGTAATTGGCCAGATTCTGCCGATCGACACGTTTGAGACCGCCATTCCTGCTGCCTACGAGGCGCTCTCCGCCCACGGTGGCGCCGATGCCGCTCGCGCCATCATGACGACCGACACGCACTCCAAGGAGTACGCCGTGTCCTACGTCAGTGAGGCTGCGGGTCATGCGGGCAATGTCTATACGGTAGGCGGAATGTGCAAGGGCTCGGGCATGATCATGCCCAACATGGCCACCATGATCGCAGTTATCACTACCGATGCCCCCGTCGAGCCTGCGGCACTTCATGCCCTGCTGCTCTCGACCGTCAAGCAGACCTTTAACAAGGTAACGGTCGATTCCGACACCTCGACCAACGACACCTGCACCATGCTTGCCTCCGGTGCCGCTGCCGCAGATGCCGAGCCTATCGTCGAGGGCTCCGATGCCTTTGACGAGTTGACATTTGCCGTGCACGAGGTGTGCGAGAGCCTGGCGCGCAATATCGCCGCCGATGGTGAGGGCGCATCCAAGCTTGTTACGGTCAACGTTACCGGCGCCGTGAACGACGAGGAGGCCGATATCGCCGCCCGCGCCGTTGCCAACTCGCCGCTCGTTAAGACCTGCATCGCCGGCCATGACTGCAATTGGGGCCGCGTTGCCATGGCGCTCGGTAAGTGCGGCGTGAAATTTAATCAGGAAGACGTTTCCATCGACATGATGGGCATGCCTGTCTGTCGCGACGGTCTGACTGTTCCCTTCGATGAGGACGAGGCCCTGCGACGTTTTGAGGTGCCCGAGATTGTGATCTCGGCCGACCTCGGCGCAGGCGATGCGGCAACGACCGTCTGGACCTGCGACCTCACGCACGAGTACATCTCGATCAACGGCGACTACCGTTCCTAAACTCCAGGCGCGCTGTGCATCTCGTCGCGATTGCGGACGGCGGAGCACGGCGCGATAACGATACGAAAGACGAGGCAGACTATGAAATTCGCACGCGATTGTCGCTCGAGTGAATCCAACGAGGCAACCGCGCAGCTGCTGTTTGAGGCGCTGCCGTGGATTAAAAACCTGACCGGCAAGACGGTCGTTATCAAGTATGGCGGAGCCGCCATGGTCGACGAGCAGCTGCGCCGCGACGTGATGAGTGACATCGTCCTGCTTAAGATCATCGGCATGCGCCCCGTTATCGTGCATGGCGGCGGCAAGGCCATCAATGAGGCGTTGAGCCACTATGACATCCCTGTCGAGTTTAAGAACGGCCAGCGTGTGACCACGCCGGCGACCATGGATATCGTGCGCGAGGTGCTGGGCGGCAAGGTCAACCAGGAGCTGGTCGCTGCCATCAACCGGCACGGCAACCTGGCCGTGGGCGTGTCGGGCAGCGATGCCGGCACGCTCATCGCCGAGCCGCTCGACCCCGAGCTCGGTCGCGTGGGCAAGGTCACGCACGTCAACACCGACTATATCGAGCGCTTGCTCGATAGCGAGTACATTCCCGTCATCGCTACCGTTGCGGCGGGGGAGGACGGCGGCTTCTTTAACATCAACGCCGACACCGCCGCCGGTGCTGTTGCGGCGGCGCTCCATGCGCATAAGGTGATCTTCCTTACCGACGTCGATGGCCTGTATAAGGACTTTAGCGACAAGGATTCGCTTATCTCCAACCTGACGCTCGACGAGGTCAATGAGATGCTCTACGGCGGCGAGGTCGATAAGGGCATGATTCCCAAGCTGCGCGCGGCCGTCGATGCGCTTGCCGGCGGTGTATTTCGTGCCCACATCATCAACGGCACCACGCCGCATTCGCTGCTGCTGGAGCTGCTGACCGATGCCGGCGTCGGCACCGTGATCCATTCCACCGAGACGGCTTACGAGTTCGATACGCATTCGCATCCGCTTTCGACCTTTGCGGCGCGTCTGGCCGAGAACCTCGACGAGGTCGAGAAGCTCCAGACGGTCTAGCTGACCGCAGCCGCCCCATTCCTGCACCCATAGGCCTGCGCCGTCCGGCGCTCAACGAAAGGCATTCCATGTCACTTGCAGCTCAGCAATCGCTTGAATCCCATTACGTTATGCATACCTTTGGCCGCTCTCCGGTCGAGTTTGTCGAGGGTCACGGCATGAAGCTCACCGGCGACGATGGCCGTGAGTACCTCGACTTTCTTGCCGGCATCGGCGTGTGCAGCCTAGGTCATGGTGACCCGGCCGTGCTCTCGGCGCTCGAGGCACAGACCGAAAAGCTCATGCATGTCTCCAATTACTTCTACATTGAGCAGCGCGGACAGGTCGCGGCGCTGCTGTCCAAGCTTGCTAACGACGACGTAGATGGTGCGCGCGTGCTTGCCGATGCCATTGCCGCCGGCGATGAGACCACGGCAGCTGCTCTTGGTGCCCCGGCTGCGGATGAGCAGGTTTGGGAGACCTTCTTTGCCAACTCCGGCGCTGAGGCCAACGAGGGCTCGATGAAGCTCGCGCGCCTGTATGCCAAACGTGCCGGTAACGGCGGCAACACTATCGTGTGCATGCGCGGCGGCTTCCACGGCCGTACGCTCGAGACCATTGCCGCCACCATGCAGGATTGGCTGCAGGACAGCTTCCGCCCGCTGCCGGGTGGCTTTGTGGCCTGCACGCCCAACGATATCGATGAACTGCGTGCGATCTTTAAACAGCTGGGGGGCGAAATTTGTGCCGTGATGCTCGAGCCGATTCAGGGCGAGAGCGGTGTGCACCCCATGACCGAGGAGTTTATGGCGGCAGCGCGCGACCTGGCACACGAAGTGGGCGCCGTGCTTATCGCCGACGAGGTCCAGTGCGGCATCTTCCGCTCCGGCAAGCCGTTTGCATTCCAAACCTATGGCGTGGAACCCGACATCATGAGCCTTGCCAAGGGCATTGCTGATGGCGTGCCCATGGGTGCCGTCGTGGCAAAGAAGGAGATTGCCGACGTGTTTAAGCCGGGCGACCACGGCTCGACCTTTGGCGGTAGCTGCTTGGCCATCGCGGCGTGTGCCGCGACGCTCTCCGCACTCGTGCGCGGCGATTATGCCGACCACGCTGCCAAGGTAGGCGCCTATATGGAGGCAAAGCTCGCCAAGCTGCCGAACGTGACCGAGGTGCGTGGCCGCGGCTTGATGCTCGGCTGCGATCTGGACGATACTGCGGGTGATGCACACGACGTTGTGGCCCGTGCATTGGGGGCTGGTGCCGTGATTAACGCTACGGGTGCCCATACGCTGCGTTTCCTGCCGCCGCTCGTCTGCGAGGAATCCGACGTGGACAGTCTGATCGAGATCCTGTCGGACGTTTTGGCCTAACACAGCGAAATAACTTAACTTTGACCGGGTTCCGGACTGCGGACGTGCCCTATGTGGCATGATTCAGCGGTCTGGAGCCCGTTTTGCCTTAGATTTGCTAAGGCGGGGAGACCTGCTGGTCAAAAAACATCAAATATGAGTACTGTTATCGATTTGGTAGCAGCAATTTTGGACTAATAAGGCCAGATAGCTAGCCGAAATGGTGGCGCGCGCAGACGTGGTGTAAGAGCGTCCCGAGGTCCGTCGCTGCAAG